>NZ_JAKRFC010000001.1:0-614469 GCF_022348205.1 Epibacterium sp. MM17-32 | reverse complement strand
GTCCTCGGGCTTCTCTCGTTTGCCTGCCATCTCGTCGTCCTCCTGAAAACGGGATATTCCTATCCCAAAAGGTGGACCACTTCAGTGGGGGCACCCCAGGATGATATCTGACCAGCCTTGGTACTTTCGCAGCTGGTGGTTCGATCCAACGATTCGGGCTGTATTATCAATGTTAGACCGGATGCACGAGGTCTTCCAGAAAACCTCAGGCCTTTATGCCAGATTGATCGACGAAACGGCCCCGGCAATCACATTCCAACTTCTTGATCTTGAGCAGTTTGATCTCTCGGATGACCTATACATCAAAATGAATGCGCGTGGGAAACCGCTAACTCCATTCGAGACATTCAAGGCACGTTTCGAGAGGCATCTGGAAAACCAGTTCAAGGGCGCTCCGCCTGATCTCTGCAGCGGGACGGCGATTGCAGACTTTTTCTCTCGTCGGATCGATACCCGATGGTCCGATTTTTTCTGGCCGTTCCGTGATAAGAAAACTGCCACATTCGACGACGCCATGATGAACCTACTTCGGACCGTGATCATGGTGACTCGGGATCCCGAAGCTGCTGCAACTTCGACTGATTTGGCCGACCTTCGCTCAATGACTCGAGCTAGCAGCTATACGTGGTTTCACGACAGGGGTTGGCTGGATGAGGAAATGGTCCTGTCGCTGATCACGCTTCTTGAGCGGTGGAGCGCGGGACCCGAAACGTTGCGCTGCTATCTTCCCGACACGCGGCATCTCGATGAACGGGCTCTTTTTCAGGACATACTGACTAAGCCGACCAGCCTTACCTTCCAACAGCTTGCTCAGCTTGCTGGATATGCCCAGTTCCTCGTCCATTCGACCGGAGAGATTGATCCCACTACTTTCAATGCATGGATGCGGGTAGTCTCCAACCTCGCGACCAACACCGATTACAATCGGCCCGATGACCTGCGTCGGAGCTATGCTGCTCTTAGAGACCTCAAGCCGTGGATGGACGATATCCTCAAGCACCTCGCAAGTGCAGATGGTCACGTGGGTGCTTTCGCAGTAGTTCAGGTCGCGGAAGAACGAATTAAGGCTCGTCTCATCCTCCTCGGTGACGGCTGGCCTGAACGGCTTGATCGGGCAGAGCAGCATACCTACTTTCGGGGGCAGATTGGGTTCCTGCTACGCTGCTGCGGCTTGAATCTCGGTGAGGTTGATGCCGAGCTCGAGCGTCTTGATACAGCTACCGCGAGCAAACTTGTCGAGCCATTTGAACATTATCTCGCATGTGCCTTGCAGATGTTCGACGACCTTGTGAAACACCCGAAGGGATCTGGTCGACTCTGGGAGCGCGCGCTTCTCGCGGTGGGAGATTTCTTGCCGAATGTCGGCAGAAATAGATCGTTGCTCACCACATCATACGACGAAGCATGGGGATGGAAGAGACTACTGCGGAATGCAGCTACTGTTGATCGGCCAAGCGTGATCCTAAAGGCCCTTTGGGACCGCCTCGAAGACCCGGATTCATATGCCGCTGATCTTGACGGAGTGATCGAGACTGCATCGAAAATTGAACCGTGGCGTAAGGCGATCCTCGAAACTCCGTCCGTCTACGACTACGGCACTTATAGAATGATGCGTGGCTCAGACGGTGAAGGAAACTACCTTCTTAGAAAGACGCAGATGAATGGAAGACATGCGGAACTGTTTACCTACTGCCTATACGACAGCCTCTCGTCTGACATGAAGCCAGACGGTTTTTCGACGAGTTATTATGAGTCTACGTCCACGGATGACGAGCCTGGCCTCTGCATAACAAGAGACTTCAAGGGCACGGAAATTACTTTCTACCTGACGCTGTACCAGGCACCCAAACAATACCAATTCTACTTATATGAGCCCAAGACGCCAGAAGGTGACCTACAGGAGGCTCTTGAGGAATTAGGATTTGAAGAGGATGAAGATGGCTATTGGAAGATGCTTGGGAAGCTGAAACATCTGAGGTCAAAAGTTGGCGAGTTGGCCGAAGCACTTAAAGAAAAAGACCAAAAGGCATGAACTCCTGTGAGAAGGATTTAAAAATGAGCGGCTTTCACGCGGAGTCTCTCGCGTATCGCTCGTAAAAACGGCTGGAACCCCGGTCATCCGCCGCGCCTGGTACGAAGGGCCGCTATGGGCCGCTAGTTCCTGGCGCAGGTAAGCGCGCTTATCGATATACGCGGTCTTCTGGGTCAGAAATGCTTGACGTTTGGGTCAGAATTGAAAGACGCGGCTCTGCTGTTTCCTCAGAATTTGGCCGTTGATTGGGTCAAAGGTGTTCGACGTTCCACACAAATTGTAGAACGTCGGACGAAATTGACCTAGGCGTCATAAACTGATCCAATCCACTGTTTTTACCGTGTGGCTTGTTGCGTTGATCTGACCTTCCTTTGGGAAAATCAGGGCTGTTTTGCAGGTTCAGTCTTTGAGCCCGCCTTTTACTGCTGATCTGCAGCAAGTTTCAAAAGGCGGGCGAACGCGGGAGGCGGCGAGGCAATGCTATTCGACCGGGTTGGTGCGGCCCGCAGGCGCAGCCGAGGACACGGCCCGGTCTAATAGAATTGCCCGAGGGGGAGGGCAGCACCCTCTTCTTGACGGCCAGGGGCGTTTGGCTCGTCCAAATCCCGCTGGCCCACAACACAGAAGCGCCGGGGCCATCAGCCCCGGCTCAGTGATGCGGTCATACAATATTGAAAACTCAGTTCACAGGATACGGGACTGAACCTCTAGAGCTGATACCTGCATCGATGGCCGTAGCCAGCCCGAACACGGCTTTCATGCATGGAGCCGCGATACCTTTGCTGCAAGCACGAACGGTCTCCCGAGAGCGGACCTTCGAACGGCTCCGAAGATCAGGGCGATACTGCGCTCAGGCGTTGTTGCGCAAATCCATGGGGATTCATCTTGTGAATCCAATATGCTAGCTGTGCAACATGAGCAGACCTCCGAAGACGACATACAAGACGACCAACTGGAATAGCTACAATCATGCACTTAGGCAGCGCGGATCGCTGACCGTCTGGTTCAATCCCTCGATGCAATGGGAGGCGGTACCGTCCGGGCGTCGCGGTCGCCAGCAGTCCTATAGCGACGCCGCGATCCAGGCCTGCCTGACCCTCAAGGTCCTCCTCGGGCTGACACTCCGCCAGACGACAGGGTTCGTTGCGAGCCTGCTGGAACTGTCCGGCCTTGGCTGGTCCGTGCCTGACTTCAGCACCCTGTCGCGTCGCCAAAAGGCCTTGGACGTCACCATCCCGTATCGGGGCTCCAAGGGCGCGCTTCACCTGCTCGTCGACAGTACCGGCATCAAGGTGGAAGGTGAAGGCGAGTGGCACACGCGCAAGCATCCCTCTCACACATGCAAGCATATGTTGCCGGGCAATGGGTGGCTCGCGACGCAGGGTTTGGCGCAAGATCCACCTCGGGATCGATGAGGAAACATTGGAGATCCGGGCGGTCGAGGTCACCTCCAGCAATGTCGGCGACGCGCCGATGCTGCCGGACCTGCTTGCACAGCTCCCGGCGGAGGAGGAGATCGCCACCGTCACCGCCGACGGTGCCTATGACACCCGCGCTTGCCATGATGCCATCGCGGCCCGCGGCGCGGCGGCGATCATTCCGCCGAGGAGGACTGTGAGGCCTTGGAAGCCGGACACGGCCGGAACCCGGGCGCGAAACGGGATCCTGCGAGCATCGAAGCACTTGGGTCGGGCGCTGTGGCGAAACTGGAGCGGGTATCACCGCCGCAGCAGGGTGGAGACGAAAATGAACTGCGTGAAGCGGCTCGGCCAGAGGTTAATGTCACGGGACTTCGACCGCCAGGTCGCCGAAGTTCAGATCCGTGCGGCGGTCATGAACCGCTTCACCGCCCTCGGCATCCCTGTCACCGTGGCCCTAGGATGAGTGTGTCCGGGGAAAGGGGAACTCTGGCTGTTAGTTGATTTGTACAACAGCGCCGTAGCACCCTCTCCCTGACGGCCAGGGGCGTTTGGCTTGTCCACATCCCACTGGCCCACAACACAGAAGCGCCGGGGCCTTCAGCCCTGTCTTCGTGTTGCGGTCAATCAATTTTGAAAACTGAGTTCACAGGTTGCGGGACTGAACCGCTAGTGCTGATACTTGCATCGATGGCCGTAGCCAGCCCGAAGGAGACATCAACGCAAGGCGCAGCGAGGGCGCTTCTGCAAGCGCGAAAGTCTATCCGCGAGCTGACATTCAACTCGGCCTCAGCGACGTAGGACAATCACTCGAGCGTGATTGCACCGTCGTTATTTTCCCCACAGATAGAGATTTTCCACCCTTGATCCTAAAGGCGAGGCAGATATGCTCTCGCTCAACTTCAAGGGTTGTGTTTTATGAATGTATTTACTCAGGATGCCCGGCTTGGGCGTCTGACGACTGTGCTGGGATCCGACGCGCTTGTGCTTTTGCGGATGGATGGCACGGAGGAGCTTTCGGGAGAGTTCGAGTGGCGCGTTGAAGCGCTTTCAACCCAGAACACCCTCGACCTCAGCGCTCTCCTTGGAACTCATGCCACCATTGAAATCAATCACGCTCAGGGTGCGCGCGCCTTTGACGGGATCGTCTGCGAAGCCGAGCAACGCGGGGCCTTCGAGAACGGGTTTCGCTATGACCTGACATTGCGTCCGTGGCTGCATGTGGCCAGCCTGCGGCGCAATATGCGGATCTTCCACGATAAAACCGTCATCGAGATCGTACAAGAGGTGCTCCGCTCTTACGCCGCACTGGGCAACCCTCACCTTGAGCTGCGGGTGATGGATGACTACCCGGTGCTGGAATACACCGTTCAATATGGCGAAAGCGACGCCGATTTCATCCGCCGCCAGCTGGAGCGCTTTGGCATAACATGGTCGTGGCGACATGAAGCGGGATCACACACGCTTCTGCTCACCGATGCGGCGATCAGCCTGCCCGAGGTTCCGGGATCCTCGCGCCCGTATTTTGGTGTCGCCGGCTATCACCGGCACGAGGAGGAGCATTTCCGCCATTGGTCCGCGACCGAGCGGATCACCACCGGCGCAGTGCGGCTGACGGAGTATAACTTCAAGATACCCACATCGGCGCAGGAAGTGGACCAGCTCTCCGATGCGTCTCATCCAAGCGGCGATATCGAAAGTTATGACTGGCCCGGCGATTACCTCAACCAAGGCGAAGGCCGGGGTGTGGTGTCGCGCCGTCTGGAAGCTGAGCGCGGTCAGGCCCCGCGCCACCGGGCTGAGGGCGATGTGGTCTCCCTCGGCGCGGGCTGGCGCGTCACACTGGCGGGAGATGATGTTCCCAAAGTGACGGGGCGCACATTCGTATGCCTCAAGGCCACCCATCGGTTCCGGGCGCAGGCCTATGGGTCTGGGAGTGCGGGAGCGGATGACGCGCCCTATGACGGAGCCTATGTGCTGACCCCTGATGATGCGCCATTTCGCCCGGAGCGCCGCACAGCAGGACCGCGCGTAGAGGGACCAGAAACCGCGGTTGTCGTCGGTGAAGGCGAGATCGATTGTGACGAACACGGTCGCATTTTATGCCGCTTTCACTGGGATCTCGATGGCGCGCACACCATGCGGGTTCGGGTGAGCCAGAACTGGGCCAGTCAGGGCTGGGGAGGAATCGTGATTCCTCGTATTGGCATGGAGGTCATCGTCGAGCATCTTCGTGGGGACCCCGACAAGCCCATCGTCACTGGCTGCGTCTTTAACGGTAAGAACCGACCACCTTACGAGTTGCCCAAGCACAAGACGAAATCCGTTTTCCGCAGCGACAGTCACAAGAGCTCTGGCTTCAACGAGCTGACATTCGAAGACGCCACGGACAACGAAAAGATCTACCTGCATGCAGAAAAAGATCACGAACTGCATATCGAGAACAACCGCGCCAAACGGGTGGACCGCAACCAGTCCGAGTCTGTCGGGAACAACAAATCCATCGAGGTCGGGAACAACCATCACGAGGTAATCGGCGGCAACATGACTCTGATGGTGGGGCCGAACAAGCTGCAGTCGGCGGTAACCTCTGCCTTCAAGAAATTTACCAGTGCGATCGGCGACATGACCAGCAAGCTTGGCCTGCCGGATGCGCTCAACATGGGTGAAGGTAATCTGATCATCGGCGTTGCCAAGAACAAGGCGGAAACAGTGATGGTCAGTTCGACTGAAATCGTAGGTGCCGCAAAAGCCGTCACCGTTGGGGGCGGCATGCAGGTTACTGTTGGTGGAGTGAAGAACGAGAGTGTCGCCGTCGGGTCCTGGGAGGAAGTCGGAAACAACAAGGTGACCCATGTCGGTGAGAAATACGAAATCGTTGTCGGCAAGTCCAAAATTACTCTGGACCGGGAAGGCAATATCGCGCTGGACGGTGTGAACATCACCATCAACGGACAATCCGCGGTCACGGTGACCGGCGGGCGCATTGACCTGAACTGAGTGAGCAGATGGCCCTGAAAGTCACTTCCGGCGCCTGGAGCGATGCCGCAAAAGAGAACCAGCAGCAGCGTGATGCGCTGCGGCGAGCGTTTTTTGCTCAGGCTGGCGTTCCTGTTGCGGGCTCTTTGCGGGATGTGTTCCTGTCCCCTGCTAACCGCATCACCAACGTGGCCAGCTTGGTGCAGCACGTGCTGTCCCCCCGGATCGACGACGCCAATCTGACCGCAGCCGCTAAGGCTTCTCTTCAGGCAGCTGAAGCCATCGGCCTGGCAGTACCGGCGCTGCCGCAGCACTTTGACAGCCGCCCGCACAGTATCGCTGCACATTCGCCTGAGGTCCTGCGCAGTTTCTTCGTTGACGACGAGGAAACCGGTCTCGAAATGGCGATGTTTTGAGGGGGCACCGTGGCTGAAACCGCTCAAGAGAAATTCCTTCGCGAGAAACAGGAATATGAGGACGCGCTTGCGGCCTATCGCAACGTTCTGGGCCGCGCAGCTGGCACGGTGCAGATCCCTTATGCCATGCAATCCAGCTATGCCGTAGAACACCAGGGCTACGAGCGGGCAGCCACCGACCCCTGGATAACTGAACGCTTTCCAGACCTGCAAGCTGCCGCTGAACGGGTTCAGGCCGAAGAGCAGCAATTCCTGGCTCTTGACGATCCCTTCCCATCGCATGCCAACAGCCAGTGCTCGATCGCCAACTATACCGCTCTGAAAGTCTATGAGTACTATGCGCTTTTCGAAACGATTTACCTATTGGCAACCGACGCGGCGTTTCGCGACCAAGTCGTTGCGCAAATAGAAGCGTTTCTGACTGGCAGTGGCTTGGACCACTACATGGCAGCGAACTACCTGCAAAATCAGGCTGACACTCTGATGCTGCGGAAGCCTGATCTCTTGGATTACTGGCTGTCAGACGACGCTGGCGACGAAGTATTGCGTCAGCGCGAGCAGGAGATCGACCGGCAACTGGAAGCGATCGGTCGGCAGACAGCCTTTCACAAATCCGTTGTCGAAAGCAAGATTGCTGAGTTTTTCACAGCGGTCTGGCAGGATCTGAAGCAGAAGTATTATGATTGCGGCATTCTCTATGCCGTATCCACAGTTGGTGTTGACGGCATCTTCCTTGCCGCTGAAATTTACTCAGGGCTTGCGTTTCTCCGCTTCTTGAAATTCGGTCTCCGGGCATTACCCAATACCGGACAGATTACGGTGGATATACTGGACGGGAACGGCCGGAAGATCGTCGACAGAACCCATAGTCAGGCCGCCCTAGCAGCCAAGTACGGCAAACCGCAGGAGAACGGTGTCGGCGGATTTGCACCGGACACCAACCGCAACATCCCCGACAGCCCGGCTGAAAAGGTGCTGGAACAGCCGCCGAGGGATCGGGAGCAAGGTACGGGCCGGTCAGATCAGCAGGTCGCGCCTGAGGACGTCGGTCCTGATCCCAAGGTCACCCCCCTCGACAAAGGGCAGACCCGCCACCAGCGCGGGACTAATGAGCAGATCATTAGCCATGATCCTGCGACCGGTCGGCCAACGGGGGCTTCGGGAACGATCCGACAGGATTTCGGCTCGACAAAACGCGGCGATAACGCGACGGCCATTGGCAAGCTGGGTGATGACGGCGATCAAGGCGGCCATCTGGCGGCCCACCGCTTCTTCGGCGACACGCCAGACGAAGGTATTGCTCCACAGGCGGGGAACCTCAATATGGGCGCCTGGAAAACTATGGAGAACGAGTGGGCCGACTGGACTAAAATGGGATATGAGGTTGATTTCAAAGTCGATCCGTATCCGCCAGGGGCGGTGAGGCCGGATGAATTTGATGTTCGGTACGTGGTGCGTGACCCAAAGACAGGAAAGATTATGTACGAAGTCGAAAGAGAATTCGATAACGAAGCAGGACAGAGTTTTAAGCGGGTGACTTGGCGCGACATGAATGAAAACTACGCGAGGAAATAATGAACGCAATTGAAGAAATGGTCAAAGCTACTGTCGGCTACCACGAAGCTTTTGGGCAAGATTGGGTGTCGTTTGGTCTAGTGGTCGAAGTCAAAGAGGACGGAAGGCCCCACGGAACGAACGGCTACCTTTTCAAATCCGATGGTGACTTCGAAGCTATTTCCGTGAAACCCCGCCTTCTTCGCCCATCAATCGCGGCTTATCTCCAGGAGGTATACGGCGATACCCAACCGCCGATCAAAATGCTTCTGCAATTTGATCGCGCATCTGGTCGGTTCAATGTCCAGTTCGAGGATAAGGACGAAAGCCGCTGGCAGGTTCGCCCGGCAGACATTCACGGATATATCGAAGAACTTCGCCCCAAGTTTGACCAATGACACCTGCCGAAGAGGTCCAGGCCAGAAAGCTGGCCAATCTGATCCTGCCCTCCATTCCCGGTGACTACGCTGAGGATGCGGTGGCGGTTTCGGCTTGGTTGTGGCTGTCACCAAACGGAAAGGGCGCGGGCGGTGGCGCGCGAGCCTACGATCCGCTCGGTCATTCCAGCGGCTTCAGTTTCCCGATTAAGCCTTTGTTACCAGTGCTGAACACGCTCCGCGCGGTTCATCCGGACTATGAAACGCGGCACTGGAAGACCGCGCTGCTGCAATTCGGGCGCAAACCGCATGAACTTCATCTGAGTTATGAATACGAAGATCCCTATCGATGGATGATCACTGAGGAGAACTTCAAAGCCGTTCTCCCGACGCTTCGGCCAGGTTTTCTGCCGCCAGCCTGATCGCAATGCCCATCGCCATAATCCGCAGGTCGGACGCTGGGGCGAAGTCGAAGCTGACCGATATGCCGCCAGCCAGGGGTGGGAAAGATTATTTGCCCCAACACTACGATGGACAGTCCCTTTCCCGGCCCAGGTAAGATCGACGCGATACATCGCGATCCGGGCCCGCCGCCGCGCTACATTGTTTCTGACGCCAAGGCGCTGGGGTCACAGCAGGGAACCACAAAACGAGGGGTTCTGCAGATGTCTGACGAATGGATCCGAGGAAGACTTGCCAAGGCAGGCCTTTCGCGTATGCACGCCCGCGAAATGGGCGAAGTATATGATCGGGTGCTATTACGCGTAGACAAAAGTGGAACCGTAACTGAGGAATGGCTCGATAAATTCGGCAAACCTGTTGCTGGGCCGGCATGGAGAATTCAAGAATGAGAGACCGCATTGCAAACGCGTCTTTTTGGAAACAGGCACTTGCATTCCAGGAAGAAGATATCGTCTTTTTTGAAGAAAGCTATCGCAAACAAGATCCTGCTAAAGCTGGCGGTCGAGGAAATTCAGGTGAAGCACTCAGAGACAGTCTTTTCGAGATGTCGCTTCTCCTCTATTCAGCCGGTGCGCCTATGGAAGAAGTTGTGGCCCCAGGCTTCAGGGCGGTGGCGCAGCACTTTCCGGAGATCGTCTCACGTTTCGGAACCAAGATGCCCAATGGCATTGCGCGAGTCGGATATGATAACTACCTGCGGGACATGTCATTCCTGGTTTTGGCCCGGGCAGAATCTACTGAGGCAGAAGCCTTCTTCAGAACACTTGATCAATTCGATCTGCAAATGGACGGCTATGGCGGCTACGATCGGATCTGGGCGGCCTACCGACAGCATTTCGGCCTGCCGGAGGTTCCCGTCACGAGTGATGTGCATTGGCCCGAGGCCTATCAGAACCTGTGGTTGGCCATCGATCCCGCAGAGCCGGAATTTGCCCGCCCCCATCATTTGAAAAAATTTGTGGATGGCTGGTATGATGAAATGGCCTCTGAGTTGGCAGCCCAGACGACCCGCGGTGAGAACCTGGGAGAAAACAGTACCTACGTTGGCTACTGGTGCTTGGAGGCAGCTGCGGCCTCCGTCGCGTTTGGGATTGATGATAGGGAATTACGCGACCATCCCCATTACCCCGCTGAATGGGCCGATTGGGCGCGGTCGTAGCTTCGAGGCCGCACCGTTGTGATGAGTAGGCCGTTTTTGCAATCAACTTAATCTTGGGAGTGAGTGTCACGCCTGCTGCGGGACGAAAAGAGGATATCGGGTCGGGCAACGATGGCTTCCCACCCACACCAGCGAGTTCAGGAAGCGGTGATGTCGGTATCAATGGGAAGCCGGCGTTGCGTGAGGGGGATGCTTTTGCGCCGCACGCAAAGCCTAAACACCCGCCGCACGCGCGAGCTCTGTGGGCTGGATCGAGTAGCGTTTTTATCAACGGAAAGCCCGCTGGCCGTGTTGGGGATTCTATCGATTGCGGCGGGGCTGTCGAAAGCGGCTCTGACGATGTGTTTTGGCGGATGATCATTCAACGAGACTATTTCCGCCGGATAACTTGAACACTGATCGCCCCTCTGCGGCTGCGGCACGGTTCCGGCCCAGCCAAAGCAGTCACTGGTATGTGTACGATGAATTGGCGCTTTATCCTGCGACCCGTGAGTTCGATGAAAATAGGCGATTGCACTTGCGGCGAAGGTCAGCTCTTCCTAGTGCGCCTGCGGCATGGATCGCTCACCATGCCTCTAAATCCCACTACTTTGCAAATAGCGCTCTCTGCGCTTTCCTGTCATTCGACTAGGACGCAGCATTTGGTACAGTGGGACTCTGCATCCCCGTCTTTTAGATCCGCATGAATGGCAGCTGTCGTATTGAGTCAGAAATGCTTGACGTTTGGGTCAGAATTGGATGAGGCGGCCGTTCCGTTCCCTCGGGTTTTGGCCGTGGATTGGGTCAAAGGTGTTAAACGTTCCACACAAGTTGTTGAAAGCCAGACGAAATTGACCACCTAGGCGTCATAAACTGACCCAATCCACATGATGTGATTGCAGCGGTCGCTCTCCGGAGGCGAACGAGGTCCGGTGTGTCGACCTCATGGAAAATTGCCGTGAGGAGAACGACCTATGAAACATTATGCCGGTTTGGGCGTGTCGCTGAACGAGATTTCGATCTGCGTCGTGGATGAGGATGGCAGGACGGTCGCGCGGGGAATATGCCCTGCTGACCCTGAAGGCGTTGCGGGCTGTTTTCGCAACCGCGATCTCAAGCCCCGCCGGATCGTGCACCAGAGCGGGATGCTATGGATCTGGCTGCAACGCGGGATGGCCCGGCTGGGATTGCCCGCAACCTGCATTGATGCCCGCAAGGCGCACAAGAGCCTCTCGGCGCGGCCGAACAAGTCAGACGCCGCCGATGCTGAGGGGCTGGCGTAGCTCGCGCGAACCGGTTGGTTCACTGCGGTGCACATCCGAAGCGAAGAGGAGTATCAGCTGCGCAATCTGGTTGGAGCCCGCGAGCGTTTGATCCGCCTGCGCAAAGATCTTGAAGGTCACATCAGGGGCGTGCTGAAGACCTTCGGCATCCGCATGACGGGCATTGGCCAGGGACAGCAAAGGCAAGCGTTCCGGGACCAGCTGGCCGCGGCCGGCGAGACCGATCCGGTCTCCGAGTTATTGCGGATGGCTTCATCGCCGCCCATACCACGTTGTGCCAGGCGGTGGAGGATCTCGACAAAGCGGTGAGGAGAAAAGCCAAATCCCATCCTGTGGCACTTCGTCTGATGTCGATCCCAGGGGGCGGGCCGGTTAACGCGCTCAGCTTCATCGCGCTGGTCGATGATCCGGGCCGGTTCAACCGGGCCTCCGACGTCGGTGCGTTTCTCGGGTTCACGCCGAAGCGGCATCAATCCGGCGAGGTGGATTGGTCAGGGCGCGTGTCGAAATGCGGTGACGGCGCTATGCGCGGCTCGCTGCTTGAGGCGGCATCTTGCCTGATCCGCCAGGTCAAACGGTTCTCGCCACTCAAGAGCTGGGCCGTGCGACTGGCCGGACGGCGCGGGTTCCGCAAGGCGGCGGTCTCGACCGCCCGCAAGCTCGCCGTTCTGATGCTGACGCTTTGGAAAAACGAAACCGACTATCTATTGACGAAGGAGGCCACCACCTGATCTGAGTTACCGCCCCCGCGGCGGGGAGCGAAGTCCCAACGGGACGGAGGTAGATCGATCTCGTAAAAACGGTTGGGATGCAGGCTCACCTGCTCACCCTGCAATCCACATTGGAGACGATCCACCACCGAACACCATCGTGAGGCGCGTGAGCCGCTACCTCGAAGAGAACCATGACTCCGGACGGACAGATCGCTCGCCGTTTGACAATGTCGCAATCAGAGAGTTGTTTTTGCCGTGTGGCTTGTTGCGTTGGTCTGACCTTCCATTCGGAAAATCAGGGCTGATTTGCAGGTTCAGACTTTGATTTCGCCTGTTCCTGCTGATCTGCCCCAGGTTTCAAAAGGCGGGCGAACGCGGGAGGGGGCGAGGCCATGCTATTCGACTGGGTTGGCGCAGCCGGGGACGGCCCGGTCTAATAGAATTGCCCGAGGAGGAGGGTAGCACCCTCTCCCTGACGGCCAGGGGCGTTTGGCTCGTCCAAATCCCGCTGGCCCAAAAACAGAAGCAGCGGGGTCATCAGCTCCGCCTCCGTGTTGCGGTCATTCAATTTTGAAAACTGAGTTCACAGGTTGCAGAACCTTCCTGCCGTTGACTGCGACATCCTGACTATCTTCTTTCCTGCCCAACTCGGGAATAACTCGGGGTCGCCGAACGTTTCGGCTACAACGCGGGTCTGCGGCTGACCTAACATCGGAAGCACGACCGTTTTACCAAAATAGAAATCCTCATCAATCAAGCGAATGCCTAGCAGTATGCTGAAGAAGTCGGTTCTCGACGCAGCTTTGGGAACATGATTCTCCCTCTGCACGACTGTGGCGGGGGGGGGGGGGGCGCGGGACGAAGCGAGCGGGTCGTTATTCAGCTATGCCGATCTTGAAGAGCGCATCCCAGCACGGCACCCGTTGCGAAAGATCAGGCAGGTGGTCAACGACGCGCTGGCCAGTCTGGATGCCGATTTCGAGGCGGGCTACACTGATTTCGGTCGCCCCTCGATCCCGCCGGAACGGTTGATCCGGGCCAGCCTGATCCAAATCCTGTTCTCAATTCGCTCCGAGTGGCCGTTGATGGAAAAGATGCAGTATAATCTGCTGTTTCGCTGGTTCGTGGGCCTCGGGATCGACGATCCGGTATGGGTGCCGACGGTGGTCACCAAGAACCGCGACCGGCTGCTGACAGCCGATATATCGCGCAAGGTGATGGCGGCCATCCTGGCGCATCGAGAGGTCGCGCCACTCCTGTCGGACGACCACTTCTCGGTCGATGGCACGCTCGTAAAGGCTTGGGCGACGATAAAGAGTTTCCAGCCAAAGTCAGCGGGCACGCCGCCCAGCGATGATAGGCCGGATGACCCGCCCGCTACATCCATTGGCCCTGTCGCACACCCCGCCCAGACCGAACCCGAAACCGCTCCAATGCCTCGCTACAGCCGCCGTACCCGAAATCCCGAGGTCAACTCCAAGGGCGAGAAGCGTTCGAATGCGACCCATGCTTCGGCCACCGACCCGGACGCACGGCTCTATAAGAAATCCCCTGGCACAGGTGCGGTCACGCTTTATCCTGACGCTCGCAGCCGGAAATCTTGCCCGGCTGCCCCGGTTGCTGGCGGATGGAGGCTCGTGGGGGGAACCAGGCCTGCTTCCAGCCACCCAATCCGGAAGACCGATGAGAGAACTCATTCCACCACGGAGAACAGCTGCCTCTGGCCTGACTAATTCAGCGAACTGTTAAAGACTTGCCGCACCTCTAACGCCCTGCGCGGCCATTCGTTCCTTCGCAAGTCCCGCAGCGCGGCTCAGATCGGCGGCCAGTTCGGCGCGCATCTCCGCGCCACGTGATCGCGCGCGCAGGATTGCTGCGGGATGCCAGGTGATGAGGACGTCACCGCCTCGGATTGCAGGTTCCAGCGTGCCACGTCGCGATGTTAGCGCCGCGCGACGCCCGGTCAGCGCAAATGCGGCGCTCGCGCCGAGTGCGACGGTAAGCCGGGGCCGGATCAGCCGTCGTTCCTGGTCCAGCCACCAGCGGCAATGGTCTATCTCGCCGCGCGTCGGGCTTTGGTGCAGTCGCTGCTTGCCCCGCTGCGTAAACTTGAAGTGTTTCACGGCGTTGGTCAGATAAGAGGGCGGGCATCCGGCCGCTGCCATCGCGGCGCGCAATAGCTGGCCAGCCGGGCCGACAAAAGGCCGGGCTTGCTGGTCCTCGTGATCGCCGGGTGCTTCGCCGACGATCATCAGGGGCGCGTCGGCGGGCCCTTCACCCCAGACCATACGTCGCGGAGCGCAGAGGTCACAGCGCGTACACGTCTCGGCCCCCGCGCGCGCCTGATCTAGCGTGGCAGGCATTGCTGCGATCCGCGCGGCGCGTTTGGGGGGCTCTGTCGGCAGCGCGTCGCGCATCCGCTGCACGCGCGCTTCGGCGTCTTGCAGCATGGCCGGGATCGCGCGGGTTTCGGGGAGGTTTTTCCAGTACTTCACCGGCATTTCGGATTTCATTGCCCCGACCTTTACCCGCGCCGGATTGAATATATGGGTGAAATAGGTGGTCCAAAGCGCCTCTGATGCATCCTCCGGCAGGTCTGGGCGCGGCCCCGGCAGATCAAAATCAAGTTGGCCGTCCGAAAACCGCGCGGTGCCGAACGGCGTCGCAATCAGCCAGTCCATATCGGCGAAGCGGCGGGCGAAGAAGGGCGCGGCGGCCTCCACAATGCGGTGGTCCGGCTCAAACCACGCGGCAAAGCGGCGGCGCGCGCCGTCCGTGGGCAATTCGCGAAACCGGACGAAGGCATGCATCTTGTGAATATCGCGCCCCACGGCCTTTGCCAGCCGGTCGAGCCGGCGGGTCAGAGGATCGGCGGGATTTCCGAGCGAACGCCGGTCATTCTGATGCCGCCAAAGCGCCTGATACAGCAGAGCAGGCACCTCCGGGTCGGTATGGCAGATGACGCTGCCCGACAGCTGAACAAAGCTCTTGGGCACACGAAGATCGCGCGGGCCGTCCGCAGCGGGCATGGGGTCACCGCCAAAGAGCGTGCCGCCCTGCCAGTCGACCTCCTCCGGCGCAATCCCGTGGCTGGCGAGACGCCGCGCGGCCTCACGCCACGCCTTTGCGCGCCCCAGAATGGGCAGGTCGACCTGGATCATGCGAACAGGCTGAGTTGCTCGGGCGGTGGGGCGTAGCGTGCGCGCAGTCCGGCGCTGTCGATCAAAGCGCCAGGCGACCAGTCGGGCAGCGTGATGAACGGTTCGGCCTGTTTCACCCGCGCGCCGATGCGGATCAGATCCGCGTAGCGCAGCGGCCCGGAACGCCGCGCGGCAAGGATACGTTGCACGGTGCGCGTTCCAAACCCCGGAACGCGCAGTAGCAATTCGCGCGGCGCGCGGGCCACATCCACGGGAAACTGTGCGCGATGCGCCAGCGCCCAGGCGAGCTTTGGGTCGATCTCCAGATCCAGATTACCGCCCTTGGCGGAGGATGTGATCTCCGCCGCATCAAAGCCGTAAAACCGCATCAGCCAATCGGCCTGATACAGCCGGTGTTCCCGGATCAGCGGCGGCCGGATCAGCGGCAGCATCGCGGAGCTGTCGGGGATCGGCGAAAAGGCCGAATAATAGACCCGCTTCAGCTTGTAACCCTGATAAAGCCGTGTGGACGTGCCCAGAATATCGCGGTCCGACGTGCCATCGGCCCCAACGATCATCTGGGTCGACTGCCCGGCAGGGGCAAAGCGCGCCGGGCGCTTGCCGCGATGGCTGGCCACTTTGCTGGCGGAGCGTGTTTCACGCACGTGGCTCATGGCGGCGCGGATGCCTTTGGGCTGTTTCTGTGGCGCAAGCCTGGCGACACTGTCGTCTTTGGGAAGTTCCACGTTGATCGACAAACGATCAGCATAGCGTCCGGCCTCGGTGATCAACTCGGGCGACGCCTCGGGGATCGTCTTGAGGTGGATATAGCCCTTAAAGCCATGCGCCTCGCGCAGCATTCGCGCGATGCGGACCATATCCGCCATTGTGTCGTCCGGGCTGCGAATGATGCCCGACGACAGAAACAGCCCCTCGATGTAATTGCGCCGGTAGAATTCCAACGTCAGCGTCACGACCTCTTCGGGGGTGAAGCGCGCCCGTTCCACCCTGCTCGAGACGCGGTTGACGCAATAGACGCAGTCGTAGATGCAGAAGTTGGTCATCAGGATCTTCAGCAGGCTGATGCAGCGCCCATCGGGCGTGTAGGCGTGGCAAATTCCGCTGCCCCCGGCACTGCCAATCCCGCCCCCGCGGGAATCGCGCCGCGTGGTCCCGGAACTCGCGCAGGAGGCATCGTATTTGGCAGCATCCGACAGGATTGCGAGCTTATCTTGGAGTGTGCGCTTCATGAGAACATATGTAGAACACAAGTGCGCGCCGTGCAAGGTTTGTAGCTGTCAGCTCAGCAGATCGGTCTTGTTTGAGTCTTTGATCGACACCTGCACTGGCTTGTCAGGATCGTCCTCGGCGCTGAGGTCGTCGTCGATCTTTGACCAGCCCTCCCTGGGCGCTGGTCCGGATCAGGCTCGGTTTGCCGTGCTTTGATGTTCTGTGGCTGCTTATCTTGAGCCATGGAGGTTCAAACCCCGTCTGAGCCACCGAAAGACTGTCTGGCCCATCCCGCCGTCACATCGCCAAAACAGTCGAGGAGCGAATCCGTTGCCCACCTCTGACCTTCGGTCGTTCGGCCGAGCACGCAGAGCCCATCCGTCACCGGTTTCAATCCGCAGTCGACTTTTAGGTGTCCCGCGCGGATCAGGCCGCGCACCAGGGGATCGGTGAGAGCGTCGGGCGAGGGGCCGGGAAGAACGCAATCGATCATCGCATCGGCAAGGATCTTGTCATCCAGCCGCCACCCACCACGCTCCAGTAAGATCGCCGGGTCCTCTGCAACGGTCAGACGGACCAGACCCGTGTTGATCAGGGCCCGAAGCAGGCGGGCGCTGCGCACGGGCGGGCCGTAGGAGTAGCGCTTCAGACCGTTTTCAAACGCGACCAGCGCGGAGCGGGTCTCGCAACTGCCGTCACAGGCCGCAAAAGGTCCCCGCACATCCTGTTGCAGTTTTCGCCAAACCTGCCCGACAGCATAGCCAACTGAGGGCGCGCGCTGCACGTCCGCCATCGCGAGCCCGTTGTCGAGCGCAGACACCGGGTCATCGCCTTCTTGCGTACCGGGCGCGTCGCGCTCCGCGGCGAGCCAGGGCTCGGGGTCGGTATTGGTGATGCGCGCGATGATCGGCGCAAGGGCGTCGGTCAGGCACCGGACCGCGGCATCCGGCGAAAGCGTCAGTGCCCGCGTCACCGCGCTGATCACCGCGCGTCGCTCGGTTGGGAGCGGATCAAAGAGGGCGTCGATACCGGCATTGGCCGGCTTCGGCATCGGAGGCATCCCGTCAAGCGAGAACGGCACGATCAAATCCGGTTCCCGCCCCGAGGCGCGATAGCTGTCGCCATCCATCCTGCCGCCTTGCCCAAGCGTGAGCAGGGCGATCACATCCAGCGCCGAGAGTGCAAGCCCACGCAGCGCCGCGACCCGCCCACGCCAATCCACGGAGCGGATCGCCGTTGTCGGGTAGGCGTCGATAAAGGTCAGCTTTTGCGCACCGGCATGTGCGCTCCAGCGGGCGGCCTGCGCATCTTGCGTCACCGGGGGCTGGCCTTGCGTCAGAAGCAGGTTGTCAAACGGCCCGCGGCCATCGACGATCCAGCCGCGATCATAATGCGCCGACACGGCGGTGGCGGGGACATGTTCGACGTGGGGTTGCAGTCTCTGCCAGCGCTCTGTCAGGTAGCGGCCTACTTCAGCCCTTGGCGGGTAGGCCTCGGGCGCGCCTCCCAGCCAGTCGGCAAAGCGCGGCGCACCAAGATCAAGCTCGCGAACCGGCAGGTTCAACAGGCACTCGGGCGCTTCATCCGGACGAAAGTTTGGTCCGACGCCCGGGTAAGGGCCTGGTTCAAAGATGCAGATGTGCAGGTCTGGTGCAACCGCCAGCGCCGCCTCGGCGGCGGCCAGCCCCCTGGGGCCGAACCCGATGATTGCTAGCTTTTTCACTGACACGAGAGGCGGCGTAGCTCAGCCGTAGTGGAAAGTAAAGCGCGCGGCGCGCTGGACTTGCGTCGAAAAATCGCCGGGGTGGGCAGAGCGTAGATTTCGAGCCTGTGAAGGCCCGCCATGGTGGTGGCGGGCCGTTGCCAATCGATGACAGGCTCAGGTCGGGACGATGATCCCGGGCAGGTCGTTGACCAGCATGGTGTCGGACGGCTGGAAATGGATCACGGACCGGATCGACTTGCCCGCGTGCAACAGGTCAAAGGCCGTGTTGATCTGGTCGTGCGTCATGTTGTGCGTGATGTAGGGATCGACGTCAAAATCCCCTCGCAGCCATTCATCCACCATGCCCGGCAGCTGGCTGCGCCCCAGAACACCACCAAAGGCCGATCCGCGCCAGACCCGTCCGGTCACCAGTTGGAAGGGGCGCGTGGCGATCTCTTCACCGGCACCCGCAACACCGATGACCGTGCATTCGCCCCAGCCCTTGTGGCAGCACTCCAGGGCCGCGCGCATGACATTGACGTTGCCGATGCACTCAAAGGAGTAATCGACGCCGCCGCCCGTCATCTCGACGATCACGTCCTGAATGGGCTGTGAGAAATCCGCCGGGTTGATGCAGTCATGCGCACCGAGGCTGCGGGCCAGCTCGAACTTGTTCGGGTTGGTGTCGATGCCGATGATACGAGAGGCACCTTGCATTTTAGCGCCCTGGATGACGGCCATCCCGACCGCCCCGAGACCAAAGACCGCAACCGTTGCACCGGCTTCGACTTTGGCCGTGTTGCGCACCGCGCCCATGCCGGTGGGAATGGCGCAGCCCATAACGGAGGCTTTGGCCAGCGGGGCCTCCTTTGAGATCTTGGCCACCGCGATTTCCGGCAGGACCGTGTATTCGCTGAAGGTGGATGTGCCCATGTAGTGATGGATCATCTTGCCCTTGTAGCTGAACCGCGAGGTGCCGTCGGGCATCACGCCCTGGCCTTGGGTCTTGCGGATGGTCTGGCAGAGGTTGGTCTTGCCCGACTTGATATAGGGGCAGTTCGGATCCTCGGGCGTATAAAGCGGGATGACATGGTCGCCGGGCTTGAGCGAGGTCACGCCCTTGCCCAGTTCCTCGACGATGCCGACGGCCTCATGGCCCAGAACGGCCGGGAACAGGCCTTCGGGATCCGCGCCGGAGAGGGTGAACATATCGGTATGGCACAGGCTGGTTGTGACGATGCGGATAAGGACCTCGCCCTCCTTTGGCCCCTCGAGATCGATCTCTTCGATTTCAAGCGGACGGTTGGGCTCCCAGGCGATGGCGGCACGGGTCTTCATGGCATTTCCCTCTGTTGTGGAGTGATTGCCTGATGTTACATTATCACATCGTGAGGGCGAGGCGTTCGACCCCTCGGATCTGGCCAATCAACGGGCCGTATCGGCCACAACAGGGATCAGGCATGTCAGAAAATCAGCACCTAGCCCGCGGGATGGACCAGCGGCGGCACGTCGCCTTGGTGATCTATCCGGGCTTCAAGACATTGGAGGCGACGGGGCCGCTCAGTGTTCTGGGCTATGCCACGCGGCATCTGGCCGAGGCAGGGCACGCCGGGGGCTATGACGTCACCATCGCAGCGCCCGAGGTGGGTCACATCCCCTCGGATACGGCAGTGTCGCTGGAGGCAACGGTCGCGCTGAAGGAGCTCGGCGCGCCGGATACGGTCCTGATCGCCGGCGCCGCCCGGATCGAAGAGGTGCTCTCTGGACAGCACGCGCTGGTGGACTGGTGTCGCGAGAACGGACCGCGGGTTCGGCGTTGCGCCGCGCTTTGTACCGGGTCGTTCTTTCTGGCGGAGGCCGGTCTGCTGGCGGGGCAGCGCGCGGCGACACATTGGAATTACGCCGAACGGCTGCGCCAGCGCTATCCGGAGATTGATGTGGATGCCGATGCGATCTTTGTACAGGCGGGCCGTTTCTGGACCTCTGCGGGCGTTACGGCGGCGATCGACCTGACGCTGGCCTTTGTCGAACAGGATTACGGTCGTGACATTGCGCTCGGGGTGGCGCGCGACATGGTGATGTACCTCAAACGCCCAGGCGGGCAATCACAATTCAGCACCTTGCTGACGGGGCAGATGGCGGGCGCAACCAGCATGACCAAGGTGCTGACCTGGATGAGCGACCGGCTGGATCAACCGCTGAGCCTGAGTGACATCGCCGCCGCGCATGGGATGAGCGTGCGCAGCCTCACCCGCGCCTTCACGGCCGAGTTTGCGGTCGCCCCGATGACCATGCTCGAAGCGCTGCGATGTGACCGGGCCAAGGCATTGCTGCTCGATACGGACCTGCCACTAAAGACCCTGGCCTATCGCGCCGGGTTTCAGTCGGACGAGCAAATGCGCAAGGCCTTTCGCCGCCGCTTTTCCCTGTCGCCGCGCGACTACCGGGCGCGGTTTGCGACCTCCGGCACACCGCCTGGCTAGCGCCCCCGCAGTGCAAACCCCCGGGGCGCGTTGAGCTCAGTGCTTGTAGGCCGCCGCAGCTTCTTCCGCCGGATCGTCGATCGGGTCGAGCACCAGCAGCAGCCGTGTTTCACCGGTGCCCGCGATGGGCGGCGAGCGGTGCAGCACCCCCGAGACCGGCGTTTCCGGCCACCGCGTGCCGCGCAGGATGATCGGCGCGCCCGTGGGGACGGTCAGGATCTGCGCGGGGTCGTGGCCATTTTCGGACAGGCCATACTGCGTGCCGGTGCCGCGATAGGTGCAGACCAGACGGGCCTTTACGGCATCGATATGAAACTTGCGACACGCATTGGTGTCGACGACATCAAAGCGCAGCCGGACGTAGGCACTGTCCATGATATCGGCAAAAATCGACGCCAGCGCCGAGGCGTCTTCGATCAGCATGTTGCGCTCCTCACATGTCGGCGTACCGCATTGATCGGCAATATTGATCAGCGCGTCACAGACCGCATCCGGCCGCAGGATCAGCCGCGCCTTTGGCAATTGTTCGGGCGGCAGCGCATCGATCCAGCGCTGGAACCGCGGCAGCGGATCGCGCTGCCAGATCGTCGCCGCGCAGGCGGGCTGGTGAATGGCCGTCAGTCCACTTGGTGCGGTGACCGATGTCGTGCAGTCGTCGAGCGCGGGGGGCGTGTCGAGGATCATCTGGCGAACTCCTGTTTCTGGCAGAGATGTCAGGGTTGGTAGGGCAGGGAGGAATGGTGCAGGACAATGCGCAGGGTGCCTGTTTCGTCCTTCTTGTAGCCAAAGCTCTTGTCCACCGTGGTGACGGAACCGTCCTTGTTGGTCAGCTTGACCCAGCCCATCCACATGGCGACATCGCCCTGGATGAAGCGCGCCGAGGGGATGCTCTCCATGGCGCGCCAGCCCATGATCGCAAACCCATTGTCGAGGGGGTAGTCATCGGAATGGCCGCAGAAATAGGCCAAGGCCCCGGCTTTGGTCGGGCGAAAGGTCTGCGCGCCGCTGGCCATGGTCGGTTTGAACAACACGGGCCCTAGGTCATAGCCGTAGTAGGCGTCGATATTGGCCGAGGCGACCGCGCGGGCCGCCTCGATGCCGCCGTCCTCAAAGGCCTTTGAGATGGCGATTTTCCCATTGCCCCAGATGGTCAGGGCGTTCTGGATGTCGTCTTCGGTGATCTGCAAGGAACAGTCCTTTGTTTGATGGGGTCACAAGGGGGCCGGTAGCCCCTTCTGGCAGCGGCGGCAGGGCCTTAGGCGCCGCGGGGCGGACGCGCCTCTGTCACCAGCAGGCGGACCGCCTCTGCCAGTGTCAGGGTCTCGGTCTTGTCAGCTCCGTGGCGCCGGATGGTCACGCTGCGCGCGTCGGCTTCTCGTCCGCCGAGTGCGATCTGGACGGGGATCTTTTGCAGCGCGTGTTCGCGCACCTTATAGCCGATCTTCTCATTGCGCAGGTCGGTCTCGGCCCGCAGCCCCGCCGCCTTCAGCGCCTGTGCAACCTCGGTGGCCCAGTCATCGGCGGCCCCGGTCACCGTGGCGACAACCACCTGCATCGGCGCCAGCCACAGCGGCAAATGCCCGGCGTGGTGTTCGATCAGAATGCCGGTGAACCGCTCCAGCGAGCCAAACAGCGCGCGGTGCAGCATCACCGGTGCCAGCTTGTCGCCCGACGGGGCCACATAGGTGGTGCCAAACCGTTCCGGCAGGTTGAAATCCACCTGAAGCGTGCCGCATTGCCAGTCCCGGCCGATGGCGTCGCGCAGGACATACTCCAGCTTTGGCCCGTAGAACGCGCCTTCGCCTTCAAAGATCGTATAGGGATGACCGGCCTGATTCAGCGCCTGACGCAGCGCATCCTCGGAGCGGTCCCAGCTGTCATCGCTGCCGATGCGGTTTTCCGGGCGGGTCGAGAGCTTGATGCGCACATCGTCAAAACCAAAGTCGCGATAGATCGACATCACCAGATCATTGACCTTCAGGCATTCCTCGGTCAGCTGCTCGGGCGTGCAATAGATATGGGCGTCATCCTGGGTGAAGCTGCGCACGCGCAAAAGCCCGTGCAAGGCACCTGACGGCTCGTAGCGATGCACCTTGCCAAATTCGGCGATCTTCAGCGGCAGGTCGCGATAGCTCTTGGTGCCTTGCCCGTAGATCAGCATATGGCCGGGGCAGTTCATCGGTTTCAGCGCATAGTCGCGATCGTCCTCGGTCTTGGCAAGAAACATGTTCTGGCGGTAGTTCTGCCAGTGGCCCGAGGTCTCCCACAGGGCGCGGTCCATGATGTCGGGAGAGTTGACCTCGATATAGCCCGCCTCTTCCTGGCGTTCGCGCATGTAGCCGATCAGCGTCTGGAACAGGCGCCAGCCCTTTGCATGCCAGAAGACAGACCCGGGCGCGACCTCCTCAAAGTGGAACAGGTTCATCTCGCGTCCCAGTCGGCGGTGATCGCGTTTCTCGGCCTCGGCCATCATCGTCATATGCGCATCGAGTGCGGCTTTGTCGGCAAAGGCGACCCCATAGATGCGGCTGAGCATCGGGTTGTTGCTGTCCCCACGCCAATAAGCGCCCGCCACGCGGGTCAGTTTGAACGCGCTGCCGGCATCCGCGGTACTGCGCATATGCGGCCCCCGGCAGAGGTCGAGCCAGTTCCCCTGGCGATAGATCGTGACGGTCTCGCCCTCGGGGATCGCATCAAGCAATGCGAGCTTGTATCCTTCGCCGGCGGTCTCAAAATGCTGTCGGGCCTCTTCGCGGGTCCATTCCTCGCGGGTGAAGGGGGTCCTGGCGGCGATGATCTGGCGCATCTTTTTCTCGATCACCGGCAGATCCTCGGGGGTGAACGGCGTGTCCCGCTCGAAATCATAGTAGAACCCGTGTTCGATGGCCGGTCCGATGGCGGTTCTGGTGCCGGGCCACAGCGTCTGAACCGCTTCGGCCAACACATGCGCGAGGTCGTGGCGGATCAGTTCCAGCGCCCGCGGGTCATCCCGGGTCACCAGTTCCACGGCGGCGCCGTCGGGCAGGGGGCGGGACAGATCCGTGACCTCTCCGTCAACAACCGCAGCGACCGTACGCTTGGCAAGGCTCGGGCTGATGGCGGCGGCAAGATCGGCGGCGGTGCTGGCAGGCTCAAGCGCGCGGCTGGCGCCATCGGGCAGGCGGATATGGATCATTTCGGGGTCTTTCTGTCAGGGAGGGGAGGCACCGGGCAGCAAGCCAGTGGCATCGCGGCGGTTTCTCTGGTGTGGGGGCAACAGGCCGGCATGGCTCAGAACGGCAATTCCAGGGTGTCGACCATCATCCCGCCGGGCAGGTCCGGCGGTGCGGCCTCGGCCTTGGGTTTCATCAGGAGCATGTCGAGGCTGGCCTTGAGGTCGGCCTCGTCCATGTCGCGCGCGATGACAACGACGCGGCTGGTGGTCTCCGCGCCCGACCAGCTTTTGAGCGGCACAGGGGCGTCAAAAATATGCTGCACCCCGTGAAAGACAAACGGGTATTGCAGGCCCTCGACGTGCAGGATGCCTTTCATGCGCAGGATGTTCTGTCCCTTAAGTGCAATCAGCGAGTCGAGCCAGAAATCAAAGACATTTGCGGCAATGGGATCTGTCACTGCGATCGAGGCGGAGATGATCCGATGGTCATGAGTGGCGGGCGCCGATGGGCTGAAGGCCAGCGGGGCCGGGGGCGTCGCCGCGGCGGCAAAGCCGGAGACCCCAGCCAGCGGATCGGGCTGTGCGATCTCTTGCGACAGTCCCAGCCAGCGGTCCACCTCCGGCGCGGCTACGCCGTCGCGCAGGGCGGAGAGGCCAAACAATGTGCCCACCGGCACGCGCCCATGGTCAGCCCGGACACGCGGGGCGGTGGCGTTCAGACCCTCCAGGCGTTTTTCGAGCCGGGACAGGTCAAACCCGTCGATCAGATCCGCCTTCGACAGGATCAGCGTATCGGCCATGGCGACCTGCTGCACCGCCTCGAACTGCCGGTCGAGCGTGCCCATGCCCGTCGCCGCATCCACCAGGGTCACCACCCCATCCAGCCGGAAGGCCTGCGCAATCTGGTAATCGGTCGTCAGCGTGTGCACGATCGGTGCCGGATCGGCGATGCCGCTGGTTTCAATCACCACCCGGTCAAAATGCACCTGACCCGCGTCCTGCTTTGCGATCAGGTCCTCGAACGTCTTGGCCAGATCGCCCAGGATCGCACAGCACAGGCAGCCCGACGGCAACAGGACGGTCTCCTCGGTGGCTTCTTCGATCAGGTCATGGTCCAGGCCGATATCGCCGAACTCATTCATGATGACGGCAATCCGCCCCGCGTCGGGGTCGCGGATCAGGTGGTTCAACAGCGTGGTTTTCCCGGCCCCCAGAAACCCGGTCA
The DNA here is from genome assembly GCF_022348205.1 of Epibacterium sp. MM17-32. Classification (NCBI taxonomy): domain Bacteria; kingdom Pseudomonadati; phylum Pseudomonadota; class Alphaproteobacteria; order Rhodobacterales; family Roseobacteraceae; genus Epibacterium; species Epibacterium sp. MM17-32. Next base: position 589,160 of record NZ_JAKRFC010000001.1, on the reverse strand, counting down.
GCAAGGTCACGGGAATGCGTTTGTCCTGCTCGGTCATCACCATGCTGGCCTCTTTACAGTGTGTTGCCTTTCGTTCAGGACTGTTACGTTATAACACTACGTTTTACAAGAAGCCGGAGAAGGCGATATGACACAACTGCACTTCCAGCCCCGCACCACCGTGGAACAGGTCGAGGAAAGCACCGACCTTGCGCCCAAATTCGGCGAGGATGGTCTGATGCCCTGCATCACCACGGACGCAACCACGGGCGAGGTGCTGATGCTGGGTTGGATGAATGCCGAGGCTTTTCGCCTGACGATCCAAACCGGCGAGGCGCATTATTTCAGCCGCGCCCGGCAGGTGCTGTGGCACAAGGGGGCGACCTCCGGCCTGGTTCAGACCGTGGTCGAGGCGCGCATCGACGACGATCAGGACGCCCTGTGGCTGCGTGTCGATGTGACCGGCTCCGGCGCATCCTGCCACGTGGGCTATCGGTCCTGTTTCTACCGCGCCGTGCCACATGGCGCAGAGGCCGGGACGCCGCTGACCTTTGTTGAGGCGCGCAAGACCTTCGACCCGGTGGCGGTCTATGGCGATGCGCCGAACCCGACCCAACTCTGACCCTGCGGCGTCGGGGCAGGGCATTTGTACGCCGCTGCCGGGGCAACACCGTCGCCGCACCGGGCTTTGGCGCTTGACAGGATCACGTCACTTTGCCTAAGTCCCGGCCATTCTGGTCCGGCTGGGAGACCACCCGGTTAAAAGGGAACACGGTGAGGTGTAGCCAACAGGCGCCGAATCCGTGACTGCCCCCGCAACTGTGAGCGGAGAGCAATGCTACGATATGCCACTGCCCGGAAAGGGTGGGAAGGTGCGGCAAAGCTTCGACCCGCGAGTCAGGAGACCTGCCAGGAGGATCACCCTGTCCGGGTGCGGGGCGCGCCAAGGACAACGGACTTCCGTAGTGGTGGCAGTTCTCACCGTCTGCGGGGGCAAAGCCTTCCAAAGACCCGAAATTTGGACCCGCTGCCCGGTATGGGCAGTGTGCCTGGCGTGTGTATTGCGCGCGGGCTGGGAGGAATGGAATATGGACAAGGCAAGCCTGTCACTGGCCGCCGCACTGGTGGTCGCCCCCGCAATCGCAACCGCTCAGGAGGGCGGTGTCATCGATCTCGGCGAGATCATCGTCTCCGGCGGCCTGACCCCGATCGAGGCGGACAACTATGGTCGCTCGGTCTCGGTCATTACCGCGCAAGAGCTTGAAACACGCGGAGTTACCACCCTGCAAGATGCCCTGCGCGGCGTCCCCAGCGTGGCGGTGAACTCGACCGGCAGCGGCTTTACCCAAGTGCGGATCCGCGGCGGCGAAGGCAACCACGTGCTGGTGCTGATCGACGGGGTCGAAGCCAATACCGGGTCGGGCGGCGAGTACATCCTCAGCGGCCTGACCGTCAGCGATATCGAACGCATCGAAGTGCTGCGCGGCCCGCAATCGGCGCTGTATGGCGCCAATGCCGTCTCTGGCGTGATCTCGATCACCACCAAGCGGGCGGAAAAGCCGGGTACTTCTTATGGCGGCGGGGTTGAATTCGGCTCCAACAGCACCCGTGCTGCCAATGCCTATGTGCGGCAGCGGTTCGAGCGCGGCGAGCTGAACTTCTCCGTCGACACGCGCCAGACCGATGGCGAGGACGGTTCGCGGCTGGATGGCGGCGACACCGAGTTCAACGACCGGGAAACAGTGAACCTGACCGGTCGGTATGAGATTACGGATCAGATCACCACCGGTTTCACCCTGCGGCGCACGTGGCAGCACTATGGCAGCGAGGACACGCTCCCCTTTGGCTCCACGTCTCCGACCTCTGAAGGCTATCTGGTGGAAAGCCCGGCAAACACCGACCGCGACGAAGTGTTCGGCTCGTTGTGGCTGGAGGCCGACAGCGCCTCCGGGCGCAGCAGGCACCGGTTTTCCATCAGCGGCACCGACCAGGAGAACCAGTCCCGGGATGGCGCCTTTGGCCCGTCCTCCAGCGAGTCGACGCACCGCGCGTTCAAATACCTGGGCAACTTTGCACTGGATGGGGCGGGGCTGGATCAGTCCGCACACCGCCTGAACCTGCTGCTGGAGGCCGAAGAACAGACCTACACGGCGTCCTTCACCGGCAGCACCGCGTTCGAGCGCAACAGCGAGGCCGTCGCACTGGAGTATCAGGGGGAACTGGCCAATGGTCTCGACCTTCAGGCCGGGCTGCGCCACGACTTTAACGACACCTTCGAGAATGCAACCACCTGGAACCTGTCGGTGTCCTATCAACTGCCCGGCCGCGACATCCGCGTGCGCGGTGCCGCCGGGCGGGCCTTTGTGAACCCGACGATGTTCGAGCAATTCGGCTTTGTTCCCGGTTCCTTTGCCGGCAATCCGAACCTGAAGCCGGAGGAAAGCACCAGCTACGAACTGGGCGCGGACTTCGGTCTTGGCGATCGCGGTGAGCTGGCGGTGACACTCTATCGGAATGACGTCGACAATCTGATCCAGGGCTCGGGCATGACAGCTGTCAACATCCCGGGCACCAGCAAGTCGCGTGGGTTTGAGCTGGAAACCTCCTTTGCCGTGCTGGACTGGCTGGATCTGAGCGGCGCCTATTCCTACACGGATGCCGAAACCGCGACCGGTGCGGTGCAGGTGCGCCGGCCAGAACACGAGCTACGCCTGTCGGTGGCGGCGCAGGCCTATGCCGGGCGCGGCACGGTCAACCTGGATGTGCGTCACGTCTCCGGCAATCACGGCCGCCAGTTCTTCGCGACCGGCACCCCGACGGCAGAGCTTCCGTCCTTCACTGTCGTGGATCTGGCCACCACCTATGACCTGACGGCCAATGCACAGCTGACCGCGCGGGTGACGAACCTGCTGGATGAAGACTATCAGGAATCCTGGGGGTATTTTGCAAATGGCCGCGAGGTCTTTGTCGGCGTCCGGGCATCGTTCTGATCCATGCGCAGGCTGCCCGGCATAGCCCTGGCCCTTCTGTGGGCCGCCACCGGTGCCTTTGCCGGGCCGTCGCGCGTGGTGTCGATGAACCTGTGTACGGACCAGCTGGCGATGCTGCTTGCGGCGCCGGGCCAGCTGGCGTCGGTCTCCTACATCGCGCGGGACACCCGCGCCTCGGCCATGGCTGACGTGGCCATGGCGTATCCCGTCAATCACGGTCTGGCCGAAGAGATCTATCTCCTGCAGCCCGATCTGGTGATTGCCGGTGCCTATTCGACCCGGGCCACCACCGATATGCTGCGGCGCCTCGGGGTGCCGGTGGTGGTGTTCCAACCTGCCAACGCGCTTGAGGATGTGCGCGACCGCATCCTGCGGATGGGAGAGGTTCTGGACCGCGAAGAGGCCGCCCGGGCCCTGCTGGCCGACTACGACAGACGCCTGGAAAGACTGGAGCACGCCGCGCCGGATGCGCCGCGCGCCGCGCTCTATGCCGCCAATGGGTTTACCTCCGGCAGCCGCACCCTCGCAGGCCAGATCCTGCGGGCAGCGGGGCTGCGCAATATCGCGGATGAGCAGGGCTTTGGTGGCTCCGGCCACATGCCGCTGGAAGTGCTGGCCCTGTCGGCGCCGGACCTGCTGGTGGCAACATCCCCCTATCCGCGCGCCTCGCGCAGCGAGGAAAACCTCGCGCATCCGGTGGTGCGCCATCTGGCCGCCCGCAGCGGTGCCGGTCAGATCCGCGACGCGGATTGGGTCTGCGGCACCCCGTATGTCTTGCGCGCGGTCGAGGCCCTGGCCGCAGAGCGCCGCCTGTTTGTGGCGCAGGAGGACCGCAAATGACCCGTCTGATGATCGCCCTCAGCGCCATGGTGGTGGTGCTGTTCCTGCTGTCGCTTACGGTGGGACCGGCCGATGTGCGCCCGACCGAGAGCCTGGCGGCGCTGTTTGACGACGGCTATGGCCCGCTGACCCTGGTGATGCGGGAAATCCGGCTGCCGCGCGCTTTGCTGGCGGTGATCATCGGCGGCGGGCTTGGGCTGGCGGGGGCGGCCATGCAGGGCTATCTGCGCAACCCGCTGGCAGAGCCGGGACTGATCGGCGTGTCCTCCTCGGCAGCGCTCGGGGCGGTGCTGGCGATCAATACCGGGCTGGCGGCCAGCCTCACCCTGGGGCTGCCGCTGGCGGCGCTTGCCGGGGCTTTGGCGGGGGTGTTTCTGGTGATGGCGCTGGCCGGACCGCAGGGCGGATCGCTGACGCTGATCCTGGCGGGGATCGCGATCTCGGCGATGGCGGCGGCGCTCACGTCGCTGGTGCTGAACCTGTCGCCCAATCCCTTTGCCGCCAATGAGATCGTGTTCTGGATGATGGGCTCGCTGGCGGATCGTTCGATGCTGCATGTCTGGCTGGTGCTGCCCTTTGCGCTGACGGGGGCGGCAATCCTGCTGACGCTTGGGCGGGGCCTTGATGCGCTGACCCTGGGCGAGGACGCGGCGCAGACCATGGGGATGAACCTGAACCGGATGCGCCTGCTGCTGGTGATCGGCACCGCCGGTATCGTCGGCGGTGCCACCGCCGTGGCGGGGGCGATCGGCTTCATCGGCCTGGTGGTGCCGCATATTCTGCGCCCGCTGGTGGGCGGCCAACCGTCGCGGCTGTTGTGGGCCTCGGCGCTTGGCGGTGCCATCATGCTGCAACTGGCCGATATTGCCGTGCGGGTCATCCTGCCGTCGCGCGACCTGAAACTGGGCGTGGTCACCGCCCTGGTGGGCGCGCCGCTGTTCCTGCATCTGATCTACAAGACCCGAAAGGGGCTGGCATGAGCGTGCTTTCGGTCCGGACCCTCTCCGTCACCTTGCGCAACCGCCCGGTGCTGCGCGATGTGTCCTTCACCATCCGTGAAGGGGAGTTCGTCGGCCTGCTGGGGCCGAACGGCGCGGGCAAAAGCAGCCTGATGCGCGCGGCGCTGGGGCTGATCCCGGCGCAGGGGCACAGCTCGCTGGCACAGATGAGCGCGGCAGAGCGCGCCCGCACGGTCGCCTGGATGCCGCAATCGCGCGAAATCGCCTGGCCGATCCCGGTGGAGCGGCTGGTGGCATTGGGCCGCCTGCCGCATCTGCCGCAGGGGCTGCGCCTGCCGCCCCGCGATCAGGCGCTGGTGGATCAGGCCATCGCCCGCATGGGGCTGGAGATGTTTCGCGAGCGGGCGGCCTCGCGCCTGTCGGGCGGCGAGCAGGCCCGCGCGCTGATTGCCCGCGCCCTGGCGCAGGACACGCCGCTGCTGATGGCCGATGAACCCGCCGCCGGGCTGGACCCGGCACATCAGATCTCCACCATGGAGGTCTTTGCCGCCCTCGCAGCCGAAGGCCGTACCGCGCTGGTCTCGCTGCATGACCTGGGGCTGGCCGCGCGCCACTGCACCCGGCTGATCCTGCTGGCCGAGGGGGGCGTCCTGGCCGACGGGCCGCCCGCCGAAGTCTTGACGCCCGACCTTATGGCCCGCGCCTTTGGCATCTCGGTCTGGCATGAGCACACGGTGCAAGGGCCGGTGTTCCAGCCGCTGCGGGTGCTGTGATGGGATCTGTCACCCTGGACCGCCCCTGGATCGCGTTCGACCTCGGCGCCGAGATGCAGGTGCTGAGCTGGGCTGTGAACCGCCCTGGCCTTGTCACCGCGCGCCGCATCCTGTGGCGCGAAGTCCGCAACAGCGACCTGCCGCCGGGGCTGGATGTCACCGCGTGGTTTGCGGGTGAACTGGCGCAGAGAGGCTGCGAGGACGCCGTGGCCTTCCTGACGTCCCGCGATGTGCGCGCGTATCGTGAGGCCACGGCCACGGTTGAGGGCATCAGCGCCCATGCGGTGGCCACCGTCGGCCTGTCCAACGCCGAACGGGCCGGCAGCCGAATGGACTATGCCAGCCGCAACTGGGGCACCATCAATGTGGCCCTGCACCTGTCCGAAGGGCTGACCCAGGCCGGGCTGATCGAGGCGATGAGCATCGCGGTCCAGGCCCGCACCACCGCGGTGATGGAGGCGGGCCTCACCTTGCCAAGCGGAACCGCGACCGGCACCGGCACCGACTGTGTCGCGGTGGCTGCGCCCCTCGGCGACACGCCCTATGCCGGGCTGCACACCGCCACCGGCGAGGCCATCGGCAAAGCCGTTTACCAGGCCGTCCACAGCGGCGCCCTGGACTGGAAAACAACCAACAGGAGGGCAGCAGATGCCTGAGCTTCAACAGGTGCTGAAAGACGCGCTGATGCAAGAAGACTGCGGCTGGAACATGGGCTCGTTTGGCGCCATTGCCGAGTTCCACCACGTCGAGGGCGACCCGGCCCCGCAGGAACACGCCGGGCTGATGCAGGTCACCCCGCGCGGCGGCCTGCGCATCGACACGCTCGAAGGCGTGCGCCCGGTCGCCTATGAGACCCTCAGCCCCAAGCCGCACCGCTGGACGCAGGCGGTGTCGCTGTGCCTGCCGCATGCAGATGCGGCGATGAACCAGCGCGATGTGCTGACCGCGCTCGGCCCGGACCACGACGCCCTGCGCGACGAAGATCGCGGTGCGCAGCTGTTCGACATGGGGCTGGGCCAGTATCAGGCGGATTTCTGCATCCGCACTGCCGACCCCGACCTGCTGGCGGTGCTGAATGAAAACGCCGGCCGGTCGCTGTTTGAACAGGACAACCCGGCGATGGGCGCGATCCTGAAGGCACATCCGCATCGGGTACTGCTGACCCGTCTTGGCCGGGTCGAGGTCTATCAGATGATCGGCGGTCCGGACACCGGCGGTAAATCCCCCGAAGGCCCGCACACCCATGTGCTGCCGAAACTTCTGCGTGCCGAGCGCACCCATTCTGCCAATACGCCGATCCCCGAAGGCTGGGTGCCCTGTTGCGGTGTGCATCCCGAGAACCCTGTCATTGGCCGTCTGGGCGAGGACAAGCGCTTCAACCGCGCTGCCTTTGACGCCTTTCAGGATCTCCTCGGTGCCTGGGGCGCTGACGCCTATTGCGACGGCAAACAGGCCGTCTGGCAGCACCTGAAGGACGGGACCCCAGCCCGGAAGACCCAAGAGCCCGATACCCGCGAGGGCCGCGCGGGCTGGCGCAACGGTATCCGGCAATGGCGGGTGCTGCATGGGTCCGACCCGTTGACGGAGACCTACGCAGAGCGCTTTGATCGTGGCGCCGAGCAAACCGAACCGGAAAATCCGGGCCACTGATACCTGTCCCGCAGGCAGCGGCGCGGCGCAGGCAATGGCACCGCTGTCGCTGACTGCGGCCCGGGTACTGCGGGGGCTGCGCGGCTGGCCGGAAGCGGAGCGCCCCAGGGCAATGCAGGTCAGAATCACGCTTGATCTTGCAGGCTGATGTCTTTAGCTGGTTTCCGACTAAAGTGCTCAAGAATGGAAATCTGCCGATGTCTCGCAATTCGATCCTCACCCTGGGAACCGTGGCGCTGCTGTTGTCCAGCATGTCCCTGCGGGCCGACACGCACTATCCCCTGACGATCGAGAACTGCGGTCAGTCGGTGACCTTTGACAACGCGCCGGAAAATGCCGTCGCGCTGGGACAGAACAGCGCCGAGATCATGCTGCTTCTGGGGCTTGAGGACCGTATGGCGGCCACCGCGTTCTGGCCCAACGCCGTCTTGCCCGAAGTGGCAGAGGCCAACAGCGGTGTCGAAAGGCTCACCGTTGAATTTCCGACGCTGGAATCCGTGCTTGCCACCCAGCCCGATTTTGTCGCCGCCATGCTGACCACGCTGCTGGGGCCGGACAGCAAGGTCGCCAAACGGTCCGATTTCGAAGGCCTCGGCATCCCGACCTATCTGTCGCCCAGCGCCTGTTCGACGACGCTCGACGCAGGCGACGCCTATGGCTCGCGCGGGGAGCTCTGGAACATGGACCTGCTGTACAAGGAGATCGAGGACCTGTCCCGGATCTTTGACGTGGCAGAGCGCGGGCAGGCGTTGATCGCCGATTTCAAGGCCCGTGAGGCCGCCCTGCGAGCGCAGTTTTCCGAAACCGAGGATCTGAGCTTCCTGTTCTGGTTCTCCAGCCCGTCCCCGGCGGATGACGCCTATCTGGGCGGGGGCAACGGGCCATCGGGCTATATCGCCGATGTTCTGGGCGGCACCAATGCGATCAAGACCGAAGCGGACTGGCCCGCCGTCGGCTGGGAAGGCATCATGGCAGCCGACCCGACGGTGTTTGTGGTGGCGCAGGTCGATCGGGAGCGCTGGAACCTGGACACGGCGGACAACAAGATCGCGTTTCTGACCTCCGATCCGACCGTCAGCCAGATGGAGGCGGTGCGCAACGGGCGCATTGTCGTGATGAGCGGCGCCGCCATGAACCCCAGCATCCGCACGCTCTATGGTGCGGAGCAGGTGGCCGAACAACTGAAGGCGATTGATCTTCCGTGATGGTATCGGATGCTTCTGAAGGCGAGGCGGCGCGCCTCACGCTCTTCCTCTGTCTGTCGCTGGTTGTGCTGGTCTTTGCCGTCGCGGCGGCGGCGGCGATCGGCGACTACAATATCGGTCTGGACACGGTGTTTCTGTCGGTCACCAATGAACTGGGGCTGACCGGGGCGGATATTGCACAGATCGAACAGAGCGTGGTCTGGAACCTGCGCCTGAGCCGCGCGCTGGTGGCCGCGCTGGCCGGGGCCGGGCTGGCCATCTGTGGCGCGATCCTTCAGGCGCTGCTGCGCAATGCCCTGGCCGAACCCTTTGTCCTGGGGGTGTCGGCGGGGGCCTCGACCGGCGCGGTCTGCGTGATCGTGCTGGGGCTGGGGGCCGGCAGCCTGTCCTTGTCGCTGGGGGCGTTTTCCGGGGCCTTCGCGGCGTTTGCCCTGGTGGCGCTGCTGTCCAACGGGGCCACCAGCGGGCCGAACCACACGATCCTGGCCGGGGTGGCGGCGTCGCAGCTGTTCAACGCGCTGACCTCCTATATTGTCACCACCTCCGGCAATGCGCAGCAGGCCAGGGACGTGATGTTCTGGCTTCTGGGCAGCTTTGGCGGCGTGCGCTGGCCGGATTTCCAGCTGCTGCTGGGGGTGGTGGTCATCAGCCTCGCGATCTGTATCGTGATGGCGCGCTCGCTCGATGCCTTTACCTTTGGGGACGAGGATGCCGCTGCGCTCGGGGTGCCGGTTGCGCGCATCCGACTGCTGTTGTTTGGGGTGACGGCCCTGCTCACGGCCACCATCGTCAGCATGGTGGGGGCGATCGGGTTTGTCGGTCTGGTGGTGCCCCATGCGGCGCGCTACGTGGTGGGGCCGCTGCACCTGCGGCTGTTGCCCGCCTGCGCCGTGGTCGGCGCCGTGTTCATGGTGGTGGCCGACATCGTATCCCGGGTGATCGCGCCGCAGCAGACGGTGCCCATCGGCGTTGTCACGGCGCTTGTCGGGGTGCCCTTCTTTGCCATCATCCTCTACCGGGCGAGGCCGCAGTCATGAGTGTGGTTGCCGACAGCCTGCGTTGGGGCGTCAAACGCCGGACCATTGTGTCCGACGTGTCGCTGAGGGTCGCGCCCGGCGAGACAATGGGCCTGATTGGCCCCAACGGGTCGGGGAAGTCGTCTCTGCTGCGGCTGCTGGCAGGGTTGCGCAAGCCGGCGTCCGGGCGGGTCGCGATCAACGGCGAGAACATCGCGCAGGTGCCGCGCAAGGCGCTGTCGCGGCAGGTGGCCTTTGTCCAGCAAAGTGCCGCGACCGACACCAATGTCACGGTGGCAGATGTCGTCCGCCTCGGGCGCACCCCGCATCGCTCGGCGCTTGCGGGCTGGTCGGAGGCCGACGAGGCCGCAGTCACCCATGCGCTGGAGCGGGTCGACATGGCCTCTCGCAGGCGTCAGGCATGGCAGACCCTGTCCGGCGGAGAACGCCAGCGCGTGCATATCGCGCGGGCACTGGCCCAGGCGCCGCAGGTGATGTTCCTCGACGAGCCGACCAACCACCTCGATATTCACCACCAGATCGAGATCCTGCGCATGGTGCGTGATCTGGACCTGACCAGCATCATCGCGCTGCATGACCTCAATCTCGCGGCGATGTTCTGTGACCGGATCGTGGTTCTGGACGCCGGAACCGTCCGCGCCTGCGGCACCCCTGATGCGGTGCTGACCCAGGATCTGCTGCGCGATGTGTTCCGGGTCACCGCCCAGATCAGCGGCCCCGCGGTGGGCGACAGGCCGCATATCCGCTTCAGCGCCGAGTAACCGTCCCAGCGCCCCGGGGCGCTGGCCGCGCCTGCACGGTCGCACAAAACCAGCGCAGCACACCAGGTGGGGCAGGGCGCCCGGGCGGGCAGTACGGCTGCCGGTACAGGTGTCCGGGACCCGCTTGCGCCTTGAGAAGAGTGACAAAACGCCCGCGTTACACGCTGGACGTGCACCGGTCCCGTCGTTAGTCTCTCAGGCAAAGCTGTGGGAGGCCGGGCCGTGTCATGGGCGCCATGATCGCACCCGCCCCCCGGCATCCCGCCCAGAGGGCCGCTGTGCTTGCAGGTCTGGCCGGCGACGTGATCGATCAGGTTTCAAGCGAGGCGATTTAGCAGAACATGACGGAGGACAACATTCAGCCCGAAGAGACCACCCCGCAGTCCGTCTCGGCCACAGAGATCACCGGCGGGCCCCGTCCGATGGGATCGGTTGACCAGCGGTTCTATATCATCGGCGTTGGCGCGTCGGCGGGGGGGCTGGATGCGATCAAGCAATTGCTGACCCGGGTGCCCGAGGATTTCCCGCACAGTTTTGTCATCATCCAGCACCTGTCGCCGGACTACAAATCGCTGATGACCGAGATCCTCGGCCGCGAAACCCAGCACCAGGTGGTGGAGGTCGAGGACGACATGCCGGTGGAACCGCACCACATCTATGTCATCCCCCCCGGCGCGCATATCGTCATTCAGGGCACCCGGGGTGACAGCAACAGGGGGCGAGCGCATCAGGCGAGCGATCCGGATGCCTCGGACAACGCCAATGCGCCACGGGGGGCGGGATTGCGGTTCTCGCTGGTCGCGCCGCAGCCGCGCCCGGCGCTCAACCTGCCGATCGATGTGTTCTTCCTCTCCCTTGCCGAGGCGGCGGGCGAGCGGGCGATCGGGGTGGTGCTGTCCGGCACCGGGTCCGACGGCAGCCGCGGGCTGCGGGCGATCAAGGACTGCGAGGGGCTGGTGATCGCGCAGGACCCGGAAACCTGCGGCTTTGACGGCATGCCGCGTCAGGCCATTGCCACCGGGCTGGTGGATCAGGTGCTTCAGCCCGACGACATCGTCGAGGAAATCGATCGCTTCATCGCGCTGCGCCAAAGCGGCATTGCCGATGTGGATGAGGTGTTTTCCGGCGCGCAGGATATATTCCGGCAGATCCTGGAGCGGGTCAGCACGCGGGCGGAAATCGACTTTGCGCTCTACAAGGAGCCCACCCTGAAACGCCGGATCGCGCGGCGCATGGGCTTTCTCGGCCTGACCCGGGCGGAGGAGTATCTCCGCTATCTTGAGGAGAACAGCGGCGAGGCGGAGCTGCTCTATCGCGAGTTTCTGGTCGGGGTGACCAACTTCTTTCGCGATCTGCATGTCTGGCGCACGATGGAGGCCCGGGTGCTGCGACGGCTGTTCGAAGAGGGCGACACCAGCGCGCCCCTGCGGATCTGGTCGGTCGGCTGCTCCACCGGCGAGGAAGCCTATACGCTGGCGATGCTGTTGCAGAAATTTCGCGACGACAACCAGATCGAGCGCGACTTTCGCGTCTATGCCACCGATGTGAACGAAAACGCGGTCAATACCGCCAAGCAGGGGATCTATCCGGATCACACGCTGGAGGAAATCCCGGTGGAATACCGCGAGGCGGGCTATATCACCCACCACCCCGGCACCTTTGCGATTGCGCCCAAGATCCGCGCCCAGATCGTCTTTGCGGTGCATGACATCACTCTCGATCCGCCCTACACGCGGACCGACCTGATCGTCTGCCGCAACCTGCTGATCTATCTCAGCCCGGATGTGCAGGCGCGGGTGATGGTGAACTTCTCCATGTCGCTGCGCATGGACGGGTATCTGCTTCTTGGGGCGGCGGAAACGCCGGGGCCGGATGGTGTCCGGTTCAGCTTCTTCATGGGCAAGGAGCGGATCTACAAGAACATGCGCGTGGCGCAATCCAGGCCCGGGCGCGGATCGCTGACCGCACAGCTGCCGGCCCTGGGCATGCTGCCGCGGGCGCGGCGCATGCTCTCGAGCACCCACACCGCGCAGGACGACCTGCATTCGCTGTTCCAGTTCTCGCTGGAGGCAAGCCAGACCGGCGTGTGCATCGTGGACCCCAGTGCCACCCTGCTGAAAACCTTCGGCAACATGAAGTCGATCCTGCAAATCCCGGACAGCGGCTTTTCCACCAATATCTTTGAACTCTGCGACGATCGTCTGCGCAGCGCCGTGGCGCTGGTCATGCGCGGCGCCGAGGACAATACCTCGGCCCAGGCCTCCGACATCCGGCTGATCGAGGAAGACGAGGTGCGCACGATATCGGTGTCCGGGCGCAAGATCATGTGGGAAGGGCACACCACGGCCATTGCCCTGTTCATCCGCCAGTCGACCCAGGCGCTGCCGCGCAGCCAGCCGGGCACCGCAGACGGAGAGGAGCCGGCAGCCCAGACCAGGGCCTATATCCAGCATCTGGAGGGCGAGGTGCGCTCGCTTCAGGAAATGCTCGGGGTGACGGCGCAGGACCTCGGTGCCTCCAACGAGGAGCTGCAAACCGCCAACGAGGAGCTGATTGCCGCCAACGAGGAATTGCAGGCCAACAACGAAGAGACCCAGAGCATCAACGAGGAGCTGCACACGGTCAACACCGAGAACATCGAGCGGATTTCCGAACTGGAGCAGGTGAACGCCGATGTCGACAACCTGCTGGAAACCGCGGCCCTGGGCATCCTGCTGTTGGACAACGACATGTGCATCCGCCGCTTCAGCGCCGGGGTGACCCGCTATCTGGACCTCCAGCACAGCGATGTGGGCCGCCCGCTGCAGAGCTTTGCCACGGCGCTGCTGCCGGAGGCGGTCACCCTGCTGCTGGAGGACGCCACGCTGGCGCGCGATCAGGGCGAGGAAACCGAACGCGAACTGCGCCGCCAGGACGGCGGCTTTGTGCAGACCCGCGTGCGCCAGTTCACCCGTCCGCGTGGCAGCCCCGACGGGGTGGTCATCACCCTGCTGGACATCACCGACAGCAAGCTTCTGGAGCAGGAGGCACGGCGGCAGAGCGAAATTCTGGCCAGCGTGCTGGAGAGCGAGGAAGCGGGCTATTGGGACTGGAACATCCCCAGCGATCAGCTCTATATCAGCCGTCGCTTCCTGGAGTTGCTGGGCTTTGCCACCGGCGAACTGGCCCCCACGCCGGAAACCTGGTTTGCCCTCATCCACGAGGAAGACCGCCCGCGGTTCCACCAGGCCTATGATGCCCATGTCGAGAGCCGCGGCACAAAACCCTTTGCGGTCGAGGTGCGCTATCTGCGCAAGGATGGCACGGTGATCTGGGTCAAGAGCCGCGGGCAGGTCACCGACTGGAGCGTGGATCACCGTCCGATGCGGATGATCGGCGTACATCAGAACGTCACCGACCTGCGCGAGCGGGAGGACGAGATCCAGCGCCGCGCCAATGAAATCCGCCGCTTTGCCTTCATTTCCGCCCATGACCTGAAACAGCCGCTCAATACCATCGAAAGCAGTATCGAGGCGCTGTTGGAGGAACTGCCGGACCAGCTCGACGAGGAGGCCCGGGAGGTGGTGGACTATCTGACCCGCGGCACCAACCGCCTGAAACGGCGGGTGGATGCGATCCTCGATTTTGCCCGCTTGCAGGACAAGGACGTCACCCTGGAATCGCTGGATCTGAACCGGATCGCCCGGGCTTCGGTGCAGGATCTGAAGGTGCCGATCGAACAGGCCGGGGCCGAGGTGATCGTCGAACCGCTGCCGCAGGCGCTGGGGGTGCCGGATCTGATCGCGCGGGTGTTGCAGAACCTGCTGAGCAACGCGCTCAAGTATCGCCACCCCGACCGGCCCTGCCGCATCACCATCGCACCGCTGGCAACCGTCGATGGACGGGTCGGCGTGCGCGTGGATGACACCGGCATCGGCATCGCGGAGAAGGATCGCGACAGCGTTTTTGAACTGTTTACCCGCTTGCATGTAGAATCCGAGGTCGAAGGCAGCGGCCTCGGCCTTGCCATGTGTGAAAAGATCATCTCGATGCACGGCGGCACCATCGAGGTGGTGGAGGCAGAGGGCGGCGGCTCCAGCTTCCGCTTCACGTTGGGAGAGGGATGACACCATGACAGCGCGCCCCAAGGTCCTTCTGGTCGATGACTGCGATGCGGATCGGTATTTCTTCAAACGCAGCCTGCGCAAGGTCGCGCCGGAGGCCGAAGTGGTGGAATTCACCTATGCCGAGGATGCGCTGACCTATCTCAAGACACCGGGGCGGGGGCAGGTGGATCTGGTGTTTGTCGACATCAACATGCCACGGCTGAACGGGTTTGAATTCGCCGATCACTATCATGCGCTCTATCCCGAACTGCGCGGCCATGCGCGGCTGTTTGTCTGTTCCTCCTCGATCAACCCGGCCGACCGGCAACGCAGCGAGGACCATCCGGTGATCGACGGGTTCTACGAAAAACCGGTTGGCAAGGCGCAACTGGGGGACTTGTTGTAACATGGGACCGGCGCGCGCCCTGCCTCTGCTGCATTGGCGGCGCATCGTCCGGGGGCTTGTCGCCGCGCTGGCGCTGAGCACCGGCGCAGCCGTCGCGGCGGAGGACGCACCGCGCTACGACAAGGTGGTGATGCCCTGGGGCAATGTGCCGCCACTTCTGATGCGCGGCGAAGATGGCGCGCCGACCGGGTTTGCGGTCGAACTGGCCCGGCTGGTCGCCGATGAGGTCGGGTTTGAACTGGAACTGAAATACTACGGCCCGATCCCCGAGATTGCCGCCGCGCAGGCAAGTGGCGAGACCGACATGCTGGTGGCGGTGGGGATGGGGCCGGTGTTCCAGCCCACCAATGTGGCCTCGCGCCCGATTTCCGAGGTGCAGGTCAGGCTGGCGATTCCGGTTGAACGGGCCGACAGCTTTGATCCCGACAACCTCGCCGGGCTGCGCATCGGGGCGGTGCCGCCGACCATCGCGGCAGATCCCGCCCTGTTTCCCGCCGCCACCCTGGTGGAGCAACCGGGGCCGGAGGAGGCGCTGATCTCGCTCCTCAGCGGCGATGTCGACGCGGTCTCCTATCCGGTCAACGTGCTGTTTGCGATGACCCGCGCCACCCGGCTGGACGGGCGGATCGCCTTTGTCGGTGATCCCCTGAAGACGATCCAACGCGTCATCGTGCTGCACGAAAGCCGCGCCGAGCTGCTCGACCCCGTCAACGCCGCGCTTGAAAAATTCGAAGCCGACGGCACTCTGGAGCAGCTGCGCGCCAAATATCTGATCTCCAACCCGGCGCCGGTGCCCGACGTGCTGACCGTGGGGGTGCACCACGTGCCGCCCTTTGTCGATATGGCGGCGGATGGCACCGCCACCGGGTTCGGGGTGGAGGTGCTCGAAGATCTGATGGATCTGGCCGGCCTGCGGTTTCGGTATCAGCCCATCACCGACGAGGAATTTGGTCAGGGCCCCCGCGACGGCGTTGCCGATATCGTGCCGATGATGGCCTGGAACGCAGCGCGCGAGACGCGGATGGATTTCACCTTTCCCACCCACCGGGTGCCGTTCTCGATCTTCACCCTTGCCGACGCACCACAGCGGCCGCAGTCCCTAGATGACCTAGCCGGGCTGCGAGTGGCGGTGGAAACCGGCAAGAACACGGCGCTTCTGGCCGAGAGCCACGGCGGGCTGGACCTGATCTATGTCGACGGCAAGGACGGCACCATGACCGCGCTGCTCGATGGCCGGGCAGAGGCCACCCTGTCGCCGACCAACGCTTTCTGGAGCCATGTCACGCAGCGCGGCAACCGCGACCTGTTCCGCGCCAGCGCGCAGCCCTTCTATGTCAGTGAGTCGGGGCCCGCCCTGCGTCTCGGGCTTGGCGAGGTGCGGGAACGGCTGAATGCGGTGATCCCCGGCTATCTGATCTCCGACACCTATGCCGACCGGCAGGCCAAGTGGTTCGGCACCCCGGTGTTCTGGACGCCGCTGCGGCTGCGGCTGCTGATGGGCGGCATCGCTGCGCTGCTGGTGGCCTTGCTGGGGGTGGCGATCTGGCAGCAGGTGCAGCGCAGCCGGACCCAGGAACGCCAGGCCCGCCTGCTGCAACATTCGCGCCAGCTCGAAGGGCTGGTGGAGGAGCTGGAACGCTCCAACCGCGAACTGGACAGCTTTGCCGATATTGCCTCCCATGACCTCAAGGAACCGCTGCGGGCCATCCACTGGCAGATCCGCCAGCTGCAAGAGCAGAGCGAGACGCCGCCCGCCGCCGAAATCCGCCGCATCGAGGACCTCTGCGCCCAGATGGAGGCGACGATTTCGGCGCTCCTCAGTTCCTCGCAGCATCGCGGCCGGGGCAGCGCCCGGGTCGATATCGACGTCGAGGCGCTGGTGGAGGAAATCCGCGGCGAGCTGTCGGAACTGGCGCTGGCGACGGGCGGGCGCATCGTGGTGGAAACCCCCTTGCCACGGGTGAACGCCAGCCGCGCCAAGGCCAAGGTGGTGTTCCAGAACCTGATGGCGAACGGGCTGATCTACAACCGCGCCGCCACGCCGGAGGTGCGGCTGGGCTATCTGACGCCGGACAGCCAGGACCACAGCGGGCTGGTGCATGTGTTCTATGTCCGCGACAATGGCATCGGCATCGCGCCCGAGAATCGGATGCGCTTGTTCGAACCCGGGGCGCGCGGCCAGTCGCCCCATGACCAGACGCTCCCCGGCGCAACCGGAAGTGGTCTGGGGCTTTCCTTTGCCAAGGAAATCGTGGAAAGCTATGGCCAGCTTATTACACTGGACAGCACAGTCGGCAGCGGCACCACCTTCTACTTCTCCTTGCCCAACGCGCGGGAGCAGGACGCTGGTGCTGCGGCGACGGCGACATTGGCGGACGCAGTATGACCAAGATCCTTGTTATCGACGACAGCCCGGAGGACACCCAGATCCTGTGTCAGCTCTGCGAACAGATCCCGGGCACCGTGACCACGACCGAAGCCACCGGCAGCGACGGCGTGGCGCGGTTTGCCAAATGGCGCGCGGATTGCGTGCTGCTGGACTATCACCTGGCGGATAACAATGGCCTGTCGGTGCTGGCGGCCCTGAAGGCGCGCGACCCGTTTGTGCCGGTGATCGTGCTCTCGGGACGCGGCAGCGAGGAGCTGGCCGCCGCCGCGATGAAGGCCGGGGCGACCCGCTATCTGACCAAACGCGGCCTGTCGCTGGACATGCTGCGCACGGCGGTGGAGGCGTCAATCCGCTGGATGCAGCATGCGGCGATGATGCGTCAGGGATAACGCCCGTCGCAAACGGGCGCCTGATCCCGGCGCGTCCCACTTGGGCGCAGGACAGAGTGGTTCGAAATCAACGGAGTGCGATCTTTGCGGATCAAACCCGGCCCTCTGGGACAAAAAAAACGGGGCGCAGAACGCCCCGTTTGTGTTCCAGGTCCGCATGTCATCACCGAATAGGGACGCCCACCGACCGGATCCGCGCGACCCGTGAGCGCCAGCGTGCAGCGCTGACGGACCGGGGGATCAGCTGCCGAGACCGGCTGCAGAACTCAGCTCGGCGCGGCTCTCGTCCAGAGCGCCGGAGGCCTGCATCTCGTCATAGGCCGCCTGCAACCGTTTGGCGAGCGCGGCACCGCCCTCCGCTTCGAGCGAGATCTGGAGGAAGCCGCCAACGCCCATGATGGCGCTTTCGGTGGAGGCAAGTTGCGCCCGCTCTTCGGCAGAGAATTCCTGCTCCAGCAGATACTGTCCGACATATTCATCGACGATAAAGGCATCGATGCGCCCGCCCAGCAGCTTGCGGAAGTTGGAGGCATCATCCTTGGCGGTCTGGGTCTCGATCGACCCGTTTTCCACATTGGCCCAGAACACCGGCGTGTAGGAATAGCCGTGGGTGACACCGATCACCACGTCCTCCAGTTCGGTGACATCCTCGAATTCCGGTACCGGATTGTCGGTGCGATAGTAGAGCACGTTGCGGTCCAGCGTGAAGGGGCCGACCATCGCCAGACCGGTCTGGTCGGGGCGCTCGCCCCAGTAGCTCGACGCCTGCACCTGGCCATTGCGGGCCATCTCCAGCGCGCGTTTCCAGGGCATGTATTCGAATTCGACATCGAGGCCGGCGTGCTCGGCCACGCGGGTCACCAGCCCGTTGACGACACCGTTGTTGGGCAGCGACTCCCCGGTGAAGGGCGCGTATTCACCGGTGGAGATCGTGATGGTTTCGGCATGGGCCGCCGTGGACAGCGCCACCAGCGCGCCGGTCAGGGTCGCAAGGATATGTTTCATGAGAGGTCTTTCGTTCACAGGATGGGGGATGGCGCCGCACCAGGTCAGATGCGGCGCCGGGAGGAGAGGCCGATGGCCCGTCAGCTGGACGGGATGCCAGAGGCCGCATTCAGTTCGGTTTTCACCGCGTCGAGTTCGCCGGATTCGGCCAGCGCGTCATAGGCGGCTTGCAGGCGTGCCGCGATGTCGGCGCCGCCTTCGGCTTCGGTCGAGATCTGAAGATAGCCAAGCGCCTCGGCAACCGGCGTTTCCGAGGCTGCGAACTGAGCCACTTCCTCGGGGCTGAAGTTCTGGTTCAGGAGGTCCCAGCCCACCAGCTCATTGATGATGAAGGCGTCGATGCGCCCCTTTTGCAGCTTCTTGAAGTTGGACAGGTCGTTTGACGCGGTCTGGATCTCGTAGGTGCCATCCTCGCCATGCGCCCAGAACGCCTCGGTGTAGGGGTAGCCCAGCGTGGCGCCAAAGGTGGTTCCGGCCAGATCGTCCAGCTCGGACCACTCCGGCAGCGGCGCATCGGCGCGGTGGAAAAAGACGATGCGGCCGTTGGACACCGGGCCCACTTCGATCAGGCCGCTCTGATCGGTCAGATCGTTCCAGTAGCTGGCACCGTGCATCTGACCCTGACGGGTGAGTTCAAGCCCGCGGTTCCACGGCATGTATTCAAAGCTGATCTCGACCCCGGCATCGGCTGCCAGACGTGAAACAAGGCCGTTGACCACACCGCCATTGGGCAGCGCTTCGCCGGTCATCGGGGCGTATTCGCCGGTGGCAATGCGCAGCGGCTCCGCCATCAGCGGCGCGGTCATGGTGGCGAGGGCAAGGCCGAGGGCGCTCAGGGTTGTCTTCATGTCGTCTACTCCGGAGGTGGATTGTCGCGATAACGGTTTGGCGAAAGTCTCCCCCCAGATCCCTAACCGGCGGTTACCGGGGCAGGGGGGCAGCCGGGGATTTTTGTGCGGATTTGATTCGAGTGGCGCGCCGCTTTGATGCCGGGACAGCGCCGGAGGGTTGCACGCAGCGAATGGCTGCCTATTCAATAATGCAAACTTGGGTGGTTGAAATTGATCGAGCCAAACCCCAGTGGCACGATGTGCTAGGCGGAAAAGTGCCATAATTACAGCGCTCTCCACGATGTGAACTGACCCGTTCAGTTGGGTCGACTTTCAAGTCCTGTTCCCGAAATTCTTACATGATAGCTCAGGGTCCAGTCGGATCCGGGGATGGAGGATGGCCGACTGCGAATCGACTTTAGGAGACTCAGATCATGAGCACCAAAACCCTTGCGGCGGGCTCCAGCGCGCTCGCGCTGACAGCCCTCCTCGCCGCTCCTGCCGTTGCGGGCCCCACCTACACCTCGGACAATGGTGGCACCTTCCGCTGGTACGGCCAGCTCAACCTGACCTATCAGGGCTATGACGATGGCCAGGAGGACTACAACCGCTTCCTCGACAACGGCAACTCCGGGTCCCGCGTCGGCTTCTGGCTGGAGCAGCCCTTTGGCGAGAATACCCTGAAATTCCGCTTTGAAACCTCGCTGTCGCTGCGCTCGACAGATGGGGTGGACCAGAATGGTCAGGGCGACATCACCGACTGGACCCGCAGCGACCTGCGCCATGTCGACCTGCAATGGCACACCCCGCGTTACGGCACCTTCTCCATCGGTCAGGGCTCCATGGCGGCGGATGGCGCCACCGGGATCGACCTCTCCGGCACCGGTGTGGCGGCGAATACCTCCGTGGCGGATGCCGCCGGTGGTTACTTCCTGCGCAGCAGCACCGGCGCGCTGACCGGGATCGAGATCGGCGATGTCTTTGCGACCTTTGACGGCTCCCGCCGGGGCCGGGTGCGCTATGACTCGCCCGAATTCGCCGGGTTCACCGTCTCTGCGTCCTATGGTGAGGACATCCTGACCGAGGATGCCGACACCGAGCAGTATGACATCGCCCTGAACTACGAAAACGAGGATCTTGGCGATTTCACAGTGGCCGGTGCCCTGGCCGTGAGCTGGACCGACAAGGGCGGCTCCGACACGCGGGACACCATCGCCTCCGCCGCGGTTCTGCACGAGCCGACCGGCCTGTCGCTGAGCGCGGCCACCGGCGACCGCGACACCGGCGGCAACTATGGCTACGTCAAGCTGGGCTACACCGCGAACCTGGTCTCCGTCGGCGCCACCTCCTTCTCGGTGGACTATTATGACGGCTCCGATCTGGTCTCTGTCAACGACAGCGCGGAATCCTTCGGGATCGCGGCGGTGCAGAAATTCGACCGCCAGAACATCGAAGCCTATGTCGCCTACCGCGAGTATTCCTACGATGACACCTCGGCGACCACCTATCAGGACGGGTCTGCCGTTCTGGCCGGTGCCCGCTGGAAGTTCTGAGCAGAACATGTCAAGAGCGGTGCTCTGAATACGGGTTTCCGGGCCGGGTGAGGGTTTTTACCTCGTGACCCGTGACTGGTTCGGTTGTCCGCATCACGCTGCGCCCCCCGGCTCCTCCCGGGGGGCGTTTGCATGTGGTCTGCGGCTTTCACGGCGTAAAAACGGGGGGAAAGCGCCGGTTTGGGGCGCTTCATGGGCGGATCGGGGCGGATGCCTCTTGCACCGCGCCGCGCGGGCCAATAGAAGGCCACAAATTGTCTGGGGGCGGAGCCTGCGCGCGCGCCCCGAATCTCTATGGGGAATATGATGCAGGTCACTGAAACTCTGAACGAAGGTCTGAAGCGCGGCTACGCGATCACCATTCCGGCAACCGAGCTGGAAGAAAAGGTCAACGCGAAACTGGCCGAAGCGCAACCCGAGATCGAGATGAAGGGATTCCGCAAGGGCAAGGTTCCGATGCCGCTTCTGAAAAAGCAATTCGGTCCGCGCCTG
Organism: Epibacterium sp. MM17-32; assembly: GCF_022348205.1. Lineage (NCBI taxonomy): Bacteria > Pseudomonadati > Pseudomonadota > Alphaproteobacteria > Rhodobacterales > Roseobacteraceae > Epibacterium > Epibacterium sp. MM17-32. The sequence goes on along the minus strand of NZ_JAKRFC010000001.1, from coordinate 567,817 downwards.
ATGGGCGAAGTCATGCAGGAAGCTGTCGATGGTGCGATGAACAAGCACTTCGAAGATTCCGGCGATCGTCCGGCGCTGCAGCCCGACGTCAAGATGACCAACGAAGACTGGAAAGAGGGCGACGACGTCAACGTCGAGATGTCCTATGAGGCGCTGCCCGAGATCCCCGAGGTCGACGTGTCCGGCGTCGAGCTGGAAAAGCTGGTCGTCAAAGCCGAAGACGAAGCCGTGACCGAGGCGCTGGAAAACCTCGCGTCCTCCGCACAGGAATTCGAAGCCCGCGAAGAGGGTGCCGCATCCGAGGATGGCGATCAGGTTGTGATCGACTTTGTCGGCAAGGTTGACGGCGAAGCGTTCGAAGGCGGTTCCGCCGAGGATTACCCGCTGACGCTGGGCTCCAACTCCTTCATCCCCGGCTTCGAAGAGCAGCTGGTCGGCGTGAAGTCCGGTGAGGAAAAAGACGTCACCGTGACCTTTCCCGAAGAGTATGGCGCAGAGCACCTCGCGGGCAAGGAAGCCACCTTCTCCTGCACCATCAAAGAGGTCAAAGCCCCGAAAGCGGCCGAGATCAACGACGAGCTGGCCAAGAAATTCGGTGCCGAGGATCTGGACCAGCTGAAAGGTCAGATCTCCGAGCGTCTCGAAGCAGAATATGCCGGTGCCGCGCGTCAGGTGATGAAGCGCGCAGCCCTCGACGCGCTGGCCGATCTGGTCTCCTTCGACCTGCCGCCGAGCCTGGTTGAGGCCGAAGCCAAGCAGATCGCACACCAGCTGTGGCACGAGGAAAACCCGGACGTGCAGGGCCACGACCACCCGGAAATCGAGCCCACCGAAGAGCACAACAAGCTGGCCGAGCGCCGCGTGCGCCTGGGTCTGCTCCTCGCCGAAATGGGTCAGAAAGCCGAAGTCGAAGTGACCGACCAGGAAATGACCCAGGCGATCATGCAGCAGGCACGCCAGTACCCGGGCCAGGAACGTCAGTTCTTTGAGTTCATCCAGCAGAACGCCCAGATGCAGCAGCAGCTGCGCGCGCCGATCTTCGAAGACAAGGTTATCGACCTGGTGTTCGATCAGGCGAAGGTTTCCGAGAAGGAAGTCTCCAAGGAAGACCTGCAAAAAGCCGTCGAGGCGCTGGAAGAAGAATAATCTCTTCCTCTTTGAGTTTTTGGAAAGAGCCGTCCGGTCCGGGCGGCTCTTTTTCTTTGGGTGACGGGCGCGTTGGCGCGGATTTTAGCGCGCGCGACCTTTGCCGCGGAGGCTGCGAATCATCTGGTCGCGCAGTTCGGCGCGGCTGCGGTTTTGGGCCAGGTATCTGCAACTGAGACCTTTCATGCTTGAAAATATTCAGTTGCTTCAACCATTTGGTGCGATTTCGTCTAATTCATTCAATTTTTTAGAGAAACCGCCCCAAACGGTGGGGGGCATCAATTTGCAGGTCGTGCCATTGCGGGGAAGGCACTGTTTTTTTCCCCTCATCGCCTGTCGGATTGGGGCTTTTCCTTTGCCCGCGAAAAAATCAAAAGTCGTCGATATAAAAAAATTTCAAGGCAGCGCCTTCAAACGCATAAATCGTATCGGGACAGATCCATGCCAACGACCAGGATTCAGCGCCGCGTGAATATCCTTCTTGGGGCCAGCGTTGCCCTTATTTGTGCGGGCATGGTTGTGGTCAACCTGTCGCGCGGGACCTACCCGATGGCGGCCATTCTGGCGCTTGTGGTGCTGATCCTGGTGCTCGACCTCGTTGCGGCGCTGCGCCTGCAACGGCTGCCGGTCTCGATCAACCTTGTGCTCTGCCTGATCGGGGCGGCGATCGTGCTGGGGATCTGGCTGATCGGGCCGGAGACCGGTTTCTATGCCTTCCCGGCCGTGATCGGTGCCTTCCTGGTGTCGCGTGGCCTGTTCCCGCTGGTGTTCTCGCTGATCTTTTGCGGCGGGGTTGTTTCCATGACGCTGTTCTCTGGTGGCGATTGGCCCTTTGCCATGCGGCTCTTCTTTGCGCTCAGCCTGTGCCTTGCCTTCCTGTGGTATGCCGCAATCCGCATCGACGAAGCGCAGAATCAGCTGGTCAGCGGCTGTATCCGCGATCCGCTGACCGGATGTTTCAACCGGCGCCACCTGGAGGCGGTGACCGAAATCGAGGATCTGTCCGACGCAGCCCTGATCCTGTTTGACCTCGACGATTTCAAGAGCGTCAACGACAACCTCGGACACCCCACCGGCGACTATGTGCTGAAGGCGGTGACGATGCTGGTGCAGCAGGAACTGGGCCCCGGTGATCTCCTGTTCCGGCTGGGCGGCGAGGAGTTTCTGGTGTTGCGGCCGTGCGGGGATCTGGCATCGGCACGCGCGCTTGCCGAACAATGCCGCGCACAGCTCGAAGGCTCCGGAATTCTGAAGATGCGCAAGATCACTGCCACGTTCAGCTGCGCCGCCATCACGGGGCAGGCAGATCTGATGCCAGCGCTGTGCCGGGCGGATGTGATGCTGCTCAGAGCCAAGCGCGACGGCCGCAATCGGGTCGCCTGACGCAAAAGGGCCGCCCCGATGTGCGCCGGGGCGGCCCATTTGACCTGTCAGCCGCGGTGTCTGGCCGCGATCAGAGTTCGATCTTGAAGCGGGCAAACCCGTCCGGGCCATCGCCGGCCGGTGTGATCGACACGCCGGGAACCGCATCCGCATAGTCCGCCGCCTTGGGGCCGGTGTCGAACAGCACCGAGGTGCCGGGCAGGGGTGCAAACCGCCAGTTGCCGTCTGCCTTGGGGCTGATGGTGCCCTGTTCCACGATATAGCGCACGATCACATCGCGGTTGGTGTCTGGGCCTTCGAACACAACGGTATCGCCCATCGCCCCGGGGAAGCTGCCACCGCCGCCAGCGCGATAGTTGTTGGTGGCGATGATGAACTCCTGCGCGGGATCAATCGGCGCGCCGTTGAATTCGAGGTTCACGATCCGGTTGGTGTCCGGGTTGATGACCTCGCCCTTGGAAGTGAACATCGGCGGCTGGCTCAGGTCGATCTGATAGGTCACCCCGTCGATCACATCAAAGTTGTAGCTGGGGAACTCCGGGTTCAGCAGCACCTGATCCGCCTTGCCTTGCTCAATCTGATTGAACATCCCCGCCGAGCGCTCCAGCCAGTCCTTGACCTGCTGGCCGGTGACCTTCACCGCGCGCACGGTGTTGGGATAGAGGTAGAGATCGGCGACATTCTTGATCGCCACATCGCCCACGGGTACATCGGTGTAATACTCCGGCCCGCCCCGGCCGCCAGCCTTGAACGGCGCTGCGGCGGAGAGGATCGGCAGCCCCTCATATTCCGTGCCCTTGAGCATCTGAGAGATATACCAGGTCTGCGCGATCGAGACGATCTGCACCGACGGATCATCCGCCACCAGCGCAAAATAGCTGTGCAGCGGCGCGTCCGTCTTGCCCACCGCGCGGCGCACATAGGCCAGCGTGGCATCATGGTCTGCCTGCACCGCGTCGATCACAGATCGGTCGCTTTCCACCAGCGCGGTGACGCTGCGGTCTTCGTTGCGCTTGGAAATCGGGCGCGCCTCGGAGGCATGGCCCACCACACGCCAGCCCTTGCCATCGCGCTCCAGCATCAGGTCGATCAGCCCCATATGGCTGCCCCAATAGCCGCCCATGACGGCGGGGGTGCCGTGGATGGTGCCCTTGTCGGCGTCAACACCCGCAAAATCCGCATAGGTGGAGGAGGGGAACACCAGGTGGCTGTGTCCGGTCATGATGGCATCAATGCCCTCAACCGCCGCCAGCGGCACCGAGGCGTTCTCCATCCCGTCGCTGTGATCGGCCGCGCCGATGCCGGAGTGGGACAGCGCGATAATGATGTCTGCGCCTTTCTCCTTCATCTCGGGCACATAGGCGCGGGCGCAGTCGACGATGTCACGCGCCTGCACGTTGCCCTCCAGATGCTTGCGGTCCCAGTTCATCACCTGCGGCGGCACAAAGCCGATCAGGCCGATCTTGATCGGATGGGTGTTGCCCGCACCATCGGTCAGCGTGCGCTCCAGCATCACATAGGGCGGCAGCAGCGTCTCATCCTCGCGCGGGGAGGCGCCCATCTTCTTGGCGACATTGGCACAGACCACCGGGAATCCGGCCCCGGCCAGCGCTTTCATCAAAAAGGAAATGCCGTAGTTGAATTCGTGATTGCCCAGGGTGGAGGCATCATAGCCCACGGTGTTCATCGCCGTGATCACCGGGTGCTGGTCGCCGTCCTTCATGCCACGCTCATAGGCGATGTAATCGCCCATCGGGTTGCCTTGCAGGAAGTCACCATTGTCCAGCAGCAGCGTGTTGGTGGCCTCGGCGCGGATATCGTTGATCAGGGCCGCGGTCCGGGCGAGGCCGACCGTGTCCACGGGTTTGTCGCCGTAATAGTCATAAGGAAACACATGCACGTGCAGGTCGGTGGTCTCCATCAGGCGCAGGTGCACCTGCCCGGCGGCCGCCTGAACGGAAAACGGATGCAGGGCAATCAGCCCGGCGCCGGCGCTGCCGGCAAGAAAGGACCGGCGATCAAGTTGAAGCGGCATGTTCTACTCCTTGAAATCAAATCAACCCCCGGGGGTGGGGGCCTGTGCAATGTCGTAGCCAAGTCATGTGACGGCTATATTGCAGCAGGCCAGATTTTGACCTTGTGGTCAAAGAATTTGACATCCGGGAGCGCGTTTCGCGGGAGCGCGATGGCGGAACCGGCTCAGCGCAGGCCCGTTTCGCGCAGCATGCCACGCCGCTTCGCCTCATAGTAGTAGCCGCGCGAATAGTGTTTGACCGCCGTGTCCTGGCTGCCGTCAGAGATCAGCCAGGCGCCGCGCAGATATCGCACTGCGTATTTCAGGTTGGTATCGGCATCCAGCAGGTCCTTCGGCTGCCCCCGGAACCCCATGGAGCGCGCAGTGGCGGGCAGGATCTGCAACAGCCCGTAATAGGGCCGGTTGGTGGCCCAGGGGCGATGGGTGCTCTCGCGCACTGCCAGCCGGTGGACCAGGCTGCGCGGCACCTCATAGTGGTCGGCCCAGTAGTTGATCTTTTGCCGCAGCTCCGGGGTTTCATTCGGATAGAGGGGCGGGCTGTAGGCGCGCGTTGCCGTTTCGGTGCGTGCGCAGCCCGCCGCGGAGCTGAGGGAAAAGGCCGCCAAAGTCCAAAGCAGGTGACGACGATGCATGGGGGGCTCTTTCGGTTGTTGCTGCGGCGCCAGATTAGCCGGGATTTCAGCTGCAGCAAGACCCGCGCCGGCAGCAGGGCGGAGCTTTGCCGATCCCGGGGATGGCATGGCATCCTGCGTACTGTCGTCCGCGGTACACGGGCTCAGGGGACAGTGGTCCCGAGGCGGGACTGGGCTGAAACCGGGGGCGGAACTCTGTTTAATTTTCAGCAATAGCACGATGAAATTGCATCTCTTTTTCGTCGATTAGGAGATCATTCAGCTGTGTTAAAATTGTAGGAATGAGGGTGGGCGGCATTAATCTCTCGGTAAGATGATTTATGCCAGTGTAACGGTGCATCTGGTGACAGGTGGCGCTGACGCCGCGAGGCGTAAGGCAGGTTTAGGACGGGACCACTCGCCCCCGTGTAACGGGAAAACCTGAATAAGGGACAGATAACAAATCACTGTCCTGCCATTGAATAAGGTGCTCTATGTCCAGCATTCTGACCAACAACGGCGCAATGGTTGCGCTGCAAACCCTGAAGTCCGTCAACGACGACCTCAACGAAACCCAGACCAGCATCTCCACCGGTAAAGAGGTGGGCACTGCCAAGGATAACTCCGCAGTCTGGGCGATCTCCAAGACCATGGAATCCGACGTCGCCGGTTTCGAAGCGATCGAAGAAGGCCTCGCCGTGGGCGAAGCCACCGTTGCGGTTGCCTCTGCCGGTGCCGAGCAGATCGTGGAAAAACTGACCGAGATGAAGGAACTGATCGTCTCCGCTCAGTCCGAGAACGTGGATCACGCCACCATCCAGACTGACATCGACTCCAAGGTTGAGCAGGTCAACGCGATCATCTCTGCGGCCCAGTTCAACGGTGCAAACCTGCTGGCCTCCGATATCGACGGCAACACCACCACGCAGATGGGCGTTCTTGCATCGCTTGACCGCGTTGGCGCTGGCGGCACCGTGTCTGCCGTGGAAATCACCATCGACACCGTCGACTTTGAATCCAGCCTCGACCTGGCGTCCATGACCCAGATCACCGATTCCGCCTCCGCGGCCTCCGCTCTGGGTGAGATCGAAGCCTATCTGCAAACCGCCATCACCGGCGCTGCGGCTCTGGGTGCGGATGCGGCCCGTCTGGAAGACCAGTCCGAGTTCGTGGGCAACCTGGTCGACTCCATGACCCAGGGTGTGTCGACCATGACCGACACCAACATGGAAGAGGCGTCCGCCCGACTGTCGGCCCTGCAGACGCAGCAAGACCTGGCCACGCAATCGCTGACGATCGCGAATGAAGCGCCAAGTTCGCTCTTGCAGCTGTTCCGATAAGTCTCGCTGAGACACGGTAAAACAGCCGCCGGTCCCCCAGGGGGGCGGCGGTTTTTGCGTGTGATCGCGATGCCTCGGGCGATCATCGTAAAGATCCTGCAAACAGCAGTTTTTGGCGTTAACTCCGCAGTAAGGCTTTGAGCGTATAGTTAACGCGCATCGCGGCAGGCAGCTGCGCGGATGGCGCCGCACCCGGCAACGGGCGGCAGTGTCGGAATGGGCACGGAGCGATCCCTGAAGCGGGGTCTACACCTGCGGGACCAAAACTGTCCCATGCGATGGAACCCCATCATGTCCAGTATCCTGACGAATTCCGGGGCGATGATTGCCCTGCGCACCCTGAAAACCATCAATGGCGATCTGACCGATGTGCAGACCTCCATTTCCACCGGCAAGCGGATCGGATCGGCGAAGGACAATGCCGCCGTCTGGGCCATTGCCAAGACGATGGAATCCGATATTGCCGGTTTCCGCTCGATCGAGGAGGGGCTCGCACTGGGCGAGGCCACCGTGGCCGTTGCCTCTGCCGGAGCCGAACAAATCGTTGAAAAACTCACCGAAATCAAGGAACTGATCGTCTCTGCCCAGTCGGAGAACGTGGATCACGACACCATTCAGACCGACATCGCCTCCAAGGTGGAGCAGGTCGAAGCGATCATTTCCGCAGCCCAGTTCAATGGCGCCAACCTGCTGGCGGCGGATCTGGATGGCAGCGGTGGCACCCAGTTGGGGGTGCTGGCCTCGCTCAACCGGGTGGGGCCGGGCGGCGCGGTGACGGCTCAGGAAATCACCATCGACTCGGTGAATTTCACCTCCAACCTCGATCTCGCCAGCAGCCTGACCACGATCACCGACACCGCCTCTGCCGCCTCGGCGCTGAGCGAAATCGAAAGCTTCCTGCAGACTGCGATCAACGGCGCCGCCGCTCTTGGGTCCTCTGCCGCGCGGCTGGAAGACCAGTCCGAATTTGTCGGCCGTCTGGTGGATTCGATGGTGCAGGGCGTCTCTGCCATGACCGATACCGATATGGAGGAAGCCTCGGCCCGGCTGGCCGCGTTGCAGACCCAGCAGGAGCTGGCGATCCAGGCGCTCACCATTGCCAATCAGGCGCCGCGCCTGTTGTTGCAGCTGTTCCGGCAATAGAGGCGGATCCGCGCGGGTCTGATCCTGCCCCCCCCGTGAACCCAAACAAGAAAAGGGCCGCCCGGATTACCGGGCGGCCCTGAATTCAGGTCACAACATCTGATCGCGTGGATCAGGCGTTGGTTTCGTCCTCTGCGGCCGGAGCCGGTGCATCGCCTTCGTCGTCGTCGGAAGCGGCGCTGCCGATGTCGTCGAAAAGTTCGGAGATTTCGAACTCTGCTGCGGCTTCTTCTTCAGCGGCCAGTTCCTGGATCGACTTGCCGGAGGCCTGCAGTTCCGCTTCCTCGGGGGAGCGCGCAACGTTCAGCTCGACGGTCACCATGACCTCGGGGTGCAGGTGCACTTCTGCGATGTGCAGGCCCAGGGTCTTGATCGGCTCACGGATGATGACCTGCTTGCGGTCGACCGAGAAGCCTTCTTCGGTTGCAACATCAGCCGCGTCACGGGTGGTGACGGAGCCATAGAGGTTGCCACCATCGGAGGCCTGACGAATCACGACGAACTGCTGGCCGTCGAGTTTCTCGCCGAGGGCTTCTGCTTCTTTCTTGGTCTCCAGGTTGCGCGCTTCGAGCTGCGCTTTCTGGGCTTCAAAAGCTGCGATGTTGGTGTCAGACGCGGTCTGCGCCTTGCCCTGCGGCAGCAGGTAGTTGCGGGCAAAGCCGGGCTTTACGTCAACGACGTCGCCCATCTGGCCGAGCTTCGCAACACGTTCAAGAAGGATAACTTGCATGGATCAGGTCTCCTTACTTCACGGCGTAGGGCAGCAGGGCGAGGAAGCGGGCGCGCTTGATAGCACGGGCCAGTTCACGCTGCTTCTTTGCCGAAACGGCGGTGATACGGGAGGGCACGATCTTGCCACGCTCAGAGATGTAGCGTTGCAGCAGACGAGTGTCCTTGTAATCGATCTTGGGCGCGTTCTCACCAGAGAACGGGCACACTTTCCGGCGGCGGAAAAATGGTTTGGCTGCCATGGTTTAGCGTCCTTTTCTCAAGCGTTAGATCAGCGGCGCTCGCGACGGTTGTCGCGTTCGTCACGTTTCTGCATCTGGACCGAGGGGCCTTCGGCGTGCTCGTCGACCTTGATGGTCAGAACGCGCATCACGTCGTCATGCAGGCGCATCAGGCGTTCCATTTCCTGAACAGCCGCTGCCGGAGCATCGGAGCGCAGGAAGGCATAGTGGCCCTTGCGGTTTTTGTTGATCTTGTAGGCCATCGTCTTGACGCCCCAGTACTCGTTGTCGACCAGCTTGCCGCCGTTGTCGGACAGAACAGCACCGAAGTGTTCGATGAGGCCTTCAGCTTGCGAGTTGGACAGGTCCTGACGCGCAATCATGACATGCTCATAGAGTGGCATGCGAACTCCTGTTTGTGTCTGGGCGCATTTCATAGGCAGGGCATAATCGCCTTCCGCTGCCCCACCACGAGAGTCTGCGCGGATCCAAAGATACGGAAGGAGGCTTCCCCTTAGACGTCTTTGTTCCCAAGCGCAAGCGGCCTGTTGCAACGGCGCCGCCGCATGGGCCGGGGGCGGGCGCGAGAATTCCCAAAGCCTGCCACACTGCCGCCCCAATCCGGCGCGAGAAATTGGTTAACAGAGTGTTAACGGCGGGTCTCACACCTGCCGGAGCTGGAAAGGATAACCGCCATGACCGCGATTGACCAGAATGTGCTCGACTTCAGCCGCGTAGCGCCCTTGGACCATGTTCCCGGCGTGCAGGCGACCGCGCCGACACAGGTCAATATCCGGCCCGGCGGGTCCGTATCTGCCATGGTGCTGCGCCTGCTCGGCGGCTGCATGGTGTTGGCCTCCACCGGTCTCTGGCTGGTGCCCGAGGCCGGTGCGGACCCGCAGATGGCGCTGATCCGGGTCGGGATTTCGGTGTTCCTGCTGTTCTTCGGTCTGTGCCTCTTGCTGCTGCGGGAACAGACGCCGCAGCCGGAGTTCCAGTTCGACGCCCAGCGCGGCGAGATGCGGATCGAGGAGGTCCGCGCCGATGGCCGGGCGCGGGTGCTGGTGCGGCGCAGCTACGACAGTCTTGGCGCGGCGCGGTTCACCAGCAAGAGCGTGCAGCTGCTGGAGGCCGACGGCACTCTGTTGATCGAACTGCCGCTGGAAGGGCGCGGCACACGCAAGCTGTTGTTGACGCAGCTGCGGCCGCATCTACGGGTGATCGGTTAAGCCCGGTTCCCCGCCGCTGCTGCCATTTTGCGGCCCCACATTCTCTGACATTCGCGTGAGCCGCCCGCTTTCCCACAGGAAATTGCGGGCGATGTCATATAGATCTGCGGCGACTGCGAATAAATCCGCAGGGTCGGGTGTTCATTTTCCAACACCCGATGTTGGGTTTTGCGGACTAGCTGACGCCACCCGCATGGCCGACATTACGACCATCAAACCATGACACTGGAGCCCAGACCCATGAAAAAGATCCTGCTTGCCGCTGCATTGATCGGCACCACCGCCGCCACCTCCGCCTTTGCCGCGCCGGAAAAATACACGCTTGATGCAAGCCACAGCCAGATCCTGTTCAGCTACAACCACCTCGGCTATTCCACCACCTACGGCCTGTTTTCCGGTTTCGAAGGCGACATCATGTTCGACCAGGAAGATCCCGCGAATTCGTCGGTTTCCGTGTCGATGCCGGTGAAATCCATGCTGACCGGCTGGGAAGCCCGCTTCAACCACTTCATGTCCGATGATTTCTTCGGCGCCACCGATGACGAGATGGTGACCTTCACCTCCACCGGCATCGAAGTGACCGGCGAAGACACCGCCAAGATCACCGGCGACCTGACCCTGAACGGTGTGACCAAATCGGTGGTGCTGGATGCCAAGCTGAACCAGGCGGGCGAGCACCCGATGGCGAAAAAGCCCTGGGCCGGTTTCGACGCTACCACCACCCTGGTGCGCTCCGAATATGAGCTGGGCCAGTTCGCGCCCTTCGTCAGCGACGAGGTCGAAGTGAAGATCTCCGTCGAGGCGATGAAAGCGGAATAATCCCGCCCATCGTTGTGATGTTTTTGACCACCGGTCCTGATCTCAGGGCCGGTGGTTTTCATTGTGCCCGGGCGCTGCGGATCGCGCGGACAGTGGGGGGATCGCGCCGGTCGCCTGCCGTAGCATCGGACGGGCGCCGGGGAGCAGCAGCAACTTGATACAAATGCCCTGCGTATCGCGCATAGTTCAGGCGCGTGCGTTAAGTGATCGTTAGCCGCCGTTGGACAAGGCTCTGGGGCAGTCATTCGACCGTAGCCATCGACTCAGGAGTCTGCCCCATGTTCAATGCCCGCCCCATCCTTGCTGCCCTGACGCTTGCCGCGACCCAGATCCCGGCCTTTGCCCATGCCGAGGACCTGACCATTCTGGCCGGGGACCTGCCGCCGATGTTCAACGCGGATGGCACCGGGCGCGAGGCCGAGGTGATCACCACCGTGATGGAGCGCTGCGGTCACAGCGTCACCTTCGAGATCCAGCCCTTTACCCGGCACTGGAAAACCTATGCCAACGGCAAGGGCGACGGGGTCGCCACCGTTCCTCTTGGCATGCCGCTCGACGGGGTCCAGTCCGACGCCTACATCCAGTATCAGAACGGCGTGTCCTCGCTGTCGGCGGCGGGCGCCGGCTATGCGGATCTTTCGGCGCTGTCGGGCCAGTCGGTGATTGCCTTCATGGGCGCGTCGGAGATCATCCCGGGGCTGAAGGACGCGGTGCCGAGCTTCAAGAGCTACAAGGAAATCGCTGACCAGATCGGCCAGAGTCGGATGATCTTTGGTCATCGCGTGGATGCGGTGATCGGCGACGGCATGATCTTTGCCGAATACAACCGGCAACTGCGCGAACAGGCGGACCTGATGTTCGATCCCAATCAGGACGTGACCTTCCAGGCGATCTTTGCGCCGTCCGACTACGGCATGAACTTCCGCACCGAAGCGCTGACGGAGGATTTCAACCGCTGCTATGGCGAGGCCAAGGCCGACGGCACGCTGGATGCGATCAATCAGAAATGGGCCGAACGCTATCGCGACACCCTCGGCACCCAGTATCTGGGCTACTGAGCGCGCGCATCAAGACTGATTTCACCGCCGCACCCGATCCGGGGCGGCGGTGTTTGCGTGTTTGCGGGCCGGGTCAGTCTGCGCGCGTCGCCGTCAGATCGACCGTGATCTCCACGCCAAAGCCCAGCGTTGCCTCATCCTGCGTGCCGGTTCCGATGTTGAAATCCAGCCGGTTCACCTCCGTGCGTCCGGACATGGTGGCCGTGTCGCCCTCCAGCGTGAGGGTGAAGGGCATGGTGGTGGGCACCGACTGGTCGCGGATGGTCAGCGTGCCCTGGGCCTCATACTGATCACCCTCAATCTGGACGATCTCGGCGATAAAGGTCGCGGTGGGATAGGTGTCCGCGTCGAAGTAATCCGCCCCCATCGCCTGATCGGTCACCGACCCCAGTGTCAGCGAGGGGATCGTGATCGTGACCTCCACATCGCCGGCCGGGCCGGGGGCGGCGGGCTCTTCGAAATTGATGTTGGCGCTCCAGTCCGCAAACGTGCCGCTGACGGTGCTGCCCATCTGCACGACCTCGATCCCGAGGCTGCCGTCCTGAACCGCCCAGCCCGAGCCCTCTGCCGTCTGGCGCGCGGTCTCGGTCCCCGTGGTCCCAGTGGCCGAGACCGGGTGAGACTGCATGAACAGCGCGGTGCTGCCGCCGATCACCCCGATCCAGACCAGCAGCGCGGTCAGAAACGGCAGCGCGGAATGCGACTGCGCCGGCGGTTCCGGCAGCGCACGGGTGCCGGGTGCCATCCGCAGCAGGGTGCTGTCCTGGTCGATCACATGGTGCTTCAACGCCCCACCCACATGCGCCAGCAGCGTCGCCCCGAGCAGCAGCATGGTGTAATAATGCACGGTTGCCGAAAGCTCAGAGACCAGCTCTGATTTCGGCACCAGCGGCAGGTTCTGCCCGAAGGGCCACCAGATCGGCGCAAACCCGTCGGTGGCGGCGTGGTGGATCCAGCCCGACAGCGGCACGATCACCATGGCACCATAGAGCACCCAATGCGCGGTCTCCGCGGCCCAGGTCTCCAGTTTGCGATCCGGATGCATCAGGCCCGGCTTTTCCTGCGTCAGCGCCCAGAGAATGCGCAGCAGCGCGGTAAAGAACACCGCAACCCCGACGGTCTTGTGCAGCGAAAACAGCAATGTGGCGCGCGCGATCGTGGCCTGCGCGCCGTCGAACTCCGGGCTCTGGATCTGATGGGCCAGCTCATTGGCGAAATAGCCCAGCGGAAAGGCCGAGAGGATCAGCAGGGCGGTCAACCAGTGAAAACTCTTGGTGATCGCGCCGTAGCTGTTGGACGTATTGCTGCGGGACATGGGACTTGGGTCCTTGTTTTGGGATCAGGTGTTGGCTCAAAGGTAACAACACCGCAGGCGGGTTCAATATTCACCAACCTTCACGGATGCACATCCCCCCTGCGTGCGCGCGAATGACGGATTTCGCGGCACCGAATGCTTGTACGCAACGTCAGCCCCGTCTAAACCACCGGGAACGACAGTTTCATGAATGAGGACAGCCATGTCGATCGCATTCGTTTTCCCGGGCCAGGGCGCCCAAACCATCGGAATGGGCAAGGCGCTGGCCGAGGCCTACCCGGCGGCACAGGCCGTCTTTGAAGAGGTGGACGCAGCCCTGGGCGAAAGCCTGAGCAGCCTGATCTGGGAGGGTGACATCGAGACGCTGACCCTGACGCAGAACGCCCAGCCTGCGCTGATGGCGACCTCCATGGCCGCGATGCGCGCGCTGGAGGCCGAGGGGGTCAGCATCGACACGGCGGCTTTTGTGGCCGGTCACTCCTTGGGCGAATACTCCGCGCTGGCCGCCTCCGGCGCGCTCAGCCTAGCCGACACCGCGCGCCTGTTGCGCACCCGAGGCCAGGCGATGCAAAGCGCCGTGCCGGTCGGTGTTGGCGCGATGGCGGCGCTGCTGGGGCTGGATTTCGAGACGGTGAAAGCCGTCGCCGCCGAGGCCGCCGCCGAGGGCGAGGTGGTGCAGGCCGCCAATGACAATGATCCCACGCAGGTGGTGGTCTCCGGCCACAAGGCCGCGGTGGAGCGTGCCGCCGAGATCGCCAAGGAGAAAGGCGCCAAACGCGCGGTGATGCTGCCAGTCTCCGCCCCGTTCCACTGCGCCCTGATGCAGCCCGCTGCCGATGTCATGGCCGAGGCACTTGCAGGCGTGGAAATCAAGGCGCCTGCGGTGCCGCTGATCGCCAATGTGCGCGCTGACGCGGTCACAGACCCCGATACCATCCGCCAGCTTCTGGTGGAGCAGGTCACCGGCTCGGTACGTTGGCGCGAGAGCGTCGAGGCCATGGCCGCCAAGGGCGTCACCGAATTCTGGGAAATCGGCGCGGGCAAGGCGCTTTCGGGTATGATCCGCAAGATCGACCGCGCCCTGGTCTCCAAACAGGTCGGCACCGACGCCGACGTCAAGGCCGTGAGCGGCGCATAATCCATAAGGAAGAGACAGACATGTTTGATCTGACAGGTAAGAACGCGCTGATCACAGGCGCATCCGGTGGCATCGGTGGCGACATTGCGCGCGCTCTCCACGCAGCGGGGGCGACTGTTGCGCTGTCCGGCACCCGGCCCGACCCGCTGCACGCGCTGGCCGAGGAGCTTGGCGAACGGGCGCATGTGGTGACCTGCAACCTCTCCGATGCCGAGGCGGTCGAGGCGCTGCCCAAGCAGGCCGCCGAAGTCATGGGCTCCGTTGACATCCTGATCAACAACGCCGGCATCACCAAGGACAACCTCTTCATGCGGATGAAGGACGAGGAATGGCAGAGCGTCTTGGACGTGAACCTCACCTCCACCATGCGCCTGTGCCGGGGCGTGCTGCGCGGCATGATGAAGGCGCGCTGGGGCCGGATCGTCAATATCTCCTCCATCGTTGGCGCCACGGGTAACCCCGGTCAGGGCAACTATGCCGCCTCCAAGGCCGGTATGATCGGCATGTCCAAATCGCTGGCCTATGAGGTCGCAAACCGCGGCATCACCGTGAACGCGGTTGCGCCCGGGTTCATTGCCACTGCGATGACCGACAAGCTCAACGACAGCCAGAAAGACGCGATCCTGACCCAGATCCCGGCAGGCCGTATGGGGGATTCGAAAGAAATCGCCGCCGCCGTGCTCTATCTGGCATCTGACGAGGCCGCCTATGTGACCGGCACCACGCTGCACGTCAACGGCGGCATGGCAATGCTCTGATCTCCACGACGGGTGATCGGGAACAGGCCGCGCCGGAAACGGCGCGGTCTTTTTTCATGTTTTCAAACCCTTGGCTGACGTCGGGGCACGGGGCGCTGCATTGCGGCGACACTCGGGGGTTGTTCGCCCAGCGTGCAGGGGACAGTGTGACCGCAGGGGGCAACGGCCACGCAGGCACCGCGCTTTAACGCAACCGAAATGATTTGCGTCGGCTTGTGTCTGTGCTATAGGCCCCCCATCTTTCGTCTTGGCAGGCTGCTCGCCTCGCCAGCACGACCCGTTTCCGGACGGGACCCCACCGCCCGCTTGGGCAACAACCAACCCTCCCGAGTGGGCAAGGGCAGAACCGGGCTCTTGTGGCCCTGAAAAAAACGAGGAATAGACATGAGCGACGTCGCAGATCGCGTGAAAAAGATCGTTGTAGAGCACCTGGGTGTGGAAGAAGACAAGGTGACCGAAAGCGCCTCCTTCATCGACGACCTCGGCGCAGACAGCCTCGACACCGTTGAGCTGGTCATGGCGTTCGAAGAAGAGTTCGGCATCGAGATCCCGGACGACGCAGCCGAGACCATCCAGACCTTCGGCGACGCCGTGAAGTTCATCTCCGAAGCGTCCTGATCGGGCCTTTTCGAGAGACCTCACGATTTCGTGATTAAAGAGGCGGCGCTTTCCTGCGGAAAAGCGCCGCTTTTTGTTTGCTGGTGCAGAATTTGACGTTCGTCTCACGCAGACAAGCGATCACAAACGCGCCGCATCATGCTATGCTCATAATCATTATGAGAACAATCGGAGACGACGGAGCATGATGATTTATCCCACAATGGAACTGCTGGATGGCCGCTGCGTGACCCTGGACAAGGGGAACCTCGACGCGCCGATGATCTGGCATGTTGATCCGGTCGAAACGGCAAAGGGATTTGCCGAGGCCGGGGCCGAGTGGATGCATCTGACCGATTTCAATGCGCTGCAAGGCGACACCTCCAATGACGAGCTGGTGGCGGAAATCATCCGCACGGCGGGGGTTCCGGTCCAGCTGGGCGGCGGTATCCGCTCGCGCGAGCGGGCGGAATACTGGATCGAGAAGGGCGCCGGGCGCGTCGTCATCGGCACCATGGCCGCCTATGATCCCGCCGCGGTTGCGGAACTGGCCAAATACCACCCGGATCAGGTCGTGCTGGCGCTGGACGTCTGGCAGGGTCAGGTGATGACCGAAGGCTGGCGGAAATCCGGCGCCTGGACGCCCGAAGCCTTTGTCGATGCCTTCGAGAATGTGCCCTTCGCCGGGATCCTGGTCACCGACATCGACAGCGACATGAGCGATCTGGACGCCCAGCTGGGTCTGATCTCCAGCCTTGCCGCGAAGGCCAAATCGCCGGTCATCGCCAGCGGCGTGGTGCGCACGGCGGATGATATCGCGCGGCTCAAATATGTGCAGAACATCGCAGGCGCGCTGGTGGGCCGGGCCCTGTTCAACAAGACCGTCTCGCTCGAAGAGGCGCTGGCCACGGCACAGCCCGAAGCTGAACCGGTGGCGGAGTTCCTCTGATCCCCGGGCTGATCATGTCGATCAGGGGCTGAGAACGCCGGCGGGTCTGGCCTAACGGCGAATGTTTGGGGGCGGAGGCGCGACAGGCATCCGGCCCCTCTCAACCGGCGCGGCCCGATACACGTGTCGGGGTGGCACTTCTGGTGGCGCTCTTGTCTGTGGTAAGGCGGACGACCAAACGCCCAAAGCCCACCGACCAGACAGCCCCATCCCAAACAAAACACAGGCCGCAGGCGATTTTTCACCTACGGCCTGTTTTGATGAAAGAGCCTCATGTGGGGGAACCCTGGTTCTTTGCTTCGTCCAAGGACCACTGTCCGACATCAAGCTTACCAAAGCCTTACACCCTGTGGAAAACTCGCCGAGATTTTACGCAAATCTGCCCGAAAGGCGCGGCGGGCTTCCCGCTCTTGCACATTTTGGCCATTCCAAGGTAATTGGATGGACGAATTGCTGAAGCGCTAAGGAGAGCAAGGAATGCGTCGAGTAGTTGTTACCGGACTGGGCCTGGTGACCCCCCTGGCATCCGGGGTCGAGGAAACCTGGGCGCGGCTCCTGGACGGGCAGTCCGGCGCCGGTCCGATCACCCTCTTTGATGCAGAGGCCAGCGGTGTCACCACCACCTACGCCTGCGAGGTGCCGCGCGGTGATGGCACCGAGGGCACCTTCAACCCCGATGACTGGGTGGTGAAGAAAGACCAGAAGAAGATCGACGACTTCATCCTCTATGGCATTGCTGCCGCGGAAATGGCGGTCAAGGATGCGGGCTGGACCCCCGAGGACGAGGAAAGCCTCCTGCGCACCGGCGTGATGATCGGCTCCGGCATCGGTGGCCTGTCGTCGATCGCCGACACCGCCGTGATGATCAAGGAAAAGGGCCCGCGTCGCGTGTCTCCGTTCTTTATTCCCGGCGCGCTGATCAACCTGATCTCCGGCCAGGTCTCCATCCGCCACGGCTTTAAAGGGCCGAACCACTCGGTTGTGACCGCCTGTTCCACCGGCGCGCATGCCATTGGCGACGCCTCCCGCCTGATCAAATCCGGCGACGCAGACGTGATGATCGCAGGCGGTGCCGAGGCGGCGATCTGCGAGATCGGCATCGCGGGCTTCAACGCCTGCAAGGCACTTTCGACCAAATATGCCGATGACCCGACCAAGGCCTCGCGCCCCTATGATGCGGACCGTGACGGGTTCGTCATGGGCGAGGGCGCCGGCATCGTGGTGCTGGAGGAATACGAACACGCCAAGGCACGCGGTGCCAAGATTTACGGCGAGGTTCTGGGCTACGGTCTGTCTGGCGATGCCTACCACATCACCGCCCCCTCCGAGGACGGCGAGGGCGGCGAGCGCTCCATGCGGGCAGCCCTTGCCAACGCGGGGCTGAGCGCGGCGGACATCGACTATATCAACGCGCATGGCACCTCCACCATGGCGGATACCATCGAGCTGGGCGCGGTCGAGCGTCTGCTGGGCGATCACGCGCAGAACGCCACCATGTCCTCGACCAAATCCGCCACCGGCCACCTCCTGGGCGCGGCGGGCGCGATCGAGGCGATTTTCTCCATCCTCGCGATCCGCGATCAGGTGGCGCCGCCGACCATCAACCTCGACACACCCGCGGTGGAGACCCCGGTCGACCTGGCCCCCAATGCAAAACGCGAACGCGAGATCAATGTGGCGCTGTCGAACTCCTTCGGCTTTGGCGGCACCAATGCCTCGGTGATCTTCGGGAAAGTGAGCGACTGACATGTGGCGCAGCCTGGCCTCGAACATGCTGACGATCCTGATCGTCGGCCTGTTCCTCTTCGCGGGTGTGATCCTGTGGGGCAAGAATGAATACACCTCCGATGGACCGCTGGCGGAGGCCATCTGCCTGCGCGTGCAGCCCGGTTCGAACATGTCGCGCGTCAGCCGCAATCTGGAAGAGCAGGGTGCGGTGACCTCCGGCGCGATTTTCCGTATCGGCGTCAAATACTCCGACAAGGCGCAGGACCTGAAAGCGGGCAGCTTTCTGGTCGAACCCGGCGCCTCGATGGAGGGGATCGTCGATCAGATCACCCGCGGCGGCGCTTCTACCTGCGGCACCGAGATCGTCTATCGCGTCGGCGTGACCCGCGTGTTGGCCGAGGTGCGCGAACTGGACCCCGCCACCAACGCCTTTGTGGAGCGGGCGGAGTTTGTGCCCGGCGTCGATGAGACCCCGGCGGTTTATACCGAGAAGAAGGCCGAGGCCGACACCCGCTACCGCATTGCGCTGGCCGAAGGTGTGACCAGCTGGCAGGTGGTGGAATCGCTCAAGGCTATGGACATCCTCGAAGGCGATCCCGGTCGCCGCCCGGAGGAAGGCAGCCTGGCGCCGGACAGCTATGAAATCCGCCCCGGCACCCGGCGCGAAGCGATCCTGACGGAGATGAAAGCCCGCCAGAACCAGCGGATCGCCGACGCATGGGAGGCACGCAGCCCCGATGCGGCCGTCGAAACGCCTGAGGAGATGCTGATCCTGGCCTCGATCATCGAGAAGGAAACCGGCATCGCCGAGGAGCGCGGCGTGGTGGCCTCGGTCTTCACCAACCGCCTGAAGCGCGGGATGCGCCTGCAAACCGACCCCACGGTGATCTATGGCGTCACCAAGGGCGAGGGCGTGCTGGGCCGGGGTCTGCGCCAGAGCGAGCTGCGCGGTGTCACCCCCTGGAACACCTATGTGATCGAAGGCCTGCCGCCGACGCCGATCGCCAATCCGGGGCTTGAGAGCCTGGTGGCGGCGGTGAACCCGGAGCAGACCGACTATGTGTTCTTTGTCGCCGATGGCACCGGTGGGCACGCCTTTGCGGAAACGCTCGAAGAGCACAACCGCAACGTGGCCAAGTGGCGCGAGATCGAAGCGCAACGCAACAACAACTGAGACGACATCAAAGGGGGGCACGGCCCCCCTTTTTCTTTGCCAGCGCTTGGTTTGTGCAGGGGGCGCCTAAGCACAAGCCGTGGCCGTTGCGCCCCGGCCGCCCGCAGGTCTGACGTGATGTTCATCCGTCTGCGCTAAAACCTTCCCCGGCAGCTGGAAAACGTGGGGGCAAGGATCGGCGGACCTGGACGGGTCTCTGATCCTGGCCTCCCGTTTCTCCCAACGGATCGTTCTGAGACGAGGCCGTACCCCCCATGACATCACAGACGCCCGAAGAGCTGATGGAGATCAGCTCTGACCTCTTGCGCTCTCTGCACGACAGCCTCCGGCGTGCGCGCCGGATCAGCGAGGATTACCTCGCCCAGTTCGAGGCGGAACAGGACATCAACCCCGACACCGCGCAGCTCAAGCCGCAGATTGCCAAGCTCGATGGCCTGATCCGTGACATCCAGAAAGTGGAGAAAACCCTTGTCGACCGCAAAGACGCCCCTGGTGCCGCCCGCATGGTGGCTTTCGACCTCTGTGCCGCCCGCGATGAGATCGAGCGCCGCCTGGCTGGCCTCTGTTCCGCGCTTCATGACGCAGATCTGGCTGGAGGAGATGGATGAGCACACCCTGGCGGCGATGCCCTATGTGTTCGACCTCTGGGCGTTGCCGCATCAATGCGCGCCTGCGGGCGAGTGGCGCGCCTGGGTGATCCTGGGCGGACGCGGGGCGGGCAAGACCCGCGCCGGCGCGGAATGGGTGCGGTCCGAGGTCGAGGGGCAGAGCCTTTTGGCATCGGTCGCGCGCGTCGCGTGGCGCTGGTGGGCGAGACCTACGATCAGGTGCGCGACGTGATGATCCATGGCGACAGCGGCATCCTTGCCTGCTCGCCGCCGGACCGCCGCCCGGAGTGGCGCGCGGGCGAACGCAGGCTGGTCTGGCCCAACGGGGCCACCGCGCAGGCGTTTTCGGCCTCTGACCCCGAGGCCCTGCGCGGACCGCAGTTTGACGCCGCCTGGGTGGACGAGCTGGCGAAATGGCGCCGCGCTCAGGATGCCTGGGACATGCTGCAATTCGCCCTGCGTCTGGGCGCGGCCCCACGCGTCTGTGTGACCACCACCCCGCGCAATGTGCCGCTGCTGAAACAGCTGCTGGAGAGCCCTTCGACCGTCACCACCCATGCGCCCACCGAGGCCAACCGCGCCAACCTCGCGCCCGGTTTCCTGACGGAAGTCCGGGCGCGCTACGGCGGATCGCGACTGGCACGGCAAGAGCTGGACGGCGTGATGCTGGCGGATGTGGATGGCGCACTCTGGACCTCTGGCATGCTGGAGCAGCTCCAGCGTCGCGACAGACCGCCCCTCGACCGGATCGTGGTGGCGGTGGACCCGTCGGTAAGTGCGCATAAGGGCTCGGATGCTTGCGGCATCATTGTTGCCGGGGCACAGACACAGGGGCCGATTTCCGAGTGGCGCGCCTATGTGCTCGCCGATCACACGGTGCAGGGGCTGGGGCCAACCGGCTGGGCGCGCGCCGCCATTGCCGCGCGGGACGCCTATCGGGCTGAGCGGCTGGTGGCCGAGGTCAATCAGGGCGGCGCATTGGTGGGCACCGTGTTGCGGCAGGTTGATCCCTTGGTGCCCTTTACGCCGGTTCACGCCAGCACAGGCAAGGCTGCGCGTGCCGAACCCGTGGCGGCGCTCTATGAACAGGGGCGCGTGCATCATGCACCGGGCCTGCAAGAGCTGGAGGAGCAGATGTGCCTGATGACGGCGCAGGGCTATCGCGGCGATGGCTCCCCCGACCGTGTGGATGCGCTGGTCTGGGCGCTGCATGCACTGATTATCGGCCCGGCAGAGCAGCATCGCTGCCCCAAGATCCGCCGCCTGTAATCCGAACGCCAGCGCGATCCGTCCGGCCGTCAGGTCGGACAGCCCCCGACCCTCCCCACGGGAGGGGGCTTTACCCCCACCCAGGGTCAGGGGCAGTCCCTTGAAAACTCTAGTGAAACGCCCGCCTCGCGCGGGCGTTTTGCTTTTCTATCAGAGACTTATCGCAAGGTGTTGCGCCCCCAGCGTGCGCCCTGCTGGCGGGATGTTCAAACCCCTGTGGCAGATTGTTTTCCAACACGACGGGCATCGGCCCAAGGCGAAACCGGAACGGCAAAGGAGTGCACCATGGTCTTTGACCTGCTGCGACGCAAGACGGGGCGAGTGGATCAGACGGCGGCTGCGGCCCCGTTGCAAAAGGCCAGCGCTGCGGCGCGGGTGCTGCCCATGGGCAATGGCACGCAGGCCGCCTGGGGGCCGCGCGACACGGTCTCTCTGACCCGCGCAGGGTTTCTGGGCAACCCGGTTGGCCACCGCGCGGTGAAACTTATCGCCGAGGCCGCCGCCGCGCTGCCTTTGGTGCTCCAGAGCACGGATGCGCGGTATGACAGTCACCCGCTGCTCTCGCTGCTGTCGCGCCCCAATGCGGCGCAGGCGCGGGCAGAAATGCTGGAGGCGCTCTATGCCAATCTGCTCCTGTCGGGTAATGCCTATATCGAGGCAGTCGCCTCTGATGCGGGCTGGCCGGTGGAACTGCACATTCTGCGCCCGGATCGGATGCGGGTGGTGCCGGGGGGCGATGGTTGGCCGGTGGGCTATGATTATGCGGTGGGCGGCAAGACGCATCGCTTTGCGATAGACCCCGCGCGCCCGGCGATCTGCCACCTCAAGAGCTTTCATCCATTGGACGATCACTACGGTCTGGCGCCGCTGCAGGCTGCGGCCACCGCGGTCGAGGTGCATGGCGCTGCCGCGCGTTGGTCGAAATCGCTGCTGGACAATGCCGCGCAACCCTCCGGTGCGCTGGTCTGGACCGGCTCTGACGGGTTGGGGCAGATGGGCGATGACCAGTTCCGCCGCCTCACCGAGGAGATTGAGGCCAATTTTCAGGGTGCGCGCAATGCCGGGCGGCCCATGGTGCTGGAGGGCGGTCTGGACTGGAAGCAAATGGGCTTCAGCCCCTCCGATATGGAATTCCACCGCACCAAGGACAGCGCCGCGCGCGAAATTGCGCAGGCCTTCGGGGTGCCGCCGATGCTCCTCGGCATTCCGGGCGATGCCACCTATGCCAACTATCAAGAGGCCAACCGGGCGTTCTATCGCCTGACGGTGCTGCCCTTGGCGATGCGGGTGGCGGCGAAACTCTCTGACTGGCTGATGCGCTTTGGCACCGAGGTCCTGGAGCTGAAACCGGATCTCGATCAGGTGCAGGCCCTCAGCACCGAACGCGAGGCGCAGTGGCGGCGCGTCACACAGGCGGATTTTCTGACCGAGTCTGAGAAGCGCCAGATGCTGGGCCTGCCGCCGCGCAGCGTGGAGGGGCCGGATGACTGACGACCCGTTGCCGCCCTTTGACTGCGCTCCAAGCCAGCGACTGAGTGCCCATGAACGCGTGAGCGAAATTCGTCAGGAGGCGCTGAACCGGCGACTGGATCGGATGGAACGGATGATGGAGCGGCTGGAAAAACGGCTCTGGATCACCGTCTACGGCGTTGCTGCCGTGATCCTTGCGCAGGCCTTTCAGGGCTTCCTGTCGGTGCAGTTACCCTGAGCGATAATCAAGACATTTCAGAAAGGTAGAGCGTGATGCTGACAGATCATGAGCCCCGGCTCGAGACCAAATTCGCCCGCTTTGGCGAGGCGCTGTCCCTAAGCGCCGGAGAGGTGATCGAAGGCTATGCGAGCCTCTTTGGTACCCCCGATCAGGGCAAGGATATCGTCACCCGTGGCGCCTATGCGGCCTCACTCGCGGCGCATCACTCGCGCGGCAGCAAGGTCAAGATGCTCTGGCAGCATGACCCGAGCCACCCCATCGGCGTCTGGGACGAGATCCTTGAGGACGACACCGGCCTGCGCGTCAAAGGGCGTATCCTCACGGAAACCCAGAAAGGCGCAGAGGCCGCCGCCCTTGTGCGCGCCGGGGCCATCGAGGGGCTGTTGATCGGCTATCGCACCGTGAAGGCGACCCGCGACAAGGAAGGCCACCGGCGGCTGGAGGAACTGCAGCTCTGGGAGGTGTCGCTGGTGACATTCCCGATGCTGCCCTCGGCCCGACTGTCGCGGCTTGCCCGGCGCGAGGCGGAGGCGGCGAAATCCGACGCCTCCGATGCGGGCCTGCGCGCCCTCGCTGACGCCCTGCGCGCGGCCACCAGACCCTAACCCCTGAAAGAGGATCAGAGATGACAGATCATCCATTCACGGGCCACGCGCCCGAGGATGCGGCGACCCCGCCGCAGAATGTGGCCACGGAAGTGAAACAGGCCGTTTCGCAATTCGTGCAGCATTTCAAGGGGTTCCAAGACGACGTGACCGAGAAACTCAAACAGACGGAAGAGCGTATGACCATGTTGGATCGTAAAACCCAAACCGCGGCCCGGCCGCATCTGGCGGCGGCGGAGGTCGATGGCGCGCCGCATCAAAAGGCCATGCAAGCCTATCTGCGCCATGGCGACGAGGAGGGCTTTCGCGGCCTCGACATGGGCACCAAGGCCATGTCGACGGCGGTGAATTCCGATGGCGGTTTCCTTGTCGACCCGCAGACCTCGGATGTGGTGAAATCGGTGCTGCAATCCACCGCCTCGATCCGTGCGGTGGCCTCGGTGGTCAATGTGGAGGCGACGTCCTTTGACGTGCTGATCGACCATTCCGATGTCGGCGCGGGCTGGGCCACCGAGACCGGCTCGGTCACGGAAACCGGCACGCCGTCCATTGACCGCATCGTGATCCCGCTGCACGAGCTTTCGGCCCTGCCCAAGGCGTCGCAACGACTGCTTGATGACAGCGCCTTTGACATCGAGGGCTGGCTGGCGGGCCGGATCGCCGACAAATTCGCCCGCGCTGAAGCGCAGAGCTTTATTTCGGGGGATGGCGTGGACAAGCCCACCGGCATCCTGACTCATCCTACGGTCGACAATGACAGCTGGAGCTGGGGCAATATCGGCTATGTGGCGACCGGCAGCGACGGCGATATCGGCTCGGCGGATGCGATCATCGACCTGGTCTATGCGCTGGACGCGCGCTACCGCGCCGGAGCGAGCTTTGTCATGAACTCCAAAACCGCCGGTCTGATCCGCAAGCTGAAGGACGCTGATGGCCGCTTCCTGTGGTCCGATGGTCTTGCGGCGGGCGAGCCTGCGCGGCTGATGGGCTATCCGGTGCTGGTGGCAGAGGACATGCCGGATGTGGCCTCTGACAGCCTGTCGATCGCCTTTGGCGACTTTGGCGCAGGCTACACCATCGCCGAGCGTCCGGACCTGCGCGTCCTGCGCGACCCGTTCTCCGCCAAGCCGCATGTGCTGTTTTACGCCACCAAGCGCGTGGGCGGCGACGTCAGCGACTTTGCTGCGATCAAGCTGATGAAATTCGGGCTGAGCTGAGCGCTTAGGCCCGGATGACGGGGCCGGCAGCCCGGCTCCGTCGGCGGGTGCGTGCCTCATGGGTTTGTCGTCCAGCTGCTCCCTCCGTCCGAGCGGCAGACCCGGTGCGCACCCGTCCAATGGACGGCGCGGCAAAGACCGCGCGAGGGAGACAGATTTTCAGCGGAGAGAGCCGATGATTTTGCACGAACTGACCCCGCTGCCCGACAGCATTTTGCCGCTTGCGGCCTTCAAGGCGCATCTGCGTATGGGCACCGGCTTTGGCGAGGAGGCCTTGCAGGACGCGGTGCTTCTGGCCTTCTTGCGCGCCAGCCTTGCGGCGATCGAGGCGCGCACCAGCAAGGCGCTCTTGACGCGCGACTATGAGTGGCGGCTGAACGTCTGGCCCCGCGTGGTGGAGTTGCCAGTGGCGCCGGTCTCGACCGTCTCGCAGGTGGCGCTGGTGGATCAGACCGGCGCGGAGACGGAGGTGCCCGTGGCGGCCTATGCGCTGGCGCCCGACGCCCATGCTCCGCGCCTGACGCCGAGCGCGGCAGTCTGGCCGATGATGCCCTCGGGGGGCGGCGCGGTGATCCGCTTTACCGCCGGGATGGCCGCCACATGGGACGCGCTTCCCGCAGATCTGGCGCAGGCGGTGATGCTGCTGGCGGCGCATTATTACGAGTATCGTGATGACACCTCGCTGCATGCAGGCTGCATGCCCTTTGGCGTGGCGAGCCTCTTGGACCGTCACCGGATGCCACACCTGAGCCTAGCCCGGAGCGGGGTGCAATTATGAGCGCGCCGCGATTGAACCGCCCGTTGCGTCTGGAAGATCCGCAAGCGACCAGCGATGGCGCCGGAGGATTTGACATCACCTGGGTCGAGCTGGGCCAGCACTGGGCCGAGGTTGACGCGCTGACGGGGCGAGAGAGTGGCCGACGCGGCACCTCCGTGTCGCTGCAGCGCTATCGGATCACCCTGCGTGCCGCCCCGGTGGGGTCAAACGCGCGCCCCAAGCCGGACCAGCGGTTTCGCGAGGGCAGCCGCATCTACAAGATCGACGCCGTGGCAGAGCGCGACATGGACGGGCGTTACCTCATTTGTTTCGCAACAGAGGAGCTGGCCACATGACCTATGCGCTGTCTCACAGCCTGCAAACCGCCGTCTACCAGCACCTGATCAGCGATGCCACGCTGGCGGCAGAGGTGGGCACGGCGATCTACGACATGCTGCCTGCGGGCACACTGCCGGGGCTCTATGTGACCCTCGGCGCGGAGAGCGTGCGGGACCGATCCGATGTCACAGGCGGCGGCGCGCTGCATCGCTTTACCGTGACCGTGGTCGCCAATGCGGCCGGGTTCAGTGCCGCCAAACGCGCGGCGGCAGCGATCTCTGACGCTCTGGTGGATGCGCCGCTGACCCTCGCACGCGGGCACCTGGTGGGGCTGTGGTTCGACCGCGCCAACGCCAAACGGCTGAGCAACGGGGATCGCTCCATCGCGCTGCGGTTTTCCGCGCGCCTCGAAGACTCCTGACTGAAATTCAACGCATTAACAGAAGGACCTCACCCATGAGTGCTCAAAACGGCAAGGATCTCCTGATCAAGGTGGACATGACCGGCACCGGCAGTTTCACCACCATCGCAGGCCTGCGGGCCACCCGTATCAGCTTCAACGCCGAGAGCGTTGATGTGACCAGCCTCGACAGTGCGGGCGGCTGGCGCGAGCTTCTGGGCGGTGCGGGCGTGCGGTCGGCCAACCTCTCCGGCTCGGGCGTGTTTCGCGATGCCGACACCGACGAGCGCGCGCGGCAGCTGTTCTTTGACGGCGAGACCCCGGCGTTCCAGGTGGTAATCCCGGACTTTGGCACCGTCGAAGGGCCGTTCCAGGTCACGGCACTGGAGTACGCGGGCAGCCACAATGGCGAGGCCACCTATGAGCTGTCGCTGGCCTCCGCCGGTGCGCTGACCTTTACGGCGGCCTGAGCCATGGCGAACCCCTATGCAGGCGAAGTGACACTGGTGCTCAACGGTCAGCCGCACATGCTGAAGCTAACGCTCGGCGCGCTGGCGGAACTGGAGGCGAAGCAGGGCGAGGGCGACTTGATCTCTCTGGTGCAACGCTTTGAAACAGGACGGTTTTCCTCGCGCGATATGCTGGCGCTTCTGGCGGCGGGGCTACGGGGTGGCGGGTCTGAGATCAGCCGCGCAGATCTGGCGCAGGCCGAGATCAAGGGCGGCGTGATGCAGGCCACCAAGGTTGCGGCGCAATTGCTGGCGCTGAGTTTCGCGCTGCCCTCGGGGGATGCATGAGCCGTGCGGCGATGCTGGACTGGCCCGCTCTGATGCGGGCCGGGATGCTGGGGCTGCGGCTGACCCCGCGTGAGTTCTGGCGGCTGACCCCGGCAGAGCTGCGGCTGATGCTGAACCTTGAGGCCAGCACACCGCCCATGGACCGCGACCGCCTGAGCCATCTGATGACGCAGTTCCCGGATCAGATCAACGACGTGAACCAACCGGAGTAACCCATGGCAAACACGACAGATTCCGACTTTGAATCCCAGGCGGGGCCGCTGGAGGACAGCCTTGGCGATGCTGCCGGAATGGCGGCACAATTCACCGCCGAGATGGACCGGGTGCGCGCGGCCTTTGCGGCGACCCAAGCCGATGCGGCGGATTTTGAAACCGGCCTCAGCCGGGGTTTGCGGCGCGCGATGAAGGATCTGGTGGTGGGGGGCGACAGTCTGAGCGATGCGCTGGAAAGCCTCGCCAAGACGATGATCAACACCACCTTCAACTCCGCCATGCGCCCGGTGACGGATCACCTTGGCGGGTTGGTGAGCGACGGGATCGGCGCGCTGGTCGGTGGCATCCTGCCCTTTGCCGATGGTGCGGCCTTCAGTCAGGGCAAGGTCACGCCCTTTGCGCGCGGTGGCGTGGTGTCTTCGCCGACGCATTTCCCGATGCGCGGCGGGCTGGGGCTGATGGGCGAAGCGGGGCCGGAGGCGATCCTGCCGCTGGCGCGGGGCCAGGACGGCAGCCTTGGGGTGAAGACGCAAGGCGGCGGCAAATCTCCGACCGTGGTGATGAATGTCACCACCCCCGATGTGGCCGGGTTTCAGCGTTCGCGCGGGCAGATTGCAGCCCAGATGAGCCGCATGCTCGCACGCGGAAACCGCAATAGGTAAGGAGGGTAAGCCCATGAGTTTTCACGAAGTTCGTTTCCCGGAGACGCTCTCTTTCGGCTCTGTTGGCGGGCCGGAGCGGCGCACGGATGTGGTGACGCTGGCCAATGGTCACGAGGAACGCAACACGCCCTGGGCGCATGCGCGGCGGCGTTATGATGCGGGGCTTGGCCTGCGCGGTCTTGAGGATATTGCCGCGCTGATTGCGTTCTTTGAGGCCCGTCAGGGCCAGCTCCATGGGTTTCGCTGGAAGGACTGGACCGACTATGCGTCATCGCTGCCGGGGCAGGATGTGACGTTCGGGGATCAGCTGATCGCTTTGGGCGATGGCGACACCAACAGGTTTAAGCTGGCCAAGCGCTACCGCTCTGGCCCGCATGAATACCTCCGCCCAATCAGCAAACCCGTGGCGGGCACCGTGCGCCTTGGGATCGACAATGAGGCGCTGGTGGAGGGTGTGGATTATGACCTTGACCTGACCACGGGCGAGGTGACGCTGGCCTATGTGCCGGAAATTGGCCGTGAAATCCGCGCCGGGTTCGAGTTTGACGTGCCGGTGCGCTTTGACACCGATCGCATCCAGACCTCGGTCGCCTCGTTTCAGGCGGGCGAGGCCCCGAATGTGCCAGTGGTGGAGGTGCGGGTGTGATGGATCGCGCAGGCTTGAACACACATCTCAAATCCGGGGCCACCACAGTGTGCCGCGCCTGGGCCGTCAGTCGCGCCGATGGCGTAACGCTGGGGTTCACCGATCATGACCGGGATCTGAGCTTTGACGGCGTGACATTCCGCGCCGGAACCGGCCTCACCGCGCGCAGCCTGATGCAGAGCACCGGGCTTGCGGTCGACAACAGCGAAGCATTCGGCGCGCTCAGCTCCGATGCGGTGCGCGAGGCGGATATTGAATCCGGGCGCTATGACGGGGCCGAGGTCCGGGCGTGGTTGGTGAACTGGGCCGACACCACTCAGCGCGCCTTGCAATTTCGCGGCTCCCTGGGCGAGATCCGCCGTGCAGGCGGCGCGTTTGAGGCGGAGCTGCGTGGCCTGACCGAAGGGTTGAACCAGCCGCTGGGGCGGGTGTTTCAGACGCCCTGTAGCGCGGTTCTGGGGGACGCGGCGTGCAAATTCGACCTCAACACTGCGGGTTATGTCACTGAGGTATCAGTGGAAAACATCGACGAGGGGCAGCATTTCACATGGGGTGCGCTCGATGGGTTTGCGCCGGAGTGGTTCACCGGCGGGCGGCTCACCGTGCTGAGTGGCGCAGGCGCAGGTCTGTGGGCACCGATCCGGTCGGATAGCACGCGCGAGGGCCGTGAAATCACTCTCTGGCAGCCGATCCGCGCCGATATTCAGCCGGGCGATATGGTGCGTCTGACTGCAGGCTGTGACAAACGCATGAGCACCTGTCGGCTGAAGTTCGACAATCTGGTGAACTATCAGGGCTTTCCCGATATCCCCGGCGAGGACTGGATGGTCGCGGTGCCCAAGCGCAATGGCCAGAACACCGGCGGCAGCCGTCGATGAGCCGCGACATCAATACAGAGGCGCTATGGGTCGCGCGGCAGTGGCTGGGCACGCCCTATCGGCATCAGGGGGCCACGCGGGGCGCGGGCTGCGATTGTCTTGGGCTGATCCGGGGCATCTGGCGCAGCCTTTATGGCACCGAACCCGAACCCGTGCCGCCCTATACCCGCGACTGGGCCGAACGCGGCACCGAGGAACGCCTGTGGCGGGCGGCGCTGCGGCATCTGCAGCCCGTCCAACACGCCGCGCCGGGGCAGGTAATCCTGTTTCGCATGCATGGGGGCGCTGTGGCCAAACACCTTGGCCTGCAAAGCGACGATACGCATTTCATCCATGCCTACAGCGGTCATGGCGTGGTCGAAAGCGCGCTGACGCCCGCGTGGCAGCGGCGCATCGTGGCGCGCTTTGCGTTTCCCGCAGACTGATCCCGAGGGCGAAGGCCCGGACTTTCTCCACCCCAACGATCCCTGAGGAGGACATATCATGGCGACATTGGTACTGGCAGCGGCAGGGTCCGCCGTGGGCGGGGCAATTGGCGGCTCTGTGGCGGGGCTGTCGACGGCGATCATTGGCCGCGCGGTTGGCGCAACCCTGGGCCGGGTCATTGACGAGCGCCTCTTGGGCAGTGGCAGTGCGGCGGTGGAAACCGGCAAGGTCGACCGCTTTCGCATCACCACCGGCAGCGATGGTGAACCGATGGCGCAGGTCTTTGGCCGCATGCGGTTGGGCGGG
The DNA here is from genome assembly GCF_022348205.1 of Epibacterium sp. MM17-32. Taxonomy (NCBI): domain Bacteria; kingdom Pseudomonadati; phylum Pseudomonadota; class Alphaproteobacteria; order Rhodobacterales; family Roseobacteraceae; genus Epibacterium; species Epibacterium sp. MM17-32. The sequence continues at coordinate 537,610 of NZ_JAKRFC010000001.1, read as the reverse complement.
CAGGTGATCTGGGCGACGGAGTTTGTCGAGACCGCAACCACCACCTCCTCGGGCGGCAAGGGCTCTGCGCCCAAACGCACCACCACCAGCTATTCCTACAGCCTGTCGATGGCGGTGGCGATCTGCGCGGGCGAGATCAGCCGGGTGTCGCGGGTCTGGGCCGATGGCGAGGAGGTGGCGCTGCGTGACCTCAATATGACCGTCTACCGGGGCAGCAAGGACCAGCAGCCCGACCCCCTGATGGAGGCGGTGGAGGGCGCGGGCCAGGTGCCCGCCTATCGCGGCACCGCCTATGTGGTGTTTGAAAACCTCGATCTGGAGCGGTTCGGCAACCGGGTGCCGCAATTCTCGTTTGAGGTACTGCGCGCGGAACAGCCCTCGGGCGAGACCTACGAACAGGATCTGGCGCAAATCGTGCCCGGCGTGGCGCTGATCCCCGGCACGGGCGAATACAGTCTGGCCAGCCAGCCGGTCTATATGCAGCACGGGCCGGGCGCGCAGAAAGCTGCCAATATCAATCAGATCTCGGGCGAGACCGATCTGGTGGCCTCGGTCGATGCACTCTCTGAGGAACTGCCGCAGGCCGAGGCGGTGTCCATGGTGGTGTGCTGGTTTGGCGACGATCTGCGCTGTGGTGACTGCACCCTCGCGCCCAAGGTGGAACAAAAGCTCGCCGATGGCTCGATGCCGTGGCAGGTGGCGGGGCTCAACCGGGCCAGCGCGGATGAGGTGATCAAGGACGCGGGCGCAGCCGTGTATGGTGGCACCCCGGCGGATCAGGCGGTGGTTCAGGGCATCCAGCATCTGAACGACCAAGGCAAGCGGGTCATGTTTTATCCCTTTATCCTGATGGAGCAGCAGGCGGGCAATGATCTGCCCGATCCCTACAGCAACGCTGATGGCCAGCCAGTGTTGCCATGGCGGGGGCGGATCACGCTCTCGACCGCGCCGGGTCTGGCGGGCAGCCCGGATGGAACTGCGCTCGCGGATGCGGAGGTCGCAGGTTTTCTCGGCACCGCACAGGCCAGCGATTTCACCATATCGGGCGGGCAGGTGGGCTATCACGGCCCCAATGAGTGGAGCTTTCGCCGATTTATCCTGCATTACGCAGCGCTTTGCGCGGCAGCGGGCGGCGTCGAGGCGTTCTGTATCGGCTCGGAACTGCGCGGGTTGACGCAGATCCGGGGGGCGAGCGGCTTTCCCTTTGTGCAGGGGCTGAAGGATCTGGTGTCTGAGGTGCGCGCGCTCTTGGGGGCGGAGGTCAAACTGGGCTATGCGGCGGATTGGTCGGAGTATTTCGGCTATCAGACGCCGGAGGGCGACCATATCTTTCACCTCGATCCGCTGTGGTCCGACCCGCAGATCGACTTTATCGGCATCGACAATTACATGCCGCTCAGCGACTGGCGCGAGGGGGAGGATCACCTCGATGCCCAGGAGTGGCCCGCGATCTATGATCTCGACTACCTCAAGGCCAATATCGAGGGCGGCGAGGGCTATGACTGGTATTACCATTCCCCCGAGGCCGAGGCAGCGCAGATCCGCACGCCGATCACGGATGGTGCTTATGATGAGCCGTGGATCTATCGCAACAAGGACATCCGCAACTGGTGGTCGCTGCCGCATCACGACCGGATTGGTGGCGTGCGGTCCGAGACCGCGACCGATTGGGTGCCACAATCCAAACCGATCTGGTTCACGGAACTGGGCTGTGCGGCCATCGACAAGGGCACCAATGAGCCGAACAAATTCCTTGACCCGAAAAGCTCTGAATCAAAATTACCGCGTGCCTCCAATGGCTTGCGCGACGATCTGATCCAGCAGCAATATCTGCGTGCGCAGCTGACCTATTGGCAGGAGGCGGCGCATAACCCGACCTCCAGCGCCTATGGCGGTGCGATGGTGGACCTGAGCCATGCCTATGTCTGGGCTTGGGACGCGCGGCCCTTTCCGGCCTTTCCCAACCGGGTGGAGGTCTGGGACGATGGCGAGAATTACGCGCGTGGGCACTGGCTCAATGGGCGCGCGGGGCAGCGCACGCTGGCCTCTGTGGTGACGGAGATCTGCCGGGAGGCGGGTGTGACGGAAATCGACGTCAGCCAGCTCTGGGGGATCGTGCGCGGCTATGCGGTCTATGACGTGGCGGAGGCGCGCAGTGCCTTGCAACCCCTGATGCTGCGCCACGGGTTTGACGCGATCGAGCGCGATGGCACGCTGATCTTTCGCCTGCGTGACGGGCTGAACGCATTGGATCTTGAGCCGGACACACTGGCGGTGCTGCCAGAGATGGACGGCGATCAGGAACAAAGCCGTATGCCCGAGGCGGAGCTGATGGGCCGGGTGCGCCTGCGCTTTGTCGAATGGGGCGGCAGCCATGACACCGTGGCCGAAGAAGCGGTGCTGCCGGATGAGGCCACCCATGCGGTGAGCCAGAACGACCTCCCCATGGCGCTGACACGGGCCGAAGGGCGGCAGGTGGTGCAGCGCTGGCTGGCGGAGGCGCGGATTTCGCGCGACACTGCGCGCTTTGCCCTGCCGCCCTCGCGCGCGCTGGAGGTTGCGGCGGGCGATGTGGTGCGCCTGCCGGGGCAGGACGGTGAGGGCGCGGCGCGCTACCGGGTGGACCGGGTGGAGCAGGCCGAGGCGCAGATCCTTGAGGCAGTGCGCATTGAACCCGTGGTCTATCAGCCGCTGGCCACGCCGGAGGATCTGCCGCGCGATGATGCCTTTGCCGCGCCGGTGCCGGTGTTGCCGCTGTTCCTCGATCTGCCCTTGATGCGCGGGGATGAGGTGCCGCATGCGCCGCATGTCTGTGCCACGGCGCAGGACTGGCCGGGCGCGGTTGCGCTCTATGCTGCGGATCTGGGCGGGGACTTCATGCTCGAAGAATTGCTGCCCGCCCGTGCCACGGTTGGGGTGACCACAACGGACCTGCTGGCCGGGCCGGTGGGGCGCTGGGATCGCGGCGCGGATCTGGAGGTGGAGCTGATCGCGGGCACGCTGGAGAGCCGGGAGGCTCTGTCGGTGCTGGGGGGCGCGAACAGGCTGGTGATCGGCGATGGCAGCCCGGAGAACTGGGAAGTGATCCAGTTCACCGACGCCGAGTTGATCGCACCAAACCGCTACCTGATCCGGGACCGTCTGCGGGGGCAATACGGCAGCGATGGTGTGATGCCGGACCTGTGGCCAGCGGGGTCCTTTGTGGTTCTGATGGATGCAGCGGTCGAGCAGCTGGATCTGGCGCTGACGGATCGGCGGATCGCGCGCGACTACCGCTTTGGCCCGGCGCGGCGCGCTTATGATGATCCGTCCTATGTGGCGCTCTCGGCGGCCTTTGACGGCAATGGTTTGCGTCCCTATGCGCCGGTGCATCTGCGCACCTCAGACGCGTTGGGCGCGGATATGGCGTTTCACTGGATCAGGCGCACCCGTATCGAGGGCGACAGCTGGGATCTGGAGGAGGTGCCGCTGGGCGAAGAGGACGAGGTCTATCGCGTGCAGGTGCGCGCGGGCAGCACGGTGCTGCGCGATCTGCGTGTCACCACGCCCGACTGGACCTATAGCGCGGCAGATCAGGCCAGCGATGGCGCAAGCGCTGGCGATGTGGTGCAGGTGGCGCAGGTCTCGGCGCGCTATGGGGCCGGTCCGGTGGCGGAATGGGTCCTGGCGTAATCGCGCATCGCAGAATGTGTCGCGATTATCCAAAGCCGCGGCAGCCGATCCTGTGGGAAGACCTGCGCAGCCTGGCGCGGGCCCTGCTGGCGCATCCAGCGCCGCGCCGGGCGGCCTTGTGTCGGCAGATTCTTCTGGGAGCCAGCCGGGCGCGACGTCAGGCCGCGGCCACCGGCTGCTGTCACCCGCGCTGGGGCGATGGGTCACTGGATCGGGCGGCGCGCTGTTTTCCGCTGGCGGCGGAACCCTTTCCCGGCGATCCCGATTATGCGCGCTGCCTGCACATCGCCCTGAATGCGGTGGCCGCGATGACGGGCGACAGATGAAAAACGCCCCGGCGCCAAGGGCAGCCGGGGCGTTTTCTAGGATTGATCCGTGCTGGGGAGGCCTAAGCTCTCCCACACCGCACCAGACCGGCCCGAAGGCCGGTGGTCGATCAGGCCAGGGCCAGATCGGTTGCGGATTCGCGACCGTCACGGCCGGACTGGATCTCGAAGGTCACCGCCTGGCCGTCGGCCAGACCGGTCAGACCGGAGCGTTCCACTGCGGAGATGTGCACGAACACGTCGTTGGAGCGGCCTTCAACCGCGATAAAGCCGTAACCTTTGGTGGAGTTGAACCACTTCACGGTACCGTTTGCCATTTTCAAAGTTCCTTTTGGTCTTTGTCGCCCGCAACGTGCGGCGACCCGGCAGCTTAACGTCGAAAGCGGTCGGGTAGACGAAACTTCGATGGTATAAGGTTGCAGGTCCTTTTTGCCGTGGATTCTCGTTTTTTGCAAGTAGGATAATCGGCCATTGCGCCGGCGGTCGCGGCGTAAAAGGACGCGAAATCATAGGTTTTTGCGGGGTTTTCATATTTCCGCCGGTGATCGGGGCGATCACGGGATTGCGCTTGGCATTTGAGAGGTTAGATCTCTAGTGTGGACGGGACTGGACCCGGAATAAGCCGGGGCCGCGAGTTTCACTGGAGCCAGATCCGCCGGGACCCCCGCCGGAGAGGATCAAGACACGGATGCCCCGCGCGAGAAGGACCACGCCGATGTTGGACACGCACAAGGCCGTCAGGCAGATCGACCCCGTCTGGGGCCGCATCACCGAGGAAGCCGAAACAGCCGTCGCTGAGCAGCCCCTGATGGGCGGTCTCATTCATGCCTGCATCCTGCACCACAAGACCCTCGACAAGGCGCTGAGCTACCGGATCGCGGCCAAGTTGAATTCCAACGAGATGTCGATGGTGATCCTGCGCGAGATCGTCGATGGCGCCTATGAGGCGGAACCGGCGCTGGTCGAGGCGGCCCGGGCCGACCTGATGGCGATCTATGACCGCGACCCGGCCTGCCACCGGCTGTTGCAGCCGATCCTCTACTTCAAGGGCTATCAGGCGGTGCAGGCCTATCGTGTCGGCCATTGGCTGTGGCAGCAGGGCGACTGGGATCTGGCCTATTTCTTCCAGATGCGGATTTCCGAGATCTTTGGCGTCGACATTCACCCGGCGGCCAAGATCGGCAAGGGCATCATGATCGACCACGCCCATTCCATCGTCATCGGCGAAACCGCCGTGGTGGGGGACAACGTGTCGATGCTGCATTCGGTGACGCTGGGCGGCACCGGCAAAGAAGAAGAGGACCGCCACCCCAAGATCGAGGATGGCGTGCTGATCGGTGCCGGGGCCAAGGTGCTGGGCAATATCCGCGTTGGGCATTGCTCGCGGATTGCGGCCGGGTCCGTGGTGCTGCAGGAGGTGCCGCCCTGCAAGACGGTGGCCGGGGTTCCGGCCAAGATCGTTGGCGAAGCAGGCTGCGATCAACCCTCGGTCAGCATGAATCAGGTGCTTGCCGGGAAGTGAGTTCGCGGTCCCGTTTTGTGGATGCAACTGTTATTAAACGGAAAAAGGGCACCTGCGCGGTGCCCTTTTGCAGGTTTGTTGGCTGGATCAGGCCGCAGCCCGGGGGACCTCCGGCGCGCGCGGAGCGGTGTCTGCAGCGGCTGGGGCGAGGTCGAAGGCGTTGACGAGCCTGTCCAGATGACCGGCATCGCCGCGCAGGGATTGTACATCGCTCACCTGTCCGGCCAGGATTTGCGCATTGTCACTGGTGGTGTGGCCGAGGGCGCTGAGCTGATCCGAGATCGTCCTCAGCCGCTTGGAGTCATTGCCAAATCCATCGGCAGAGGCCTGGATGCGGCTGGAGATCTGCTCCAGCGAGGCGATCACCTGTGTGAGCGCGTCGCCGGTGTTGTTGACCTCGGTCACGCCGTTCTGGATGTGACCGGTGGCGGTGTTGATCAGCCCCTTGACCTCGGTCGCGGCGGTTGACGTGCGTTGGGCGAGGGCGCGGACTTCGCTGGCGACCACGGCAAACCCGGCCCCGGCGCTGCCGGCGCGTGCCGCTTCGACACCGGCGTTCAGCGCCAGCAGGTTGGTCTGGAAGGCGATGTCGTCGATCACCTTGATGATGGTTTCGATCTGGCTGGCGCTGGCTTCGATCTCGGTCATCGCGGCGATGGCGTTTTTCACCACCGTGCCATTGCTGCGCGCCTGCTGCACCGCGGTCTGGGCGAGGCCGTTGACCGCATGCGCCCCTTCGGTGGCGGCGTTGACCGAGGCGGTGAGGTCCTGAAGCGCGCCGGAAATCTCGTCCAATGTGTCCGATTGCGCCTGGATCCGCTGCGAGAGGCTGCCCGATCCCGCCTCGATATTGGTGGTGCGGGTCAGGATGGTTCCGGAGGTGGCCAGCACCTGCGACAGGGCGGCGGCGATCGAGGAGATGGCGCTGTTGAAATCGGCGCGCAGCGGTTCATAGGCTTCGCCGAGCGGCGCGTCCATCTGCACGGTCAGATCGCGGCGGGCGAGCGCCTCCAGCCCGGCGCGCAGGCGTTCGATGGCAAACAGCTGCGCCTGCTGCTCGGCCTGGCGCAGGGTCTCGGTCTCCCGGCCCGCGGCCAGCGTGTCCTGCAGGGCAATGATGCGACGGGCAACCCGGCCCAGCTCATCGCGGCGGTTGCTCAGCGGCAGGCGGGTGTCGTAGTGGCCGGCGTCGATCCGCTCCAGAGCTGCGACGATCTGGGCCATGGGACGTCCGACCGCGCGTTTCAGGATCGCAAAACACACCAGCAGCGACGCGATCATCAGGCCGACGGCAATGGCTGTATCGCGGATCAGAGCTGCGGTGATGGCGGACTGGACCGGGGTCGGATCCCAGACCATGATGAGAACGCCACGGATCGCCCCCTTGGAGGAGGCGATGGGGTAGACGATGGAAAAGCCGTTGTCGCTGATCTGGGCTACGCCGCTCTGCAACACGGCGGTTGCGGCGGCGTCCAGGCGTTCGGCGCGTTGCGGTGCGAGCGTGCCGATATCGGCCATGACGACGCCGTCGCCCTTGATGACCTTGGTATAGGCAAAGCTCTCGCCGGCGCGTTCGATCACATAGGCCAGGCGGCGTTCGACGGTGCCGGAAAAGCCCAGCTGCACCGGTTGTGCCACCTGGGTGGCCGCCATATTGGTCAGCTCCAACTGCAGGGTGCGCAGCGCATCCATGGACTGGGTTTCCAGACGGCCCCCTGCGAGGATCCCGATGGGCAGCGCCACGATGAGCGAAAAGATCGCAACTAGGGCCGCGATACGGAGGTTCATCGAGGCGAAGATGCTGTGCGAGGTTGCTCGACGGCCGGCAGAGGGGCGCAGTTTGAACATGAGAATATCCCGCAAAAAGGAAGGTGGGGCGTACTGTTGCTGTCTGGGACGCTGATAGTGCGATCGGGTGAACCGCAACAGCGCGAAGTGTTTTGAATTGCGGGCGAACGTCATGAAATTGTGATGTTTTCCCTGTCGAGGCGTCCTCGTTCCGGCAAACAAAAAACGCCGGGCAGTGTCTGCCCGGCGTGCAATCCTGTCAGGTGTTGGCGCGGCCCTGTCAGGCCAGCATCACCATCGGGTTTTCCAGATTGTCGACGATCGCCTTCAAGAGGTCCGCACCAAGCGCGCCGTCGATGACGCGGTGATCCACCGACATGGTGACGCTCATCACGGTGGCGACGGTCAACTCGCCATCTGCGCCCACCACAGGCTTCTTGACGCCGGAGCCGACGGCCAGAATGCCCGCATGCGGCGGGTTCACGATGGCATCGAAGTTGTCGATGCCGAACATGCCGAGGTTGGAGATCGCAAAGGACCCACCCTGGTACTCATGCGGTGCAAGCTTGCGGTCGCGGGCGCGGGTGGCGAGGTCTTTCATCTCTGCCGACAGCGCCGAGAGCGACTTCATATCGGAGTCTTGCAGAACCGGCGTGAACAGACCGCCCTCAATCGCGACCGCAACGGCCACATCGGAGGCTTTCATCTTGAGCACGCGATCCCCGGCCCAGACCGCATTGGCGTCGGGCACCGATTGCAGCGCCAGCGCCACGGCCTTGATGATGAAGTCATTGACGGAGAGTTTGACGCCCCGCGGCTCCAGCTGCTTGTTGAGCTGGGAGCGGAATTTCAGCAGCGCGTCGAGCTGGATGTCGCGGCGCAGGTAGAAATGCGGGATGGTCTGTTTGGCCTCGGTGAGACGCGCGGCAATGGTCTTGCGCATGCCGTCGAGTTTGACTTCCTCGTAGTCGCGACCCTCGTACATCTTGGCGACCGCATCGGCGGAGGGGCCAGCAGGCGCGGTGGCAGCAGCCGGAGCGGCGGCGGGCGCGGCTTTGGCCTCTGCCTTCGGGGCGGCGGTGGCGTTTTCCACATCGACCTTGATGATGCGTCCGCGCGGGCCGGAGCCTTTGATCGACGCAAGGTCGAGCCCCTTGTCGGCGGCGATGCGACGCGCCAGGGGCGAGGCGAATATGCGCGAGCCATCCGCCGCAGCGGGCGCTGCCGGGGCAGGGGTTGCGCCTGCGGCGGCGGGGGCAGCGGCTGCGTCGGAGCCTCCTTCGGAGGCCGCCTCCTGAGCCGCGTCAGCGGCGGGGGCCGCTTCCGGTGTTGCCGCTGATGTGTCGATATCATCGGCGCTTTCACCATCCTCCAGCAGGACCGCGATGGGGGTGTTGACCTTCACCCCCTCGGAGCCCTCGGCGATCAGGATCTTGCCAACGACACCTTCGTCCACGGCCTCGAACTCCATCGTCGCCTTGTCGGTCTCGATCTCGGCAATCAGGTCGCCGGAGGAGACGGTGTCGCCCTCCTTGACCAGCCATTTTGCCAGCGTGCCTTCCTCCATGGTGGGAGAGAGGGCGGGCATGAGAATTTCAGTGGGCATCCTTGCTCTCCTTAGCGGTAGGTCACTTGTTTCACGGCTTCGATCACCTCTTCGGTGGTGATCAGCGCGTGTTTTTCAAGGTTGGCGGCATAGGGCATCGGCACGTCCTTGCCGGTGCAGGTGATGACGGGCGCGTCGAGATAGTCGAACGCCTGTTGCATCACCTCGGAGGCGATGTAGGAGCCGACAGAGCCCTGCGGCCAGCCTTCCTCGACGGTGACCAGACGGTTGGTCTTCATCACCGATTTGATGACGGTGGGCAGGTCCATCGGGCGCAGGGTGCGCAGGTCGATGACCTCGGCGTTGATGCCGTCTTCGGCCAGCTTATCAGCAGCTTGCAGGGCGTAGGTCATGCCGATGCCGAAGGACACGATGGTGACATCGTCGCCCTTGCGCCAGATCTTCGCCTTGCCGAAGGGCACGGTGTAATCGTCGAGCTTCGGCACATCGAACGACTTGCCGTAGAGGATCTCGTTTTCGAGGAAGATCACCGGGTTCGGGTCGCGGATCGCCGATTTCAGCAGGCCCTTGGCGTCGGCGGCAGAGTAGGGCATCGCCACCTTGAGGCCCGGGATCTGCATGTACCACGCAGCGTAGTCCTGGCTGTGCTGTGCGCCCACACGCGCCGCTGCACCGTTGGGGCCACGGAACACCATCGGTGCGCCCATCTGACCGCCGGACATATAGAGCGTCTTGGCCGCAGAGTTGATGATCTGGTCGATCGCCTGCATGGCGAAGTTGAAGGTCATGAACTCCACGATAGGGCGCAGGCCGCCAAAGGCCGCGCCGGTGGCGATCCCGGCAAAGCCATGCTCGGTGATCGGAGTGTCGATCACGCGTTTGGCGCCGAACTCATCCAGCAAGCCCTGGGTGATCTTGTAGGCGCCTTCGTATTCGGCGACTTCCTCGCCCATGACAAAGACGTCTTCGTTGCCCCGCATCTCTTCGGCCATGGCGTCGCGCAGGGCTTCGCGGACAGTCTGACTGACCACCTCGGTGCCTTCGGGATAATCGGGGCTTTCATCCACCTCGGGCGCAGCCGGGGCCGCGGCAGCAGCGACGGTCGGCGCGGGCTCCGCAGGAGCCTCGGCGGCTGGCGCTTCTCCGCCCGCCGCAGGTGCGGATGCGACAGCATCCTCCACGCTTTCGCCCTCTTCCACAAGGATCGCGATGGGGGTGTTTACCTTCACACCCTCGCTGCCTTCGTCGATGAGGATCTTGCCGACGATGCCTTCGTCGACAGCCTCGAATTCCATGGTGGCCTTGTCGGTTTCGATCTCGGCAAGAATATCGCCAGAGTTCACGGTATCGCCTTCCTTGACCAGCCATTTGGCCAGCGTGCCTTCCTCCATGGTCGGCGACAGGGCGGGCATCAGAATTTCAGTTGCCATAATCTTGGTCTCTCCCTCAGGCGCTTTTCTGCGGAATGTCGTCGGCGTAAATATCGGTCCAAAGCTCCTCAAGCGCGGGCTCGGGGCTTTCCTTGGCGAAATCGGCGGATTTATTGACGATATCCTTGATTTCCTTGTCGATCGCCTTGAGGTCTTCTTCGGTGGCATGCTTGCCGGTCAGCAGCATTTCGCGGACCTGCTCGATGGGGTCACGCTCTTCGCGCATCTTCTGCACTTCCTCGCGGGTCCGGTATTTCGCCGGGTCCGACATGGAGTGGCCGCGATAGCGGTAGGTCTTGACCTCAAGAATATAGGGGCCTTTGCCAGCGCGGCAGTGGGCGACGGCGCGCTCGCCGGCTTCCTTGACCGCCAGCACGTTCATGCCGTCGACTTCTTCGCCCGCGATGCCATAGGCCTCGCCGCGTTTCCACAGAGCCGGGGATTTGGTCGAGCGCTGCACGGAGGTGCCCATGGCGTATTGGTTGTTCTCGATCACAAAGACCACCGGCAGATCCCAGAGCTGCGCCATGTTGTAGGTCTCATAGACCTGACCCTGGTTTGCCGCGCCATCGCCGAAATAGGTGAAGGTCACACGATCGTTGCCTTTGTATTTGTCGGAAAACGCAAGGCCCGCGCCCAGCGGCACCTGCGCGCCGACGATACCATGGCCGCCATAGAAATGCTTCTCCTTGGAGAACATATGCATGGAGCCGCCCTTGCCCTTGGAATAACCGCCCTCGCGACCGGTCAACTCGGCCATCACCCCGTCGGGGTCCATGCCGCAGGCCAGCATGTGGCCGTGGTCACGGTAGGATGTGACGCGTTTGTCGCCGTCCTCGGCCGCAGCCTCCAGACCGACAACCACCGCTTCCTGACCGATGTAAAGGTGGCAGAAGCCGCCAATGAGGCCCATGCCGTAGAGCTGACCGGCCTTTTCCTCGAATCGCCGGATCAACAGCATCTCGCGGTAGTAGGTTGTCAGTTCTTCGGCGGAAACGTTTGATTTCTGAGCGCTTTTTCTTGCGGCCATAATGGCAGGCTCCCCCTAAAGCTAAGGTAGTTTAACACTAAACTATCTCATAGAGCATTTTTCCCGCTGTTGCGAGGAATAATGTGACGCCGGGTCTGATCCGGCTGTGCTCCGCCGGATGCCGCAGGCAGTGCGGACCCGAAAAGGACAGTCAGAGATATCCGGGGCAGGGTGCCGACTGCGGCACCGGAAATCAAGCCCGGCGCCAGCAATGGTCACGCTTACGGTAAGGGCGCCGCAGGGCGGATCAGTCGATGATGATTTCGTCCGAACGGGCCAGCCCCAGAACGGAGCGGGCCTGTTCGTCCAGCAGGTCGAGGTCGAGATAGTCATCCGACAACCGGCGGGTCAGGTTTTCCATTCGCGCGATGTCCTGTTGCAGCCGGGCGAGATCCTGTTCGAGCCCATCCGCCTCGGCCTGGATCTCGACACGCCGGAACAGGCCAAAATCGCCCTGAACGGCGGCAAAGGTGAAATAGGCGCTCAGCAGGAACGCCGCGGCGAAGAACAGCAAAGTGCCTAAGGAGGGCGAGGATTTTCGCGTCACGTGGATGATGCCTGTACTGCAATACTCGGGGCGCGCCGGTTTGCCCGACGTCTGACGCCCTTATGGCACAGGCACCGAGGCCTGTGAATTCCCAAAAGGGTTAACGTTCCGAGGTGTCGCAAACGCGGGACAGTCCGGGAGAGCGGATGTGTGGAATGGCCGCCTGGTCAGCGGGCTGCCGTGGTCCTACTCGGCCTCCGCGTTTTCGGCCGCCCAGGTGGTGGCGTCCTCCACCGCGACGATCGAGGTCGTCGGCACCAGGTTCACATAGGCGTCGGTTTCCGACGCCGGCGTCGCCTCGGACTGCGACATCCGGTAGAGCGCATAGACCGTGATCGCCAGAAACGTGCCGCCCAGAACGATCCAGAAGGCAAACGGGCCAAGCACATCCATGGCCAGACCCGCGGCAAGCGGCCCCAGAATGGCCCCCAGCCCAAAGGTGAACACCAGCCCCCCGGAGATCGCCGGCATGTCCGCCACCGGCACATTGTCGTTGGTGTAGGCCAGAAACAGCGCATAGAGCGGCGTCGTCATGCCCCCGGCAAGAAAGGCCGCCGCCATGATCGGCACGGCCGGATCGAGGCTGAGCCAGGCCGGCGGGCTCTGCGCGATCCAACCCAGCCCGCAGGCGGCGGCCCCCAGGAACGCGGTGCCGCAAATCACCTTGCGCCGGTCGATGCGGTCGGACAGCCAGCCGATCGGGACCTGCATCAGCATCGCCCCGCCAAACAGCATCGCCACGAACAGCGCGATCTGATTGGCGCTGAGGCCGATCTCGCTGCCAAACACAGCGCCCATGCCCGACTGGCTGGCGTAGATGCTGCCCAGGAGAAAGATACCGACCGTGCCCAGCGGCGAGGCGGTGAACAGGTCCTTGAGACCGCAGGGTTTGGCGACATCGACCATGGGCGCGGGCTGGATCGACAGCAGGATCGGCGCAAAGGAGATCGACACCAGAATCGAGGCCCCGATAAACAGCGCCGCATTGCCGGCGTCGCCCAGCGTCAACAGGCCCTGCGCGCCGATGATGCCAAGCGTCTGCGCCAGCATATAGGCCGAGAGCATCTTGCCGCGGTTCTCGTTCGAGGTGGCATTGTTGAGCCAGCTTTCCGCAACCACATAGATGCCCGACATGCAAAACCCGATGACCACGCGCAGGATCGTCCATGTCCAGGGTTCTGCCCAGAGCGTAAAGGCGATCAGCGCCGCGGAGATGAAGCTGCCCAGGGCCGCAAAGACCCGCACATGTCCCACGCGCTGGATCAGGATCGGTGAAAACCGGGCGCCGGACAGGAAACCGAGGAAATACCCGGAGGTGATGATCGACAGTTCAGCGGAGGAGAACCCCTCCATCCCGCCGCGCAGGCCCATGAGGGTAAAGTGCATCCCGTTGCCCAGCATGATCAGCACCACACCGGCAAGGAGCGCCCAGACAGAGGCCAGCATGTTGATCATCTCAGCACCCCGAGTGTTGCACGGGGGACCGCCTCAGCCGGCGGCCCCCCGGACACTTAAGACAGCAATCTGCCGCAAGATCAGCGCGCCAGCGCCGCACCTACGGGTGTTTGCGACATTGAGCCGGTGTGCCGTTCAGGACCGGTGCGCCCCGTGCGCAGGATCAGGCCGCGCGGGCCTCTTCCGTTGGCGTGTCGTCGGCTTGGCCACCGGTGAACCCCTGCAACAGATCGCTGAGGCGGCTGGCCTGGCTGCGCATCTCCTGGCTGGCGCTGTAGGTCTGCTGCACCATCGCGGCGTTTTCCTGGGTCACCGTGTCGAGCTGGGCGACACCGATGTTGATCTCCTTGATGCCTGCCGCCTGCTCCCCGGAGGAGCTGGCGATGGCGGAGACCATGCCGGAGACGTTGGTGACGCTTTCGACGATACGGTTCAGGGTCTCTGACGTGGCTTCGACCAGACGTTCGCCCTCGCTGACCTGGGTCGAGCTTTCCTGCACCAACTCCTTGATCTCGCTGGCGGATTTGGCCGCCTTCAGGGCCAGGCCGCGCACTTCGGAGGCGACCACGGCAAACCCGCGCCCGGCTTCGCCCGCGCGGGCGGCCTCGACGCCGGCGTTCAGCGCCAGCAGGCTGGTCTGAAAGGCGATGTCGTCGATCGAGGTGATGATCTGGCTGATCTGTTCGGAATAGGAGGCGATCGAGGTCATCGCCTCGCGTGCCTGGGCCATGACCTCGCCGCCCTGTTCGGCGCGACGGCGGCCTTCTTCGACCTCGCGGTCGGCGGCCTGGGCCTGTTCGGCGCTGGACTGCACCGAGGCCGACATTTCCTCCAGCGCGGCGGCGCTTTCTTCCAGTGTGGCGGCCTGGGTTTCGGCACGCTGGGACATCTGGTCGGACATCCGTTCCATTTCGCGGGCGTTCTGTTCGACGACAGAAGAGCTCTGGCTGAGTTGCGCGACCAGATCGGCCAGCGACAGGGCGAGGCCGTTGAAATCCTCGCACAGCGCGGTGTAGCTGGGGCCGAGATCGGACCAGTCTCCGGCGGGGATTTCCTGGTCCAGGTGGCCCTGTTTCAGGCCGCTCATCGCTGCGCCAAGGGTTTCGAACAAGGCGACCCGGCGGGCGTTCTCGGTCTCGCTGGCCTGTGAGGCCGCCTCTGCCGCGGCCAGTCGCGCGCGCAGGTCTTGCAGGTTGCGGGCAATCCTGCCCAGCTCATCCCCCCGGTCGGTGCCGGAAATCTCGGTCTCGTAGTCCTGGTCGCTGAGCGCCTGAATGCTGGCCGCGGCCCGGGCCACCGGCTGGCTCAGATGGCGCCCGAAGGCGAGGGCCACCGCCACCGCCACAAGGGCCGCCGTGGCGCTGCTGATGGCCTGGATAAGCTGGCTGTTGGCGATCAGCGTGCGGAGGTCCTGCTGGATCTGCACGTTGCGGGTCTGGATCGCCTCCTGCATCTGGTCGACGCTGTCGCGCAGCTCTGCCAGCAGCGGCACCACCGCATCCTGCGCCATGGTACCGCGGGTGTCGGCGGGGGCGGATTCGAGATCGGGGAGGCGGGCCGTGATCCGATCCAGCACCGCGTTGAGATCCATCATCGCGGCAAAGACCGTCGGATTGCGCATCTCGGCGGTCACGGTGTCAAAGCGACCTTCGGCCAGGTCCAGCTCGGCGCGGATTTCGTCGAGATTGCCCCGCAGCCGGGTCAACCCGTCCGGCGCGCCAAGCGCATAGGACAGAAGATCCGCCAGCCCCTGTTCGGTGTCTTCCTTGATGTCATCCAGACTCTTGAGCTGGGCGGTGCCCAGATTGGTATTCTGGATGGCATTGGTCAGACGCTGGTTGTTGATCCAGGAAATCGCCGAGAGTGCCAGCAGCATGGCGATAAAGGCACCGGCAAAGAGGAACACCTGGGTGCGGATGGAGAAATGTCTCATGAGGTGGGGACCTGTCGTATTCCGGCGGGCAGAAGGGCCCGGCCTGATCGCAGGCTACTGCCACAGACGTAAAGAAACGGTTTGTAAACTCTCGCCACTGCGTAAAAAAACCGGCACGCGGGAGGCGCGTGCCGGTCGTCAGTGTTGCGGTGGTTGCGGCGGTGTCGGCAACGGCAGCGATCAGCCCTCCAGCGCCGCAACGCCGGGCAGGACCTTGCCTTCCATCCACTCCAGAAAGGCGCCGCCAGCGGTGGAGATATAGCTGAACGCCTCTGCCGCACCGGCCTGATTGAGTGCCGCCACGGTGTCGCCGCCCCCTGCGACGGAGACCAGCGTGCCCGCCTTGGTGCAGTCGGCGGCCTTTTGTGCGGCGGTGTTGGTGGCGCTGTCGAAGGGCGCGATCTCAAAGGCGCCCAGCGGGCCGTTCCAGATCAGGGTCTTGCTGTCGGCAAATACGGCGGCGATGGCGGCAACCGATGCGGGACCGGCATCGAGGATCATCGCATCAGACGGGCAGGCATCGGCGGGAACGGTTTCATTCTCGGCACCGGCCTTGAACTCGCGCGCCACCACCACGTCGGAGGGCAAGAGAATGGTGCAGCCGGCGGCCTCGGCGCGGGCCATGATTTCCTTGGCAGTGCCGGTCATGTCATGCTCGCAGAGCGATTTGCCGACGTCGATGCCCTGTGCCGCGAGAAAGGTATTGGCCATGCCGCCGCCGATCACCAACGTGTCGACCTTGGCGACCAGATTGCCCAGCAGGTCCAGCTTGGTGGAGACCTTGGCGCCACCGACAACCGCCGTGACGGGACGTTCGGGCGTGGCAAGCGAGCCTTCGAGCGCCTTGAGTTCCGCCTCCATCAGGCGGCCCGCACAAGAGGGCAGCAGACGGGCGAGCGCCTCGGTCGAGGCATGGGCGCGGTGGGCGGCAGAGAACGCATCATTGCAGTAGATATCGCCGAGCTTTGCCATTTCCGCCGCGAGGTCGGCGTCGTTCTTTTCTTCGCCGGCGTGAAAGCGGGTGTTTTCCAGCAGCAGGATCTGGCCCGGTTGCAGGGCGGAGGCGGCAGCCTCGGCAGCGGGTCCACGGCAATCGGCGACAAAGACCACGGTTGCGCCAAAGGCGGCCTCCAGCGCGGGGACCAGCGGTTGCAGCGACATCTCCGGCACCGCCTGACCCTTGGGGCGGCCGAAATGCGCCAGCAGCACGGGTTTTGCACTCTTGGCCAGGAGGTCGGAGATCGTCGGCACCAGACGGCGGATGCGGGTGTCATCGGTGACCTTGCCGTCCTCCATCGGGACGTTGATGTCCACGCGGGTCAGAACGGTTTTGCCTTCAAGCTCCATGTCGTCGAGTGTCTTCCAGCCCATGTCCGGCTCCTCTTTGGTATCGGGCGCGCCTGCGCGGGGTGCAGGTGCAGAAAATTCAAGGGTCTCGCGCCTGTGTCCTGTGTTTCTGCGCCTCAGTCAATGGTCTGGCAAAGGTCAGTCCAAGGTCTGGCGCGCCATCGTCCTGCCGCGATCCCGCCGACCGGTGCGCTCGCGCGCATTGTTCCCTTGGCAAGCGGGGGCATGGACTTTAGGTATTCCGGCAATACGAATGTGACAGGAGGGCCTCATGGCCGAGATCAAGGATCCCGAAAACACCATCATCGTCGAGCTGAAGGACGGCAATGTCGTCATCGAGCTGCTGCCCGACGTGGCGCCGATGCATTGTGACCGGATGAAGGAACTGGCGCGCGAAGGCCAGTATGACAACGTGGCCTTTCACCGCGTGATCGACGGTTTCATGGCGCAGACCGGCGACGTGCAGCATGGCGACATGGAAGACGGCTTCAACCTGGGCCGGGCCGGCACCGGTGGGTCCGACAAGAAAGACCTGCCGGCGGAATTCTCCGGTGTGCCGCATGACCGTGGCACGCTGGGTGCGGCGCGCTCGTCGAACCCGAACTCCGCCAACTCGCAGTTCTTTATCAACTTCAAGGACAACCACTTCCTGAACCGTCAATACACCGTCTATGGCCGTGTCATCGAGGGCATGGAGCATGTGGATGCGATCACCCGTGGCGAGCCGCCTGCGAACCCGGACCGGATGATCTCCGTCAAGGTGGCCGCCGATGCTTAAGCACCTGAGCGCACTGGCCTTTCTGGCCGCGTCGCCTGCGTTTGCCACCGGTCTGGAAATCCAGGTCGAGGGGGAGGCCAATGGCACCATCGTGATCGACCTTCTGGAAGATGTGGCCCCCAAACATGTGGAGCAGATCACCGCGCTGGCCGGTGAAGGCCAGTATGACGGGGTGGTGTTTCACCGGGTGATCGACGGCTTCATGGCGCAGACCGGCGACGTGGAAAACGGCCGTCTGGGCTCTGACATGCGCTATGCGGGCACCGGCGGGTCCGACCGTCCGGATCTGGCGGCGGAATTCTCCGAGCTGCCGTTTGATCGCGGCGTAGTGGGCATGGCGCGCTCGCAAGATCCCGACAGCGGCAATTCGCAGTTCTTCATCATGTTCGACGAAGGTCACTTCCTGAACGGTCAATATACCGTTGTGGGCCGTGTCACCGAGGGCATGGATGTGGTGGATCAGATCAAACGCGGTCATCCGCGGTCCGGTGCCATCACCGGCAAGCCCGACGTGATGACCAAGGTCTCCGTTACCGAGTAAGGTGCTGGCGGCACAGGAATATCTAAGCCCCGCAGTGTGATGCTGCGGGGCTTTTTTGTTTGCTCCGGGCTGTGGCGCTGGCTGGAGTTCTGGAGTGAAGGGCGCGCTCCCGTGTCCGCCGGGTCCCCGGCTGACGCCGGGCACGGCAGCGGCCTTTGGGCCGGGCGCCGCGCTGGCGCGCGGCGGGGGCAGGTGGCAGCCGCCAGTGTTTATGCGAGTTTGAGGCCGCGTTGCAGATCCTCAAGCGCCGTGCGCTGCGCAGAGGTGAGCTCGCCACTGCCGTATTTTGCGATATCTTGCACGATCTCGACCAGGGTGTTGAAATCGCTCTGACCGCTCAGCTTGTAGAGCTTGCGTGACAGGCGTGGCACCGCTTGAGCCGCATCGCCGCATTGGGTCACGATCCAACGCCCGAGGATGACCAGTTCTTCGCCGTCCTTATGGCTGACATGACAGCCATCGCGCACCCCCCGCACCAACGCATCGCGCTGCTCGGCGGTCGGGTAGTCATCGAGTTCGAGAAAGCTCACACCGATGGCGGCAATGGCGACCTTCGGGTCTTCGATTTGCTCGACAGGATGCACATTGACCTGCCGTCGAAAACCAAAGCGACGGGCGGCAGCGCGTGCATCCGCCGCCATATCGAGTAAATCGCTGGTCATATGGGCAGCGTTGCGCGCGCGGTGAAACCAGAACCATGCTCCGGCCAGAACGGCGAGAGCGCCTAGAATAATGGGCATGTTCAAAATCCGATTTTAGAATCTCTGGCGATAGATCTAGCCGCTGCCAGATCCGTCACAAAGGGGAATCTCGCCTCCGCGGAAGTAGCGTCTTCTGATGGAGGTATCGGCCATCGGGGCTGGGATGAGTTCGGCCGCGCAGATCACCAGAGCAACTGTTGCAGGGCCTGTGCGCCGTATCGGGCTTGGGATCAGCCTGTATCTGCGATGCGACGTTCAGGCGGGCAAATCAGACCGTGTAAATCAAACCGTGCAAAACGGGTGGGACAAAACAGACGGGACAAAACAAAAAGCGCCGGCGTGGACCGGCGCTTTGTCGTTTTGCTATTGGGCCTGCGCCGCTGCGCAGGCGGAGGTCAGCCTTCGGCCTTGGCCGGCGCGGCGGCGGGCTGGGCCGGTGCCTTGGAGGCGGCTTTGCCGGGGCTGAGCGGGTCATCCTGACGCTGCACGGAGCCTTCGAAATGGGCGCCGGACTCGATCGCGATGGTCTTGTGGATGATGTCCCCCTCGACCCGCGCGGTGGAGGTCAGACGGACCTTCAGACCGCGCACGCGACCGACGATGCGGCCGTTGATGACCACGTCGTCCGCGGTGATCTCACCCTTGATGGTGGCGGTCTCGCCAATGGTCAGAAGATGGGCGCGGATGTCGCCTTCGACGGTGCCTTCGACCTGGATGTCACCGGTGGTTTTGACATTGCCGGTGATGTGCAGATCCGAGCTCAGCAGCGAGGCCGCGGGCTTTGCCTTGGGCGCGGCGGGCTTGCTGTAGTCGCTGGCGCCGGTGGATGCGCTGCTCGACGAGGAGGGCGCCGGGCTGGAGGCCGGGGTCGCCGTTGGAGTCTCGGCTTGTTTCGGGCCGGGCTCGTTGATTTTGCTCTTAGAAAACATTTCTCGCAGCCTTGATATAGATCATGGGGTTTACGGGTTTGCCATTGACCCTGACCTCGTAATGGAGGTGGGTCCCGGTGGACCGTCCGGTGTTACCCATATCAGCAATGTGATCCCCGCGCGAGACCCTTTGACCGACCTTCACACGGATGTTGGAGTTATGGGCATATCTGGTTTCGATGCCAAAGGCATGCTGGATTTTCACAAGCCGGCCATAGCCGGATTGCCAGCCCGCATGGGTGACCACACCGTCGGCGGTGGCAAAGATGTCGGTGCCGGTGCCGCCGGCGAAATCGGAGCCTTTGTGCAGCCTGCGCCCACCGGTCTTGGGGTCGCGGCGATAGCCAAACCCGGAGCTCTGACGCACCTGACCGAGGTTCACCGGCACCGAGAAGGGCGCCTGGGCGGCGGCAATCCGGTAGAGGTTCAGCTGGCTCATCTGATTGAGCAACGCATTGGCGCGCAGCTCATCGGGGCTGGGTTCCTCGCCGCGGGTGGACAGGGACAGGGGCTCCAGCGGGCCGCCTTCGCCGTTGTAGCCCCGGCGCACCTGTTCGAGAATGCGATCCGGCGGCAGACCGGCGGAGGAGAACATCTTGTTCAGCGGCTCGACCGAGATCGCCATCGCCTCTTCCAGCTGGCGGAAGATCTGGTCGTTGCGCTGCGCGGCCAGGCGCAGTTCCAGTTCCAGATCGTCGCGCTGTGCCAGGGCAGAGCGGGCGTCGGATTCGATCTGATCCCGTTCGGCGGCGGTCTCGGCCAGGGCGGTGGTGAGGAAATCCAGTTGCTCGGGCGCGGTGGCGGCCAGCACCTGTTCGGGGCTGTCGGGCGCGGTCTGTTCGCGCAGGTCCAGCACGGTGCGTTTCAGGATCTCGCGCTCGCGAATGGTCTGGCGCAGGTTGGCCTGGATGATGTCGATGCCGGTTTCCAGCTCGCGCCGGCGGGTTTCGGAGGCCAGCAGCTCCGACTGCATGGTGGAGATCTGTTCGAGCGCGGCGTTGAAGCGGTCCTGTGCAGCCAGCGCCTCTTCGGCGCGGCGGTCGCGTTCGGTCGACAGCGCGTTCAGGCGCTCCTGATAGACCTGCTGGTCGCGGCGCGCCTGATCGCGGAAGTTGCCGGAGCCGATGCTGTCCATCAGCACGATGGCGGTGGCGACGATGGCCCAGGACACAAACAGCGTCAGCCCGGCCACGGTCAGGATCTGGGTTTCCGAGCTCAGTCGTATGAACCGGGTGTCGGTGTCGGATTTGAGGAAAACCCGGCGCTCGGGGAACCGGCGCTCCAGAAATGCGTGAATCCGTAGGTGTAGTCCGCCGCGCAAGCCCGATATCCTTGTGCCATCCCTTTGCGGTTGCCCTCTCCTGCCTCCCGGAGATGTCGTGCAACCTGCCTTGGCAAGATGGAATAGCCAGACTGTGGCCATTCAGCAACCCTGTTCCGTCCGCATGGCGCTTCTGCGGCGCATTTCCTTGGCCTTGGGCAGAAAACTGCCGATATGGGCGGGTTTGACCCGGATTTTCGCGCATTGCGATATTGCTGCGGCGGTGATTCTTCTTTTGCGGGTTGTCCGGGTTGTCTGGGTTGTTCGGGGCGGTCGCAGGGCCGGGGATGGCGCGATGCCGTCGTGTCAGCGCGCGTAGGCCGGTGCTTCCCCATCCGCGAGCGGCCAGTAGAAATCCGGCGGCAGGCCCGCGTCGGCGCGTTTTTCCTCGTTGAAGGGCGGTTTGAGCGCGCCGTGGAAATATTTCTGCACCAATGCGTGGAATTCGGCCTTTGGGTCGAGGTTGTCGCGCCCGCAGAGGAAATTGAACCATTTGGCGCCATAGGCCACATGGCCGACCTCCTCGGCGTAGATGATCTCGAGCGCGTCGAGCGCCTGTTGCACACCCGCCTTGCGGAAGATCTCGATCATGCCCGGGGTCACATCGAGCCCGCGGGCTTCCAGCACCATCGGCACCACGGCCAGACGGCCCATCAGATCGTCCACGGTATCCTCGGCGGCGCGCCACATGCCGGCATGGGCGGGCAGGGCGCCGTAGTGGCTGCCAAGGCTTTCCAGGCAATCGCACATCAGGTTGAAATGCTTGGCTTCCTCATCCGCGGATTTCACCCAGTCATCGTAGAACCCAAGCGGCATCGGGATATGGGTGAAGCGGGCGATGATGTCCCAGTGCAGGTCGACGGCGTTGAGTTCGATGTGTGCGACCGCATGCAAGAGCGCGATCCGGCCCTGCGGGGTGCCGGGTTTGCGCTTTGGCACGTCGCGGGGGTGCAGCAGCTCGGGTTCCGCGGGGCGGGCCGGATGCAGGGGCGGGGTGGCGCTGCCAACGGCGATCTCGGGGGCGTCGCCGGCGCGGGCGGCGCGCCATGCGCCGGCGTATTTATGCGACAGGGCAGTCTTGGCGCGCCCGTCGGCGCAAGTGAGCACGTCGGTGGCCATCTGGGCGAGGGTGAGGGGGGTGTGGGTCATGGGTCCGTCGGTTTGGCGTCGTGGAAATGGCACGGGGCGTGGCACGTGTGGCGGTGCGGCCGTGAAAGGGATCAGGGTTCACCAGAGCGAAAGCGCTCCGGATCTGCCCCTCACCTGATCTGCCCCCTGCCACCGCCAGGTCCGCCCCGCAGGGAAATAGCCGTCTCCCCACCCATCGGGCGGGGGCCCTCTGCGATTTTTCTTGCGTCTCAGCCCTGGCCGTGGCGTGACAGAGGCAGGTGACGGGCGGCTCCGGAGCGAAACATCGGGCTTCGGGGGCTGGAGGTTTTGCGCTTTGCTGTGCAAATCGCGGGAGGGCGGGGCCGCGCCTGCGGCGCGGCCCCGCCCGGCCCAACGCTTTTGGGGGTGGCTTTGCCGCACCGCAAAAGGGGCGGGAGCCTCCCCTGCGCCCGCTGTGGGGGATTACAGGGCTTTGACCGCCTCCAGCACATCTTCGACGTGGCCGGGCACTTTGACCTTGCGCCAGATGCGGGCGATTTTTCCGTCGCCGTCGATGAGGAAGGTCGAGCGTTCGATGCCCATGCTCTTGCGGCCGTACATGTTCTTTTCCACCCAGACGCCATAGTCCTCGCACATGGTGCTGTCGGCATCGGACAGGAGCGGCACGGTCAGCCCGTGTTTGGCGACGAATTTGTCGTGTTTGGCCACCGTATCCCGGGAAATGCCGAACACCGCGGCACCGGCATCGGCAAAGGCCGGCAGATGCTCGGAGAATCCGATGGATTCCTTGGTGCATCCCGGCGTATCATCGCGGGGATAGAAAAACAGGACAACGGCCTGGCCCTTCAGGTCCGCAAGGGAGACTTCGCCGCCGCCATCACGGGGCAGGGTGAAGGCCGGGGCAAGGTCAGAGGGTTCGAGCATGTTTTGGGTCTCCATAGGGTGTCGTTCAAGCTGCAAAGCGGGTACGAGCCAAACATAGATCATGTCAGGCGAAGAGAAACCAGAGATCGTCGCACCGCCGCAGGAGGAGCTGCCGCAATTTGCAACGCCGGCTGATCAAAAGCAGGCGCGGCGCCGGCGCCTGTTGCGGCGTCTGCGGGGCGGCCTGGCCTGGCTGGTGCTGGCGTTGGCGCTGGTGGCGGTGGCGACGACCTGGCTGCTGGATCGCCGCATCGGCGCGCCGGAGTGGCTGCGGGCGGAGGCCGAGGCGCGGATCGAGGCGCAGCTGGGCGGGTTGCAGATCGAATTTGGCACCATCGAGTTGGTGGTGCGCCGGGGCTGGCGGCCGCGGCTGTCGCTCAGCGATGTCACGCTGTATTATCCCGATGGCAGCCCGGCGCTGCAGCTCGAGGACGCGCAGGCGGCGCTGGCGATGCGGCCCTTGCTGCGCGGGCAGGTGCGGCCCAAGGTGATTTCGCTCTCGGGCCTGTTTGCCACCCTGCAACGCGACAGTGGCGGCGCCGTTGCGGTCAGTTTCTCCGATGCCGCGACCCCGTTTCGCCAGGCCCGCAACCTGCCGCAGCTGATCGACGCCTGGGACCGGCAGCTGGAATTGCCGATCCTGTCCGCACTCACCCGGGTCGAGACCCAGGCGGTGACCCTCAGCTATGTGGATCGGCGGATCGACCGGGCCTGGACGCTGGATGGCGGCACCATCCTGTTGTCGCGTTCCGGTGACAGTGTCGACATCGAGGCCGGGTTCTCCATTCTGAGCGGGCGGGAATATGCCAGTACGGTAGAGGCGAACTATCGCTCCGACATTGGGGATACGGCAGCGGAATTCGCGGTTGTGGTCGATCAGGTGCCCAGCGCCGATGTGGCGAGCCAAAGCCCGGCGTTCGGCTGGCTCGATGTGCTGCGCGCGCCGATTTCCGGTGCGCTGCGGGGGGCGGTCGACAGCGAGGGCAGCCTGCTGCCGTTGCAGGCCAGCCTTGAAATCGGCACCGGGGTGATCCAGCCCAGCGAGACGCTGAAACCGGTTCCGATCCAGTCGGCGCAGAGCTTCTTCACCTTCACCCCGCAGACGCAGGAACTGCAATTCTCCCGCCTGTCGGTCGAGAGCGGCTGGGTCAGCGGGCAGATGGAGGGCCGGGCCGAGCTGGTCGGGGTCCGCGATGGCCAGCTGACGGAACTGGTGGGCCAGCTGCAATTCAGCGACATGAAGATCAACCCGCTGCGGCTGTATCCGGAGCCGCTGTCCTTTTCCGGTGTGCGGGCCGATTTCCTGATGGAGCTGGCACCCTTCCGCCTGCGGCTGGGGGAAATGCTGGTGCAGCAGGGCGAGACGGACCTGTTGCTGAACGGAGATGTGAGGGCGGGTGACAAGGGCTGGAACTATGACCTTCAGGGCACGGCGGATCGCTTTGGCGTGGAGATGGTCAAGCAGATGTGGCCGCCATCGGCCCCGCCCAAACCCCGGCAATGGTTTGTCGAAAACGTTCTGTCCGGCGACATCCATGACGCCCAGTTTGCGTTGCGCGGGCGGGATGCGGAAAAACCCTTTATCGCGGTGGATCTCGGCTTCGAGCAGGGGCGCGTGCGGTTCAACAAGTTCTACCCGGAACTGGAACAGGCGTCGGGTCAGCTCAGCATCTATGGCAACCGGCTGGTGGCCACCGCGACCGAGGGCTGGGTCACCGCGCGCCAGGGCGGGCGGATGGATCTGGCCGGATCGTCCTTCATCATTCCCGACACCGCGCAGAAGGGCGATGACAGCCTCGGGATCCTGCGCGCGCAGGCCAGGGGCAATGCGCAGGCGGTGCTGTCGCTGCTCAATCGCGAACCGCTGACCGTGCTCGACAATATCGGGCTGCCGGTGGAGCTGGGCGAGGGCCGTGTCGAGGTCAATGCCACCGCCGCGATGCCCCTGAAGAAAAACGTCGATGTGGCGCAGGTGGAGTATCACTATGCCGGGCGGCTGCGTGACGTGCGCAGCACCGTTCTGGTGCCCGGTCATGCGGTGGCGGCGGCAGAGCTGGCGATCTCCGGTGACAACACCCATGTGGAGGTGTCCGGACCCGGGCAATTTTCCGGGGTGCCGATCACCGCGCGCTGGCATCAGGGGCTGCGGCCCGGAAACCCGCCCGACGGCACCATTACCGGCGAGATGGAACTGTCCTCCGAAACGCTGGAGGCGCTGGAGATCGGCCTGCCGGAGGGGATGCTGCGCGGCCGTGGCAGTGCCGGTTTCACCGTGACACTGCCCCCCGGTGCGCCGGTGCAAGTGGCGGTGGAGAGCAACCTTCAGGGCATCGGCTTGCGCCTGCCGGAGCTGGCCTGGTCCAAACCGGACGGCGCGGCGGGGCTGTTGGCGTTCTCGACCGTGCTGGACGACACCCCGTCGGTGGAGAACCTGCGGCTGCAGGCGGCGGGACTGCGGGCCGAGGGCCGGATGACGGTGAATGCGGCGGGCGGGCTTGACCGGGCGGAGTTCTCCTCGGTCACGTTGGGAGACTGGTTGCAGGGGCCGGTGACGCTGACCGGACGCGCGGGCGCGCCGCCGGCGCTGGCGATGACCGGCGGCCGGATCGACCTGCGCCGGGCGCCGTTCAACAGCGGTTCCGGGGGCAGCGGTGGCGGATCGGGGGGTGATACGCCGATGACGCTGGCGCTGGACCGGTTGCAGGTGACGGATGAGATCTCGCTGTCCCGGTTCCAGGGCCGGTTCGACACCCGGGGTGGCTTCAACGGCGCCTTTACCGGCAATCTCAACACGCTGACCCCGGTCGAGGGCGTGGTGGTGCCGCAGGCAGGCGGCATGGCGATGCGCGTGCGTTCGGAGGATGCCGGAGGCGTGTTTCGCGCCGCGGGGGTGATGCGCCATGGCTATGGCGGCAGTTTTGAGATGACGCTGATCCCGGCGCAGCAATCCGGCGCCTACAACGGCCAGGTGCGGGTCAGTAACATCCGCATCAAACGCGCCCCGGCGATCGCCGCGCTGATCAACTCGCTCAGCCTGGTGGGGCTGTTTGACGAATTGTCGGGGCAGGGCATCCTGTTCACTTCGGTGGAGGCCGATTTCCGCCTCGGCTCGCGCTATCTGACGCTCAACAGCTCTTCTGCGGTGGGCCCCTCGATCGGCCTGTCGCTCGACGGGGTCTATGATCTCGCCACCAGCCGCATGAACATGCGCGGCGTGCTCTCGCCGATCTACATGGTCAACGCCATCGGAAGCGTGCTCACCCGCAAGGGAGAAGGGCTGTTTGGCTTTTCCTTCACGCTGAAGGGCGAGGCCGACGATCCCCGGGTGTCGGTCAACCCGCTGTCGGGGATTGCGCCGGGCTTCCTGCGCGAAGTGTTTCGCGGCGCCCAGCCCACTGCGCCGGGCGAAGCACCGCTGGAACCCGAGGTCTCGGCCGAGGAATTGCGCCAGGAACGCAAGCGCCGCAACGAGAACCGCTAGGCGCCCGTCGCACCCGCGCAAAAACCGCGCCCGGCGCGGCTGTGGAGCATGGACTTTCCCGCGGGCGCGCAGTATCGCGCCGGTCATGAAACTGAGTGATTTTGACTTTGACCTGCCCGAAGAGCTGATCGCCACGCGCCCTGCGTCGCCGCGCTCTTCGGCACGGCTGCTGGTGGCGCAACAGGACCGGATCACCGATGCACGGGTCACCGACCTGCTGCAATGGATCGCGCCCGGCGACCGGCTGGTGCTGAATGACACCAAGGTGATCCCGGCGCGGCTGAGCGGTCAGCGCCACCGCGACTCGGCACAAGGCCCGGTGTCGGCGCGGATCGAGGTCACCTTGTTGGAGCCGCAGGCGGATGGCTGCTGGGCGGCGCTGCTGAAGCCGCTGAAGAAGATCAAGCCGGGCGAGGTTGTGCGCTTTGGCGATCGGCTGTCGGCCGAGCTGGTCGAGGTGGTCGACGGCCAGGGCCGGTTGCGCTTCAATCTCGTGGGCGAGGATTTCGACGCCGCGCTGGCAGAGGCCGGGGCGATGCCGCTGCCGCCCTATATCGCCGCCAAGCGCGCTGCCGACGAGCAGGACAAGACCGATTACCAGACCGTCTGGGCGCGCAGCTCCGGTGCCGTTGCCGCTCCGACGGCGAGCCTGCATTTCGACGAGGCACTGCTGACGGCGCTGGCGGCGAGGGGCGTGGATTTCACCTATGTCACCCTGCATGTGGGCGCGGGCACCTTCCTGCCGGTCAAGGTCGAGGACGTCACCACCCACAAGATGCACGCCGAATGGGGGCAGGTGACCAAACAGGCCGCCGCCGAGATCGCCGCCACCAAGGCCGCGGGCAAGCGGGTGATCCCGGTCGGCACCACGGCGCTGCGGCTGATCGAGAGCGCGGCGCGCGACAGCGGCGCGATCGCGCCTTGGGAGGGGGAGACCGATATCTTTATCTACCCCGGCTTCACCTTCCATGTGACCGATGCGCTGATGACCAATTTCCACCTGCCGAAGTCGACGCTGCTGATGCTGGTCTCGGCGCTGATGGGGCAGGAACGGATGCGGCGGGTCTATGCCCATGCGGTGACCGAGCGCTATCGGTTCTTTTCCTACGGCGATGCCTCGCTGCTGATCCCCTAGGCTGCGCGCGAGGGCCCGCGGGCCCGTTCCGGTGATCCGCCCCACCACAGCCGGCCACAGACAGGGCAGGCGGGGGGTTGACCGGTCCGGTCACTGTGGGAAGGTCGCCACAAGACAAGTGCGAGTCGGATTTGCCGGGCCATGGCGCGTCAAAACGGATCATAACTGACCCTTTGCGGCGCCGATCGCGCCGCATTTTTCGATTGCCCCGCCTGATGGCCGCGTGCCGGGGTTGCCTAACAATCTCTCTCGTCCGGCGCTGTGCCGGCGGGCTCCTGACAAAGACCGAAGGAGACGAAACGACATGTTTCAAGTTCTGTCGAGCGCCTGGGCGCTGCTGCTGGGTATCGGATTGCTCATGCTGGGCAACGGCCTTCAGGGGACGCTCCTGGGGGTGCGGGGGGACATCGAGGGCTATAGCGAATTCATGATGTCCCTGATCGTCGCGGGCTACTTCGTGGGCCTGCTGATCGGGTCCTGGATGGCGCCGGGCATGATCCGCCGCGTCGGCCATGTGCGGGTGTTTGCCGCGCTGGCCTCGCTGATTTCGGCGGTGATGGTGATCTATCCGGCGATCCCCAACCCGATCGTCTGGATCATTGGCCGGATCGTGGTGGGGTTCTGCTTCTCGGGCGTGTATGTGACCGCCGAAAGCTGGCTCAACAATGCCGCCGACAACCAGAACCGGGGCAAGGCGCTCTCGCTCTATATGGTGGTGATGACGCTGGGGCTGGTGGCGGCGCAGGGCTTCATCCTGATCGGCGATCCGGCGGGCTATCTGCCCTTTGTCATCGCCTCGATCGCGGTTTCGATCTCCTTTGCCCCGATTCTGCTGTCGATCTCGCCGACCCCGGCCTTTGACACCGCCAAGCGGATGACCCTGCGCGAGTTGATGGAGGCCTCGCCGCTGGGCTGTGTCGGCATGTTCCTGCTGGGCGGCGTGTTCTCGGCCCAGTTCGGCATGGCGGCGGTTTACGCCACCTCGGTGGGGCTGGAGACCTATCAGATCTCCATGTTCACGGCGAGCTTCTTTGTCGGCGCGCTGTTCCTGCAATTCCCGCTGGGCTGGATCTCGGACCGGATGGAACGCCGGGTGCTGATCATCTTTGTCGCCGGCACCGCCAGCGCGGCCTCGATCATGGCGATGATCCTCGGCGGCTCGTTTATGTTGCTGCTGACATCGGCCTTTGTCATCGGCGGGCTGGTCAATCCGCTCTACTCGCTGCTGCTGGCGCATACCAACGACTACCTGGAGCATGACGACATGGCGGCGGCCTCCGGCGGGCTGGTGTTCATCAACGGTCTGGGCGCATCCTCCGGCCCGCTCATCATCGGTTGGCTGATGTCGGATTCGGTGATCGGCCCCAACGGCTTCTTCCTGTTCATGGCGGTGCTGCTGGGCGCGCTGGTGTTCTATGCCGCCTACCGCTCGACGCAGCGGGCAACCGTCCCGGTCGAAGAGACCGGCGTGATGCCGGTGATGAGCCCGACGGCGACCTCGGTCGCGGTCGAGTTCGCCCAGGAGTACGCCATCGAAACCGAGCTGGAAGAGCAAGAAAACGCCGCTTCCACAGGCTGATAGCGCCACCATGCCCAAAATGCGGCCTTCAGATCACAAAAGTGACTCTGAAGGTCGTATTTGTAACCTAACGTCACTTGTGCTCGACCGGTGAATCAGGCTCATCATGGGGTGTTACGTTATTTTTACAGCCGGTGGAGAAAGACCAATGGCACGCCCTGAAGAGATACTGGAATTCTGGCTCGACGATGTCGGCGAGCAGGGCTGGTATCGCCAAGACGACGCGCTGGATGCACAGATCCGCGAGCGGTTCGAGGACAGCTGGACCAAGGCCTGCGAGGGCAGCTACTCGTTCTGGCTGACCTATCCCAGCGGCGCGCTGGCCTATATCATCCTGATGGACCAGTTCCCGCGCAACATGTTCCGGGGCGAGGGCAAGGCGTTCTCCTCCGATCAGGCGGCGCTGGCTGCGGCCAAGGCGGCTGTGGACCGCAAGTGGGATCTCAAGATCGACGAACCGGCGCGCCAGTTCTTCTACCTGCCGATGATGCATTCCGAGAGCCTGTGCGATCAGGAGCGCTGCGTGCGGCTGATCCACGAGCGACTGGAGAAGACCGGCGCCGAAAACCTGCTGCATGCCCGCGCGCATCGCGAAGTGATCCGCCTGTTTGGCCGCTTTCCCTATCGCAACGAGGCGCTGCATCGCCCCAGCACCGCGCCGGAACTGGATTACGTCAGCGCCGGGGGCTATGGCTCCACCGTGCGCGACATGCAGGCCATGGCCTGACACGTACCGCGACCGCAGAGTGCCGCGCGACGTCCCAGGGCCCTGCCAGATTGGCGGGGCCTTTTTTGTGCGGCGCCTGCCGTCATGGCCGGGGGCCGGGCCACAGTGCCTCTTGGCGGCGGGTCACTCCGACAGGGGGCGCACCCCATAGGTGCGATGGGCATCCGCGCGCAGCTCGGCTTCGCTGCGGTCGGGATGGAACAGGTAACTCGGCGCCAGGATCGGCGTGCGGCGGGTGACACTGACCGAGATCACATGACGGATCGGAAATGCGTCGCCGGTCATCGCCAGCAAGGGCGCCGCCAGTTCGGCAAAGCCAGGCGCCTCGGGGGCGAGGACCTCTGCCGTGCCCCCGATCTTGTGC
Source organism: Epibacterium sp. MM17-32 (assembly GCF_022348205.1). Taxonomy (NCBI): domain Bacteria; kingdom Pseudomonadati; phylum Pseudomonadota; class Alphaproteobacteria; order Rhodobacterales; family Roseobacteraceae; genus Epibacterium; species Epibacterium sp. MM17-32. The sequence continues at coordinate 507,403 of NZ_JAKRFC010000001.1, read as the reverse complement.
CCGCGTTGAAGGAACACGTCGATCAGGCTGACGCAGACCGCCGGATTGGCGCGGATGTTGCGCACGTTGCCACCCGAGGCGATGTCAGCGATGACCAGCCGGTCCGGGTCCAGATCGGCGTAGATTTCCTTGGGCGAGACATTGGGGCGATTGTCAGCCCCCACCGTGGCCAGCCAGCACAGGACGGCGTGTTCTGCTTCCTTGAAATCTCGGGTCATGGCGGTCACCTGTGTTTGAACCTATCTGATCCCCTCAGCCTAGGCGCCAGGATCGCGCGCACCAAGCACCGCCCGCGACCGGCTGGGTCCGTCTTGCGACGCCCCGGCACCGGGGAAGAGCCCCGCCTGGCCAAGCGACGGAGCAGATGCGCCGGTCGGGGATTTTTCTGTTGCCCACCTGTCAGCGCTTGTTAGGGTCGGGGCGGTTTTGCGCGATCCTCCGCGCCGCGTCCGGACGGGGCGGCTTCGGTTGTTGCAGCGCGCGGAAAATTAGTTTAACGGTAAACTAGTTTTGGATCTTTGTTCATGAGGGAACACAATGGCCGCAGCATCCTATGACGTGATCGTAATCGGCGCAGGCCCCGGTGGCTATGTCGCCGCAATCCGGGCCGCGCAGCTCGGTCTGAAGACCTGCGTGGTCGAGCGCGAACACCTGGGCGGCATCTGCCTGAACTGGGGCTGCATCCCCACCAAGGCGCTGTTGCGGTCGTCAGAGGTGTTCCACCTGATGGAGCGCGCGAAGGATTTTGGCCTCAAGGCCGAGAACATCGGCTACGATCTGAACGCGGTGGTGAAACGCTCGCGCGGTGTGGCCAAGCAACTCTCGGCGGGCGTCAAAGGTCTGCTGAAAAAGCACAAGATCGATGTGGTCATGGGCGCGGCGACAATCCCCGCCAAGGGCAAGGTCTCGGTCAAAACCGACAAGGGCACCGAGGAGCTGACCGGCAAGAACATCATCGTCGCCACCGGCGCACGGGCGCGGGAACTGCCGGGGCTGGAGGCCGATGGCGATCTGGTCTGGACCTATAAGCACGCGCTCGACCCCAAGCGGATGCCGAAAAAGCTGCTGGTCATCGGTTCCGGCGCCATCGGCATCGAATTTGCCAGCTTCTACAACACCTTGGGGTCGGACACGACCGTGGTCGAGGTGATGGATCGCGTCTTGCCGGTGGAGGACGAGGAAATCTCGAAATTCGCCAAGAAGGCGTTCGAGAAACAAGGCATGAAGATCATGCAAAAGGCGATGGTCAAACAGCTTGATCGTGCCTCCGGCAAGGTCACCGCCCATATCGAGGTGGGCGGCAAGGTCGAGAAACACGAGTTTGACACGGTGATTTCTGCGGTCGGCATCGTCGGCAATACCGAGGGCCTCGGGCTGGAGGAACTGGGCGTCAAGATCGACCGTACCCATGTCATCACCGATGAATACTGCCGCACCGGTATCGACGGCGTCTATGCCATTGGCGATATCGCCGGCGCGCCGTGGCTGGCGCATAAGGCCTCTCATGAAGGCGTGATGGTGGCCGAGCTGATCGCTGGCAAGCACGCCCATCCGGTGAAACCCGAGAGCATCGCGGGCTGTACCTATTGTCACCCGCAGGTGGCCTCGGTCGGCTATACCGAAGCCAAGGCCAAGGAGCTGGGCTACAAGGTCAAAGTGGGTCGTTTCCCCTTTATCGGCAACGGCAAGGCGATTGCCTTGGGCGAGGCCGAGGGCATGGTGAAGACCGTGTTCGACGAGAAAACCGGAGAGCTGTTGGGCGCGCATATGGTGGGTGCCGAAGTCACCGAGCTGATCCAGGGCTATGTGGTCGGGCGTCAGTTGGAAACCACCGAAGAAGACCTGATGAACACCGTCTTCCCGCATCCGACCCTGTCGGAGATGATGCATGAAAGCGTGCTGGATGCCTTTGACCGGGTGATCCACATCTGATCTGCGCATCGCAACTAAGTGATGAGAGGCCGGGTCTCATGCCCGGCCTTTTTCATGCGCTTTGTGTGGGTACAAAATAGCTGTCCTGTTGTCTGGCGTCCCGGCGGGCGCAGGCATAGGGTGGCGGCTGATTTTCAGCGGGCGAGGGCGACGGGATGCAGCAGCAGGGGCGTGGGGCAAATTGGGTCATGGTGCTGCTGATCTGGGCTGCGGGCCTCGGTGCCGCGGCGCAATACGGCAAGATCGCCGTGACCTTTGACCGACTGCCCGCGCTTTATCCCGATGTGGGTGCGGTGATGGGCTGGACGGTATCGCTGGTCGGTGTGCTGGGGATCGTCTTTGGCGTGGTGGCAGGGCTGTTTGTCTCGGCCTTTGGGTATCGGCGCACGCTGGTCTGTTCGCTCCTGCTTGGATCGCTGATGTCGGCGCTTCAAGCGCTGCATCTGCCCTTTGGCGCGTTCCTGCTGACGCGGGTGGTCGAGGGGATCTCGCATCTGGGTGTGGTCGTCGCTGCGCCGACCTTGATGGCAATCCTGGCACATGGCCCGGCGCGCGGATTGGCGCTGACGATCTGGAGCACCTTTTTTGGTGTGGCCTTTGCGATCCTCAGCTGGGCCGGGCTGCCGCTGGTCGATGCCTATGGCGTGCTGACGCTGTTTGGCGTGCATGCGGCGATCATGGCGGTGCTGGCGGTGATCCTGCATCTGGCGTTGCGCGATGTGCCAGTGCCTGCGCGCACGCGCTATCCGGACCTTAGCGCCTTGCCCGCGCTGCACCTCAACATCTATCGCTCGCCTTACAAAACCGCACCTGCGGCGGGGTGGCTGTTTTACACCTGCTGTTTTGTGGCGGTGCTGACGGTGCTGCCGCCCTTCGTCGACGAGAGCATCCGCCTGCATGTGATGGGCGCGATGCCGCTGGTCTCTATTGCGGTGTCGATGACAATCGGCGCACTGCTGCTGCGGCAGATACCCGGCGTGGCCGTGGTGCAGATGGGATTTCTGATCGGCGCGGCGGCGATGCTGTGGCTTTGGGCCATGCCGGGGCATTGGCTGGCCTGTATGGCGCTGGCGGTGGGGTTCGGGCTGGTGCAGGGCGCAAGCTTTGCCGCCGTGCCGCAGCTCAATGACATCGCCGCCGCGCAATCAGAGGCCAATGGCGCCATGGCGCAGGCGGGCAATCTGGGCAATGCCATCGGCACGCCGCTGTTTGTCGCGGTGATCGCATTTGGGGGCTACGGCGCATTGATGCTGACGGTGGCGCTGCTGCTTTTCTGTGGCGCGGTGGTGCATCAAAGCCTCGCTTCTCAGCGCCGCCGCTGGGCCGCTGACAGTTTCTGACAGCACAGCGCACACCGTTCCCTGTCTGTTCCGCTTTTTCTCTTGGAGACTCGGGGCGGCTCACCTATGTGTATTGCAAAGTTTGGGGGCGATATGGCTGAGTTGAAGAATATCGAGGTGCGCGGCGCGCGCGAGCACAATCTCAAGAACATCGACGTGGACATTCCGCGCGATGAACTGGTGGTGATTACCGGCCTGTCTGGCTCGGGCAAATCGAGCCTTGCGTTTGACACCATCTATGCCGAGGGGCAGCGCCGCTACGTTGAATCCCTCAGCGCCTACGCGCGCCAGTTCCTCGATATGATGGAAAAGCCGGATGTGGATCATATCTCGGGCCTTTCGCCCGCGATCTCCATCGAGCAGAAGACCACGTCGAAAAACCCGCGCTCCACCGTCGGCACCGTCACCGAGATTTACGACTATCTGCGACTGTTGTTTGCCCGCGCGGGCACGCCCTACAGCCCCGCCACCGGTCAGCCCATTGAGGCGCAGCAGGTGCAGGATATGGTCGACCGGATCATGACGCTGGAGGAGGGCACGCGCGGCTATCTGCTGGCGCCCATCGTGCGGGATCGCAAGGGCGAGTATAAGAAAGAGATGCTGGAACTGAGGAAGCAGGGGTTCCAGCGCGTCAAGGTGGATGGGGAGTTCCACGACCTTGATACGCCGCCGACGCTCGACAAGAAGTTCCGCCATGACATCGACGTGGTGGTGGACCGGCTGGTGGTGAAGGAAGGCATCGAGACGCGGCTGGCGGACAGCTTGCGCACCGCGCTGGATCTGGCCGATGGGATTGCCATTCTTGAGACCGCTCCGCGTGAGGGCGACCCGGAGCGGATCACGTTTTCCGAGAATTTTGCCTGTCCTGTCAGTGGCTTCACCATCCCCGAGATCGAGCCACGGCTGTTTTCCTTTAACGCGCCCTTTGGGGCCTGTCCCCATTGTGACGGTCTGGGCGTGGAGCTGTTCTTTGACGAACGCCTCGTGGTGCCGGATCAGAGCCTCATGGTCTATGACGGGGCGCTGGCGCCCTGGCGCAAGGGCAAATCGCCTTATTTCCTGCAGACCATCGAGGCGATCGCCAACCACTATGAGTTCGACAAGAACACGCCGTGGAAGGATCTGCCCGCGCATGTGAAACAGGTGTTCCTGCATGGCTCCGGCGATGAGGAAATCGCCTTTCGCTACGACGAGGGGGGGCGCGTCTACAATGTGACCCGCGTCTTTGAGGGCGTGATCCCCAATATGGAGCGCCGCTACCGCGAGACGGATTCCAACTGGGTGCGCGAGGAGTTCGAGCGCTACCAGAACAACCGTGATTGCGGCCATTGCGGCGGGTATCGTCTGCGCGAAGAGGCGCTGGCGGTCAAAATCGGCCCGGCTGGAGGCCCCGCCGAGCATCGTCTGCACATCGGTCAGGTGGTGGAGAAATCCATCCGCGAGGCGCTGGCGTGGATCGAAGAGGTGCCGAGCCACCTCACCGCGCAAAAACAAGAGATCGCCCGCGCCATCGTCAAAGAAATCCGCGAGCGTCTCGGCTTCCTCAACAATGTCGGGCTGGAGTATCTGACCCTCTCGCGCAACGCGGGCACGCTCTCGGGCGGGGAAAGCCAGCGCATTCGTCTCGCGAGCCAGATCGGCTCTGGCCTCACGGGGGTGCTTTATGTGCTGGATGAGCCGTCCATCGGTCTGCACCAGCGCGACAACGACCGGCTGATCACCACGCTCAAGAACCTGCGCGATCAGGGCAATACGGTGATCGTGGTCGAACATGACGAGGATATGATCCGTCAGGCCGATTACGTCTTTGACATCGGTCCCGGTGCCGGGGTGCATGGCGGGCAGGTCGTCAGCCACGGCACGCCCGCCGCGGTCGAGGGCGATGCGGGTTCGGTCACCGGTCAGTATTTGGCCGGAACGCGCGAAATCGCGGTGCCCACCACCCGGCGCAAGGGCAACAAGAAGAAGATCAAGGTGGTCAAGGCCACCGGCAACAACCTGAAAAACGTCACCGCCGAATTCCCGCTTGGGAAATTTGTCTGCGTCACCGGCGTGTCCGGCGGCGGCAAATCCACCCTGACCATTGAAACGCTGTTCAAGACCGCCTCCATGCGCCTTAACGGGGCGCGCCAGACGCCTGCGCCTTGCGAGACGATCAAGGGGCTGGAGCATCTGGACAAGGTGATCGACATCGACCAGCGCCCTATCGGGCGCACGCCACGCTCGAACCCTGCGACCTATACCGGGGCCTTCACCCCGATCCGCGACTGGTTTGCCGGTCTGCCCGAAGCCAAGGCGCGCGGGTATAAACCGGGGCGGTTTTCCTTTAATGTGAAGGGCGGGCGCTGCGAGGCCTGTCAGGGTGACGGGGTGCTGAAGGTCGAGATGCATTTCCTGCCCGACGTCTATGTCACCTGCGAGACCTGTCAGGGTGCGCGCTACAACCGTGAAACGCTGGAGATCAAGTTCAAGGGCAAGAGCATTGCCGACGTGCTGGATATGACGGTGGAAGACGCGCAGGAGTTCTTTGCCGCCGTGCCGACGATCCGCGACAAGATGGACGCGCTGATGCGGGTGGGTCTTGGCTATATCAAGGTGGGCCAGCAGGCCACGACGCTCTCGGGCGGTGAGGCGCAGCGGGTGAAGCTGTCCAAGGAATTGGCGAAGCGCTCAACCGGTCGGACGCTCTATATTCTTGATGAGCCGACCACGGGTCTGCATTTCGAGGATGTGCGCAAGCTGTTGGAAGTGCTGCATGAACTGGTGGAGCAGGGAAATTCTGTGGTGGTGATCGAACATAACCTCGACGTCATCAAGACCGCCGACTGGATCATCGACATCGGCCCCGAGGGCGGCGATGGCGGTGGTGAAATCGTGGCCGCCGGGACGCCGGAAAAGGTCGCCGAAGAGCCGCGCAGCTACACCGGCCATTATCTGAAACCGATGTTGGCGGCGAAGCCGAAGAAAAAGGTCGCCGCGGAGTAAGCGGCGCCCATCGGCCCCGGTGCAGCGCAGGCGGGGCGCACGACCTTTGGTTGGGTGGGCAGAAAATCCCACTCGCGCCTCTTGAATGTTATCCCTCTTAACATCACGTGTCAGTGAACGGGACAAACATGTGAGGGTGCCACCATGTCATCGAGGGTCATTGCCGCGTTGGGGTCCATCGCCATCGCGGGGGGCGCCTATATCGGGGCCAGCGCCATGGTCCAGGCGGAGCAAAGCGCGTTCGGGTTCGAGGCGTTCCACACCATCCAGCTGTCCGAGGGGATCGAGCTGTCCGTGGTGTCCGGGGCGGAGCGCTATCTGGTCACGGCGGAGGCCTCGGGCCTGACCGGCACCGATCGCTTGCATATCACGCAGGACGGCCAGGTGCTGGCGATTGATCGCACCGATCGCTGGTCGCCGATGGGCGGGCTGCTGGACGGGCCACTGCGGGTGACGGTGCATCTGCCGGAACTGCGCAGCCTGTCGGTGCACGAAGGCGCCATCGCCGAGGTGACCGGAGCGGTGGCGCAAGAGGTCGAATTCGACGTCAACAGCGGCAGCCGGTTGCAGATCTCGGATCTGGATGCGGCGCAGGTCTATCTGGAGGCCAGTTCCGGCGGCGATCTGGAGGTGTCGGGGCGCTGCGTGAATCTGGATGTCACCGCCTCAAGCGGCGGCGATATCGACGCGGAGGACTTGCACTGCAAGACGGTCCGCGCCTCTGCCTCCAGCGGGGCGGATGTGGATCTGACCGCGACCGGCCAATTGCGCGCCAAGGCGTCGAGCGGCGGCGATATTTCGGTCGAGGGCAAGCCGGCGACGCAGGACGTTAGCCATTCGGTTGGCGGCTCGGTGCGGATCAAGGGCTGACCTGCGGGCGCGCGGCGGGGCGGGCCAGCAGCAGCGGCACAAGGAACAGCGCAAGAAAGGCGCTGTTCATCACCAGGTTGAACACCGCCCCCGACAGGGCGGAGCCAAAGCAATCGGTCACATACCAGCCCAGCAGGGCCGGGATCAGAAGCCGCCGCGCCAGCACCGGATCGCGGGGATGGATCAGCGCGGTGACCTGCCAGATCAGCACCGCAAGCCCGACCATCAGCCCGCCCGAAATCGCAAACATCAGATGCGCAACCGGCGGCCCCAGGTCGGGCGCCTGATCCGATGTCAGGAACGCCAGATCGACAAACAGGCGTCCGATCGGACGCAGCAGCGCGACATGCGGCGCCAGGATGAGGGTAAGGCCAAACAGCAGCGTCAGCACCGCGGCGGTTTTCAGGACTCGGGCAGCGTGATCGGGGGACATGGCGGATCTCCGGTGGCGGGACAGTTCGCCACCACATGCGCAGGCGCAGCGCTGCATTTCAATTACCTATGAGGTAAGTGTGTGCGCGATCAAAACCTGCCACAACGGCAGTCGACCGCAAAAGGGGCATATCGGATGGGCACGTTCGGCGCAGCGTTGAAAGACTGGCGCCAGATCCGGCGTCGCAGCCAGCTGGATCTGGCCATGGCGGCTGGCGTGTCCGCCCGGCACCTGTCGTTTCTGGAAACCGGGCGCGCCCGCCCCAGCCGCGCCATGGTGCTGCGATTGGCGGCAGAGCTGGCGGTGCCCCAGGCGGGCGTCAACACGCTGTTGCAGGCGGCGGGGCTGGCGCCGGCCTATGGCACACGCCGCCTGACGGATGCGGAGATGGCGCCACTGCGGGATGCGGTGGACTGGATGCTGACCCGGCATGCGCCCTATCCGGCGATGGCCCTGGATCGCCATTGGCGGATCTGTGCGCTCAACACCCCGGCCCGGAGCCTGCTGGCGCCGGTGGGCCTGGGCGAGGGGGCCGATATGCTGTCGGAGCTGATGCAGAACCAGCGGCTGCGGGACAGCCTGATCAACCTGGCGGAAATCGAGCGCCTGACCCTGCATCGTCTGCGCAGCGAGCTTGCTCATTTTGGCCGCGAACCGGTGCTCGAAGACGCGATCCGCACGCTGGAGGCACATGTGGCGGCGGCCCCGGATACGGGAGCGGCAGAGGGGCTGCCGCCGGTCATCCCCGCCCGCTATCGGCTGGGCGGTCAGGAGTTGTCGTTCTTCTCGGCCATTTCGCAATTTGGCACGGTGGAGGACATCGCCCTGTCGGAGTTGAAAATCGAATGCCTGTTCCCGGCGGATGAGCCCACGCGCGCGGCGCTGATTGCACTGACGGATGCGCAAAATTGACGTTAGCGCTGATCTGTCGCCGCATGTCACACAGGTGGCGATCCCGCCCGGCCATATCCTGATCCAGGCGGGGCGCTGCACGCCGTCGTTCAGGGACATGCTGGTGCAGCGGGCGACAGGCCCGCAGGTCGCGGATCTGTCGGATCTGTCGGGGGGCGACCCCTTCCGGTGGCCTCGGTCAGCTGCGGTTGCGGCCTTCAAAGCGCGGCAGCATGGCGGAGAAATCCTTGCCGGTGCCATCCTCCTGCTCGACAAAGGCGGTGTAGAGCGCCTCGGCCAGTTTGCCCATCGGGGTATCGGCGTCGGCGCTGTGGGCGGCCTGTTGGCTGAGGCGCAGGTCCTTCAGCATCAGATCGGCGGCAAAACCGGGCTGGTAGCCATTGTCCGCAGGCGATTGCGGGCCGACGCCCGGCGCCGGGCAATAGGCATTCATCGACCAGCTGTAGCCCGAGGAGGTGGAGACCACATCGAACATCTTCTGCCGGTCGAGGCCAAGTTTGTCGGCCAGGGCAAAGGCCTCGCAGGTGGCGATCATGGTGACGCCGAGGATCATGTTGTTGCAGATCTTGGCGGCCTGACCGGCGCCGGCCTCGCCGCAATGCACCGCCTTCTGGCCCATGATGTCAAACAGCGGTTCCGCCTTGGCAAAGGCCTCGGCGGATCCGCCGGCCATGAAGGTCAGCGTGCCCCCCGCGGCGCCACCGATGCCGCCGGACACCGGCGCGTCCACCGCCAGAAGCCCGGCGTCATGGGCCTGTTCCGCCACGGCGCGGGCGCTGTCCACATCGACGGTGGAGCAGTCGACAAAGGCTGCGCCCGCCGCCATCGCGGGGATGATCTCTGCCGCCACATGGCGCAGGATGTCGCCGTTGGGCAGCATGGTGATGACCACATCCGCGCCCGTCGCGGCGGCGGCGGCGCTGTCGGCCAGGGTGACACCGTCGACGCTGACCTCCGCCATGTCGAAGCCGGTGACCTCATGCCCGGCCTTGGCCAGGTTTGCCGCCATCGGGCCGCCCATGTTGCCCAGTCCGATAAATCCGATCTTCATCTGTTCACTCCTCCTCCTCAAAGGTCAGCGCATCCGGGCCCAGCGGCATCAGCATCTGGCTGACGGCCACCGCGGGCACCGGGGCCTCTGCATATTGCCACTTGGGCGATTTGTCCTTGTCGATGATGAGGGCGCGCACCCCTTCCAGCAAGTCGCCCTGTTCCATCGCGCGATGGGTGAACCGGTATTCCAGGTCCAGGGCGCGGCGCATGGTGGTATTGGTGGCGCGCAGGCGGTGAACCATCTCCACCGTGCAGGCCAGCGACAGCGGTGCATGGCGCGACAGAGTCTTGAGCGTGCTGCGGGCAAACGCGTCGTCCCGCGCCGTCAGAACGGTGAGGATGTCGGCGAGCGTTTCGCCCGCAAAACAGGCGTCGATCTCTGCGCGCATGGCCTCGAGCTGCCCCTCGGGGGGTGTTTCAGCCATTTGTGCCAGCAGGTTCAGATCGCCGGTGCGTTGCAGGTCGGCGATCAGGCCGGGCCATTGCGCCTGCGGGATGAAATGGTCGGCAAAGCCGGCAAGGATCGCATCCGCAGCGCCCATCCGGTGCCCGGTGGTGCCGAGGTATTCGCCGAGCCGCCCCGGCGCCAGCGCCAGCAGCAGGGAGCCGCCCACGTCGGGCACCAGCCCGATGCCGCATTCCGGCATCGAGATCTTGGAGCTTTCGCAGACGATGCGATGGGTGCCGTGACAGCCGATGCCGACACCGCCTCCCATGGTAAAGCCCTGCAGGAAGCTGACCACCGGTTTGGGATACTCGAAAATACGCGCGTTCATGCGGTATTCGTCGCGCCAGAAATTGCGGCCATAGGCAAAATCGCCCTTGGTGCCGGTCTCGTAGAGTTCGGCAATGTCGCCGCCGGCACAGAACGCCTTGTCGCCCGCAGCATCAAGGATCACCAGCGCGACGCTGTCGTCGGTGGCCCAGTCCCTGAGTGCCGCATCGATCGCAAGGCACATGTCATAGGACAGCGCATTCAGCGCCTTTTCGCGGGTCAGGGTGATCCGGCCCGCGCGGCCTTCGATGCGGATATGGATGTCGCTCATGGCGGCTGTTTCCCCTCCCGGAGCTTAGTGGTTTTCCGCCAGCAGGTGGCGGGCGACGATCACGCGCATGATTTCATTGGTGCCTTCGAGGATCTGGTGCACGCGCAGGTCGCGGACCAGTTTCTCGATACCGTAGTCGGCGAGATAGCCATAGCCACCGTGCAATTGCAGGCATTGGTCCACAACCTTCGATCCGGTCTCGGTGACAAATTTCTTGGCCATGGCACAGAACTTGGAGGCATCGGGTTCGCCCTGATCGAGCTTCCACGCCGCCTGACGCAGGAAGGTGCGTGCGGCCTGCAATTCGATCTCCATGTCGGCAAGGCGGAATTGCAGCCCCTGGAACTGGTCGATGGATTTCCCAAACGCCTTGCGCTCGGACATATATTGCAGCGTGGCGCTGAGGCCGGTCTGTGCCGCGCCGAGCGAGCAGGCGGCGATGTTCAGGCGGCCGCCATCGAGACCTTTCATCGCGTATTTGAACCCGTGGCCCTCTTCGCCGACCAGGTTGCCGGCAGGCACGCGGCAGTCGTCGAATTGCACCTGCGCGGTCGGCTGGCTCTTCCAGCCCATCTTGTCCTCAAGCCCGCCAAAGGACAGACCCGGGGTGCCATCCTCGACATAGAGGGTGGAGATCCCCTTGGGGCCGTCCTCGCCGGTGCGCACCATGCAGACATAGGCATCGGAATAGCCACCGCCGGAGATGAACGCCTTGGTGCCATTGAGCACATAGCCCTCATCATCGCGCGTGGCGCGGGTTTTCAGCGCCGCCGCATCGGAGCCGGAGCCGGGCTCGGTTAGGCAGTAGCTCAGCACCGTGTTGAGGCTCAGGACGTCGGGCATGACGCGCGCCTTCAACTCGTCGCTGGCGAACATGTCCAGCATCTTGGCGCACATGTTGTGGATCGACAGAAACGCCGCCACCGAAGGGCAGGCCATCGACAGGGCCTCAAACACCAAGGTTGCATCAAGCCGCGACAGGCCGGAGCCGCCAGACTCCTCGCTGACATAAAGCGCCCCGAATCCCAGCTCGCCCACCTTGGGCCACAGATCCTTGGGGATGGTGCCCTCCGATTCCCATTGACGGGCAAAGGACGCGATATGCTCCTGTGCAAATCCATGGGCCATATCAAAGATGGCGGTCTGCTCTTCTGTCATTGCGAAGTCCATGGGCTCTCCTCCCCCTTGCTGCCGGCGCCCGCGCTGGGGCTGGCAGGAATTGAACAACTGTTTATTTAATACGCGTGACCGGGCGCGACTGCAACCTGCGGATCTGCAAGCCGGTCTTGCATTGCTGCGGCAGACGCGTCGCTGCGGCGGGCGCGGCGGGATGATTTGCAAGAATTCTCAGCGGATTTGAGGGATTTTTTAACATCTCATTGGCACAACTTTCGGCAAAGCGTGCCTATGTTCCAGAAGGAGAGGGCACCAAACGCAGTTTCAGAAGGAGTGTGATCACCGTGTCGCAGCCCAGTCAAACCAGCAAACTCGCCGTGACCCTGAACGGGAAGCCGGAGTTCCCGGAATTCGAGAAGTTCGCCACCTCCATCAAGTCGCAGGAACGGGCGAAATTCGCCTATGAGATGAAGAACGGGCTGCGCAACGGTATCGCGCCGGGGGACAAACCCCAGGACAGCGCGAAGAAACTGCTGAAACGGGCGCGGGCCGAAATCCTGAAACACCACAACCAGCGCGCGGAAACGCTGCTGCGCCAGGCGATCTCGCTGGACGAGAACAACGCCACCCTGCACGCGCAACTGGGCGAAGTGCTGATGAAGGACATGCAGCGCCTGGTCGATGCGCTGGCGTGCTTCATGAGGGCGGTGAAGCTGGAGCCGACCAATGGCGGCCACTACGGTCTGATCGGCACGCTCCTGATGCGGATGCAGCGCTATGACGAGGCGATCGACTATTTCCAGATCGCGGTCAAATTCGACCCCAAGAACTATATCGCGCTGTCCCGGATGATGCACATGAAGGCGCACCGGCTGCGTTGGGACGAGTTCGAGAAGTTGCCGAACTACCTGAAGGCGTTCAACGACAAACGGGTGGTCTCCGATCCCTTTGCCTTCCTGTCGCTCTGCGATGACGGGTCGTTCCAGCGGCTGCGCTCCGAGGCGCATGTGCGTGCCAAGCACCGCAACCCGGTGAAAGCCTGGAAGCCGGTGGCTGCACGGCCCAGAGAGCAGAAGATCCGGATCGGGTATTTCTCCAACGACTTCTACAACCACGCGACCATGCACCTGATGGCGGGCTTGCTGGAGCGGCATGACCGCGAGCGTTTCGAGATCTTCATCTACGACTATGGCTCCAAGCGGCACGACCACGAACACCAGCGGGCGCGCAGGAACGCCGATCAGTTCTATGACGTGCGGGCCATGGATACCACGGAGCTGGTGGATCTGGCGCGTGCGGATGGGATCGACATCGGCGTCGACCTGAAGGGCTATACCGAGGGCGGCCGGCTCGATATTTTCAACGACCGCGTGGCGCCGGTCCAGGTCGCCTATCTGGGCTATCCGGGCACCACCGGCCTGAAATCCATGGATTATATGGTGGCCGACCGCATCACCATCCCGTCGCATCTGCGCAAGCACTACAGCGAGCATATCCTGTACATGCCGCATTGCTACCAGCCCAACGACGAGAACCGCTATATCGCCACCAGCTATGCCAGCCGCGCCACCTATGGGTTGCCGGCCGAGGGGTTTGTGTTCTCCTCCTTCAACAACCCCTACAAGGTCACGCCGCGCGAATTCGACATCTGGATGAACCTGCTGAAGGAGGTGCCCGACAGCGTGCTGTGGTTCTATACCTCCAAGAACGAGGCCAGCGACGTGATCCGCAAGGAGGCAGAGAGCCGCGGCGTCGATGGCGCCCGCATCATCACCGCCGGCCGGTTGCAGCCGGAAGAGCACCTGGCGCGCCTGCGGTTTGCGGATCTGTTCCTGGATACGTTCAACGTCAACGCCCACACCACCGCCAGTGACGCGCTCTGGGCCGGGCTGCCGGTTGTGACCAAGACCGGCGAACAGTTCGCCGCACGGGTGGCCGGCAGTGTCCTGACCGCCGCCGGGCTGTCGGATCTGGTGACCAGCACCGAGAAGAAATACCACGATGTGGCGCTGCGCGTGGCGCAGGACCCGGACTATCACGCCGACATCAAGGCGCGGATCGCGGAGAGTCACTCCGGCGCGCCGCTGTTTGATACCAGCGGGTACACAAGGGACTTCGAGCAGCTGCTGGAAAAGGCGTTCCAGAACTACCTCGACGGCAACGGCCCGCGCCATATGGGCCTGTCGGCCTGATCCGGGCCGGGGCCGCGGTTCTTCCTCAAACGTAAAACAGCCGCGTCCCTCTGGGGGCGCGGCTGTAGTGTTTCAAACGGCTCTAGGTTGGCGCAGAGCGTCCTGTCAAAGCAGGGCGCCGGCGGGGGCACCAAGCACCCCGCGCCGATGGGTCAGAGCAGGCGCACCTGGGTGCCGACCTTGACCAGCGGATAGAGTTTTTCCACGTGCTGGTTATAGAGCCCGATGCAGCCGGAGGAGCTTTGACGTCCGATCTTGCGGGTGTCATGGGTCCCATGCACGAGATAGGCCGGCCAGTCGAGATACATGGCCCGGGTGCCCAGCGGGTTGCCCGGAACGCCGCCCTCGATCCGCTGCGGCAGCGACGGGTCGCGCTCGCGCATGTTGGCGGTCGGGGTCCAGCTGGGGTTTTCGCGCTTGCGCACGATTTTTGAATAACCGCGCCGGGTCAGTTCCTCGCTCATCGGCACGGAGGAGGGAAACAGCAGATAGGTTTCGCCGTCGCCGCCCCAGTAGTGCAGGGCGCGGCTTTCGATGTCGGCCAGCAGGCAGCCTACGCCCAGGGTGTCAAAATGGTCCTGCCAATGCTGCTGCTGGAAGGACGACACGTTGCGCTGGACCGGGATTTCCTCGCGGATCGCGGGTTCGTCCTGCGGGAAGGCATCGGTGGATTGCGCGCGCAGCAGGCTCGGCGCGGCAAGGGTCGCAGCGGCGCCGGACAACAGCGCGCGGCGGGACAGAAAACGGTTGGTTTTTGTGACGTCGGACATGGGCCCTTCCTCATGCGTTGAAATGCTCGATTGTTTGGGCACACATTACGGGCGCCCTACAGACAAGGCCAGAGGGGGGCGGGGTGACATTTGCGTGAACCCGCGCGCCGGGCAAAACCCCGCGCAGCGGGGGCCCATGCAAAAAGGCCGCCCACGATGTGGACGGCCCGGGCTCAAGACACGTCGGGGATCAATCCATGGCCTTGAAGTTGAACTCGCCGCCTTCCTTGATGCCGGAGAACCAGCGCGCGGTGACGGTCTTGGTGCGGGTGTAGAACCGGAAGGCGTCGGGGCCGTATTGGTTCAGGTCGCCAAAGGCCGATTTCTTCCAGCCGCCGAAGGTGTGGTAGCTGAGCGGCACCGGGATCGGGAAGTTGATGCCGACCATGCCCACGTTGACGCGGTTGGCAAAGTCACGCGCGGTGTCACCATCGGCGGTGTAGATCGCGGTGCCGTTGCCGTAGGCGTTGTCACGCACCAAGTTCAGCGCGTCCTCGTAATTGTCCATGCGGACGGTGGACAGGACCGGGCCAAAGACCTCTTCCTTGTAGATGTCCATCTCGGCGGTGACATTGTCGAACAGGGTCGGGCCAACGAAGTAACCGTTCTCATAGCCTTGCAGCGTCAGGCCACGGCCATCGGTCACCAGCTTTGCGCCTTGCTCGACGCCGCTGTCGATCAGACCTTCGATGCGGGCCTTGGCCTGCGGAGTGATGACGGGACCGTAGTCGATGTCCTCACCGGCGGTGTAGGGGCCGACCTTGAGCTTCTCGATGCGGGGCACCAGACGTTCGATCAGCCCATCGGCGGTTTCTTTGCCGACCGGCACCGCAACGGAGATCGCCATGCAGCGTTCGCCAGCAGCGCCAAACCCGGCACCGACCAGCGCATCCGCCGCCTTGTCGAGATCCGCATCGGGCATGATCAGCATGTGGTTCTTGGCACCGCCAAAGCACTGCGCGCGCTTGCCGTTGGTCGCGGCGCGGCCATAGATATACTGTGCGATCGGGGTAGAACCCACAAAGCCGACGGCCTGAATGGTCTCATTGTCGAGGATCGCGTCGACCGCTTCTTTGTCGCCGTTCACAACCTGCAGCACGCCATCGGGCAGACCGGCTTCTTTCAGAAGCTCCGCCAGATAGAGCGAGGTGGAGGGCACGCGCTCGGAGGGTTTCAGGATCATGGCGTTGCCGCAAGACAGGGCAGGGGCCATTTTCCACAGCGGGATCATCGCCGGGAAGTTGAAGGGCGTGATGCCCGCAACCACACCCAGAGGCTGACGCATGGAATAGAGGTCGATGCCCGGTCCGCCGCTGTCGGTGAACTCGCCCTTCAGCATGTGGGGCGCGCCCATGCAGACCTCGACAACCTCAAGGCCACGCTGCACGTCGCCGCGTGCGTCGGGCAGGGTCTTGCCGTGTTCACGGGCAACCAGTTCCGCGAGCGTGTCCATATGCTCGTTGATGAGCTGGCCGAACTTCATCATCACGCGGGCGCGTTTCTGCGGGTTTGTGGCGGCCCAGCCGACCTGTGCCTCGGCGGCTTTGGCGATCACCGCATCCATTTCGGCTTTGGTTGCGAGCGGCACCTTGGCCTGCACTTCACCGGTGGCGGGGTTCAGAACATCGGCGAAACGGCCGGAGGTTCCGGCAACTTTCTCGCCATTCACATAGTGGGTCAGTTCCTGCATGTGCAGTCCTCCTGTGATCTTGTGTCCCGCATATCCTAGGATTGCAAAAAACACGGGGAAAGAGGAAAGGTTTCAAAAAGGCTTTGCAGGAACGCAAATGGGTGCTCTAACCTGCATGTGTCGGATTTTAGTAAAAGACTGGAGGATTCCAAGAAATGGAACCCCAATGGGACGATATGAAGGTGTTCCTGGCCGTGGCACGGGAGAGCAGCCTCTCCGGTGCGGGGCGGGTCCTGAAAATGGATCCGGCCACGGTAGGCCGCCGGGTGGCGCGGTTCGAGGCGGCACTGAAGACATCGCTGTTTGTAAAATCGCCACAGGGCTACGCGCTGAGTGCGGCTGGAGACCGGCTCCTCGGCCATGCCGAGGCGGCAGAGCTGGCCATGCGCGCCGGCGAAGAGGCGCTCACGGGTCCCAGCGATACATTATCAGGACAGATCCGCATTGGCGCGCCGGATGGCTGTGCCAACTACATCCTGCCCCAGGTCTGCGCGGCGATCTCCAAGGACAACCCGGATCTGGACATTCAGGTGGTGGCCCTGCCACGGGTCATCAACCTGTCACGGCGCGAGGCCGATATGGCGGTGACCGTGAGCGCGCCGACCGCGGGCAAGCTGCTGGTACAGAAGATCACCGACTATCACCTGCATCTGGCCGCGTCGCGCTATTACCTGCGCGACCATCACCCGATCGAGAAACTGGAACATCTGCGGGATCACCGGATGATCGGCTACATCCCCGACATGATCTTTGACCGCGAGTTGGATTACCTCAATGACCTTGGCGTGGAGCGGGTCTCGCTTGCGTCCAATTCCGTTTCGGTGCAGATCAAGATGCTGGCGGAGGGGAGCGCGGTTGGCGTCGTGCATGATTTCTCGCTGCCCAGCCACCGGGCCCTGCGCAAGGTACTGAAGGATGAATTCAGCCTGACCCGCAGTTTCTACCTGGTGCGCCATCAGGGCGATCAGCGCAGCGACCGGCTCAACCGCTTTGCCGAGGCGCTGTCAAAGGGAATTCGCGAAGAGGTGGAGCGGCTGGAAGGCTTGACTTGATCCAATCTTGCGGCAAACTCTTGAGAGAGTGAAAGAAAATTTCAAGGGTGCGCAAAATGCTCGTAAAGTCGATTCTGAAGTCCAAGGACATTACCGATGTGGTCACGATCGGTCCCGAGGCGACGATCGAGGCGGCGGCACAGCTGCTGTCGGATCGCGGGATCGGCACCGTTGTGGTCTCTGCGGATCAGGCCACGCCGCTGGGCATCCTGTCAGAGCGTGACATCGTGCGCCAGCTGGCAAAGACCGGATCGGTCTGTCTGGGGCACAAGGTCGAGGATTACATGACCCGGGAACTGGTGACCTGTGTGCAGGACACCAATGTCGAAGAGGCGCTGACCAAGATGACCGAGGGCCGTTTCCGCCACATGCCGGTGGTCGAGGACGGCGTGCTGATCGGCATTATCTCGCTCGGCGATGTGGTGAAGGCCCAGCTGACCGAAGTGGCGATGGAAAAATCCGCGCTCGAAGGCATGATCATGGGCCATTAAGCCGGTCCCTGGCGTAGCGGCAGATCCGGGGCAGGAAGATTCAGTATTCTCACGGACTTGCATTGCGGGGCGCAACATGATTGCGTGCCCGCAGAATGTGACGCAGGCAGGAGGGGCCCATGCGCATTGGCTTGTATCCCGGAACCTTTGACCCGATAACGCTCGGGCATATCGACATCATTCGCCGGGCGGCCATGCTGGTGGATCGGCTGGTGATCGGCGTGGCGATCAACCGCGACAAGGGGCCGTTGTTCGACCTCGAGGAGCGTGTCGCCATGATCGAGGCGGAATGTGCCAAGCTGACCGAACAGACCGGCACCGAGATTATCGCCCATCCGTTCGAGAATCTGCTGATCGACTGTGCCCGCGATGTGGGCGCGCAGGTGATCGTGCGCGGGCTGCGCGCGGTGGCGGATTTCGAGTATGAGTTCCAGATGGTTGGCATGAACCGTGCGCTGGATGACAGTATCGAGACGGTGTTCCTGATGGCCGAGGCACGGCATCAGGCGATCGCCAGCAAACTTGTCAAAGAGATTGCGCGGTTGGAGGGCGACGTCAGCAAATTTGTCACCCCCCTGGTGCGTGAAAAGCTGATGCAGCGCCTGGGCTGAGCCCGACGGGCCGCCCTCCCACGGTGACCCAGAAGACCCGGCGCGCAGCAGACAGTGCCGGGTTTTTGCTTCTGTGGAGACGGATCAGCGCCAGAAAGCCAGCCATTCGATCAGATCGAACAGCTTCTTGCCGAGAAACAGCAGATGTTCGGTGCCAAAAAACACTGTATCCACCGCCAGCGCGGTGAGCAGAAACAGGCCAAGGGTGATGGCGACGGTATTGGACATAGGGGCTGCTCGTTCAGAAAACGCCCGGCCAGCTATGCCTGACCGGGCGTGAAATCTCAACCCTCATGCGAGAGGGGGCCTCAGTTCAGACGGCCCATGGCGGTGGCAACATCGGCCATCCGCACCGAGAAGCCCCACTCGTTGTCATACCACGCCAGCACGCGCACCATGCGACCGTCGACCACACGGGTCTGATCCGGCGCAAAGATGGAGCTTTCTTCGGTGTGGTTGAAATCGGTCGACACCAGCGGCGCAGGCTCATAGCCCAGAACGCGCGACATGTGCCCCTTGGAAGCCTCTTCCACCGCCGCGTTCACCTCTTCGGCGCTCACCTCGCGACCGGCGCGGAAGGTCAGATCCACCGCAGAGACATTCGGTGTCGGCACGCGGATCGCGGAGCCATCCAGACGGCCCTTGAGGTTGGGCAGCACTTCGCCCAGAGCCTTGGCGGCGCCGGTGGAGGTCGGGATCATCGACATCGCGGCGGCGCGGGCCCGGTAGAGATCGTCGTGACGCCGATCGAGCGTCGGCTGATCGCCGGTATAGGCGTGGATCGTGGTCATGATGCCGTGCTCGATGCCAAAGGCCTCGTCCAGCACTTTGGCCAGCGGTGCGAGGCAGTTGGTGGTGCAGGACCCGTTGGAGACCATCTTGTCGGTGGCCAGAAGATCCTCGTCATTGACGCCGTAAACCACGGTGCGGTCGACGTTCTTGCCCGGTGCGGACAGCAGCACCTTGCCAGCGCCGCGCTCCAGGTGCTTTTTCGCCTTCAGACCGTCGTTGAACTTGCCGGTGCATTCCAGCACCACGTCGCAACCTTCCCAGTCCAGCGTGTCCATGTCGTAGGTGGAATAGACCTGCATGTCGCCACGACCGAGGTTCAGGCGGCCTTCGCTGAAATCGACCTGGCCGGGAAAGCGGCCATGGATGCTGTCGTATTTGATGAGATGCGCGGCGGTCTCGATCGGGCCGGTCGCGTTGACCTTGATCACCTCGATGTCATTGCGAAAGCTGCCCGCGATATGGGCGAGGGTGCAGCGGCCAATGCGTCCGAAGCCGTTGATTCCAACTTTGATGGTCATCTCTGTCGTCTCCACGAGAAGGCTGTCTTAGGGGCAGCCTATAGCGGGCATTAACCTCGGGAAAAAGAAGAAATTAGAGTAAACACAGACTGTTAGCGCAAAACCTTGGTGGTTGCGTTAACAGCTGCAACACCGTTTGCGGTAACTGTACGTGCCGGGCTTTCTGCTCATGCCGCAACGCGGCACGCTTGAATGCCGACCCGGCCGCGGGCTACACATGACGCAATGAATGCCACTGCGCAAAGAGGTGAGTTATGAGCGGTCTTCTGGCCTTGTTGGATGATGTCGCGGGGATTGCCAAGGTCGCCGCCGCCTCGGTGGATGATGTGGCGACCCAGTCGATGAAGGCGGGGTCCAAGGCGGCGGGGATCGTGATCGACGATGCCGCCGTGACGCCGAAATACGTGACCGGCTTTCAGCCCGCACGTGAGCTGCCGATGATCTGGCGCATCGCGCGCGGCTCCTTCATCAACAAACTGGTGTTCCTGCTGCCCGTCGCGCTGTTGATGTCGCAGTTTGCCCCCTGGCTGATCCCGCCCTTGCTGATCCTCGGCGGTTGTTACCTGTGCTTTGAGGGCGCGGAAAAGATCGTGCATGTGCTGATGCCCCATGACGATCAGTCCGGCGGACCAGATGGCAGCCACGCCGTGGGGGATCCCACCCATCTGGAGGAACAAAAGGTCAAGGGCGCGATCAAGACCGATTTCATCCTCTCGGCCGAGATCATGACAATTTCCCTGTCGACGATCGAGAGCGACGTGCTGTGGATTCAGGCGGCGACACTGGCCGTGGTGGGCATCATGATCACCATCGTGGTCTATGGCGTGGTTGCCATCATCGTGAAGATGGATGATGTGGGCCTCTGGCTCACGGAGGTGGGCCGTACCAGCGGCACCCGCGCGCTTGGTCGTGGCATTGTCGCCTTTATGCCGTGGTTCCTGAAAATGCTGACCGTGGTTGGCACTGCCGCCATGCTCTGGGTCGGCGGGTCGATCATCGTGCATTCCGCGCATCAGATGGGCTGGCACTGGCCCGAAGACACGATCTACAGCTTTGCCAAATCCATCGCCCAAGGCGACGGGCTGGTGGAATGGCTGGTGAAGGCTGTGGTCGATGGTCTCCTCGGCTTTGTGGTGGGGCTCCTCTTGATCCCCCTCGCCACCAAGGTGATCGCGCCGCTGTTTGGGGCCAAAGCCGCCCACTGAACACGCGCACACCGCAAGATCAAAAAAGGGAAGATCAAAAAAGGGCGCCGCGAAATCCGGGCGCCCTTCATCTTTTCCAAAATACCTCGGGGGAGACCCGAAAGGGTCGGGGGCAGCGCCCCCAAACCCCGCGCGCCTCTTAGCCCAACAGCTCTTTGACCTTGGCAACGGTGCCCTCGGCGGTGATGCCGAATTTCTCGAACAGCTCGCCCGCCGGCGCGGAGGCGCCAAAGCCCTGCATGCCGACAAAGCCCGCTTTCTTCTCCTGACCGCGCTCACCCAGCAGCAGACGATCCCAGCCGCCATCGCGCACCGCGGCCTCGATGGCCACACGCACCGGACCTGCGGGCAGAACCTTGCGGCGGTAGCTCTCGTCCTGCGCGTGGAACAGCTCCATGCAGGGCACAGAGACAACACGGGTGCCGATGCCCTGACCTTCGAGGATGTCTTTTGCGGCCATCGCGGTGGAGACCTCGGAACCCGACGCCATCAGGATCACCTGACGCTTGCTCTCGGCCTCGGCCAGCACATAGGCGCCTTTCTCGGTGAGGTTCGACAGCTTGTGCTCGGTGCGCACGGTGGGCAGGCCCTGACGGGTCAGGGCGATCACCGACGGGGTCTCTTTCGAGGTCAGCGCGATTTCCCAGGCTTCGGCGGTTTCCACCGCATCCGCCGGGCGGAACGTATAGGTGTTCGGCGTCGCGCGGCAGATTGCCAGATGCTCCACCGGCTGGTGGGTCGGACCATCTTCGCCCACACCGATCGAGTCATGGGTCATGACAAACACGGTGGGGATCTTCGACAGCGCGGCCAGACGCATCGCGGGGCGGGCATAATCGGTAAAGCAGAAGAAGGTGCCGCCATAGGGGCGGATACCGCCATGCAGCGCCATGCCGTTCATCGCCGCCGCCATACCGTGCTCGCGGATGCCCCAGTAGATATACCGACCCTTGCGATTATCCGTGTCGAACATCCCCAGATCGCCGGTCTTGGTGTTGTTGGACCCGGTGAGGTCCGCAGAGCCCCCCATGGTTTCCGGCATGATCGGGTTGATGACTTCCAGCGCCATTTCCGACGCCTTGCGGGTGGCGACCTTGGGGTGGGCCTCAGACACCTGCTTTTTCAGCGCCTTGATGGTGGCGGAGAGCTTTTTCGGGGCTTCCAGCGCAAAGACGCGGTTGAACCGGTCCTGTTTCTGCTGCGACAGCTCCGCAAAGCGGCCTTCCCATTCTGCACGCGCCGCAGCGCCGCGTTTGCCGATCTCTTCCCACTGGGATTTGATCTCGGCAGGCACCTGATAGGCGCCACCGGTCCAGCCATAGGCGTCCTTGGCAGCTTTCAGCTGATCGGCGTCAGTCAGCGCGCCGTGACCCTTGGAGGTATCCTGTGCGGCGTGACCCAGCGCGATATGGGTCTTGCAGGCGATCATCGAGGGTTTCTTGGTCTTTTTCGCGGCGGTGATGGCAGCGTCGATCTCGGCCGGGTTGTGGCCGTCGATTTCCTGCACATGCCAGCCGGAGGCCTTGAACCGCTGTACCTGGTTGGTGCGGTCCGAGAGGTCGACCTGACCGTCGATGGTGATGTTGTTGTTGTCCCAGAACACCACCAGCTTGCCCAGTTGGTGACGCCCGGCAAGGCCGATGGCCTCCTGGCTGACACCCTCCATCAGGCAGCCGTCACCGGCGATGACATAGGTGTGGTGATCGACGACCTTCTTGCCGTAATGGGCGCGCAGGCTTTCTTCGGCCATGGCAAACCCCACGGCGTTGGAAATCCCCTGACCGAGCGGGCCGGTGGTGACCTCGACCGCATCGAGCAGGAAGTTCTCCGGGTGGCCCGCGGTCAGCGCGCCGGACTGGCGGAAGTTCTTGATCTGATCCAGCGTCACCTGCGCGTCGCCCATGAGATACAGAAGCGAATAGATCAGCATGGAGCCATGGCCCGCCGACAGGATGAAGCGATCCCGGTCGGCCCATTTGGGGGCGCTAACATCGAACTTCATGTGCTTTTCAAACAGCACGGTTGCAACATCAGCCATGCCGATCGGCATGCCGGAGTGACCGGAGTTTGCACCGGCGACCGCGTCCAGCGTCAGGGCGCGGATGGCGGCGGCTTTGTTCCAATGATCGGGGTTTTCAGAGCGCAGGGCTGTCAGATCCACTGAACTGTTCCTCTTTGGGTTCAAGGGGTTTGTCGCTGGATAGCAGCTAAGGTGCAAAGATCAAGCGCTGAGGGCCTATTTTACTGGGTTTCGCGCGAAGGTCCGCGCGCAAGTGGTTGAAAGCAAAGGGGGGGTGTTTTACCCCATCATGCGATAAGCTGACCGGAGCCGATGGCTCTCACGTTGATTCGTCCCCGCGCCAGCCCGGCCGGGCGCATCGGGTGGCGGGATGCATGGCGACAAACGGCAAAAGACCGGCCCGCGGTCGGATGGCAGAAGCAGGCTCTGCCCGTATCGCGGCACCGGAGGAGGCGAAGAGGAACGCATGGAGCAGTTAGAAGAATTGCAGGGCCGCATCCAGACTGCGCTGCACCGTATTTATGGCGGCGTCGCGGCGCTGGAACAGAAGCATGCCAACCGGCCGGTGCCGACGCTGGAAGAGCTGGACATGCAAAAGCATGCAGAGCTGTTGGCCGATCTCGAAGACGAGCGGATGGCAAATGCGCAGCTCGAAGAGCGGCTGAAGCTGCTGCACGGCCGTCTTGAGGACATGGAAAAGAAGGTGGCCGCCGTCGACGGCGCCGAGGACATGATCGCGCTGCATGCGGAGCTGGAGCTGCTGCGCAATGCGAGCGGCAACCCGGTCGAGGTCGACGCGCTCAAGGCCGAAGTTGCGCGGTTGAAGCAGGACCTGGAAGTGGCCCGCAACCAGGCCGCCAGCGAACACGAAAAGCTTGAGGACGACCTGACGGAGGCCACCGCCCAGAACGAGGCCTTGCAGGCACAGATCGACGCGCTGTCCGCCGGAGCAGGCGCAGAGCTGGCGCCGGCGGTCGATACCGCAGCATTGGACGCCGAACTGGACACGCTGCGCATCGAACTGGAGGCCATGCGGGCCCGCGCCGAAGCGGCGGAGGCGGCTTCTGGCGCCGATGCGCCGGTCGACGAAGGGGTCAGCGCCGAACTGGACCAGCGCCTGGGAGAGCTGGACGGAGAATTGCAGAACCTTCGGGCCAGCAACGATCAGCTGCGCCAGTCCAATGCCGCCCTGCGCGCGGCCAATGCCGAAGGGGTCGGTGATCCGACATTGATAAATGCAGGATTGGAAGCCGAGGTCGAAGGGCTGAAAGCGGCCCGCGCCACTGACCAGGCCGAGGTCAACGCGGTGCTGGCCCGATTGGAGCCCCTGCTGGCGACCGCGCCCAACCTGCCGGAAGGAGAAGAAGCCTGATGCCGGAAGTGACCATTCACATCGGAGGCCGCGATTTTGTGGTGTCCTGTCAGGAAGGCGAGCAGAGTTTTCTGGAGATGGCGGCCGGGATGCTCGACGATGAGGCCCAGGTGCTGTCGGATCAGATCGGGCGCATGCCCGAGGCGCGGATGCTGTTGATGGCGGGCCTGATGCTGGCGGACAAGACAGCAGCAGTCGAGGACCGGATCAAGGAAGTCGAAGCGGTGCTGGCGGAAAAGGATGCCGAGATCGCCCAGAAGGTTGCCGAGCTGGAAGAGCTGCGCAATGCACCGCCGCCGGAGCCGGAACAGGTCGAGGTGCCCGTCGTGCCGCCACAGGTGGCCGATGCCTTGGCAGACCTTGCGGCGCGCGCCGAGGCGCTGGCCGGCGAAATCGAGCAAAAGGCCGCGCCTGACGATGACGACGAAGACACGGAAGAGGCGGAAGGCTCCGATGCCTCCGCCGACGCCGCCGTTGAAAGCGTTGCCGAGGGCGAAGAGACCGCACAGGCCTGACCGGACTTCTGCCGCTTTAACAGATAAAAAGCCCGCCGAACCATCAGGTTGGCGGGCTTTCTTGTGAGGATCGGATCCCGGATCAGGCCCGGATCAGGCCTAGGTCAGGCGTTGGCTTCGCGGATCTTGTCGGCTGCATCCTTGTTAAAGCTGATGCCGTTTTGCTCAAACATGCCGTCGAGTTCGCCGGAGAGGGTCATCTCGGTGATGATGTCGCAGCCGCCGACAAACTCGCCCTTGATGTAGAGTTGCGGGATGGTCGGCCAGTCGGAATAGTCCTTGATGCCCTGACGGATGTCCTCATCTGCCAGCACGTTCACGTCGGTGTAGTCGACGCCGATGTAGTTGAGCACCCCCGCCACGCGGGAGGAAAAGCCACATTGCGGCATTTCCTTGGTGCCTTTCATGTAAAGCACAACATCATTGGCTTTGACGGTTTCATCGATTCGGGTCTTTGCGTCGGTCATGGTATTGGTCCTTTGTCGTGGCGCCGGGATGCGCGCTTAACGCGATAGTTTCCGGCTGATCGAACGGTTGTAATCTTGCGCCTGTGCGTTGGCAGTTTGAGCCTGTTCTACGATCTCCAGATCAGTGGCTTCCATACCCAGTGGTACATCAGAAGGCTTGGTCGTGATCTTGTCTGGCTGAGCATCAACCAGTCGTCGGCGCGGGCGTGATCGCCGTATTGTGTTCGTGAAGATGGCGACACCCGCAATGGACAGACCGATAAGGAGCCAGACGTTCCAAATCATTCCGGTGCTTTGGTGGTCAGGGCGAGGGCGTGCAGATCGCCGTCGGGACCATCCATCTTGCCTTTGAGCGCGGCATAGACGGCGCGTTGCTGCTGCACGCGGTTCTTGCCGCGAAAGCTCTCGTCGATGACCATGGCGGACATGTGAACGCCATCGCTGCCGCCCACCTGAATTTGCGCATCCGGGAAGGTTTCGCGCAGGAGGGCTTCGATTTCATGGGCCTGCATTGGCATGGGGCGCATCCTTGCTGTGGTGTTCTTTTGCCAAAATGTAGGGCTGCAATGCGGGGGACGCAAGCAACTCTACCGTGATTGTAAGGTCTGTTTCATCGCGACCGATGTGAAACAGGACGGGGGCGCTCCCGCCTGCTTATGGACCGGCCCCAAAGGGGCCCGCCCAACACAGTTGGGCCCGGCACCGCGCAGGCGCGGTGCCGGGCCCAAGGCCGCCAAGGGGGCTTAGCATCTGCTAAGGCACCTGCGGGCGCGGGAGTTTCCCCGCCTTTTTTGCTCAGGCGACCGCTTCGGCAAAGCTTGCGCGGAAGATCTGGCTCAGTTCTTCCAGTGTCGCCTCGGAGCCGCCGATCTTGACGGTATCGCCGGTAAAGCGGCCAACGGTCAGGAGCGGTACACCAGACTGGCCGGAGGCAATCATCAACGCCTCTGCCTGGTCAAAGTTGCAGGCGACGAGGTAGCGGGCCTGATCCTCGCCAAAGAGGGTCGGCGTATCGCTGATATCGATCTGCACGCCGACACCGGCGGCCTCGGCCATTTCAAACGCTGCCAGCACCAGACCACCATCGCTGATGTCGGTGCAGGCCTTGATGAAATCGCGGTTGTCGCGGATGAATTCGCCGTTGCGCTTTTCGGCCTCCAGATCCACCGCAGGCGCATCGCCATCTTCGCGGTTGAAGACCTCGTGCAGGAGCGCCGACTGGCCGAGGTGACCGGTGGTTTCGCCCACCAGCAGCAGCACGTGACCGTCGCGGGCCTCGCCCAGGATCGGCTCTTCATCCGCCGCAACCAGACCCACCGCACCGATGGTGGGGGTGGGCAGGATCGCCTGGCCGTCGGTCTCATTATAAAGAGAGACGTTGCCGGAGACGATCGGCATATCCAGCGCCGACACCGCCTCGCCGATGCCTTTGAGCGCGCCGACAAACTGACCCATGATCTCGGGCTTTTCGGGGTTGCCGAAGTTCAGGTTGTCGGTGGTCGCCAGCGGTTTTGCCCCCACGGCGCAGAGGTTGCGATAGGCCTCGGCCACGGCCTGCTTGCCGCCCTCAATCGGGTTCGCCTTGACGTAGCGCGGGGTCACATCAGAGGTGAACGCCAGCTTCTTGTCGGTGCCATGCACGCGCACCACGCCGCCACCTAGGCCCGGACGGCGGGCGGTGTCGCCCATCACGGTGGTGTCATATTGCTCATAGACCCACTGTTTGCCGGCATAGTTGGGGCTGGAGATCAGCGCCTTCAGCCCGTCGATCGGGTCAATGGTCGGCACATCCGCATCCGTCAGCGCCTCTGGGGCTTCGACCTCGATCCACGGGCGGTCGTATTCCGGCGCGGAGGAGGAGAGTTTCGACAGCGGCAGGTCGGCCTTGACCTCGCCGTTGTGCATGATGAGAAAGCGGTCTTCGGCAATGGTCTCACCCACGATGGCAAAATCGAGGTCCCATTTCTCGAACACCGCTTTCGCCTCGGCTTCCAGCTCGGGCTTCAGCACCATCAGCATGCGCTCTTGCGATTCCGAGAGCATCATCTCGTAGGCGGTCATCTGCTCTTCGCGCTGCGGAACCTTTTCCAGATCCAGACGCACGCCAAGGCCGCCCTTGTCGCCCATCTCCACGGCGGAGCAGGTCAGACCCGCCGCGCCCATGTCCTGAATGGAGATCACGGCACCGGTCTGCATCAGCTCCAGCGTCGCTTCCATCAGGCGTTTTTCGGTGAAAGGGTCGCCAACCTGCACGGTGGGGCGCTTTTCCTCGATGGTGTCATCGAATTCTGCCGACGCCATGGTCGCACCACCAACCCCGTCGCGGCCGGTCTTGGCGCCGAGGTACACAACGGGCATGCCCACACCGGAGGCGGCGGAGTAGAAGATCATGTCGGTCTTCACGAGGCCCGCCGCAAAGGCGTTCACCAGACAGTTGCCGTTGTAGGCGGGGTGAAAGCGCACTTCGCCGCCGACACAGGGCACACCAAAACAGTTGCCGTAGCCGCCGACGCCCTCAACCACGCCGTTTACCAGCTGGCGGGTCTTGTGATGCGCAGGCTCGCCAAAGGACAGCGAGTTCATCGAGGCGATCGGCCGCGCGCCCATGGTGAAGACATCACGCAAAATGCCGCCAACACCAGTGGCGGCACCTTGATAGGGCTCGATATAGGAGGGGTGGTTGTGGCTTTCCATCTTGAAGACGACCGCGTCGCCATCGCCGATGTCCACGATACCGGCGTTTTCGCCGGGACCACAGATCACCTGCGGGCCGGAGGTCGGCAGGGTGCGCAGCCATTTCTTGGAGGATTTGTAGGAACAATGCTCGTTCCACATGGCGGAGAAAATGCCGAGCTCGGTGAAGGTCGGCTCCCGGCCGATGATCTCCAGGATCAGATCGTACTCATCGGGTTTCAGTCCGTGGTTTTCGATCACTTCAGTCGTAATGGCTGGTTCCTGCATGGCGCTTAGATGGCCCCCCGGGTCGCTTCATGTTGTCGGCCTTTTAGAGCAAGGCCAACGGCGGGGAAAGGGGGCATGATACAGCATCGTGCCGATGCAAGCTGTGCCCGGAAATTGGGCAGGCGGGCCGTTGCCTGCCTGTCGACACATCACATGGGGCGCGCGTCGCCTTATTGCGTCGGAAAAGCGATGTTTTGTCTGGCCCCATCGGCGTGCCGCGGCCTAGATCATGTCCAACACCACGCGACACGCGATAGCGGCACATGCGGCGCGCGGGAAAAAACTGGGCAAGATCCTCTGCGGCCAAAAAAAAGGCCGAGCACTAAGCTCGGCCGTAGTCCAACAGGGAGGTATGAAGTGCGGCGTGTGCCGCGTCTTCATGAGGGTCATTTAGGGTGCCTGCCGCGATGCCGCAAGGGTTTTGAAACACTTGTTAAATCAAGCCTGCCATGCGCTATGTGCATAGCTGGGCGGCTGCATGCATGCCGCTACGGCGGATATCAGATTTTTCCAAGTTCTTTCATGTGCTTACGGTGTGCGATGATCTCATTCTGCACGAAGTCCCGAAAGGCGGAAACACGCTGCGAATGGCGCAACTCTTCCGGGTAGGCGAGGTAGACGGGCACACCATTGGTGTCCTCATTTGGCAACACCTGCACCAGATCGGGGAAATCCTCGGTCACATAGTCCGGCAGCACCCCGATGCCGAGATCCTGCAACACCCCCTGCAACACGCCGAAATAGTTGTTCACGGTCAAAAGCGACTTGGGGTTATGGGTCATCAGCTTCTGCACCATGACGGTGGCAGAACCCACCTGCGCCGAGCGCAGGCTCTGGCAGATCAGGCGGTGGTCGCAGATTTCCTCGATCGTTTCCGGCCAGCCGAACTTGTCGATATAGCCCCGCGATGCATAAAGCCGCATCTGCACCGTCATCAGCCGTTTGCGGATCAGGTCGGCCTGGCTGGGTTCCTTCATGCGGATGGCCACATCGGCCTCGCGCATCGGCAGGTCGAGCACGCGCTCCTCCAGCATCAGGTCGATCTTGAGGTTGGGATATTGTTCGTAGAGCTTCGCCAGGCGCGGCGCCAGCCAGAGCGTGCCGAACCCGGTGGTGGTGGTCACCCGCAATTCGCCGAACACGCCTTCTTCGCTGTCGCGGATTCGCGCCGAGGCGGTTTCCAGACGTTTGGCCATGGTGCGGGTGGCATCAAACAGCAATTCGCCCTGTTCGGTGAGAATCAGCCCCCGCGCGTGGCGGTGAAACAATGTTGCGTTCAGGCTCTCTTCGAGCCCCCGGATCTGCCGCGACACAGCAGATTGGGACAGATTGAGGCGATCCCCCGCATGGGTCAGGCTGCCCGCGTCCGCAACTGCATGAAAGATCCTGAGTTTGTCCCAATCCATTGATTTTACTCTTTCTGCCTCTTTTAGACAAACTACCTTAGGAACAGCCTAAGTTTCAAACCTTACCGGAGTTTGACACGGATTCTTTCGAATACGGCTATACAGGTCAGCATCTATGACCTATTATTGGATCCAAAATGCAAGCAAGTCATGGTTGAGGAGGACCGGATGAGCACGCAAAAGATCTCGCTCAATGACCGTTACGATCTTGAAAAATCGCCGATTCTGCTGAACGGCACTCAGGCGCTGGTGCGTCTGATGCTGATGCAGAAAGCGCGCGACGTGGCCGCCGGCCTGAACACCGCCGGTCTGGTGACCGGCTATCGCGGCTCGCCGCTTGGCGCTGTCGACATGCAGATGAAGCGCGCGGAAAAGCTGCTGACGCAATCTGACGTGACGTTCCAATATGGTCTCAACGAGGATCTTGCCGTCACCGCGCTTTGGGGCGCGCAACAGGCGGAGATCCGCGGCGAGGGCAAATACGACGGGGTCTTTGGCCTGTGGTACGGCAAGGGGCCGGGGGTCGACCGCTCCGGCGATGCGCTGCGCCATGCCAATATGGCGGGGTCTTCGAAACATGGCGGCGTGCTGGTGGCCATGGGCGATGACCACACCGGCGAAAGCTCCACCGTGCTGCACCAGTCGGAATGGTCCTTGCTGGATTGCTACCTGCCGATCGTCAGCCCCGCCGGGGTGCAGGAAATTCTCGACTACGGCATCTATGGCTATGCGTTGTCACGGTTTTCCGGCCTCTGGGTGGGTCTCAAGACGATGAAGGACACCATCGAGGTGACCTCGGTTGTTGACGGCGATCCCGACCGGATGCAACTGGCCGTGCCGCAGTTCGATATGCCGCCGGATGGTCTGAACATCCGGCTGGATGATGACCGCTTCCGTCAGGAAGACCGTATCATCGACTACAAACGCTTTGCCGCCGAGGCTTTCAGCCATGCCAACAAGATGGACAAGCGCATGTGGGGCAAGCCCGGCGCCAAGATCGGTTTTGTCGCTGCGGGCAAGAACTGGCTGGATCTGGTTCACGCGCTAAGCCTTTTGAATATCGACGAAAACATGGCCGAACGCCTCGGGATCACCACCTATAAGGTGGGGCAGACCTGGCCGATGGACATGAAAGGGTTCCACGACTGGGCCGAAGGGCTCGATCTGATCGTGGTGGTCGAGGAAAAGCGCAAGCTGATCGAGATCCAGATCAAGGAAGCGATCTTTGACGACCGGCGCGGGCGTCGTGTCTACGGCTGGTACAAGGGCGGTGCGGGCACCATGCACCGCGAGGAGCTGTTCCCGACCAAATATGCCCTCGACCCGATCATGATTGCCGAGAAACTGGGCAATATCCTGATCGAAGAAGGCCGCGACACCGAGGCGATCCGCGCCGGTCTGGCCCAGCTCGATGATGCGAAACGGGCCGACAATGCCGAGGAAATCGCCGCGCGCCTGCCGTATTTCTGTTCCGGTTGCCCGCATAACTCCTCAACCAAACTGCCGGATGGCTCCCGCGCCTATGCGGGGATCGGCTGTCACTTCATGGTGCAGTGGATGGATCGCGAAACCGTTGGCTTTACCCATATGGGCGGTGAAGGTGCGAACTGGATTGGCGAGGCACCGTTTTCCAAGAGAAACCATGTATTTCAGAACCTTGGCGACGGAACCTACAACCACTCCGGGGTGATGGCGATCCGCGCGGCACTCGCCGAGGGCACCAATATCACCTACAAGATCCTCTATAATGACGCGGTGGCGATGACCGGCGGCCAGCAGGCCGAGGGTGGCCTCACTGCGCCCCAGATCGCGCATGAGCTGACCGCCATGGGGGTCAAGACCATCGCCGTGGTCTATGACGAAAAAGAGGACGTGGTCGCCAGCCAGTTCCCCTCCGGCATGCGGATGCATGAACGGGGCGAACTGATGAAGGTCCAACGCGAGTTCGAGGAGGTGGGCGGCGTCTCGGCCATCATCTACATCCAGACCTGCGCGGCCGAAAAACGCCGTCGCCGCAAGAAGGGCCTGTTCCCGGATCCGGATCAACGGGTGTTCATCAACTCGGACGTCTGCGAGGGCTGCGGCGATTGCGGCGTGCAGTCGAACTGCGTCTCGATCGTGCCGAAAGAGACCGAACTGGGCCGCAAACGCGCCATCGACCAGTCCAGCTGCAACAAGGATTTCTCTTGCCTCAACGGGTTTTGCCCGTCGTTCCTCACTGTCGAGGGCGCCAAGATCAAGAAGAGCGCAACCGCCAGCCTGGAGCTGCCGGAACTGCCAGACCCGCAACTGCCCGCGATCGACGGCACCCATAACGTGGTGATCACCGGCGTCGGCGGCACCGGCGTGGTGACCATCGGTGCGGTGCTGGCGCAGGCCGCACAGATCGACGGCAAGGGCGCGGGCATGATGGAAATGGCCGGCCTCGCGCAGAAGGGCGGCGCGGTGCATATCCATTGCCGCATCGCCGAGCAGCCCTCGGACATCAGCGCCATCCGCGTGGCCACCGGCGAGGCGCACGCGTTGATCGGCGGCGATCTGGTGGTGAGCGCGGGGGCCAAGACCCTAGGCCTGACCTCGACCGGGCGCACGGGCGCAGTTGTGAACAGCCACGAGATCATCACCGGGGAATTCACCCGCAACACCGATTTTGCGTTGCCAAGCAACAGGTTGCAGGTCGCGCTTCAGGCGCGTTTGCGGGACCGGGTGGATCTGTTTGATGCCTCCGAACTGGCGCGCATCAGCATGGGGGATTCGATCTTTTCCAACATGATGGTCTTTGGTGCCGCCTGGCAGCGGGGCCTGATCCCGGTGTCCTATGAGGCGCTGAAACAGGCGATCGAGCTGAATGGCGCTGCGGTAGAGAAAAACCTCCGCGCCTTTGATATCGGACGCTGGGCGGTGCTCTATCCCGAGGACGCTGCCAAACTGCTGGCGCCGAGCGTTGTTGAGCTGCCCAAGACGCTTGATGAGAAGATCGCCTATCGCCGGGCGCAGCTGGTGGACTACCAGGGCGAGCGACTGGCGAAACGCTACGAGAAACTGGTGGCGGGTGTCTCCGATCCGCGGCTCAAGGAAGCGGTGGCAAAAGGCTATCACAAGCTCTTGTCCTACAAGGATGAATACGAGGTTGCCCGCCTGCTGCTGAGCAGCCGCGACAAGGCGGCGGCGGAGTTTGATGGCGATCTGAAGATCTCTTACAACCTCGCACCGCCGATTCTGGGCGGCAAGGATGCCAATGGTCGCCCGAAAAAGCGCAAGTTCGGCCCCGGTACGGAACGGTTGTTGCGGATCCTGGCCAAGCTGAAGGGGCTGCGCGGCACGCCGCTGGATGTCTTTGGCTATACCGCCGAGCGCAAGATGGAGCGGGCGCTGATCAAGCAATATGAAGCCGATATGAAGGAATGGCTCGCCAAATCCGACGCGGTGGACATGGATGCGCTGGTGGCGCTGGCGGAGCTGCCGTTGCAGATCCGTGGCTTTGGCCCTGTCAAAATGAAGAGCGAACAGCAGGCTGCCAAGCGGCGCGAGGAACTGCTGGTGGCGCTGAAGCAGGGGCCTGCGCCGCTGAAGGCTGCCGCCGAATAGTGGCCCCCACGCCACTGTGTCTTGGGGATGGCGTCATGAATGTGTTACCAAGGCTGGGCAATATGCGCGCCCGGCCTTAGGTAGCCGGGCACCTGCACCGCAGGCAGCGCATCCCCTGTCTTTACGGAGACCTCAAAGACATGCTTGAGCGTCGTCATATCGCTCGCGATATTTCCTATTCGCACTCGGCCGAGACGCGGCCGGGTCGGATCATGATCCGCCTGATGGAAAACACCACCGGTCGTTTGCGGCTGATAAAGCGCGCCAAGGGCTATGATTCCGAGGTCGCCTCGGGGCGCAGTTTCTGGGACGTGATTGTCGAACGCTACGGTCTCAGCCTTGATGTGGTGGGCGGCAGTCTCGACAATATCCCGCGCGACAAGCCGGTGATCCTGATTGCAAATCATCCCTACGGTATCCTGGACGGGCTGATGATGGGGCATATCCTGTCGCGCACGCGGGGGGATTTCCGCATTCTGGCGCATCAGGTGTTTCGCAAGGCCGAGGATCTGAACAAGGTCATCCTGCCGATCGATTTTGCCGAGACCAAGGAAGCGATGAAGGCCAACCTCGAGACCCGGCGCGAGGCGCTGTCGTATCTGGGGCAGGGCGGTGCCATCGGGATCTTCCCCGGCGGGACGGTGTCCACCGCGGCGAAACCCTTTGCCCATCCGATGGACCCGGGCTGGCGCGGCTTTACCGCGCGGATGGTGGCCAAATCCGATGCGGTTGTGGTGCCCTTGTACTTTGACGGGCACACTTCGCGGCTGTTCCAGATTGCCTCGCATCTGCATTACACCCTGCGCATGGGGCTCCTGATCAAGGAGTTCAAGAAACGCGTCGGCACCCCGGTCCGGGTGGTGGTTGGCGACCCGATCGGCCGCGATGTGCTGGACCCGCTGGCCAAGGACTCCAAAGCAATGATGGATTTCCTGCGCAAAGCCACGTATGAGCTGTCTCCAACACCGCTCAAATCCTATGACTACGGGTTCGAGTTCGAAGAAAAACACCGGGCCTGAACGGGCCCGCACACCCAAAGGCAGTGTGACATGGCAGTTGGTATTTTTGATTCCGGTCTTGGTGGTCTGACGGTTCTGGATGCGGCGCAAAAGCGCCTGCCGGATGTGGATTTCCTCTACTATGGCGACAACAGCCACGCGCCTTATGGGGTGCGCGATGCCGAAGATATCTATCAGCTGACCCACAAGGCCGTGCACGACATGTGGGATCGCGGCTGCAATCTCGTGATCCTGGCCTGCAACACCGCCTCGGCGGCGGCCCTGCGGCGGATGCAGGAGGCTGGCGTGCCCGAGGGTAAGCGGGTGCTTGGCGTGTTTGTGCCCTTGATCGAGGCGCTGACCGAACGCCAGTGGGGCGACAATTCGCCCCCGCGTGAGGTGGCCGTGAAACATGTGGCGCTGTTTGCAACCCCCGCCACCGTGGCAAGCCGCGCGTTCCAGCGCGAGCTGGCGTTCCGCGCCATTGGCGTCGATGTAGAGGCGCAGGCCTGCGGTGGCGTTGTCGACGCCATCGAAGAAGGCGACATGATCCTTGCTGAGGCGCTGGTCAAAAGCCACGTCGACGCGCTGTTGCGCAAGATGCCCCGTCCCGAGGCGGCGATTCTGGGCTGTACCCATTATCCGCTGATGGAGGACATCTTTCAAAAGGCGCTGGGGCCGGATGTGCAGGTGTTCAGCCAGGGCCGTCTGGTGGCCGACAGCCTCGCGCATTATCTGGAGCGTCGCCCCGAGATGATCGGCGGCGGTGCCGCAGGCTATGTGACCACGGGCGATGCCGGACGTGTCAGCAGCCGCGCGACGCAGTTCTTGCGACGAGAAATCACTTTTGACGCGGCCTGAGGTCTCGTACCTTCACGTCCAACCTGATTTCCTGTCTGCGATTGATGCAGGCCCTACTGACACATGAACAATTCGAGGTCTCGACATGACCCATAACGTGGCAATCCTTGGTGCGTCCGGCTACACTGGCGCAGAGCTGATCCGGCTGATTTCTCAGCACCCAAACATCACCATCAAAGCC
Source organism: Epibacterium sp. MM17-32 (assembly GCF_022348205.1). NCBI lineage: Bacteria > Pseudomonadati > Pseudomonadota > Alphaproteobacteria > Rhodobacterales > Roseobacteraceae > Epibacterium > Epibacterium sp. MM17-32. The sequence continues at coordinate 472,026 of NZ_JAKRFC010000001.1, read as the reverse complement.
CTCGCCGCCGAGCGCAAGGCAGGCATGGAGATGGCGGATGTGTTCCCACATTTGCGTCATCTTTCGCTGCCAACCCTGTGCAAGATCGAGGAAATCGACTTCTCGCAGATCGACCTGTGTTTTTGCGCGCTGCCGCATAAGACCAGCCAGGAGGTGATCGCCAAACTGCCCGGTGATCTGAAAATCGTCGATCTTTCGGCGGATTTCCGGCTGCGCGACCCGGAGGCCTATCAGAAATGGTACGGCAACCCGCATGCGGCGCTGGAGCAGCAAAAAGAGGCGGTCTATGGCCTCACCGAATTCTACCGTGACGAGATCAAATCGGCGCGGCTGGTGGCGGGCACCGGCTGCAACGCCGCAACTGGGCAGTTCGCCCTGCGGCCGTTGATCGCGGCGGGCGTCATTGATCTGGATGAGATCATTCTGGATATGAAATGCGCGGTCTCCGGCGCCGGGCGGGCGCTCAAGGAAAACCTGCTGCACGCGGAACTGAGCGAGGGCTACAACGCCTATGCCATCGGCGGCACCCACCGGCATCAGGGCGAGTTCGATCAGGAATTCTCTCTGCTGGCGGGGCGTCCCGTGCAGGTTCAGTTCACACCGCATCTGCTGCCCGTGAACCGGGGGATCTTGGCGACCACATACGTCAAAGGCGATGCGCAAAAGATCCACGAGACCTTTGCGAAGGCCTATGCTGATGAGCCCTTTGTCGAGCTGCTGCCCTTTGGCGAGGCCCCCTCGACCCATCACGTGCGCGGCTCGAACTTCGTTCATATTGGGGTGACAGGGGATCGCATCGACGGGCGGGCGATTGTCATCGTGGCGCTTGATAACCTGACAAAAGGTAGCAGCGGTCAGGCCTTGCAGAATGCGAACCTGATGTTAGGTGAAGAGGAAACAGCCGGGCTGATGATGGCACCGCTGTTCCCTTGAACAAGAGGTCCAGATGAAGTCCCTGAAGAAGCAGCGGCGAATCCAGATCATAGCGCTTGCGACCGTGGCCCTGATCGGGTCCACGGCGCTTATTGGATATGCGATGCGCGATGGCATCAACTACTTCCGCTCGCCCAGTCAGGTGATGGAGACGCCGCCCGAACCGACCGAGACCTTCCGCATTGGCGGTTTGGTCGAAGAAGGCAGCCTGCAACGCGGTCAAGGCGAGGCGGTGCTGTTTTCCGTGACCGATGGCGGGGCTAGCGTGCCGGTGACATTCACCGGGGTGTTGCCGGATCTGTTTGAGGAAAATCAGGGCATGGTGGGCACCGGGCGTTATATCAACGGCGCCTTCGAAGCCTCTGAAATCCTTGCAAAACATGATGAGACCTACATGCCCAAAGAAGTGGTGGATGCCCTGAAGGAACAGGGTGTCTATCGCGAGGACGAGAGCTGATTTTCTCGACGCATGCCTCTGGTTTTACAACGCGCCCGGCGGTCTTCGCACGGGCGCGTTGCGTATCTGGCGCACGCCGTGCGCACCTGATTTCAAGGCCCGAACGCTAGTCTTCCTGCCAGTTCCCGATTGGAGGATCTGGCATGGATGTCGCAAAAATCGCCCGAGAGATTGTCGCCCGTGAAGGCGGCTATGTGAATGACCCCGACGATCCCGGCGGGGCGACCAAACATGGCGTGACCATTCACACGCTGCGACAGCTTGGCCTTGATCTGACCGGTGACGGCGGGGTGGATCGGCGCGACGTCAAGGCGCTGGATCGCGCGCAGGCCGAAGAGATTTTCCTGCGCGAATACTTCCGCCGCCCGCGTCTGCATCTGCTGCCAGAGCCCCTTCAGGCCAGCGTCTTTGACATGCATGTCAACGCAGGCGCCAACGCGGTGCGTATCCTGCAAGAGCTGTTGTGCGAGATGGGCTATGACCTGCGGGTTGATGGCGCCATGGGGCCGCAGACGGCCAAGGCGGCACAGGCCGCGGGGCAGGTCAATATGGAGGCACTGGTCAATGCCTATGGGATCGCGCGCCGGAACTACTACTTCGACCTTGCGGATCGCCGCCCGCGCAGCCGCAAATATGCTCGCACCCGGGCGGGTGGCAAGGGCGGCTGGATTCGTCGCGCCGAAGAGTTCATCGCGCCGCGCTATCACATGACCCCGGCAGAGTTTCAGTCCCGTACAGCGCATTGGTCGTGAAGGAGGTTCCATGTTTTCAACGCTTTGGGAGATGCTCTTTGGCAATCGGCGCAATGTGATCCGCGAGACGGCAGAGGTCTTTCGCGAAAACAGCGAACAGGCGGCGGTGCGGGCGCATGACCTGCAAGGCGCAGCGCTGGCGCAGTTCGCAGCCGAATTTGCAGGGCAGAAAAGCGGCTTTGATCGCTTCATGGATGGGGTCAACCGTCTGCCGCGCCCGATGCTGGCGCTGGGGACGCTGGGGCTGATGGTGGCGGCGATGGTCGACCCGCTGTGGTTTGCGGCCCGCATGCAGGGTGTTGCGCTGGTGCCCGAACCCCTTTGGTGGCTCCTGGGGATCGTGGTGTCGTTTTACTTTGGCGCGCGCAGTCAGGCCAAGACACAGGCCTTTCAGGAGGGCATCGCACGCAGCCTTGCACGGGTGCCGCAGGCGGTTGAGAATATCGAGCAGCTGAACACAGCCGCGCAATCTTCTGATAAAAAACGAGAAAACGATAGCGCGGATAATCCGGCGCTTGCGGACTGGCACCGCGCGCGGTGATTGAAGACCCCCTGCGGCGCGGGGACGCGGGCGAATGTGATTGGCGCTGATCTGCGAGACCGATATAGAAGCAGGTATGATTACAGAGCTCGGTCACTTCGCCCTTATCCTAGCCTTCATGATCGCCATTGTTCAGATGGTCGTGCCCCTGATTGGTGCGCACAAACGCTGGCCCGGATGGATGGCGGTCGCGGAACCCGCCGCGCAGGCGCAGTTCCTGTTTACCGCCTTTGCCTTTGGCGCGTTGACCTGGGCCTTTGTGACCTCGGACTTCTCGGTGCGGCTGGTGACGCTCAACAGCCATTCCGCAAAGCCGATGATCTACAAGATTTCCGGCACCTGGGGCAATCACGAGGGCTCCATGCTGCTGTGGGTGCTGATCGTGAGCCTCTTTGGCGCCACGGCGTCGGTGTTTGGCGGTGGCTTGCCGCCGACGTTGAAGGCCCGTGTGCTGAGCGTGCAGGCAGCGATCGGGGTGGCGTTCTTCGCCTTTATCCTCTTTACCTCCAACCCGTTCCTGCGGCTGACAAATCCGCCGTTTGACGGGCAGGATCTGAACCCGCTGTTGCAGGATCCGGGCCTCGCCTTCCATCCGCCGTTTCTGTACCTGGGCTATGTGGGCCTCTCGATGGCGTTTTCCTTCGCGGTTGCGGCCTTGATCGAGGGGCGCGTTGATGCGGCCTGGGGACGCTGGGTGCGACCCTGGACCCTGGCGGCGTGGATCTTCCTGACCATCGGCATCGCGCTGGGGTCGTGGTGGGCCTATTACGAGCTCGGTTGGGGTGGGTTCTGGTTCTGGGATCCGGTCGAAAACGCTTCCTTCATGCCATGGCTCCTCTCGGCAGCGTTGCTGCATTCGGCGATCGTGGTGGAAAAGCGCGAGAGCCTGAAAAGCTGGACCATTCTGCTGGCGATCCTCGCCTTTGGGTTCTCGCTCATCGGGACATTTATCGTCCGCTCCGGTCTGCTGACCTCGGTGCATGCCTTTGCCAATGATCCGGAGCGTGGCGTGGTGATCCTGGCGATCCTTGCTGTTTTCACCGGCGGCGCGCTCTTGCTCTTTGCACTGCGGGCGCAGGCGATGGAGGCCAAGGGCGTGTTTTCCATGGTCAGCCGCGAAAGCGCGCTGGTGGCCAACAACCTGCTGCTGGCGGTGAGCTGCTTTGTGGTCTTTGTCGGCACGCTCTGGCCGGTGGTGGCCGAGATGGCGTTTGACCGCAAACTCTCGGTCGGGGCGCCGTTCTTTGACGCGGCCTTTCCACCCTTCATGGTGGCGCTGGGTCTGTTGCTGCCGATCGGGTCGGTGCTGCCGTGGAAACGGGGCAAGGGCGCAAAGACCCTCTGGGCGCTGCGGTATGCCATGGTGCTTGCGCTGGCGATCGCGGGTCTCACCTGGGCCGTTCAGTCCGGCGACAGCCTGCTGGGTCCGGTCGGGGCCATGCTCGGGGCCTGGGTGGTCAGCGGTGCGGCGCTGGATCTGTGGAACCGCGCCGGGCGCAAGGACAAGCTGGCCCGCCTGATGCGCCTGCCGCGCGCCGATTGGGGCAAGTCGGTGGCGCATGCCGGGCTTGGGGTCACGATCTTTGCGATTGCGGGCCTTACCGCCTGGCAGGTCGAGGACATCCGCGTCGCCAATATCGACGAGCCCTTCCGCGTCGGCCCCTATGACATGGTCCTCAGGGCGGTCGAAGAGGGGCGCGGCCCGAACTATTTCACCACCATGGGGGTGGTCGAGGTGACCCGCAACGGGCGCGAGATCGCCACCCTGCGGCCTGAAAAGCGCGTCTACCCGGTGGCGCAGATGCCCACCACCGAAGCGGCGATCGACTACCGGTTCACCCGGGATCTTTATGTGGTGATCGGTGATGCGCAGGCGGGCGGCGGCTTTACCATGCGGACCTATATCAAACCCTTTGCCAACTGGATCTGGGGCGGGTGCCTGTTGATGGCCCTTGGCGGGCTGCTGAGCCTGTCGGACCGCCGGTTCCGCGTTGCCGCCGGGGCGCGCAAAACCGCCGCAGAAGGGGTGCCGGCAGAATGATACGTCTGATCAAAGCCCTGGCGGCGGTTCTGCTCCTGTCGGTCACGCCGGCCTTTGCCGTGCAGCCGGACGAGGTTCTGGACGATCCGAAACTGGAACAACGCGCCCGCGACCTGTCCAAGGGGCTGCGCTGCCTGGTGTGTCGCAACGAGAGCATTGACGAGTCCAACGCCGATCTGGCCCGCGACCTGCGCCTGCTGGTGCGCGAGCGTCTGGTGGCGGGAGACAGCGACGAAGAGGCGATCGACTTTATCGTGGATCGCTACGGCGAATATGTGCTGCTGAAGCCGACGGTGCGCGGGGCCAACTGGATCCTCTGGGCGGCGGGACCGATGATGCTGGTGCTGGCGTTGCTGGTTGCGCTGATGTATCTGCGCAAACGCGCCACGGCGGCGGGCGGGGCCGAGACTGACGACCTGTCAGCGGATGAACAGGCGCGCCTCAAGGAAATCCTCAAGGACTGACGCGTGATACCGGGACGCGGGCGGATTGCCTCGATCGGCATAAATTGCTAAAGAGAACTTGGTCCGCAGTTCACCAAGGCTCCGCCACGCGCTAAACCTGCTTTATACATCATGTCATTGGACTCCTGATCGGGGTGCCTCTGGACAAGGGCGGACATCCGTATGGCCCGAGCCATGCCCGGCATCCTGAGAGATATGGAGGACATGATGTCCAAGGATGTGATCCGTCTGACCATTCCCGATGTGTCAGATTTTGCCAAACAGCTGCGCAACGCCCTCACCGACGCACCAGGCCATGTGGAGATGCTGAACCATGTGGCCCGCGCCGCAGGGTATCGCAATTTCCAGCACCTGCGCAGCCAGAACCCGCCCACGCCAGAGATTGACCACAAGCGCATCGCGCGGGCGGCGCGCTATTTCGACGGTCGTGGACGTTGGGAAAGCTGGCCGACAAAACGCGGGGTGCGCGAGCTGTGCCTCTGGGTGATCTGGGCGCGACTGCCGGCCCGGGAACGCTGGAGCGAGCGGCAAATCTCGGCGCTGATTGACGAGCAGTGCAGCTTTCACGATGCGGCCCAGATCCGGCGCAGCCTGATCGAGATGCAGCTTTTGACCCGCAATCGCGATGGGTCGGACTACGCGCGGTTTGAAACACCGATGGATGCACATGGCGCGGCGCTGCTGTCCTTGCTCGCAGAGCGGCAGAAAACGCAAGAAAAGCCAAAGATTGGCTGACGCGGCGTTTGTCTTTTCGCAGGCGGATGCTTAGGTCAACATGCGCATAACTCGAACAGGGATATTTCACGCATGGACTACCGCGACATTCAGTATTCGCTTGCAGACGGGCTTGCGACCGTGACCTTGAACCGCCCGCAGAGCATGAATGCGCTCACCAGCCAGATGCGGGCGGAGATCACCCATGCGATGAAAGCGGCCGCATCCGAGGCGCGTGCGGTGGTGCTGACCGGGGCGGGCAATGCGTTTTGCACCGGTCAGGATCTCAAGGACGCCTCCTCCGGTGGCAACCAGATCGATCTGGAGCGCACGCTGCGCGACGAATATGTGCCGATGCTGGAGGCGATCTACAACTGCCCGGTGCCGACGCTCTCTGCCGTAAACGGTCCGGCTGCCGGGGCAGGGGCCAATCTGGCGCTGGCCGCCGATGTGGTGATCGCCACCGAGAGCGCCTATTTCCTCCAGGCCTTTGCCAAGATCGGGCTGATGCCGGATGCGGGCGGCACGTGGTTCCTACCGCGCCAGATGGGGCTGGCCAAGGCGATGGGCGCGGCGCTGTTTGCCGACAGGATCTCGGCGCGTCAGGCCAGTGACTGGGGCATGATCTGGGAAGCGGTGCCGGACGCGGAGTTCGAGACCCATTGGAACGCGCGTGCGGCCTATCTGGCCAGCGGCCCGTCCAAGGCCTTTGGCGCTATCAAACAGGCGCTGCGTGACTCCACCACCAACAGCCTGTCCGACCAGCTGTCGCTGGAGGCGCATTTGCAAGGGGAACTGGGCCGCAGCCGTGATTTCATGGAGGGCGTCACCGCATTTATGGAAAAGCGCAAACCGGGGTTTGAAGGGCGCTGACCGCGCGCAAGCCACTCTGTTACCACAAAAAAGCCGCCCGTTCCGGGGCGGCTTTTTCATAGGTTGGTCCGTCTGGCGCAGCGTTAGGCGTTTGCCTGAAGCAGCTGCACATGGGTGGCGGGATCAAAGCCATCGCCCGCGTTTTCCAGATAGGCGATGACCTCACCTCCGACCAGAATCTCCACATCGGCGCTGCCATCGGAGTTGGTGACGGTTTCATAGCTCAGATCTGGCGGGGTCAGACCGTCGTAGCGATAGACAATGCTGTCATCCCCGACGTTGAAGTCGCGAATAACCGCAGCCTCTCCGGCGTCCATCCAGTCGCCGATCCCAAAGACATCGAGCCCCTCACCGCCGGTCAGATCATCTCCGGCCCCGGCAAGCAGGACGTCATTGCCATCGCCCCCCATCAGCACATCGGCGGTGCCATCATCGACGACATCCAGACCAAAGGTGCTGGGAGTGGATTCGTTTTCAAGAAAGACCTGCCGCAGCGTGATCGGCGAGGACAGCGACGGATCGGTGACCAGCGTGCCCCCATTCAGCGCATCATCCCCGGCGCCACCGTCGAGCGTATCGGCGCCGGTCCCCCCATGCAGCCCGTCACTGCCATAGCCGCCAGAGAGGCTGTCGTCGCCGGAATCGCCCGACATGTAGTCCTGACCGAGGCTGCCACTCATGGTGTCGTCGCCCTCACCGCCGACCATCACATCAAGGCCACCGCCCCCGGTCATGCGGTCATCACCGGCGCCGCCTTCGAGGATGTCGGCATCAGCGCCACCGGAGATGAAATCATCGCCTTCGCCACCATAAAGATCGTCGGTGCCAGCATCGCCGTAGAGCGCATCATCACCGTTTTCGCCACGCAGATCGTCCGCGCCTGCGTCGCCATTGATGGTGTCGTCGCCTTCGCCGCCTTCGCTGCGATCATCGCCGTCGCCCAGGGAAATCAGATCGTGCCCGTCGGTCCCGATCAGCAGGTCGCTTAGCGACGAGCCTTCCAGCGTGCTGTCCGGCACCCGTTCGTTGGCGGCGGTGTCTTCGGTGCTGTCATCACTGTCGTCACCGTCACCATCCAGGGCCACAAAGGCGCCAACGGCTGCCAGGGTTCCCATCATCGCAAGTAGAAACATTCCATGCCCTCGTTCGGTAATCACAGGTCACCGCATTGCTCGCCATCCTTGAATGCGGCAAACACATGGCAACCTGCGGGTATATGGTCCGTTTTAAGGCCGGAATTTGAAAAGTAACGTATTTAATTGAAGATTGGTTAAAACTGTCTGTTTCGCGATCCGCGACAATAGTCCCGAATGCGATCTCTGTTCTCTGAGCGATTTGCATACCACTGAAAACAATAAAAAAACCGCCCGGCAACTGTGGGCGGTTTTTAAGGTCTCTTTTGCTACGGCTCAGCGGTTTTCGATATCGACGTAATCGCGCTGTGTCTCACCCAGATACAATTGGCGCGGACGGCCGATTTTGTTCTGCGGATCGCCGATCATTTCCTTCCACTGCGAGATCCAGCCAACGGTGCGCGACAGCGCAAAGATCGGCGTGAACATCGAGGTCGGGAAGCCCATCGCCTCGAGGATGATGCCCGAGTAGAAGTCGACGTTCGGGAACAGCTTCTTCTCGATGAAGTAAGGATCGTTGAGCGCGGTCTGCTCCAGCTCCTTGGCCACCTGCAGCAGCGGGTTGTTCTCGACGCCCAGCAGCTCCAGCACCTCGTCGGCGGATTGCTTCAGCACCTTGGCGCGCGGGTCGGTGTTCTTGTAGACGCGGTGGCCAAAGCCCATCAGGCGGAACGGATCGTTCTTGTCCTTGGCGCGTTCGATGAACTCCGGGATACGGTCGACGGAGCCGATTTCCTTGAGCATCTCGAGGCAGGCCTGGTTGGCGCCGCCATGTGCGGGACCCCAGAGGCAGGCGATGCCGGCCGCGATACAGGCAAACGGGTTGGCCCCGGAGGACGACGCCAGACGCACGGTCGAGGTCGAGGCGTTCTGCTCGTGATCCGCATGCAGGGTAAAGATGCGGTCCATCGCCCGGCTCAGGATCGGGTCGACCTCGTAGTTCTCTGCCGGAACGGAGAAACACATGTGCAGGAAGTTGGCCGCGTAATCCAGATCGTTGCGCGGATACACAAACGGCTGGCCGATGGAATATTTATAGGCCATCGCCGCAATGGTCGGCAGTTTTGCGATCAGGCGGATGGCCGCCACTTCGCGCTGCCACGGATCGGAGATGTCGGTGGAATCGTGGTAGAAGGCCGACATTGCGCCCACAACACCCACAAGGGTCGCCATCGGGTGCGCATCGCGACGGAAGCCACGGAAGAAGTTGTGCATCTGCTCGTGGACCATGGTGTGACGGGTCACACGGGTCTCGAAATCCTCAAGCTGGGTCGCGGTCGGCAGCTCACCATAGAGCAGCAGATAGCAGACCTCCAGATAGTGGGATTTCCCCGCCAGCTGGTCGATCGGATAGCCACGGTGCAGCAACACGCCTTCGTTGCCGTCGATATAGGTGATGGTGCTGTCACAGCTCGCGGTGGAGGTGAAGCCCGGGTCATAGGTGAAGACGCCCGCCTGAGCGTAGAGTTTGCGGATGTCCAGAACATCCGGCCCGGCGGTGGGCTTGAAAATGGGCAGATCGTAGGTCTCACCATTCAGGCTCAGCTGGGCCGTTTTTTGTGAATCTGTCATAGATGTCCCTTCCTGTTACAGGCGCAGAGAGGGCGGGTGGCCCGTTCCGCGCAGCGGGGCGCCGACGTCGACTGGCGACGCAGGCGGAATCCTATCCGAACGGGCTTACCCGGATCTGACCATTAGATCCCATCGGGCAATCAGCCTGTTACGTCCTTGAGCCGGGCCAGCGTTTCATCCCGGCCCAGGCAGATCATCATGTCGAAGACCGAAGGCGTTACCGCGCGGCCTGCAAGCACAGCCCGCAGCGGGCCGGCCAATTTGCCAAACTTCGTGTCCTTGGCCGCGGCAAATTCATTCAGGGCGGCCTCAAGTTCGTCTCGCGACCAGCTAGCATTTTGCAGATGCGGCGTCAATTCTCCCAGTATACCAAGGGATACTGAATCAAGCGCTTTTTCCGCCTTCGCATCCCGGTCCAGCGGACGTGAAGCCAGCACAAAATGGGCTTTTTCAAGGAGTTCCGGAAAGGTCTTTGCCCGGTCCTTGAGGCAATGCATCGCCGCTTCAAGCCCGCGTGACTGTGCGTCACTTAGGGCGGGTTTACCGGCGGCCTCCAGATAGGCTTCGATTTCCTGCCGCAGCGCAGCATCCTCAGCGATTGCAATATGTTGGCCGCAGAGGTTCTCCAGCTTCTTGGTGTCAAACCGGGCCGGGCTCTTGCCGATTCCGCTCAGGTCGAACCACTCCTTGGCCTGCGCATCGGTGAAGAATTCGTCATCGCCATGCGCCCAGCCAAGCCGCGCCAGGTAGTTGCGCATGCCCGCCGCCGGATAGCCCATCGCCTGGTATTCCTGTGCCCCGAGCGCCCCGTGGCGTTTCGACAATTTTTTACCATCCGGTCCATGAATGAGCGGGATATGCGCCCAGACCGGCACCTGCCAGCCCATGGCCTCGTAGATCATCATCTGACGCGCGGCATTCATCAGGTGGTCATCGCCGCGGATCACATGGGTCACGCCCATGTCGTGATCGTCGACGACAACCGCCAGCATATAGACCGGCGTGCCGTCGGAGCGCAGCAGGATCATGTCATCCAGTTGCGCATTTTGGAGGGTCACATCGCCCTGAACCTCGTCGCGAATGACGGTCTCGCCATCCTTGGGTGCCTTGATGCGGATCGCAAAAGGGGCGTCCGGATGTTCGGATTCGGCGGCGTCACGCCAGGGCGAGCGGAACAGGGTGGATTTGCCCTCGGCCTTGGCGGCCTCGCGGAAGGCGGCGATTTCGTCCTGCGTGGAGAAACACTTATACGCCTTGCCCTCGGCCAGAAGCTGATGCGCGACCTCTGCGTGACGCGCCGCGCCCGCGGCCTGGCTCACCACCTCGCCGTCGTGATCAAGCCCGAGCCAGCGCATCCCTTGCAGAATGGCGGCGGTGGCCTCCGGGGTGGAACGCTCCCGGTCGGTGTCCTCGATCCGCAACAGGAACTTGCCGCCACGCCCGCGTGCATAGAGCCAGTTGAACAGCGCGGTGCGCGCGCCGCCGATGTGCAAAAAGCCGGTGGGCGAGGGGGCGAAACGGGTGACGACCGGTTGGGACATGTGGGGTATTTACCTTTTGGAAACCTTGAGGGTTCAACGTTTGACGCCTGTGTACCGAGCCAGAAGGCAGGGAGCAAGCGTGCGCATTCTCGGCGCCCTTGATACAATGCTACAGCTCCAGCGGGGACATCTGTTTCCCTGGGTGCCGGTGTGTTTTGGCCTTGGCATCGGGCTCTATTTCCGCCTCGCACAGGAACCCTCCGCGTCGATCTATGCGGGCGTGCTTGGCGTCTCGCTGGGGCTGGGTCTCTGCGCGCGGCGCGGTGATGGGCTGGGGCTGCTGGCGGCGGCGCTGGTTCTGGTCGGCCTCGGCTTTTGCTACATGGGCGCGCGCGCGCATCAGGTCGGCGCGCCGGTGTTGTCGTTTCGCTATTACGGCGCCGTGGAGGGGCAGGTGCTCAAGGTCGACAGATCCGCCTCCGACGCCATGCGGATCACGCTGGGACATGTGCGGCTGGATGATGTGTCGCCTGCGCGCACGCCGGGACGGGTGCGGATTTCGCTGTTTGATGGTGCTGCGCCTGAGCCCGGGTCCTGGGTGATGACCACCGCGCATCTGTCACCGCCGTAAGGCCCGGCCGAGCCCGGCGGCTTTGATTTTCGGCGTCACGCCTGGTTTCTGGGGCTTGGGGCGGTGGGCTACAGCCGCGTGCCCGTGTTGCGCAGCGCCCCGCCGGAGATGCTCCCGATCGCTAGTCTGCGCGTCCGGGTGTCAGACTGGGTGCGCGCCGCACTGCCAGAGCGCACCGGCGGCGTTGCAGCCGCCCTTGTTACCGGCGATCGCGCCCATGTGCCGCGACAGGTGACCGAAGACTTGCGCGCCAGCAATCTGGCGCATCTGCTGGCCATATCCGGTTTGCACATGGGGCTGTTTGCCGGCGTGATCTTTGCCAGCCTGCGGCGGGCGTTTGCGCTGTGGCCCTCTGTTGCGCTGCGGTGGCCCGTCAAGAAGATCTCCGCTGCCGTCGCCTTGGTCGCAAGCTTTGGCTATCTGCTCTTGTCGGGGGCCAGTGTCGCCACCGAACGGGCCTTCCTGATGGTGGCGGTGATGCTGGTGGCGGTGCTTCTGGACCGGCGGGCCATTTCCGTGCGCGCGGTCGCCTTTGCAGCGGTGCTGGTGTTGCTGCGCCGCCCCGAAAGCCTGCTGAGCGCCGGGTTCCAGATGAGCTTTGCCGCCACATTGGCCCTGGTGGTGGTGTTTCAGGCGGTGCAGCCATTGTTTCGTCCCGGGCGCGGGGGCGCGTTGGGCAGTGCCGCACGCTGGATTGCCGCGCTGGTTGTCTCCTCGCTGGTGGCGGGGCTGGCGACGGCCCCCTTTGGGGCGGCGCATTTCAACATGATCTCGCATTACGGGGTGATTGCGAATCTCGCGGCCGTACCTGTGATGGGCGCGGTGGTGGTGCCGGGCGCGGTGCTGGCGATCTGTCTGGCGCCGTTTGGAGCCGGCGCAGTTGGATTCTGGATCATGTCGCAGGGGATCAGCTGGATTCTGACCGTCGCTGACACCGTCGCCGGCTGGCCCGGTGCCCGCGGTCAGGTGGTGGCGCCAGAGCCGTGGATACTGCCGGTGCTGGTCATGGGCGCATTGCTGGTGCTCTTGTGGCAGGGGCGGTTGCGCTGGCTTGGCCTCGCGCCCATCGGCGTGGCGCTGTTCTTCTGGCCCTCTTCGCCGCGCCCCGAGGTTCTGATCTCGGCCGATGGCGGTCTGGTCGGCGTGATGACATCCGAGGGACGCGCCCTGTCGCGCCCGCGTGGTAAGAGTTTCGTGGCCGGGATCTGGCTGGAAAACGACGGCGATGGTGCGGATCAGGCGCAGGCCTTTGCCCGAATGGCGCCCGGGCAGACGGACAAAGTACTAGAGTTTCAAGCGGTTGGGCGCCGGTTTGTGCATGTCCTGGGCAAAACCGGCCTTGGCCAATGGCAAAAAAGTTGCGCGCCGGAGGAGGTGATCGTGCTCTCGGTCGAGGCAGAGCCCCCGGAGGGGGAATGCCTCTGGCTCACGCCCCGGGCCCTGCGCGACACCGGCAGCATCGCCTATACGCAAGACGGCGAGAGGGTTACGACCAATGCAGGCGTGCATCGGTTATGGTCCGCGCGGTAACAAAAAAACGCCCGGCAGCAGGACATGCAACCGGGCGTTTTCAAGACTGTTTGAGCGGGCGCGCCCCGATCAATAGGTGCGGATCAGACCCACAAGGCGCCCCTGGACCTTCACCTGATCCTCCGCATAGCTGCGGGTCGGATAGGCCGGGTTGGCGGCGTGCAGTTCGATCATGCCGCCCTTGCGCTCATAACGTTTGAGCGTCGCCTCATGCCCTTCGACAAGGGCCACGATAATATCGCCATTATCGGCCGCATCGGTTTCGCGGATCACAACCACATCGCCATCGTTGATGCCCGCATCAATCATGGAATCGCCGCGCACCTCCAATGCGTAATGTTGACCGGCGCTGGACAGCATCGCATTGGGCACCGCGACATGGGCCGCGGCCTGGCTGATCGCCTCGATCGGCACACCGGCGGCGATGCGCCCCATCACGGCGAGTTCCGTGGCGCCGGAGTCCGCCACCGGTTTCAGCTCCGCTTGTGGCGCGTCCTGATCCTTGCCCCCCTCGATCACCGTGGGTTGGAACCCGTCTGCGCTGCCACCGAGGCTGTCGGGCAGGCGGATCACCTCGATCGCGCGGGCGCGGTGGGCGAGGCGACGGATAAAGCCGCGTTCCTCAAGCGCCGTGATCAGGCGGTGAATGCCGGATTTGGAGCGCAGATCCAGCGCGGTTTTCATCTCGTCAAAACTGGGCGGGACGCCGTCCTTTTGCAGACGGTTGTGAATAAACTCCAAAAGCTGAAGCTGCTTTTTCGTCAGCATAGCTGTCCCCTCTGCACGATGCCTTTTGTTTATGTTCTATTCATGTTCCCGTTTTGTGTCAACCGCTCGGGTCATAACGGGAACATAAAAAGCTCAGGTAAGCCGCGATACAGACAGGGATTTCGCCTGAATGCCCTGAGCTGCGCGTCAGAGGGAGAGGAAATCGACGGGCTCACCGATCTCGCGGGCCGGGTCATGCGGCGGGCGCACGATCAGGGCTTCGGCCTGAGCCAGAACCGAGAGCAGAGAGCTGTCCTGACTGTCAAAGGCTTGCAGGCCCGTGTCGTGCCATGTGGCGCGCATATAGTGCTGGCGGGGGCCATTGGCGGGCAGGGCCGCTGCCAGCGGCGCGGTGGAGAGCTTCTCTGCCTCTGTTGGCAGGCCCAGCATGGCCTGCAGCATCGGCACCACAAAGACCCGACCGCAGATCATGGCGGAGACCGGATTGCCCGGCAGCCCGACCATCGCGCCCGCACCCATGCGCCCCGCCATCAGTGGTTTGCCGGGGCGCATCGCAACCTTGTAGAACGCACGCTCCATCCCGAGGCTTTCGGCCACCCCCGCAACCAGATCATGATCACCGACCGAGGCACCGCCGATGGTCACGATCAGATCTGCATCTTGCGCCAACCCAAAGGCGGTGCGCAGCGAGGCATCGGTGTCGCGCGCGATCGGCAGCATGCGCACCTCGGCGCCGTGCTCCTCGAGCATCGCCTTGAGGCCAAAGGTGTTGGAAACGATGATTTGATCCGGGCCAGGCACCTCGCCGGGCATCACCAGCTCATCCCCGGTGGACATCAGCGCCACCACGGGGCGGCGGCGTACCGGCACCTCGGCAATGTTCATCGCCGCCAGGAGCGCGATATCAGCAGGGCGCAGAAGGCGCGGGGCGTCGACGGTCTGGCCGGTGCGAAAATCACGGCCCCGGTCGCGGATATTGGCATTGCCCCCCGGATCATCGGTGATGGTGATGAGATCGCCCTTGCGGTCCACATCTTCCTGAATGACCACAAAACTCGCGCCTTCCGGCACCGGCGCACCGGTAAAGATCCGCACCGCCTGACCCGCACCGACCCGGCCCTGAAACCCATGTCCGGCAGCGGCTTCGCCGATCACCTTGAACATCGCATGCAGCTCCACCTCGGCGGCGTTCACCGCATAGCCATCCATGGCGGAGGCATCAAAGGGCGGCTGATCGCGCCCTGCGGTGACGGGCTGTGCCAACACACGGCCCGCCGCTTGCGCCAGAGGGACGGTCTCGACATCCACGGCAGAGACAAGATCAAGCAGCGCGGCGCGGGCCTCGGAGACGGAGATCATCGGTTACGCCTCGTAACGGCCGGATTTGCCGCCGTCTTTCAGGAGCACGCGGATGCCGCCGATTTCCATTGCCTTATCCACCGCCTTGGCCATGTCGTAGACCGTAAGGCAGGCGGTCGAGACTGCCGTCAGGGCCTCCATCTCGACGCCGGTCTGGCCGGTGGTTTTGACTGTACCCTCGACACGCACGCCCGGAAGGTCGGGGTCCAAGGTCAGCTCTACTGCGACCTTTGTGATGGGCAGCGGGTGACAGAGCGGGATCAGCTCGGCTGTTTTCTTGGCCCCCATGATCCCGGCAAGACGCGCAACCGACAGCACATTGCCCTTCTTGGCGCGGCCTTCGGCGATAATGTCGTAAGTCTCTTGCGCCATGCGAATATGGCCCTCGGCGACCGCGATGCGGGCGGTCACATCCTTGTCGGAGACATCCACCATATGGGCGTCGCCCTTCTGGTCAAAATGAGTCAGGGACATGGGCAGAGCTCCTCAGACGCCGGGCACAAGTGGGTTGGCGAGCAGTTCTCGGGTGGCGGCGGCCACGTCCTGCTGCCGCATCAGGCTCTCACCAATCAGGAAGCTGCGCGCGCCGTAGCGGGCCATATCCGAGAGATCCTCGGGCGTGGACAGGCCGCTTTCGCAGACGATGGACCGTTCCGGCGGCACCAGACGCGACAGGTGGCGGGTGGTGTCGAGCGTGGTCTCAAAGGTCTTGAGGTTGCGGTTGTTGATGCCCATTAGACGCGATTTCAGATGGCAGGCGCGTTCCAGCTCCTCTTCGTTGTGGACCTCCAGCAGCACATCCATGCCCCAGTCAAAGGCGCAGGCTTCCAGCTCTGCCGCTTGTGCATCGCTCACCGACGCAAGGATGATCAGGATGCAGTCGGCCCCCAGCGCGCGGGCCTCGGCGACCTGATAGGTGTCATACATGAAATCCTTGCGCAGGCAAGGCAGGTCGCAGGCGGCGCGGGCCTCCACCAGATAGTCCTTGGCACCCTGAAAGCTCGGCGTGTCGGTCAGCACCGAAAGACAGGCGGCACCGCCATCGGCATAGGCCCGGGCAAGCGTGGCAGGGTCGAAGTCTTCACGGATCAACCCTTTGGAGGGGCTGGCTTTCTTGATCTCGGCAATCAGCCCGTAGCCCTCGTGGGTGGCCTGGATCAGACGGTCCGCAAAGCCGCGCACCGGATCGGCACTGCGGGCCTCGGCCTCCACATCGGCAAGCGGTTTGGCGGCCTTGTCGGCGGCCACTTCTTCGAGTTTGTAGGCTTTGATTTTATCGAGGATGGTCTCAGACATCGAAGAGGCTCCCTTGAGAACTGCGTGGGGCGGCCCACGAAATAGGCTGCTCGCCGCGGGCGGAGAGCCAGTCATTGATCCGTGTAAACGGACGCGATCCAAAAAAGCCGCGCCGCGCCGACAGGGGCGAAGGATGGGCCGTCTTCAGGATCAGGTGATCGCCGGGGCGAATGTGGCTATCGAGCTTCTGCGCTTGATTGCCCCAGAGGACATAGGCCGTTGGGCGGTGAGAGCTATGATCCAATACCTGATGCGCAAGTTCCTGCCAGCCGAGTTTTTTGTGGCCATTGGCGTCGCCCGCAGGCACCGAGAGCACTGTATTGAGCAAAAGCACGCCCTGCGCGGCCCAGGGGCGCAGATCGCCGGCGTCTGGGCAGCAGCCGATGTCGTCGCGCATTTCCTGATAGATATTGCGCAACGATCGGGGCAGGGGTGTCACATCGGGCTCGACCGAAAAGGACAGCCCATGGGCGTGACCCGGCGTGGGATAGGGGTCCTGACCGAGGATCACCACGCGGGTGGCCTCTGGCGGAGTCAGTTCAAGGGCGGCAAACCGCTGATGCGCAGGCGGCAGGATCTGACGCGTATCGTCCGCCAGTTTTGCCTCGATCAACGGCCAATGCGTCTGAAAGAACGGCAGGTCCGCCCAGCCCCCGACCGCAGGTCGCAGGGCTGAGGCGTGGTCTTGCGGGGCCATCAGGCGGCCTCCGAAGTGATCCGTGCAACCGCCGTGACCTTGCCAAGGGCGGCACCGCTGTCGATGCTTTCGGCGGCACGTTCGGCGCCTTCCTTGAGCGAGGACACCGTGCCCGCCACTACCTGCGCGGCGGCAGAGTTCAACAACACCGCGTCACGATAGGCGGAGGGTTCACCGTTCAAAAGCGCGCGAAACGCCTCGGCATTTTCGGCGGGGGTGCCGCCCACGATCGCCTCAAAGGGATGTTCGGGCAGGCCAGCTTCTTCGGGATGGATCTCGAATTCGGAAATGCTGCCGTCTTCCCCAAGCCCCGCAACCCAGCTGACGCCGGTGATGGTCAGCTCGTCGGTGCCGTCAGACCCATGCACCAGCCATGCCTTTTCCGAGCCGAGCTGTTGCAGGGTTTCTGCCATCGGGC
Source organism: Epibacterium sp. MM17-32 (assembly GCF_022348205.1). Lineage (NCBI taxonomy): Bacteria > Pseudomonadati > Pseudomonadota > Alphaproteobacteria > Rhodobacterales > Roseobacteraceae > Epibacterium > Epibacterium sp. MM17-32. The sequence goes on along the minus strand of NZ_JAKRFC010000001.1, from coordinate 454,405 downwards.
GGATCAGGTCGCGGCTAAAGGCCCCGGTGAGCTGGCGTTTGACATCCGCCGGATTGGTCAGCGGGCCGAGGATGTTGAAAATCGTCCGCGTGCCAAGTTCCTGACGGGTGGGCATCACATGGGCAATTGCCGGGTGGTGCATCGGCGCCATCATGAAACAGATGCCCGCCTCTTTCAGTGATTTTTCAACCACTTTCGGGCCGACCATCACCTGAATGCCCATCTCGGTCAGCGCATCTGCAGCGCCGGATTTGGACGACAGGTTGCGATTGCCGTGTTTGGCCACAGGCACGCCGGTGCCCGCCACCACAAAGGCCGTCGCGGTGGAGATATTAAGCGTGCCCTTGCCATCACCGCCGGTGCCGACGATGTCCATCGCCCCCTGAGGCGCGGTGACCTTGTTGCATTTGGCGCGCATCACGGCGGCCGCGGCGGCATATTCATCCACCGTCTCGCCCCGGGTGCGCAGGGCCATCAGAAGGCCGCCGATCTGGCTTGGGGTGGCCTCGCCATTGAACAGCGCGGCAAAGGCGGTTTCGGCTTCGGTACGGGTCAGGGCGCGATCTGCGGCCAGACCGATCAGAGGTTTCAGCGCATCACTCATGCCGGGACCTTCATCTCTTTCAGGAAATTCTGCAGGAGCGCATGCCCATGCTCGGAGGCGATGGATTCCGGGTGGAACTGAACGCCGTGGATGGGAAGCTCTTTGTGCTGCAGGCCCATGATGGTGCCGTCTTCCAGCTCTGCGGTGATCTCCAGACAGTCCGGAAAGCTCTCGCGCTCCACCACCAGCGAGTGATAGCGGGTGGCGTCAAACGGCGAGGGCAGCCCCTTGAAAAGACCCTTGTCGGTGTGATGCATCTTGCCCATCTTGCCGTGCACGATCTCATGACAGCGCACCACCTTGCCGCCAAAGGACTGACCGATGGTCTGATGGCCAAGACAGACGCCCAACAGCGGCGTGCGGGTTTCGGCAGCGGCTTCGGTCAACGCGAGGCAAATGCCCGCCTGATCGGGGTCGCAGGGGCCGGGGCTCAGCAGGATGCCGGCGGGCTTCATCGCCATGGCGTGCTGCACATCCAACGCATCGTTTCGCCAGACCTCGATCTCGGCGCCCAGCTCGCCAAGATAATGCACGAGATTGTAGGTGAAGGAGTCGTAGTTGTCGATAAGCAGCAACATCTTGGGACGCTCTTTTAAGGGTGGCGGGCGGGGGCCGCGCCGAGATATAGTGAACGGAACCATACATGTTCAGGGATGCGCGGCAGCGTCAAGAGCACATCCGAAATGCCGACGGGCATGCGGAGCAGGTGCCAACTGCCGAGGCCCCGGCATAAGGGCAAAAGAACGGGCACAGGCGAGAGGGCGAAACAGGCATGCGAGGATTTCTGGGAGGCGTGAGCGTTGGGGCGCTGGTCGCAACGGCAGGAGCAGCCGTGTGGTCGCTGTCGACCCCCTTGCCCCCGGGCGTGGACGTCTCCGGCGACACGCCAGCACCCATTCTGGCCCCGCGGGACAGCGGCACCTTGCCCCAGGAGACGCCCGGGTCCGATGCGGATCTGGTGGAGACCGCCCCCGCCGCCCCCGATCAGGGCCAGGCGACCGAATCCGAAACGGCGGTCGAAATCGATACCGAATCTGCCGATCAGCCGGATGTGTCGACCGAGGTCACCGGACCCGACGCCACTGATCCCGCGCCGCAGGACGCAGAACCGCCCGCCGTGCAACCGGAACAGGATGCGCCGGTGACCGGCAGCGAGGGGGCCGTGGCCCTGGCCCCGCCCGTCGCCGATACCGATCCGCAGCCCGACACCGGTACCGCCGCCGCGCCGCCGTCATCGGATGAGGTGGGCGCTCCGTCTCTGGATACGCCGGACGCGGAGACCGGCCTGCCGGGTCTCGATGCGGGGACGGCGGATGTGGCGCCGCAGATCGAAACGGCGACGCCCTCGGTACAGACCCCGGACATCGGCACCAGCCCCGGCCTGACCCCGCCTGACAGTTTTTCCGGGACAGCGCCGGTGCCGCCCGTTCCGGCGCCGGACACATCCGCTGATGCGGACGAGGCTGCGGATGAGGCGCAGCGTATCGCCGATCTGCCGCAAGCCTCTGACGAGGCCGATCCTGCGGATGATGAGACCTCTGCCGCAAACAGCAGGCCCCGGATCGGCACGCCGGTGGTGCCGCTGACAGAACGGGATGCAGCGACCGCAGCAGAGGCCGACACCGCCGCGCCGGAGGCAGATGCGCCGCCGTTTGTCCGCAACGGCGAACCCGCAACCCCGGCGCCGGGGCTGCCATTGATGTCGATCATCCTGGTTGAGGAAGAAGGCGCGGTCGGGGCCGAAGCACTGGCCGAGTTCCCCTATCCGCTGACCTTTGCGATCGATCCGGCCGACCCGGAAGCCGCCGCCCGCATGCAGGCGCGCCGGGCTGCCGGTTTCGAGGTGATGGTGCTGGCGGATCTGCCGCGCGATGCCGGGCCACAGGATGCGGAAACCGCGCTGCCGATCTGGTTCGACCGACTGCCAGAGTCGGTTGGGCTGCTCGAAGGGGTGGACAGCGGGGTTCAGGGCAACCGGCCGCTGGCGGATCAGGTCTCGGCGATTGCGGCGGATCTTGGCTATGGGCTGGTGTTGCAGGACAATGGCCTGAACACGGTGCAGAAAATGGCGTTGCGGGACGGGGTGCCCGCGGGTGTGGTGTTCCGCGACTTTGACGGCGCCGGGCAGGATCCGCGCGCGATGCGGCGGTTCCTGGATCAGGCCGCCTTTCGCGCCGGGCAGGAGGGCGCGGTCATCATGCTGGGCCGCCTGAAGCCGGACACGATCTCGGCCCTGCTGATCTGGGGCCTGCAAGATCGGGCCAGCCGGGTCGAACTGGTGCCGGTCTCTGCCAGCCTCAAACGCCTGCTGGAGCCGGTTTCGCAATAAGCCACCCCTCCGATGGTGCAAAACAAAACGCGCTCCTCGATGGTCTCGGGAGCGCGTTTTTCATTTTGCAGCCCTGGTTTTTTCAGCGGTTGCCATCGCCGGTGAAACGTGCAGCATCTGCCGCCGCGCGGCGGATCGCGTTGGATTTATGCACGGTCTCCATATATTCCGCCTCCGGATCGCTGTCGTAGACAACACCGCCCCCGGCCTGAATATAGAGCTTTTGGTCCTGCACGATCGCGGTGCGTAGGGCGATACACATATCCATGTCGCCCCCGGCGCTGAAATAGCCGACACCGCCGCCATAGATGCCGCGTTTTTCCGGTTCCAGCTCGTCGATGATCTCCATCGCGCGCACCTTGGGCGCACCGGACACCGTGCCCGCAGGCATGCCCGCAAAAAACGCATCCAGCGCGTCCTTGTCCTCGTGCAGCTCGCCGACCACATTGGAGACGATATGCATCACGTGGCTGTAACGCTCGATGATGAACTCTTCGGTGGGACGCACGGTGCCGATCTTGGCGACGCGGCCCACATCGTTGCGGCCCAGATCCAAGAGCATCAGATGCTCGGCCAACTCTTTCTTGTCGGCCAGCAGATCCTGTTCCAGCGCCTTGTCCTCTTCGGGGCTGGCACCGCGTGGACGGGTGCCAGCGATGGGGCGAATGGTCACTTCGTTGCCAAAGACCCGCACGAGGATCTCGGGGCTGGCACCGATCACCTGAAAGCCGCCGAAGTTGAAGTAGAACATGAACGGAGAGGGATTGGTGCGCCGGAGCGAGCGATAAAGCGAAAAAGGCGGCTGCGGGAAGTCCTGCGTCCAGCGCTGCGCGGGCACCACCTGAAAGATGTCCCCGGCGCGGATGTAGTCCTTGGCCTTTTCCACGGCGGCCATGTAGCCGTCCTTGGTAAAGTTCGAGACCGGTGGGGCCACCTCGCGTGCCTCTCCCAGATCGCGGGTCTCTGCGGGCATGGCGCGTTCGAGATCCCGCACCGCATCCATCACGCGTTCGGCAGCCTGAGCATAGGCTGCACGCGCCGATTGCCCGTCGCTGACCCACGCGGGAGAGACCACCGTGACCTCGCCCTTGACCCCGTCCAGAACTGCCACCGCAGAGGGGCGGATCATCACCGCATCGGGCAGGCCCAGCGGGTCCGGGTTCACATGGGGCAGATGCTCCACATGGCGGATCATGTCATAGCCCAAGTAGCCAAACAGCCCTGCCGCCGCCTGTGGCAGATCATCGGGCAGGTCGATGCGGCTTTCGGCCAGCAGTGCGCGTAATGTGTCGAGCGGATTGCCCTCGACAGGGGCAAACCCGTCGGGGTCAAAGCGGGCGGCGCGGTTGATCTCGGCCTGTTCGCCCCGGGAGCGCCAGATCAGGTCCGGCTTCATGCCGATGATGGAATAGCGCCCGCGCACCTCGCCGCCGGTCACCGATTCCAGCATGAAGGCATCCTTCTGCGCGCCGGTGAGTTTCAGCATCAAGGAGACGGGCGTATCCAGATCGGCGGCAAGCCGCGTGTAGACCACCTGGTTTTCGCCGGCCTCATAGGCTTTGGCGAAGGTCTCGAAATCGGGGATCAGGGCCATCAGAGCGCGCGCCTCTCGAAGTTATTGAAAGCTGGCGTGAACGGAATTCACGGCCTGCTGGTTGACCTGGGGCTGGGCGCGCGTCTGCACCGCCTGCATGTAGATCTGGAAGATCTCGTTGGACAGCGACTGGTCCAGCTGCTCGCTCAGGGCCTGCGACAGAAACTGCATGTCCTCGCTGTCATCCGGCGGCAGTGTGTCATCCAGGCGCACGACCACGGTGCCCTCGGCATCGGAGACCACGCGCAGCTCTCCCGCTTCCATCTCGAACACCTGGTTCATGAGATCAACCGGGGTCTGATCGAGGTAGGCCGTGCGGGTCAGGCCGGTCTGTTCGATCACCTCGCGCTCCTCGGGGAATTGACCGTCGGCTGCCTCTGTTGCGGCCATGATCTCTTCGGCCTGGGTGCGCAGCGCCTGCGCGATCCGGTCCTGCTTGAAGGCCGCGGCAACTGCCGGACGCGCGGCGTCGAACGGTTGCGGACGCGGGGCCAGAACCTCGTTGAGGCGCAGGGCAAACAGGCTGCCGTCCTCCAGGAAGCCAACCTCCGGGAAATCCTCCAGCGTCACCGCCTCTGCCGCGTTGCGGAAGGTGTCATAGGCGGCGATGTCATCGGTGGTGTCGGCGGTCCAGTCGATCTGTCCCAGAACCAGGCCGGTTTCCTCTTCGGCCAGCTCTTCCAGCGTGGCACCGCCGGCAAGCGCGTCGTCGATCCCTTCGGACCGGGTCTCGATCACGCGGCGGGCGCGGTCCAGTGCCAGTTCTTCGCGCAGCACCGGCAGCGCGTCTTCAAAGCTGGTGTATTTTGCCTCCAGCATGCCGTTCACGCGATAGAGCGCGGGACCGAGGTCGGAGGGCAGGGGGCCGGCGACATCGCCGATCTCCACCGCAAACACGCCTTCACCCGCGTCCCCCAGATCGCTCTGTGCCACGTCGCCCATGTCGATGTCCGACAGCGACAGGCCCCGGTCCTCGACCAGGGATTCGAAGGTGGTGCCGCCAATGTCCAGTTGCGCCTTTGCGGTTTCGGCGGCGTCCTGATCGGCAAATACGAGACGCTCGACCAGGCGGCGTTCGGGCACGTTGAATTCGGCGTCGCGTTCTTCGTACAGCGCGCGCAGGGCGGTTTCATCCACCTCGACCTCGTCCACCAGCGCATCGGGGCGCAGGGCGACATAGGTGATGACCTTGGTGCGCGGCAGGGTGAAATCCTCGATATTGCTTTCGTAAAAGGCTTTGAGCTCCGCTTCGGTGGGTTCCACCGTGGTCAGGACCACATCGGCCTCGGTCAATTGCACGTAGGAGAAGCTGCGGCGCGCGCCGATGTAATCGGTGAGGGTCTCGCCCAGAACGGCGGGCATGCGGGTGCCGCCGACGATCGCGCCCTGCAACAGGGTGCGGGCGGTTTCGGCACGCATGTCCTCTTCGAACTCGGTTTCGGACAGGCCGGCATTGTCCAGCGCAAAGCTGTAATTGTCGCGGCTGAAGCTGCCGTCGGAGCCCTGGAAGGCGCCAATCTGCGTGATTTCCTGAAGCAGCACCTCATCGCCGACCGACAGGCCGAGGGTCTGGAGCTCATTGTCGAGCGCGGCCGAGGCCACCAGACCGGAGAGAACACCGCGATCAACGCCCATGGAGATCAGCTGCGACAGCGGGATGGACTGGCCCGACTGGGCCTGAATGGCGCGCTGTTCCTGCTGCAGCGCACGGGCGTAATCATCGACGCTGACCTTGGCCTCGCCAACGGTGGCCAGCGTGCGGGTGGTGCCGGATACGTTGATCGCGCCAAAGCCGGCAAGCCCCACGAACAACAGACCCATGAGGATCCAAACGAAGGTCTTTGAAAGGTTTTTCATGCCTGCGGCCCTTTATGTCGTCTTTTGGCGGCGCGCTGCGGCATCGCATGCCGGGCGGCCTTTAGGTCTGCCGAGCGGATCGGCTCATGTCTGTTGCGGCCCTGAATACGCGTCTGCCCGCTGAGGAGCAAGCATGCATGGCGCCGCCCGGATCGCACTTAGCCGGAGAACCCGGCGAGGCGATCAATCATCTCGGATATGCCGCTGCGATCCACATTGGCAAAGGCGATGCGGAACTGACGCTGCCCCTCTGGTGATCCGTCCGGTGTGAACATGCTGCCCGGCAGCATCAGAACACCGATCTCCTGCAACATCTTTTGCGCGAGCTGGTCCGAGGCGGTGTCGAACGGGTGCTGCACATAGGCAAAATAAGCGCCCAGTCCCAACAACTGCCAACCCTGCGCGGCCAGGGGCGCGAATCCCTCCGCGATGGCAGCGCGGCGGTCGAGGATCTCTTGCCGCTCCGCCGCCAGCCACGGGGCGAGGTTCTCGATACCCCAGGCCGCGCCGATCTGACCGACCTGAGCGGGGCAGATGGTGACGGTGTCGAGGAATTTCTCCATCTCCAGCAGTCGTGCGGGGCTGGTGGCAATGGCGCCGACGCGGTGTCCGGTCAGGCGATAGGCCTTGGAGAAGGAATAGAGATGCACCAGCGTGTCCGGCCAGTCCGGGCGCTGAAACAGCCCGTGCGGCGCGCCGGTGCGGCTGTCGAAATCGCGGTAGGTTTCATCCACGATCAACGTCAGCCCGTGCCGCTGTGCCAGGTCGTAGAAGGCATCGAGCAGCTCTGCCGGGTATTCCACGCCACAGGGATTGTTGGGCGTCACCAGCGCGATGGCGCGGGTGCGATCCGTGATCAGCGACTCGGCATGGGCGACATCGGGCAGCATGCCCGTCCCGACCGGCAAGGGCTGGGTCTCCACCCCCTGCATGTCGAGCCACATCTTGTGGTTGAAGTACCAGGGCGTCGGCAGGATCACCGCGTCGCCCTCGGCGCAGAGACTCTGAATGGTAGCGGCAAAGGCCTGGTTGCAGCCGGAGGTGATGGCGACCTCCTCGGCGCTGACCTGCGCCGCGTAGTGGTGGCTGATCTGCGCCGCCAGCGCCGCGCGCAGATCCGGGTTGCCCAGCACCGGACCATAAAGATGGGCGCTGTCCTGATGCAGGACGGCCTCTGCCATGGCGCGGCGCAACCCTTCCGGCGGCGGATCCGCGGGCGCGGCCTGGCTGAGGTTCAACAAGGGCTGGTCGTCCGAGAACTCCACCCCCGACAGCCAGCGGCGGGACTCCACGATCGGCGAGACGAAAGTGGCGGCGGTTCTGGCCAGCGGCATGGGATCATCCTTCACGGTCAAAGCGTCCGCGGCATTAGCGCGATTTCGCAGGGCAGTTGCAAGGGGTGGGCAGAGGTCGGCACCAAAGAAAAAACGCGCCCCGAAAGGCGCGCTTTGTCAACAGTGGCGGGGCCGCCTGGGTCAACCGGATCAATCGGTGCCGCGATAGGGCTCGACATATTGCAGCGCCATATCCCAGGGGAAAAAGATCCAGGTGTCCTGGCTGACGCCGGTGATGAAGGTATCGACCTGCGGCTCACCCTGCGGTTTTGCATAGACGGTTGCCAGATGCGCCTTGGGATAACGGCTGCGCACCAGTTCCAGGGTTTTGCCGGAATCAACCAGATCGTCGACGATCAGGATGCCGGTGCCGTCGCCCATGATGTCAGGATCCGGGCTCTTCAGCACTTCGGCCTCGCGGCGCTGATCGGCCTTGCCGCCGCCGGAGTGATAGGATTTGACGCTGATGGTATCGACGGTGCGAATGTCGAGTTCGCGCGCCACGATCATCGCCGGCGCCATGCCGCCGCGGGTGATCGCCACAACCGCGCGCCAGTGGCCCTCATCGGGCCCGAGCCCGTCCAGACGCCACGCCAGCGCGCGGCTGTCACGGTGGATCTGGTCCCAGGAGATGTGAAACCCCTTTTCATGGGGCAGGCGGTTCGGGTCCTTGGTGCTCATCTGGGTCAGCCTTTCTCGATGTCCGGGGCGTCCACGGCCTTCATGCCGACCACGTGATAGCCCGCATCCACATGCAGGTTCTCGCCGGTCACACCAGAGGCCAGATCCGACAGGAGATACAGCGCGGATTTGCCCACGTCATCGGTGGTCACGTTACGGCGCAGGGGCGAGTTGTACTCGTTCCACTTCATGATGTAGCGGAAGTCGCCGATGCCGGAGGCCGCAAGCGTCTTGATCGGGCCGGCAGAGATCGCGTTGACGCGGATGCCGTCCTTGCCCAGATCCTCGGCCAGGTATTTCACCGACGCCTCCAGGGCCGCCTTGGCGACACCCATGACATTATAGTGCGGCATCACCTGTTCGGCGCCATAGTAGGTCAGCGTCAGCATGGAGCCGCCCGCGTCCATCATCTTCTCCGCGCGCTTCGCAACGGCGGTGAAGGAATAGACCGAGATGTCCATGGTCATCTGGAAGTTGGCGCGGCTGGTGTCGACATAGCGGCCACGCAGCTCGCTCTTGTCGGAAAAGCCGATGGCATGCACGATAAAGTCGAGCTTGCCCCATTTTTCCTCAAGCGCGGCAAACAGCGCGTCGATCGACGCCTCATCCGCCACATCGCAGGGCAGCACGATGTCGCTGCCCAACTGGCCCGCCAAAGGGTCGACCCGCTTCTTCAGCGCTTCACCCTGATAGGAGAACGCAAGTTCCGCTCCGGCCTCGGCGCAGGCTTTGGCAATGCCCCACGCGATGGATTTGTCATTGGCCAGGCCCATGATGAGGCCTCGTTTTCCGGCCATCAGTTGACTAGACATGCAGGTTCTCCGCCTGTGATCGGTTAATGGAACGTCCTTTAGCCCGCTGCGTCAAAGGCATCAAGGGCGGACACTGCTGTCCAGTCTTTCAATCGGGCACAAAGGTCACTAAGTTGACGCGCAACCACGCAGACAGGAACCAAGATGTCAGACCGAGAAGGACTCTTCGCGGGGGAAGACCCGTTTGAAATCGCGCGCCGCTGGTTGGCGGAGGCCGAAACCACCGAACCCAACGATCCCAATGCGATCGCGCTGGCCACCGTGGATGCCAACGGCATGCCCAATTCGCGCATGGTGTTGCTTAAGGAAATCGAAAGCTCCGCCTTCGTGTTCTACACCAATTACGAGAGTGCCAAGGCCCAGGAGATCGCCGCCACAGGCACCGCCGCCTTTGTGATGCACTGGAAGTCCCTGCGGCGCCAGATCCGGGTGCGCGGACATGTGGAAAAAGAAGAAGGCCCGCAGGCGGATGCCTATTTTGAATCGCGCTCTCTGAAGAGCAGGCTGGGCGCCTGGGCCTCGCAGCAATCACGTCCATTGGCCTCTCGAAGCGCTTTGATGGCGGAGGTTGCAAAGGTGACCGCCACCAAGGGGCCGAATCCCAAACGTCCCCATTTCTGGGGAGGTTTCCGACTCACCCCGATCGAGATCGAATTCTGGGCCGATGGCGCGTTCCGACTGCACGATCGCTTTGTCTGGAGACGCGAAGATAGCGCAAACGACTGGAATATAACCCGCTTGAGCCCATGACGTCATTTGGCGTCATGACTTTACATTCCCTGTAACTTCGGAATTTTTTTGCACTTGAATTCTGGTGCCGAAATCGCGCAGTTAGTTGGGCAGCACGGAAATAAACAAACAAACCGGTGGAATTCGCAAATGGCCGAAGATTTGAGCAGTTTGCAACAGGTCCGTGGACTAGTGAAATGGTTTGACCCGACCAAAGGGTACGGCTTCATCGTCTGTCCAAATGGCGGCCCCGACATTCTCTTGCACGTCAATGTTCTGCGGAACTTTGGCCAGAGTTCCGTTGCCGATGGCGCCGGGATCGAGGTTGTCACGCATCGCACGGACCGTGGCGTTCAGGCCGTCGAGGTCATCTCCATCACCCCGCCCGAGCGTGACGACACGCCGGTGCTGAGTGATCTGGCGGAGCTGGATGCGGGCGATATCTCCGCGCATCTGCTGGAGCCCGCGCGGGTGAAATGGTTCGACAAGGCCAAGGGATTTGGCTTTGCCAATGTCTTTGGGCGTGACGAGGATGTCTTCCTCCACGTCGAGATCTTGCGCCAGTCCGGCCTGTCCGATCTGCAATCGGGCGAGGCGCTGGCGATGCGGGTGATCGAGGGCAAGCGCGGCCGCATGGCGGTCGAGGTTCTGGCCTGGGAAGCCGCCGCGTCAGAGCTGAAGGACGATCAGTGATACGCGGAGCGATCACCGCCCTCGGGATCGCTCTGCTCACCAGCGGCGCTGCGCGCGCCGACAGGGCCTGCGCGCCGGACCGTGTGGATCTGCGCGGCGAATGGGGGCAGGCAAGCTTTACCGTTGAACTGGCCGAAACCCCGGATGCGCGGGCGCAGGGGCTGATGCATCGCGCTGAGATGCCGCCGCGCGCTGGCATGCTGTTTGTTTACGAGCATCCGCAACGGGTTGCGTTCTGGATGAAGAACACGCTGATCTCGCTCGACATGATCTTTGTCGGTGCCGATGGGGTCGTCGATCACATCCATGAGAACGCCATTCCGGGCGATCTGACACCGATCCCCGGCGGGGATGAGGTCATGGTCGTGCTGGAAGTGAACGCCGGGGTTGTGGCCGCATATGGCATTTCCGTCGGCAGCCAGATGCGGCACGAAGTTTTTTCATCAGAAACGGCAAAATGGCCCTGTTAGGGCTTTTCAAATCCGAACAGCATCGCTAGGAAGGCGCACGGTCCGGGGCGTGGCGCAGTCTGGTAGCGCACCTGTTTTGGGTACAGGGGGTCGTGAGTTCGAATCTCGCCGCCCCGACCATTTTCTTTCTTTCCCATATCCCATCTGTCCCGCGGTTCTCTCCGCGGGAACGGCGGCGTGCTGGCGCGACAGGCGCAGCCGCGCGCCTGCAGCCGGCACCAGTCAGGGCAGGCGCTGGCGACAGGGGCGGCGCGATTCCAGAATCACCTCACCACCTCGACAGCTGCTCCTGGGCGCCTCGCTAGATTTGGTGTTTACGCTTTGTTAGGGATCTGACGCGAGGGCGCGTCAGTTGCTGCTGTTTTCGGCGGCAGTGTCTTGCGATCCGACAGCGCTTGGCCGGATACCGGTGTTTCACAGCCACAGCGTGTCGCGGATGTTCATCACCGCGCTGAGGCAGGCCCGCGACGCGGATGGTGCGGGCATCGGTTCATCGGTCTGGATGATGTGCTGCGAGCAACCCTCTCGCATCGCGACAGAATTCACCATCCGTTAACCACGACACGCAGCAGGGGGTGTTGGTGTGGCGTCATGTGTGAATCACACCGGGGCGCATGACCCGTGAAACCGTAAAAAGGGTCAACTAAATTCTGTTCCGTTAAAAGTGAAATTTTGCGTTGACCCTCTGGGCCATCTTACGCGAGATTGTGGGTGTCGCTGGGGGCGCCACTAAATCTTGTAGATATTAGGCCGTGTCCCCCACCTCAGTGCTTCGTGCAAAACCGTTAAATTCGGGCCGGTGAAGGGCCTGCGAGTGCGGGGAGACCCCGTGCCGCAATGCGATATTTGCATGCGCCAGAGGGCGACGAACGGGGCCGGTGCAACAGCACCAGATCTTTGACAACGGGACTATTGGGACAGGTGTAGCCATGAAAATCGAACGTCGTTTCACAGAGGCAGGGCAGGATGCTTACGCGTCTTTGGATTTCATCGGAGCGACGTCCGAGATCCGCAATCCGGACGGCACCATCGTGTTCCGCCTGGAGGGCATCGAGGTGCCATCGACCTGGAGCCAGGTGGCCAGTGACGTCATCGCGCAGAAGTACTTTCGCAAGGCCGGTGTCCCGTCCCGCCTGAAGAGGGTCCGCGAGAAGGGCGTGCCGGAATTCCTGTGGCGCTCGGTCCCGGCGGATGACGATGTGGAACTCGGCGGCGAGACCTCCTCCAAACAGGTGTTTGACCGTCTGGCCGGGGCCTGGACCTATTGGGGCTGGAAAGGCGGCTATTTCTCCTCGGAGGAAGACGCGCGCGCCTATTTCGACGAGATGCGCTATATGCTGGCGACCCAGCGCGCGGCACCGAACAGCCCGCAGTGGTTCAACACCGGTCTGCACTGGGCCTATGGCATCGACGGCCCGGCGCAGGGCCACCACAATGTGGATTACAAGACCGGCAAGCTGACCAAATCCAACAGCGCCTACGAACACCCGCAGCCGCATGCCTGCTTTATCCAGTCCGTGTCCGACGATCTGGTGCAGGACGGTGGCATCATGGATCTCTGGGTGCGTGAGGCGCGGCTGTTCAAATATGGCTCCGGCACCGGCACCAACTTCAGCCACCTGCGGGCCGAGGGCGAGAAACTCTCCGGCGGGGGCAAATCCTCGGGCCTCATGGGCTTTTTGAAAATCGGGGATCGTGCCGCTGGCGCGATCAAATCAGGCGGGACAACCCGTCGAGCAGCGAAGATGGTGATCGTGGATGCCGATCACCCGGATATCGAGCAGTTCATCGAATGGAAGGTGATCGAGGAACAGAAAGTCGCCTCCATCGTGGCGGGTTCCAAAATGCACGAAAAGATGCTGAACGGCATTTTTGAGGCTCTGCGCACCTGGGATGGTCTCGCTGAGGATGCCTATGATCCAGCCGAAAATACCGCTCTGAAATCAGCGATCCGCGAGGCCAAGAAGGTCGCGATTCCAGAGACTTATATCAAACGCGTGCTGGATTACGCCCGTCAGGGGTACGACAGCATCGAGTTCCCGACCTACGACACCGATTGGGACTCCGAGGCCTATTCGTCCGTGTCGGGCCAGAACTCCAACAACTCCATCCGCGTCACCAATGCATTCCTGCATGCGGTCGAAAAGGACGCCGATTGGGAGTTGATCAACCGCACCGACGGCAAGGTCGCCAAGACCGTGAAGGCGCGCGATCTATGGGAAAAGGTCGGTCACGCAGCCTGGGCCTGCGCCGATCCGGGCATCCAGTTTCACGACACCGTCAACGAGTGGCACACTTGCCCCGAAGACGGTGAAATCCGGGGCTCAAACCCTTGTTCCGAATACATGTTCCTCGACGACACCGCCTGCAACCTGGCGTCGCTGAACCTGTTGACCTTCTATCAGGGCGGCGTGTTTCAGGCCGAGGATTTCATGCACGCCAGCCGTCTGTGGACGCTGACGCTGGAAATCTCGGTGATGATGGCGCAGTTCCCATCGAAGGAAATCGCGCAGCTATCTTATGACTTCCGCACGCTGGGTCTGGGCTATGCCAACATCGGCGGGCTGCTGATGAACATGGGCTACGGCTACGACAGCGACGAGGGCCGCGCGCTCTGCGGGTCGCTGACCGCGATCATGACCGGCGTGGCCTATGCCACCTCTGCCGAGATTGCCTCCGAACTGGGGCCGTTCCCGAGCTACGCCCGCAATGCCGACCATATGCTGCGGGTGATGCGCAACCACCGCAATGCCGCTTATGGCGCGACCGAGGGCTATGACAAGCTCACCGTGAAGCCGGTACCGCTGGATCTGCAGAACTGCCCCGATGCGCGCCTCACGGAACTGGCGATGAGCGCCTGGGACGAGGCGGTGAGCCTTGGTGAGAAACACGGCTATCGCAACGCGCAATCCACCGTGATCGCGCCCACCGGTACTATCGGGCTGGTGATGGATTGCGACACCACCGGGATTGAGCCGGACTTTGCGCTGGTGAAGTTCAAGAAACTTGCCGGCGGTGGGTATTTCAAGATCATCAACCGCTCGGTGCCCTCGGCGCTGGAAGGCCTCGGCTATTCCTCGGCGCAGATCGAAGAGATCGTCTCTTATGCGGTCGGACATGGCTCCATCGGCAATGCGCCGGGGATCAACCATACTTCGCTGACCGGACATGGCTTTGGCCCCAATGAGCTGGCGAAGGTCGATGCCGCACTCGAAAGCGCCTTTGACATCCGGTTCGTGTTCAACCAGTGGACATTGGGCGAGGAGTTCTGCACCGGCGTGCTGGGCATTCCGGCGGACAAGCTGAATGACACCGCCTTTGATCTGCTGCGCCATCTCGGGTTCACCAAAGCCGACATTGATGCCGCGAACGATCACGTCTGCGGCACCATGACCCTGGAGGGCGCGCCGCACCTCAAGGAAGAGCATTATTCGATCTTTGATTGCGCCAACCCCTGCGGCAAAAAAGGCAAGCGTTATCTGGGCGTTGACAGCCACATCAAGATGATGGCCGCCGCACAGAGCTTTATCTCCGGCGCGATCTCCAAGACCATCAACATGCCCAATGACGCCACCATCGAGGACTGCCAGCGGGCCTATGAGCTGAGCTGGTCGCTGGGTGTAAAAGCAAATGCGCTCTATCGTGACGGGTCGAAACTGAGCCAGCCGCTGGCTGCGGCCCTGGTTGAGGATGACGATGAGGCCGCCGAGATTCTGGAAACAGGCTCGGTGCCGGAAAAGGCGGCAACCCTCGCCGAGAAGATCGTCGAGAAAGTGGTCATCAAGGAGGTGATGAAATCGCATCGCACCAAGATGCCGCAACGCCGCAAGGGCTACACGCAAAAGGCGGTTGTCGGCGGGCACAAGGTATACCTCCGCACCGGTGAGTATGAGGACGGCAACCTCGGCGAGATCTTCATCGACATGCACAAGGAAGGCGCGGGCTTCCGGGCGATGATGAACAACTTCGCCATCGCGGTGTCGGTCGGTCTGCAATATGGCGTGCCGCTTGAAGAATTTGTCGATGCCTTCACTTTCACAAAATTCGAACCCGCCGGCATGGTGCAAGGCAACGACTCGATCAAGAACGCCACCTCGATCCTCGACTATGTGTTCCGCGAACTGGCGGTGAGCTACCTCGACCGCACCGATCTGGCGCATGTGAAGCCCGAAGGCGCGAGTTTTGATGATCTGGGTCGTGGCGAAGCGGAAGAAGGGGTCTCCAACCTCTCCGAGCTGAGCGATGGCGCGGCCTCGAAATCGCTGGAGGTTCTGAAACAGATTTCCTCCAGTGGCTATCTGCGCAAACGTCTGCCGCAGGAACTGGTGGTGCTGCAAGGTGGCCAGACCAGCGTCGCGGTAACCGCGCTGGATGGCAGCGCCGATCCCGTGGCGGCCTTGCAGAAACTGGTGCCGGAGACCTCCGACGCCCCCGCGCCAACGGGCGGCATGGATGCACGCACCAAGGCCAGGATGCAGGGCTACGAAGGCGACCCATGCGGCGAATGCGGCAATTACACGCTGGTGCGCAACGGCACCTGCATGAAATGCAACACCTGCGGCTCCACCTCGGGCTGTAGCTGAAACAACGGGTCGGGCGTGGAACGCGCGCCGGATCCAGGTACCGCATCCGAGGGCACACACCACCTGGGGGATGCGCAGGGGACAGGGCGTCGCAACCGCCGCCACGTCCCCGACGAAACAGGGCAGGTCACAAAGCGTGACTGCCCCCTAGGATCGAAGGCGCGTTCCGGGCCTTTGACCCCTGTCTGGAGTGGGTGCGCTCACTCCACACGCCGAGAAGGACCAGGCAAGAAAAAAACCGGGCGGTCAATGAGAAGAGCCTGATCGGCGAAACTGCCCCCCTCTGAACCGGAGGGGGGCTTTTTGCTTTTGAACCGGGGGCTCAGGCGGGCAGGTGGATCTTGAACCGTGCCCGGATCGCCTGATCGACATCCGGCGGGAACCGGGCTGCGGCGCGCTCCGCCAGGATGCGCTCCTTGCGGGTGGTGGCACTGGCGATCAGATCGGGCTTTTCGCGCTCGACCCATTCCTTGGGCGAGGTCCGGTCCCCAAGCGCGGGGTAGACATAGTCCTTCTGCATGCGGCTCAGGGTCTGGCCGGTGCCGAGGTAGTGGCCCGCGCCGCCGAGACAGACTTCGGCAATCTGGTCCAGTGCGAGGGTTTCATCGGTCACCTCGATGCCGCGCACGCAGCGCATCGCCTGACCGATCAGATCCTCGCCGAGGATCAGGCTTTCGTGGCAGAACCCCAGCAGGGAGGCATGCATGCCGGCGGATTCATAGACCATATTGAGCCCCGACAGACCCGCCATCACGTTGGAGCACATCTGCTCCCACCCCGCTTGCATGTCCGGCAGCTTGCTGTCGGCAATCCCCGCCGCAGCGCCGCCGGGCAGATCGTAGAACCGGTGCATCTGGGCACAGCCCGCGGTCAGCAGCGCCTGTTCGCCCGAGCCGCCGGTCATCGCCCCGGTGCGCAAGTCCAGGCCAAAGGGCCAAGTGCCAAAAATCGCGGGATGTCCGGGGCTTAGCGTGTTGACATAAACCATCCCGGCGAGGCACTCGGCCACCGCCTGCACGATCGCCCCCGCCACGGTGGAGGGCGCGGTGGCCCCGGCCATGCCCGCCGACAGCAGCAGCACCGGCATGCCGGCGCGGATACATTCCTCCATCACCAGACAGGCTTCGGTGGCGAACTTCATCGGCGGCACGACAAAACAGTTGGAGTTCGACACGAAGGGGCGGGCGCGCCACTTGTCCTCGCCGCCGGCAATCATGTGCAGAAGCTCCATCGCCGGGGCGACGTAGGACGGATCGGTGAAGGAGGTGCCCACATGTTTGAAAGTGCCGGAACAACAGGCGTAGATGGTGTTGAGATCCATCTCCAGATTGTCGGCGATGTCGCGGCAGACCATCGGCCGCTGCACAAAGCTGATATTGTCCAGCTGCGCGCAGATCCGCGCCGCATCATGCAGATCCTGAACGGTGCTGTCGCGATAGGCGCGGCCCTGCGCGTCCACCAGATGCACGGCTGCCCCCGCGGTGCCGTAGTGGACCCGCGTGCCCCGCAGGTCGAGATCGCTCTGCCCGTCGCGGCTGAACAGGGTGACAGCGCGATTGGCAACGGCCAGCTTGTCCTCGACCAGGGCGCGCGGAAACCGCAGACGCCCGTCGTCGCCCAGCTGGCACCCGGCCTGGCACAGGAGGTCGATGCCGCTTTGCGGCGCATCCGCAAGCCCGATCTGTTCCAGCGCATCAAGGGCGGCGTGGTGGATGCGCAGGAGTTCGGCATCGGACAGGAGGTTCAACCGGCCGCCCTCCAGACCGGGGTGAATGGCGCGCATCTCCGCGCTGAGCGGTGCCGCGCGGACAGCGCGGCGGGCCGCACGGCCACCGGCGCGCGCAGCAGGTCGTGTTTGAGCTTGTGTCATGGTGTTTTCTCTGTGTGCTGAAGGTGAAACCCGTCGGGTGAAAGCATCACAGACCAGAGGGGCGCCCCCGTGCCGCAAGGCCGCGCGCCGCACCGATGGTGCGCAACACAAGCTGGATCATGCACAGTGGTTCCTGCATGCGCGGCCTCCCTTTGGATCAGGCTAGCCGGGGATTTGCGGGCGATTCTGTCTCGGCAACGACGCATGGCGCAAAAACGACAGGATTCTCGACCGTGCCGACCTCCGTCCCGGGGGGGCGATCAGGGGCGATCGGAAAAACCGCATCAAATTAAGAAAAACCCCGCAGAAGAACGCGACGCATGGGCCGGAAACCCGTCGGACACGGCCGTCGCGCGCGAGACTTGAACGAAGTGTTAAGCATAATGTGGGAGGCTCAAGACAAGGGAGACCAGCGCAAAACGATGCGTTTACTACCGGCGCCAGTGGCGCTGATCGAAAGGGCACCGCCATGGGGAACCATGTACCCACCCGCCACCGAAGTGGCCGCTTCCAACACCTCTGCGGGTGTCTGGTGCTCGCCTGTACACCCGCCACGGCGGGAGAGGCGGACAGCAACTGGTCGGGTAGGTTTCTGGGTGGTTTTGCCCTCTCGCAGCAGGCCATCGTCGCCGCACCTGTCATGCAGCCCGGCTTTGCCGCCCCGTTACCTGCGCCGCAGCCCTTGCCGTCGCCTCAGGCCGGCACGGCGGCTTCGCGCAGCGCCGGCACCGCGCGTCTGTGGCAACATGCGCCCGCCATCGACCTGTCGCTGTCGCCACAAGTGGGCGCACCGTCCCTTGCTCCTGCAGGCCAGAGCGGCCTGCACCTGCTTGCACCGCTCCCCGAGGGCGGCCCGGAGACCGGATTTGGCCTCGGGTGGGGCGTCGAGGTCTCGCCGCGGGTCTATGTGCAGGGCGGTGTTCTGGGCAGTGAGGATCCGGGCGGCAGCTACTCGCTCTCCCGGGAAAACCGCTATCTGTCGCTGAGCGCATCCTTCCGGTTCTGACCCGGTGCGGAGCTTGCCTTTGCAATCTGCGCGGGGCCCCAAAAGTCCATCCTTTCGACCAAAGACAGATCCGGACGGGATAAGGCTTGGCCAATGGGGATCGCTGTGCTATCGGAATGCCATGGCACGTATCGAAACCATCATTACCATTTGTATTGCCTGCTGATCTTCAGCGGGCTGGTTTCTGTCGTTCTCTTTCATGTGACAAGTTGCTAAGCCCGCGCTGCGCGCAGTGCGCATGCTGAGGTATGTGGGGGTCGCCCAAGCCGAGGTGTTGTCGAAGGAGCTGATATGACGACGATCAAATTGCACAACTCAAAGACCCGCAAAAAAGAGGTCTTTACCCCGATTGATCCGGACAATGTGCAGATGTACGTCTGTGGCCCCACGGTCTATGATCGGGCGCATCTGGGCAATGCACGGCCCGTGGTGGTGTTTGACGTGCTGTTCCGGCTGCTGCGCCATGTCTACGGCGCTGAGCATGTCACCTATGCGCGCAACTTCACCGATGTCGATGACAAGATCAACGCGCGCGCAGCCGAAAGCGGGCGCGAGATCGGCGAGATCACCGCGGAGACCACCCAGTGGTTTCTGGACGATATGGGCGCGCTTGGCGCGCTGGAGCCCACGCATATGCCGCGGGCGACGCAGTATATCCCGCAGATGATCGCGATGATCGAGGACCTGATCGCGCGGGGGCACGCCTATGCTGCCGAAGGCCATGTGCTGTTTGCCGTGGACTCCTGGCGCGAGGGCTACGGTCAGCTTTCGGGCCGCTCCGTTGACGACATGATCGCGGGGGCCCGGGTTGAGGTCGCACCTTACAAGAAAAACCCGATGGATTTTGTGCTCTGGAAGCCTTCTGATGCAGCGCAGCCGGGCTGGGACAGCCCCTGGGGGCGTGGGCGTCCGGGCTGGCATATCGAATGTTCCGCCATGAGCCATGATCTCTTGGGCGAGAGTTTTGACATTCACGGCGGTGGCAACGATCTGATGTTCCCGCACCATGAAAACGAGATCGCCCAGAGCTGCTGCGCCAACCCCGAAGGCGAGTTCGCGCGCTATTGGCTGCACAATGAGATGTTGCAGGTCGAGGGCAAGAAGATGTCCAAATCGCTGGGCAATTTCTTCACCGTGCGCGATCTGCTGGAGCAGGGCATTCCGGGCGAAGTGGTGCGGTTTGTGTTCCTGCAAACCCATTACCGCAAGCCGATGGACTGGACCGAGAAGAAGGCCGCCGAGGCGGAGGCGACGTTGCGCAAGTGGCGGGCGCTGACAGCGGGCATCGAGCCCGCCGCCACCGCTGCTGCCGCGGTCGTGGACGCACTGGCGGATGATCTCAATACCGCCGGGGCAATTGCCGAGATGCACAAGCTGGCAGCGGCTGGAGATGCGGCTGGTTTGCTGGCGGCGGGGCAGTTGGTGGGCCTCTTGAGTGATGAGATGGGTGACTGGGCCGCAGCGCCGTCGGTTGATCTCTCGGCGCATGAGGCGCGACTGTTCGCGGCGCGCCAGACGGCCATGGAAACCAAGGATTTTGCCGAGGTAGATCGCCTCAAATCGGCCTACACGGAGGCGGGGCTGGAGGTGCGCATGTCGAAAACCGGTGTGGAACTTGTGCCCGGCACAGGGTATGACGCGGCCAAGCTGGAGGGGCTGGAATGACGGAGCGGCTCTACCTCTATGACACCACCCTGCGCGACGGGCAGCAGACGCAGGGTGTGCAGTTCTCCACGTTAGAAAAAAAGCAGATCGCCCAAGCGCTTGACGACCTAGGTGTAGACTACATTGAGGGCGGCTGGCCCGGTGCCAACC
The DNA here is from genome assembly GCF_022348205.1 of Epibacterium sp. MM17-32. NCBI lineage: Bacteria > Pseudomonadati > Pseudomonadota > Alphaproteobacteria > Rhodobacterales > Roseobacteraceae > Epibacterium > Epibacterium sp. MM17-32. The sequence continues at coordinate 434,028 of NZ_JAKRFC010000001.1, read as the reverse complement.
CGACCGACAGCGCCTTTTTCGACGCGGCGCCCGAGACCCGCGCGACGCTGACAGCCTTTGGCATGACCAAGCGGGCAGGGCGCTCGGCAGAGAATGACGATGTGCTGGCGGCGGTGATGAACGCGGGCACCAAGAGCGTCTGTCTGGTGGGCAAGTCGCATGACTACCACGTGACTGCGGCGCTGGGGATCACACTTGAAGAGAACCTCGACAATATCGCCCAGTCGGTGGCGCATATCGCGGCGCAGGGGCGCGAGGCGCTGTTTGATGCCGAGCATTTCTTTGACGGCTACAAGGCCAACCCAGACTATGCGCTGGCGGCCTGTCGCGCGGCGCTCGATGCGGGCGCGCGTTGGGTTGTGCTGTGCGACACCAATGGCGGGACGCTGCCGCATGAGGTTCATCGCATCGTATCCGAGGTGATCGCTGCGGGACTGCCGGGCGATCATCTCGGCATTCACACCCATAACGACACCGAAAATGCAGTTGCCTGTTCGCTGGCGGCGGTGGATGCGGGCGTGCGCCAGATTCAAGGCACGCTCAACGGTCTGGGCGAGCGCTGCGGCAATGCCAACCTCACCACCCTGATCCCTACGCTTTTGCTGAAGGAACCCTATGCCAGCGCGTATGAGACCGGCGTGCCGCAAGGGGCGCTGGCGCAGCTGACCAAGGTGAGCCGGATGCTGGATGAGATCCTCAACCGGGTGCCGCAAAAGCAGGCAGCCTATGTGGGGGCCTCGGCCTTTGCGCATAAGGCGGGGCTGCATGCGAGTGCGATCCTCAAGGACCCCTCGACCTACGAGCATATTGACCCCGCGCTGGTGGGCAACGGCCGCGTTATCCCGATGTCCAATCAGGCGGGGCAGTCGAACCTGCGCCGTCGTCTGGCAGAGGCGGGCCTGACGGTCGAAAAGGGCGACCCCGCGCTTGGCCGGATTCTGGAGCGGGTGAAGGAACGCGAAACCGAAGGCTATTCCTACGACACCGCGCAGGCGTCCTTTGAGCTGCTGGCGCGCGAAGAACTGGGCCAGATGCCGCAGTTCTTTGAAGTCAAGCGCTACAAGGTCACCGTGGAGCGACGCAAGAACAAGTACAACCGGATGGTGAGCCTGTCCGAGGCCGTGGTGGTGGTCAAGGTCGACGGAGAAAAGCTGCTCTCCGTCAGTGAATCCCTCGACGAGACCGGCAGCGACCGTGGCCCGGTGAACGCCTTGGCCAAAGCGCTGCGCAAGGATTTGGGGCGCTATTCCAAGGTGTTGGACGACATGCGGCTGGTCGACTTTAAGGTGCGTATCACCCAGGGCGGCACCGAGGCTGTGACTCGCGTCATCATCGACAGCGAAGACGGCAAGGGGCGGCGCTGGTCCACTGTTGGCGTCAGTCCGAACATATTGGATGCGTCTTTTGACGCGCTGCTCGATGCAATGAACTGGAAGCTGCTGCGCGATGCGGCCGAGGCGGCGGATGCAGTTTGACGATGACCTGATCGCCTGCGCCGAGGCGGTTCAGAAGGGCGATCCGGATCGTTTTCTGGCCGCAATGGCCGCCCCTGTCGAGGCGCGGCCGCTGCTGTTTGCGCTCTACGCCTTTAACATCGAGATGTCGCGTGCCCCCTGGGCCAGTCAGGAGAGCATGATCGCCGAGATGCGGGTGCAGTGGTGGCGCGATGTCGGTGCGGAGATTGCGTCCGGCGGCCAGGTGCGCCGGCATTATGTGGCGACACCATTGGCGCGGCTGGTCAACCATGAGGCCGCGCAGGTGATTGACGCAATGGCCGAGGCGCGGCGTTGGGACATCTACCGCGATCCGTTTGAGGATGAGGCAGCCTTTGACACCTATATCGATGCCACCTCGGGCGGTCTGATGTGGATGGCAGCTGCCTCGCTGGGGCCAGCGGACGAAGGTGTTGTGCGCGACTATGCCTATGCGGCGGGGCTTGCGGCCTATCTGCGTGCCATCCCGGAGCTTGAGGCCCAGAAACGGGTGCCGCTGTTGGATGGCACCAACGCCGGGCTGATCCAACTGGCGGAACGGGGATTGGACCGGCTTGCCGCTGCCAGACGAGGGCGGCAGGCGATCTCCTCTGCGGCAAGCAGTGCCTTGCTGCCCGGCTGGCAGGCGGGTGCCATATTGCGACAGGTCCGGGCAGAACCTGCGCGGGTGGCGGCAGGCGCGCTTGGCCTGAGCGAGTTTCGCAGGCGGGTCTCGCTGATGTGGCAGGCGGGCACCGGGCGCTGGTAGCGCGCCACGGTGCAGCCCGCGATCAGGCGGTGGCGGATTTGGGTTTCAGCACCAGCCAGATCAAGGCACCGCCCGCCAGCACCAGGAAGGGGGCCATGGCCATATTGACGGCGGCCCAACCCTCGACCGGATTGCCGCCCGAGCAGTTCATCAATCCACCGGATGCAACGGAGGCGACGGTCACACCGCCAAAGACCAGCAGGTCGTTGAGACCCTGCATCCGACCGCGCTCATGCGCCTCATGCGCGCCGGCAAGCATGGTGGTCGCGCCGATAAAGCCGAAGTTCCAGCCAACGCCCAGAAGGATCAGCGCGATAAAGAAGTTGCCCAGATCCACGCCCTGCAACGCGACAGCGCCAGCACCTGCGAGGATCACCAACCCGGCGCCAACGACCTTTTCCACGCCGAAACGCGCAATCAGATGCCCGGTAAAGAACGACGGCACATACATCGCCAGAACATGCGAGGTGACCACATCCGCAGCGGTGTTCTGGCTGAACCCACAGCCGACAACCGCCAACGGCGTGGACGTCATCACCAGGTTCATCAGCGCATAAGACACCATGGCGCAGATCACTGCCACGGCGATCGTCGGTGTTTTCAGCAGCTCCCAACGGCTGCGCCCCATGGGGGCGTCTTCCTTCGGTGCGGGCGGGCGCGGAATGCGCAGGAAGGCAAAGAGGCCGACACCCAGCACGTTCACTGCGATCACCGCCAAATAGGTGCCAAGGAAGGGAATGACGAACGCATCGCTGGTGGCCTTGACCAGCTGCGGGCCAACAATCGCCGACAACAGGCCCCCGGCCATCACATAGGAAATCGCCTTGGGGCGAAAGCTGTCAGATGCGGTATCGGCGGCGGCAAAGCGGTAGAATCCTTGCGCGCTCATATAGATACCAGTCAGGGCGCTGCCCACCAGAAACACCGGGAACGAGCCAAGGTAGAGACCATAGCCGCCGATCAGCCCCCCCAGCGCACCGCCGGTGGCGCCTATGGCAAAACCGGCGCGGCGTCCGTACCGCTGCATGATCGCCGAGATCGGTGTGGCCGAGAGCATCGAGCCTGCAACGATCAGCGAAATCGGTAGGGTCGCCAGACAGGGGTTGGTCGCCAGGGATTGACCGGCCAGTCCGCCCACGATGAAGATCATCGGCATCTGCGCGCCCAGAAAGGCCTGCGCGAGCACAAGAATCAGAACATTGCGCTTTGCAATATGGTCGTCGGGGGCGGGAGCGGTCATAGTCATGGCAATGGCGTAGCCCTGAACAGGTGAAGGAACAAGCAGCGTGCAGTGCACCAATACAATTTTCGCGCGGGGCACCAGATGACGGTTGGCCGCATCATCGAGACCCCGGCCTGCGTGGCTGAAGGCGCCGCGTGGCTCTCTGCGCAGGATCCACGCTTTGCCGATGCGCTGAGACTCACGGGGCCGCTGCCGCTCCGGCGCAAGCCCGATGGGTTTGCGCAGCTTCTGAGCGCCATTGTCAGCCAGCAGGTCTCGGTGGCGTCGGCCAATGCGATCTGGAACCGCCTGCGCGCGGCGAAACTGACCGGGCCGCGCAAGATCCTCTGGGCCAGTGATGAGGATCTGCGCGCGGCGGGCCTGAGCCGCCAGAAGATCCGGTATGCCCGCGCATTGGCGGAGGCGCGCATAGATTTCAAGTCCTTACGGGATGCTCCTACAGCAGATGTGGTGGCGGAACTGACACAGGTTTCGGGCATCGGCATCTGGACGGCCGAGATCTACGCGATGTTCTCCCTTGGCCGCGCGGATGTCTTCGCGCCCGGCGATCTGGCCCTGCAGGAAAGCGCGCGGCTGTTGTTTGACCTGCCGGAGCGCCCCAAAGAGCGTGCCCTGCGCGACATGGCCGCGGCGTGGTCGCCGTGGCGGTCGGTTGCGGCGCGGCTTTTGTGGGCCTATTACCATGTGGCAAAGGACAGGGAAGGGATCCGATGACTCGCGTTTTGACTGCCGGCCGCAAAGAGCCGCTCTCCGGTGACACCCGCTCGGCCGTGGTGTTTTTGCATGGCTATGGGGCCAATGGGGCGGATCTCCTTGGTCTCGCTGACCCGCTTGCCGAACATCTGCCGGACACTTTGTTTGTCGCCCCCGATGCGCCCGAGGCCTGCGCCGGTGCGCCGATGGGGTTCCAGTGGTTCCCGATCCCTTGGATTGACGGCTCGTCTGAAGAAGAATCCATGCGCGGCATGATGGCAGCGGTGGATGACCTCAACGCGTTTCTGGATGCTTTCATGGTGGATGAGGATCTGCTGCCGGAGCAGGTGGTTCTGCTGGGTTTCTCGCAAGGCACGATGATGGCGCTGCATGTGGCTCCGCGTCGCGAAGACCCCGTGGCGGGGATCGTGGCGTTTTCCGGTCGTCTGCTGTCGCCGGACACCTTCAGCGATGAGGTCGTAAGCCGGATGCCGGTACTGCTGGTGCATGGGGACGAGGACGACGTGGTGCCGCCGCAATCGCTGCCGCAGGCTGCCGAAGCCCTGCAAGAAGCGGGCTTTCAGGATGTGTTCGCCCATGTGATGAAGGGCACCGGCCACGGGATCGCGCCCGATGGGCTGAGCGTGGCGCTGGCCTTCATGCGCGACAAACTGAGCCTGTGACGCGCGGTCAGCGCTGTTCCTTCAGGACGATCTGAGACTGAGCCCGCTCGATGAGCGGGCTCTTTGCGATCTGGTCGTTGAGTTGCGTCAGCGCATCGGTATCCGCAACCGCAACCATCGCCATCGCGTCCCATTCCCCCGCCAGTGACGCCACATAAGTAATGCCCGGCGCAGCCGCCAACCACTCCAGCGCCGGCGCACAGGGGCGCGTTGCAAATCGCAACAGGATCATCGCCCGCAACGGCGCGGCCGACTCGGTGACGGCAACGTGGTAGCCGGTGATGAGGTTCTGATCCTCCATCGCCCGAATTCGGTCCTGCACCGCCTGACGCGAGAGATTCACCGCACGCCCGATGGCGGCGGTGCTCTGCCGGGCGTTGCGGGTGAGCTCTGCCAGAATGCGTCGGTTTGTCGGGTCCAGATCCACGGTTCAGGTCCTCTTGCGGTTCCCCGGAGCAAAGCGGCGAAACGCCGGTTTCTTCCGGCGGTCTGCGGGCTGTTCGTGCGTCGTTTGATGTCAGATCATGCGCATAATCAGAACGGAGCGAAAGATGAAACTGATTTCACCGCAAGAGTTTACCGCCTCGCGCGCCTGGGAGGCCCTGGACATCGAACGATTTACCGGAGCGACCACGGTGCGGCTGCACTGGACGGATCAGCCCTATGTCTGGCACGTCAATGACGGGGCCGAGGTCTTTGTGGTCCTGAAGGGCGCGGTCGACATGCATGTGCGCGAGAACGGCCAAGTAGAGGTGCACGCCCTGTCCGAGGGGGATATTATCCACGCAGAGGTGGGCGATGAGCATGTGGCGCATCCGCGCGGGGCGGCGCGGGTCCTGGTGATCGAGGCCGAGGGCAGTATCTGAGCGGATCAGCCGTCGCGGCGCTGTCGGGGTTTGCGGGCAGATGTCGCACCGGCGCGCCGTTTTGCAGCATGTTTGCGGTTGGGTTTAGCGGCGGGTTTTGGCGGGCCGGGCACGCGCGGTGGGTCCAGGTCCTGCCATTTGCCCTGCGCCAGCCCCTCCAGTGTCCAAGCGCCAATGGCGTAGCGGATCAGCCGCAAGGTTGGATGCCCGACGGCGGCTGTCATGCGCCGGACCTGCCGGTTCTTGCCTTCGGTGATCTTCAACTCGAGCCACGCGGTGGGCACGGATTTGCGTTCCCGGATCGGCGGCGTGCGGGCCCAGAGCTGAGCAGGCTCATTGATCAGGCGTGCCTTGGCAGGGCGGGTCATTCCGTCTTTTAGTTCAACCCCTTGGCGGAGTAAGTTCAGAGCGTCCTCATCGGGGATACCCTCGACCTGCACCCAATAGGTTTTTTCCAGCTTGTGCTTGGGGTCGCTGATCCAGGCCTGCAGACGGCCATTGTCGGTGAGCAGCATCAACCCTTCACTGTTGCGGTCCAGACGCCCGGCGGGATAGACGCCGGGGCAATCGACATAGTCGCTCAGCGTGGCGCGCGGACTGCCTTCGCTGCCGCGATCAGTGAACTGCGGCAGCACATCAAAGGGTTTGTTGAAACGGATCAAGCGGCTCATGGGGTTGGCTCTACGGGCAGGCGAGCCGTGGTGCAAGCCTGTGCAGATGCCGCGCTGCGGAATGCCTGTTTTGCGGGCTGTGGATAACTGTCACGCTGCTGTAACGGAATCATCCTATCTCACACGACATCTGGTGGCGCTTTGGGGCTTGTCAGGCTCCGGCCACGATATATAGTTAATCTCAAGCTGGGGCGGGTTCCCCGCTCTGGTGCCGATACGAGGCAAGCAGGGCGAGGAAGACGTTGATGGACGGAGACTTCAGGACAGAATTCGTAAGGGAGCCGGGGGCTCTGAAACAACATCCAGCGCTGGTGTTGAACGCGGATTATCGTCCTTTGTCATACTACCCCTTGTCACTCTGGCCATGGCAGGACGCCGTCAAAGCCGCTTGGCTCGACCGGGTTGCCATCGTGGCCGAGTATGACGAGGTTGTGCGCAGTCCCAGCACCGAAATTCGAATACCGTCGGTCGTGGTACTGAAGGATTTTGTCAAACCCCAAAAGCGCGTGGCCTTCACGCGCTTTAATTTATTCTTGCGGGACGAATTCTGCTGTCAGTATTGCGGGGCCAAGGGCGATCTGACCTTTGACCACGTGGTACCACGCGCGGCGGGCGGCGTGACCAGCTGGGAAAATGTGGTGGCGGCCTGTTCGCGCTGCAATCTCAAGAAAGGCTCCAAGCCTTTGCACCGTGCGGGCATGTCCCTGCGCAAGCCCCCGCGCCGTCCCGGGGCGGAGGAACTGCGCAATACGGGCCGCAAGTTCCCGCCCGGCTACCTGCATGAAAGCTGGATGGACTATCTTTATTGGGACAGTGAACTGGAAGCCTGAAGTCTTTGGTTTAAAATCAAAAGCGCGCCCCGAGAGGCGCGCTTTCTGCGTCAGACCTTGGCGCGTTGCACCATGCCAAAGAGGTCACGCGGATCATCCGGATCTGCCAGCATGTCGAGATCGATGAAGTAATCCGTGCCCTTGATGCGGTCGCGAATGTAGCGCAGGGCCGAGAAATCCTCGATCGCAAAGCCGACACTGTCAAAAAGCGTGATTTGACGATCACCGGTCCGGCCCGGTTTGTGACCGGAGATCACTTCCCAGAGTTCCGTCACGGCGAAGTCCTCGGGCATCTGCTGGATCTCGCCCTCGACGCGGGTTTGCGGCGGATATTCCACAAACACGTCAGACCGGTTGAGGATGCCGGGCGCAAGCTCTGTCTTGCCGGGGCAGTCGCCGCCGATGGCGTTGATATGCACTCCGCTGCCGACCATGTTGTCGGTCAGGATGGTGGCATATTGCTTGTCCGCGGTGCAGGTGGTGAGGATCTGTGCGCCCTCGATCGCCTCTTCCGGGGTTTTGCAGATGGTCACATCCACCCCAAGCCCCGCAAGGTTCTGCGCGCATTTCTCGGTTGCCGCCGGGTCCTTGTCATAAAGGCGCACGGCCTTGAGACCGATGATCGCCTTCATCGCCAGCGTCTGAAATTCCGACTGTGCGCCATTGCCGATCATCGCCATGGTATCCGCGCCCTTGGGGGCGAGATGCTTGGCCACCATGGCCGAGGTCGCGGCGGTGCGCAGGGCGGTGAGGATGGTCATCTCTGTCAGCAGCACCGGATAGCCGGTATAGACATCGGCGAGCAGACCAAAGGCCGTCACGGTCTGCAGCCCCTCGGAGGTGTTCTTGGGGTGGCCGTTGACGTATTTGAACCCGTAAGCCTCGCCATCAGAAGTGGGCATCAGCTCGATCACACCGACGTCGGAGTGACTGGCGACACGGGGGGTCTTGTCAAACAGCTCCCAGCGTTTGAAATCGGCCTCGATATAGTCGGCCAGACTGCGCATCACATCCTCGATGCCGACATGATGAATGAGGCGCATCATGTTGTCTACGCTGACAAAAGGAACAAGGGCCTTATCGGAAGGTTGGGTCATTGCATGGTCCTTTGACGGGGGCTGAGGTGAATGCCGGCGAGCATGCAGCGCACTGACCCACCGGCCGTTTCAAGTGTGGGAATGGAGAGCGGCAGCAGCTCTGCCGAGCGTTCGATCACCGCCCGCTGGTCCGGGGTCAGTGCCTGTGCCGCGCGGGCGGACAGCGCCAGCACGCGCCGGTGCCCGGTCAGTTCGAAGGTATTGCCGAGAAAGTTCTGGATCTGCGCGGCGGACAGGTCGATGACGCTGCGCCCGCTTTCTTCGAGCCGCTGCCTGACCTCGGCGCGGCGGGTGGCGTCGCGGATCATGTCCAGGCAGATCAGCGCGTAGTCGGTGCCGATGCCCATCAGGACATTGGTGTGATACACGTCGCGCCCCTGATCGTCGCAGGCTTCGAACACCATCGGTTCATAGTTGAAATGGGTGCAGAACCGCTCCAGCAGCACCGGATCGGCGCGGTTTGATTTGACCGTATAGGCAATGCGCCCGATGTGATCGAGCACCATGGCGCCGGTGCCTTCGAGCGACAGAGCGTCCTGTTCCAGGCCGGAATAATCGATCACGTCCTGAACGCGGTACTCCCGCTTCAGCATCTCGATCACGTCCCAGCGCCGCTCTCGGCGCCGGTTGGCCGCAAACATCGGGTAGACCGCCACATGACCACCGGCGTGGGTGGAGAACCAGTTGTTGGGAAAGACGGAATCCGGGGTGTCGCGGCTGGTGTCCTCGAACACATGGACCGTTACGCCTGCGTCGCGCAGCGCAGCGACCGCGCCGTCGAACTCGGCGATCGCGCGGGCGCTGATGGTGTCGGCATTGGCATCGGCCTGCGCCTGAAACGCATTGTCCCCTCGGGTTTCCGGGTTCGAGGTAAAGTGATGCGGTCGCACCATGACGACTGCCGCAGGAGCCTGAAGCATGCTCATGCGTTGTAGCTCCGGGTTGGGCGGTCAAACACGCGCCGCCCCATGGCAGAGGCACAAAGATCGACCATCAGATGCGCGGTGCGGCCACGCTCATCCAGGAAGGGGTTCAGCTCCACCAGATCCATCGAGGTCATCAGGCCGCTGTCATGCAGGATTTCGCAGACCAGATGACCCTCGCGCACGGTGGCGCCGCCTGGAACAGTGGTGCCAACCGCAGGTGCGACGGCGGGGTCGAGGAAATCCACATCTAGCGAGACATGCAGCATGCCGTTCTGGGCGGCGACCTTTTCCAGAAAGGCGCTCAGCGGGCGGGCGATGCCGTTCTCATCGATATCGCGCATGTCGTGGCGGTGAATGCCGACCTTCTCCATGGCGTCGCGTTCTGCGGTGTCGACGGACCGCAGACCGATCATGCAGACATTTTCCGGCGGCACCGGGTTCGGCACCGGCGGGAAGCCCTCAAACGGTGCCTGACCGGTGAAATAGCGCACCGGGCAGCCATGCAGGTTGCCGGAATCGGTGCTGTCCAGCGAGTGATAGTCGCTATGGGCATCGAGCCAGAGCACAAACAGCGGGCGCCCTTGGGTTGTGGCGTGGTTGGCAACACCGCGAACGGTGCCCAATGCCAGAGCGTGATCGCCGCCGAGGAAAATCGGCATGCCGCGCGCCATGGCGGCTTCTGCGGCTTCGGACAGGCTCTCGGTCCAGGCGCGGGTCAGATTAGGCTCGTGCAGGGGGCCACTGCCATCATCGGGGGCATGCGGGGCAGGTGTGACATTGCCGATATCCTCGACCGTGTGGCCGAGGCTTTCGAGAGCGGGGGCGAGCCCGGCAGTGCGATAGGCATCCGGGCCCATCAGGCAGCCGGTGCGGCGCTTGCCGCTGTCGACGGGCGCGCCGACGAGAATACAGTGTCGAGAGGACATCCGAAATCTCCTTGATTGTGGGTCACTTTGATATTTCTCCGTTTTGAGGTGGAAAACAGAGAGCAAATTGACCATAAGGAGAAGAGACAACGCAAAACGGACGTAGATTATGGACAAAACGGATGAACGCCTGATCTCGGCACTGCGCCATGACGCGCGGGCCTCGCTCTCCGATCTGGCCATGCAGTTGGAACTGTCGCGCACCACGGTGCGCACCCGGATCGAGCGGCTTCAGTCGCGCGGTGATATCCTGGGGTTCACGGTGGTGCTGAAGGAGGACGTGCTGCGCGATCCGGTCCGCGGGCTGATGATGATCGGCATCGAGGGGCGCGGGGCGTCGCGGATCACGCGCCAGCTTCAGGGGCTGCCCGAGGTGCGTGCGATACACACCACCAACGGGCGCTGGGACCTGATCGTGGAGCTGGGGACCGAAACGCTGGAAACCCTCGACGAGGCGCTGGCCAAGATCCGCATGTTCGACGGGGTGGTGTCCAGCGAAACCAATCTGCTGCTGGCCACCAAGAAAGACAGTCGCGCTTGACCGTCAGCGCGCCTGACCGTCAGCGCGCGTGACGGGCTGCCGCGACCCAAATCGCGGCCAGCCCCAGCGAGATCACCGCGTTCCATCCGGCCATGGACAGGCCGAACATCTCCCACGGGATGTCGTCACAGCGCACCAGCGGCGCCGACATGATCTGCGACATCAGTTCATCCGCGCTGAGACCGTCGATCGCGCCCGAGGTGCAGGTGGTCGGACCTTCCCACCAGCCCTGTTCGACGCCGGCGTGAAACGCGCCGATCGCAGCCGTCGTCAGGGCCGCCAAAGCCCCCAGGTAGGGCAGCACCGCACCGGGGATCAGAACCGCAAGAACGCCGAGTCCAACCGCCGCCCCATGCGGGTAGCGTTGCCAGATGCACATCTTGCAGGGGACAAGCTCGCCAATGTACTGAAACCCGAAAGCGCCAAGCAGCAGCGCGGCGGACCCTCCGGCGGCGATCAGGATGAGAAAACGGCTGAATGTCATAGATACCTCAGTGCAAGAAAGCCGCCCAACAGCAGCAGGCAGAAGACGGTGAACACCAGCCCCAGACGCTTTTCAATGAAATCGCGCACCGGGGCGCCGAATTGCCACAACAGACCCGCCACGAGAAAGAACCGCAGCGCCCGCGCCAGGATCGACGTGGCGACGAAAGTGGCGATCGGCATGCCGGTCCAACCGGACATGATGGTGATGACCTTGTAGGGGAAGGGCGTGACCCCGGCGATCAGCACGGCCCAGAAGCCGAAATCGTTGAACCGGGTATTAAACTCGGCCATCTTGTCGGCCTTGCCCATTGCTTCGAGCACCGGCAGGCCGATCCCCTCGTAGAAGAACGCCCCGATCACATAGCCCAGCAGCCCCCCGGCCACCGAAGCCGCAAGCGCCACAAGCGCAATCAGCCAGGCGCGGGACGGGCGCGCCAGGATCATCGGGATCATCAACACGTCGGGCGGTATGGGAAACACGGAGCTTTCGACAAAGGCGACAATCGCCAGCCACCACAGCGCATGCGGGTGGTCCGCCAGGGCCATGGTCCGATCATAAAGAGGGCGCAACATGTCAGAGGGCAATGTCCTTGATGGAAAAGTCCCGGCTGACGTTGCATGCAGGCGCCCGGGGGTCAACTCAACTGTTTGCGACAGCGCTGAATTGGTCAATTTTCTGCGCCTGTGCCCACATTTGGCTCTGGACCTCGGGCAAAAGCAGCGCTAGGACACGCAGCAGGCCCAAGTGGCGGAATGGTAGACGCAGGGGATTCAAAATCCCCCGCTGGTGACAGCGTGCCGGTTCGAGTCCGGCCTTGGGTACCATCGCAAAGCACTGTTTTGCTTGAGAAAGCCGCTGGTTGCGAAACCGGCGGCTTTTCTCGTGGAGGCGGTGACGTCAGAGAAAATCGTCGTCGTCATCCTCGGGGAGGAAATACCACCTCAGCCCAAGACCGATCAGGGCCACGGTGCCCAGGATCAGCAGCAAAGCAAGGGCGTGCGACGCGCTCATGCCATGACCAGCCCCCGGCGCATCAGGACTCGCGCGCCGGGCCGTAGCCGGCAAAGGCCGCCAGCACCTCGGCCATTTCCGCGTCGCTCAGGATATGCGGCGTGCCGATGGAGAGGCTTGCGATATAGCTCTTGGCGAGGGCTTCCAGCTCGCCCATGCGCCACATCGCCTTCTCGAGCGTCTCGCCGCAGACAACGGCGCCGTGATTGGCCATCAGACAGGCAGAGCGCTCCCGCATGGCCGCGGTGATACTGTCCGAGAGCGCGTCGGAGCCGAACAACGCATACTCCGCCAAAGGCACGTCGGTGCCGCCGAACGCAGCCACCATATAGTGGCAGGCCGGTATGCTCTGGCGGTTCATGGCCAATGCACAGCAATGAACCGGATGGGCGTGCACCACCGCCTTCATCTCGGGTTTGGCAACCAGCAGGGCACGGTGAAAGGGCCATTCCGTCGAGGGTTTCATCTGCCCGGGCGCTGCCTGCTGAGTTGGGTCCAGTGGCAGGCGTACGATCAGGTCAGGGGTGAGCCCCTCGTAGGGAACGCCGGACGGGGTGATCAGAAAATCCGCGCCGACGCGCACCGAAATATTGCCGGAGGTGCCCTGGTTGACGCCGCTTTGGTTCAACGCGCGGCAGGCCTCGATCATTGCTTCGCGGGTCTCGAAGCTGTCGCCATAGATGGTCATGGGCACGCATCCCCTTGTTGCTGTCTCCGCTACATAGCGTTTTTACGCGCGCGGCACAAAGCCTTGCGCCAGACCGCAGGGCGCTGGAAAAAGTCGCACACGCCGCGACGGAACCTGCGGGCTGCTGCGTGAGACCAGATGAGACGCAGGTTGTTTCAAAGTTTTGCCGCTCCCGACTGGTGGGACGGCGCGCAGCCCGCTAATCAGATTATTGTGAACAGGCAATTGGCACCAAGGAGGAACGAATATGGCAGTAGAAGCAGGAAGTTGGGCGAAGGAATGGGAACGCGCCAAGACGGCGTTCGAAAAGAACACGAAATCCAAAAAGCCGAGCGATGCCTTTATCAAGGCGATCCAGAAGACAAAGCTGTCCACCAATTTCAAGGCGATGGACAAGGCGTTCACCGACTATCGCAATGGGGCGCGCGATAGGAAGGATCCGTTGGACAAGCAGCTGAAGGCGCTCGAAGATCTGGACAAGGCGCTGTCCTCTGCCAAGAAAGCCTGCGCGGCCTATGTCAAGGTTCTGGACACGGCGTGGAAGGACGAGCTGAAAAAAACCGGCTCCAAGATGAAGCTCGACAGCCTCAACGTGCTGGAGAAGGACCTCGAAGCGATCATCGTCAGCGGTGAAGCGCAGCTCAACATGAACAAGCAGATCGTCGGCAAGCGCGGCAAGGAAATGACCGATGCGGTGCGATCCCTGAATGTTCTGGGAAAAAACCTCGACGCGACCCTGAAAAAAGGCGCGCTGTTTGTGGCGCAGAACCAGCGCAACTCAAACGGCGACGAAACCGAAGCGTTGAAGTTCTTTTCCGAGAACATTCTGAAAGCGGCGCGCGACATCAACCAGAATGTCGGCAATATCGCCAAGCTCTATCCAAAGAGCAGCACCGAGAACAAGACCGGCGAGGCCATATTCAAGGCCATGGCGGACTGGGCGTCCAAGGGGGCCAGCGCACCGGATGTGAAGGCGATGAAAACCGTGAAAGACATGCTGGATCTCAATCAGAAGATGTCGACGCGGATCAAGGCGATTGCCTCCTGGCGCAAGAAACTCGGCCCGCCGCCTGCAACCGTTTGACCCGGAGGCTGTGGGACCCACGCCCGCACCGCGGGCGATGATCTTGCCAATGGGCCGGCGACGTCGCAGTCGCCGGCCTTGTTATTGCTGCACGTTACTCTGCACCGGGATCAGAGACGCGTGCCGCGCTCGGGGTGGAAAAAGTGGACGCGATCCTGGGGCAGGGTGATCGGCTGCGGGCCGACCTGAGCCTGTTCGTCCTTGCCGATGCTGATCGAGAACGCCTGTCCGCCCAGCTGACCATGCAGCAGCCGGTTTGCGCCCAGCTCCTCGATGATCTGCACATCGAGCACCACAGAGCCGTCGCCGCCCAGACGCACATCCTCGGGCCGGTATCCGACAAGCACCTCATCCGTTGCCACAGCAGGCGGGGTGAGGGGCAGTTTCGTCTCGCCCCCGACTTGCAGCTGACCGGAGACCAGCGCCGCCGTCATCAGGTTCATCGGCGGCGCGCCCATGAATCCGGCCACAAAGGTCGAGGCAGGGCGTTCGTAGATTTCGGTCGGGGTGCCGATCTGCTCCACGCGCCCGGCATTCAGCACGATGATGCGGTCCGCCATTGTCATCGCCTCGACCTGATCGTGGGTGACATAGACCGAGGTCACCCCAAGCCGCTGCTGCAACGCCCGGATTTCGATCCGCATCTGGTTGCGCAGCTTGGCGTCCAAATTCGACAGCGGCTCGTCAAACAGGAACAGCTCCGGATCGCGCACGATGGCGCGCCCCATGGCGACGCGCTGGCGCTGCCCGCCCGACAGCTGGCTCGGCCGACGATCAAGATAGTCGCCGAGGTTCAGAATACGCGCGGCCTCTTGCACCTTGGCGTCAATCTCGGCCTTGGAGGCGCCGCGGTTCTTCAGCCCGTAGCCCATGTTTTTTGCAACGCTCATATGGGGATAGAGCGCGTAGTTCTGAAAGACCATCGCGATGTTGCGATCTGCCGGGTCCTTGTCGTTGACCACATCCGTGCCAATCGAGAGCGCCCCATCGGTGATGTCCTCAAGCCCTGCGATCATGCGCAACAAAGTGGATTTCCCGCAGCCCGAGGGGCCGACCAGCACCACCAGCTCACCATCAGGGATCTCGACAGAGCAGGGTTGCACGGCTTCAAAGCCGTTGGGATAGGTCTTGCGGACACGGTCCAGTGTTACCTGTGCCATAGGTTCAGTTCCTTATTTATCGGATTCCGTCAGGCCCTTGACGAACCAGCTCTGGAAGAAAATGACGATGAGGACAGGCGGGATCATGGCGATCAGAGAGAGCGCCAGCGCCTTGCCGTATTCGGGGATCATCGCGCCGGTCTGGCTCAGCACCTGCACGATCTGCTTGATGCCGCGCACCAGGGTGAACATGCCCTCATCGGTGGTGATCAGCGTCGGCCAGAGGTACTGGTTCCAGCCATAGACAAACATGATGATGAAGATCGCCGCGATCATGGTGCGGCTCAGCGGCACCAGAATGTCGATGAAGAACTTGATCGGCCCGGCGCCGTCAATGCGCGCGGCCTCCACCAGCTCTTCGGGGATCGAGCGGAAGAACTGACGGAAGAAGAACGTGCCGGTGGCAGAGGCGATCAGCGGGACAATCAGCCCGGTGTAGGTATTGGCGAGGCCAAGGCTCTGGATCGCCTCGTAAGAGGGCAGGATGCGCACCTCCAGCGGCAGCAGCAGCGTGGTAAAGATGATCCAGAAGGCAAAGGTCGCAAACCGCAGCCGGAAATACACGATGGCATAGGCCGCCATCATGGAAATTACGATCTTGCCGATCGCAAAGCCAAAGCCGAGGATCAGCGAGTTCATCAGCATCCGGGTGCCGGTGATCGCCTTGCTGAACCCGGCGGCCTCGAACATCGCAGCGTCAAAATTCTCCAGCATCTGGCCTTCAAAGCCGAACTGGAGCCCGTTGCGCACGATGTCCGCGTCCTCGAAGCTGGTGGTCATCAGCACCAGGAACACCGGAAACACCATGAAGAACGCGCCCGTGCACAGGATCGCGTGGTCAAACACCTGCGACCAGCGAAAGCGTTTGGAGCGGCGTGGACGCACCGGGGTGGCGATGCTGGCCTGTGTCATATCTGTCATGATCCGACCCTCCTCAGGTGTAGTGAATCCGGCGTTCGATCAGCCGGAACTGGAAAACGGTGAGCAGTAGCACCAGCACCATCAGGATCACCGATTGTGCAGAGGACCCGCCGAGATCATTGCCGCGGAACCCATCGACAAAGACCTTGTAGACCAGTGTCACCGGGTTGTTGCCGGGCTCCGACCGCACCAGCGTGTCGATGATCCCGAAGGTGTCGAACAGCGCATAGGTGATATTGATGATCAGCAGGAAGAACGCGGTCGGCGCGAGCAGGGGAAAGGTCACGTCCCAGAAGCGCCCCGAGGCGGAGCGGTTGTCGATCAATGCGGCCTCGCGCACGGATTTCGGGATCGATTGCAGCCCCGAGAGAAAGAAAATGAAATTGACCGGGATCTGCTTCCACACTGCCACGATCACCATTGCGGTGGCGGTGGAGTTGTAATCCGCACCCAGGCGGAAATCCCAGCCCAGCGCCTGAAACATCTCGGTCATCGGACCATTGCGCTGATCAAAGAACATCAGCCCCAGGAACCCCGCCACCGGCGGGGCGATCGCGTAGACCCACATCAGCAGCGTGCGATAGGACTTTGCGCCCTTGATGACCTTGTCCGCCTTCACCGCCAGCAGCAGGGCGATCGCCAGCGAGAAGAACGTCACCAGCGCGGTATAGATCACGGTGAAACGCGCCACCTTGCCATATTCGGAGTTGGCCATCAGGTCGGTGTAGTTCTCGACCCCGACAAAGGTTGAACCAAACCCAAACGGGTCCTGAAGGTAGAATGACGACTGCACCGCCCAGGCGGCTGGCCAGTAGAAGAAGATCGCAATGATCATCAACTGCGGCAGCAACAGCGCTACGGGCAGCCAGACAGTGGTGAATCCGGCACGTTTCATGAGGGGTCTTCCATCGGCAAAAGAAAATGGGGCAACCCGCGCGGATGACGCGGATTGCCCCGGATATGAGAGAGCTTAGCCCTGGGTCTTGGCAAAGCGCGCCAGCAGGTCGTTGGCTTCTTTCTCGATGTTGTTGAAGGCGTCTTCGACCGAGGTCTCGCCGGTCAGGATGCGGCCATATTCGCGGTTCATCACGTCACGGATCTGGACGTAGAAGCCCATGCGGTAGCCTTTGGTGTTGTCGCCACCGGGCAGGGACAGCTGCTGGATGCCAACTTCGGCCGCCGGGAAACGGTCATAGTGGCCGTCTGCCTTGGCTTGCTCATAGGCTGCTTCGGTGATCGGAACGTAGCCGGTTTCCTTGTGCCAGAAATACTGCACGTCGGAGGAGGTCAGGAACTCGAAGAACTTGGCGGTGGCTTCGTTTTCCTCGGCGTCGTGACCGGACATGGCAAACAGCGATGCGCCGCCGATGAAGGTCTGCTTGGGCTCGGTGGTCACACCTTCCCAATAGGGCAGGTAGGTGGCGGAGAACTCAAAGCCGAGATCCTTGGACATCAGCCCGCCGAAGGAGCCGGAGGAGCCGAGCCAGATGGCGACATCGCCGTCCTCGAAGGGCTGCTGGTTGTCGCCCCAACCGGTGCCATACCATTCAAAGAAGCCGTTTTCCTTCCACTCGGTCAGAGCGGTGAAATGCGCCTTGATGGCGTCGTTGTTGACGAGGATCTCGGTGCCTTCTGCGCCTTCATAGCCGTTGTCGTTGGTGGCAAACGGCAGGTTGTGGCGGCTATGGAAGTTCTCGGTAAAGATCCAGGGCAGGTGCGACTGGCTCAGGCCGATGTAGCCGGCGTCCTTCAGGGCGGGCGCGGTCACGGTCTGGAACTCTTCCCATGTCTTGGGGGCGGAGACGCCTGCTTTTTCCAGCGCGTCCACGTTGAAATACATGATCGGCGAGGAGGAGTTGAACGGCATGCCGATCATCTTGCCATCGCTGTCGGCGTAGAAGTAGCGCACGCCGGAGATGTAGTCGTTGATGTCGAAGTTGACGCCATTGTCGGTCAGCAGGTCCTGAACCGGGATGGTCGCGCCCTTGGCACCGATCACGGTGGCGGCACCGGCGTCGAACACCTGCATGATGTTGGGCTGCTCGCCAGCGCGGAAGGCGGCGATACCGGCGGTCAGGGTCTCTTCATAGGAGCCTTTGAACACCGGTGTGATCTTGTAGTCGTCCTGGGACGCGTTGAAGTCTTCGGCGATCTTGTTGACGGTCTCGCCCAGCTGGCCGCCCATCGCGTGCCACAGGGTGATTTCGGTTTCGGCAAAGGCCGCGGTGGCGGTGATGGCAGCGGCGACGTTCAGCGCTGCGATTTTCCAGATTGTCATCGACATCTCCAAGTCTGTTACCCCGGGAACGGGGTGAATTCACTGTTTCGGACGCCGGGATGCTGCCAGTATTTTGAAATATCTATATGACAGCGTGGCCCCCGTTTTCGCGCCCCCTGATCCATTCCCGCAGCCCGGTTTGAGACCGGAAAGCGGGGCTGGACGTGAGTCCGCGAACACGTGTGCTCAGCTACAAGTCTTTGATAACCTTTTTATGACACAGAACTATTTCCGGACGTCAGCTTTGAAGTCAGGCCGCGGAGCTGACGGTTCCGGGTTTCCATGCCTTGGGGGCATTCACCTTGACAGGCTCTGCCCCCTTTGGAATTTTGCGCGCACAGCGTGGGGGCGGGGACAGTATGGGAAAAATTGCAAGGCGGTGCGCCCGTCTATGGGCAACATGGCTGACCGCCGTGATCGTGGTCGCGGCCCCCGCCCGGGCCGAGGATTTCATTACCATCGGCACCGGCTCTGTCTCCGGTCTGTATTACCCGATGGGCACGGCAATCTGCCGGTTGCTGAACAAGGATCGCCGCCGTCACGGCATTCGCTGCACGGCAGAGGTGACCAATGGATCGGTGGCGAATCTCCAGGCGCTACGCCGGGGCGAACTGGATTTTGCGATCGTCCAGTCCGACTGGCAGGCCCAGGCTGTCGCGGGCACGCCGCTGCTGGCAAACGGGGTTCCGTTCTCGGATCTGCGGGCGCTGTTCTCGCTCCACGGAGAGGTGTTCACCGTGGTGGCGCGGGTCGATGCGGATATCCACAGTTTTTCGGACCTGCGCGGCAAACGGGTCAATATCGGCAATCCCGGATCTGGTCAGCGGGCCACCATGGAGGGGTTGATGGCGGTGCTCGGCTGGAGCAGGGACAGTTTTGCCGAAGTGCATGAATTGCCGGCCGAAACCCAGTCCGAAGCGCTGTGTGCAGATGAAATCGATGCGATGGTGTTCACGGTCGGCCATCCCTCCGCCTCGGTCGAAGCCGCAACCACCGCCTGCGATTCCCTGCTGGTCCCGGTGAATGATCCGCAGATCCGCGCCATCGTGTCGAGCAGCCCGTTCTATGATTTTGCCCAGATCCCGGCCCATCTCTATCGCGGCAATCCCGAGGTGGTGCATTCCTTTGGCTTTGCGGCGACGCTGGTGACCACGCGGCAGCAGAAGCTGAAGGTCGTGCATGAAATGGTGCGCAGCGTCTTCTCCAATCTCGACACGCTTCGCCGTGCCCATCCCGCCTTTGGGGCGCTCAACGCGGCCAGCATGGTGGAGGATTACCAGACCGCTCCGCTGCATCGCGCGGCGCGCGCCTACTACCGCTTTGACGGTCTGCTGGAGCGCAGCTCCCCCTGATCCGGGGCGCGCCGACCCTAGTCGTAGCCGGTCATTTCAAGATAGCCCCGCCCCTGATGCGACCCCGAGACCTCTACCGGCCCCTCCCAATAGGGAAACACGGTGCCCATCCAGGCGTTTGGGTTCAGTGCGCGCACCTCCACCGCGAGATCCCGCTCGGGCAGCGAAACACGCCAGCTGGTCGGGACCTGCCGCCCCGCGACCGCGCTCCAGCCCAGGGGCTCAGCCGCGAGTGACCCAGGCGCCAGCGGGATGGTGGTCCCGTCTGCTTCAATCCAGGTGCCGGAGCTGAAATCCCCGCTGTCGCTGCGCAGCACAAACCCCATCAGCTTGTCGCCGCCATCAAGGTGGAGAGAGAACCAGTCCCAGCCGGATTGATCCGCCGCCAGGGGCTGGCTTGACCATTCCCGATCCAGCCAGGCTTTGCCGGTGACCTCCAGATCCCCCTGCGGCAACCGTACGGTACCACTCACCCGGTAGCCGGGCTGGGCGTAGTAGTAGCTTGCCTGCCCCTGTGCCGATTTCACCGAATAACCGGCCTCTCCATGCAGGACCAGCGGCCCCTCCGCACGCAGGAAGAGATCATAGCCGAACTCCTCGCCACGCGCTTGCAGGCTCAGACCGTCGAGCGTGTTATCCATTGAGGTCATCGCCCAGTCATCGATCCAGGCCTCAAACGGATCAAGCGACACGCCCGCCTGTCCAATCCCGCCGCGCGCCAGGCGCTCCGCATAGTAATGCTGCTGTTGCGTCGTCACGGCGGCGTGCCCCATCCAGACCTGCGGGCTGTTCCAGCCGGGGGCGGTTCCAGGGGCCAGTGCGGATCTGAACAGGGTCCATTGCACCCCAAGCTGCGCGCCGCTTGCGGTTTCAAGCGTTGCGGTGAGATACCACCATTCGATCCGGTAATCGGGATGGGCCGCGTGATCGGCGGGAAATTCCAGGCTCTGCCCCGGAGTGGGAACCGTAAACCCCTCTGCCTGGGTGCCAAGCCCGGCATAGCCTTGCGCCGCGACCACGGTCGGCGCGACCCCAACGAGGACGCCAAGCACAAGGGCGCAGGTCCGGACAACAGCATTAGCGATCATGTGAGAACACCCCCAGAAGACGGGCCGGAGACAGCCGCAGCAGACGCGTCGCCGGTCCCAGCGCCGCCACCGCCGCCGCCAGGAGCGTCAGGGCGAACAGCCGCAGCCAGTCGTCGGGGAACAAGGTCATCGGCACGCGCCATCCAAAGGCCTCCAGGTTGATATGGGCCAGCAGGATCCAGGCCAGCAGCAGCCCCAGCGGCAACGCCAGCAGGAAGGTTCCCGCCGCAAAGCCGAGGCTGCGCAGCACTTCGCACAGTGCCAGCTGACGACGGGTGACCCCCATTGCCCACAGCGGTGACAGCTGCGGCAGGCGTCGGCTCCATTGACTGAGAAAACTGGTCAGCATGGCAAAGCCGGCAACGGCCAGAGTCAGCACATTCAGTGCGCCGGTCACCACGAAAGTACGATCAAAGATCGCCGTCGAAGTTGCCCGGATCGCGTCGCGTCGGATCACGGCACCGGGCGGCAGGGCGAGCGCGGCGCGCAGCTCCTGCGCCAGATCCTCGATGGCTGTGTCCGCCGGTGCCACCAATCCGATCTGCGACAGGGTCATCGGCATATCGCGATCACGCATGGCGTCGATCGACATGTAAGCCTGCCCATCCGGGTTGCCATAGTCGGCATAGACACCGGCAACTCGGGCGCTCCAACCCGGCGCCAGTTCAACCACCGCTCCGGGGGACAGCCCCTGTCGATGTGCCAGTTGTTCGTTGATCAGGATCTCCCCCTGATCGAACAGGCGGGTCCAGACGTCAGGCTGGCTGCGCAAAAGGGGCCACTCTTCGGCGTATCTCGGATCATCGGTGATCCCGAACAGCCGCAGGGGCGCATTGCCGCTGCGGCTGTCGATCTGGTAGCGGGGCAGGGCGCGCACGCCCGCCTGCTGCGCCCAACGCATCAGCTCCGCCTCCATCGTTTCCGTTTCGGGCTGCACATAAAGGTCGGCCAGCAGCCGCTGGTCGATCCAGTCGACGAAGGTCAGCCGGAAGCTGGACACCATGGTTCCAACGCCTATATTGGTGGCTACCGCGAGACACAGCGCCATCAGCGAGAGCGACAGCCCCGGCAATTGCAGGCGGCTGTCGGCGATCAGCCAGGCGCGCAGCGGGCTGTCTGGCCCGGTTGGAATCAGGTGGCTGGCCGCATGCAGGAGCGCCGGCAACAGCAGCGCCGCGCCAACCATAAGACCCGCCAGCCAGACAAACCCGGTCAGAAGCCCGGGCCAGATCCCCCCGATCAACGTCCCGAGGCCCATGAGCACGAGCCCCCCTGCCGCCAGGCGCAGCCAGTGGTGCGCGCCGCGTCTGGCCCCGCTCACGGGCGATTGCGACAGGCTGCGCGCCATGCGGCGCAGCGCCAAAAAGGCCTGAGTGCCCGCCAGCAATGTGCCGCCAACCGACATGGCCAGCCCGGACAGAACCCACCCCGGGCGCAGGGTCAGTTCACCGTCCACCGGCGCCCCATAGAGGCCGCGAAGCGTGGCGGTGACATCCGGCAGCAGCAGCCCGGCCAGACCGTAGCCGATGACGAGGCCGATCAGCCCTGCGACCAAGGCAAACACCACCAGCTCGATCGCCAGCGCCAGCATCAGCTGCGACAGCGGCACGCCGAGACAGCGCAGGGTCTGGATCTGGCCCCGGCGCTGTTCCAGCCCAAGCGTCACGCTGCCCTGCACGATGAACAGACCCACCGCAAACGACAGCAACCCAAAGGCCGAGAGATTGAGGTGAAAACTGCGGGTCAGCCGCTGCGGATCCCCGGCAACCCCGTCCTGCACACGCCCGACGCGCAGACTGGGGGCAAGCTCCGCAAGCGGTGTCAGGCCCATGGGTTGCTGCGGCAATATCAAAAGCCGCGTCAGCGCGTCCGGCCGGTCGAGCAGGGTTGCGACCAGCGCCAGATCGCCGATCACCACATCCGGCGGCAGATGCGGCAGCGGCAGCAGGCGATAGCCGCTGCCCTCCAGATCCGGCAGACGATCGGGGTGCGCAAACAGGGTCTCGCGTTGCATCACCGTCGCAAAGGGAGGCGCATCGGGGTCGGCTTCGGCCTCTGCCGCCACCATCGCCGCTGTCACCGGGTGGCTCAACACATCCACTCCCATCAGCGTGACCGGCCTGCGACCCGGCGACCAGCGCCCCTCCAGCACCGGCGACAGCTGCCAACCGGCGCGCCGTAGGCTGACATAGGTGGCAAGCGGGATGCGCCCGTCCGGAGCGGTCAGCGCGGGCAGTTGCGCACTGCCGAGCTGTTCCACGGCCCGCGCATAAGAGGCCCGCGCCTCGCCATTGATTGCCTGCACCGCCGACCACAGCGCCGTGGCCAGTGCCAGACCCGCGATCATCAAGCCCAGTTGCAACGGCATCCGCCGCCAATGGCGCAACAGCGTGGCCAATGTCAGCCTCATGCGCAGGCGCCCTCGGTTATTTGCCCGCCGCTGAGGTGCAGGTGGCGTTGACACCGGGCGGCAATTTGCTGCGAATGGGTGACCAGCAACAAGGCGCTGCCCGCCTCGCTCACCAGCTCCAGCATCAGCCGCAGCACTTCCTCGCTGGCGTATTCGTCGAGGTTTCCGGTCGGTTCATCCGCCAGCAGCACATCCGGGCGCAGGGCCAGCGCCCGGGCGATCGCCACGCGTTGCTGCTGCCCGCCGGAGATCTGTTCCGGGTAGCGCCGCATCAGGTCCGCCAGTCCCATCCGCTCGGCCAGGTGGTTGGTCCACTCCGCCTCATGGCATTTGCCAAGGCGGGCATGCAGCGCGATATTCTCGGCCACGGTCAGCGCCGGTATCAGATTGAAATGCTGGAACACCAAGGCGATCCGGCGCCGCCGCACGGCGGAGGCGGTGCGATCATCCAGCCTGCTGATGTCCGCGCCATCGAGCAGGATCTGCCCCGCATCGGGCTGGTCCAGCGCGGCCAGCATGTGCAGCAACGTGGATTTACCGGAGCCGCTCTCTCCGGTCAGCGCCACGCTCTCGCCGCGATCCAGCTCGAACCCGGCGCCCTGCAGCACGGCCCTGGTCTGCCCCGGGTATCGGCGTGTCAGGTCCTGAACGCGCAAAAGCAAAAGAAAGCCCCTTGTCCCAATGTCTTGTCTCATGGATGTAATGCGGAGGTTGCACGATCAAGTGACGATTTTTAGGCTGCGTCAATCTGGCCTGTGGCGGTGACAGAAGGAGCAAAGCGAGATGACCCTGATTCAGCAGATCGTCTGGGGCAGTTTCTTCCTCGGCGGTTGTCTGGTGCTGGAGGCGGCAATGCTGGTCTGGTGCGTCGAAGCCCTGCGCCGGCACCAGACGCGTTTTGGCCATCTGTCCGAACGGCCGCGGCAGCTGGGCGTGCTGCTGATTTCGATCGGGTTCATCGTCGGCGCCCATACGGCGCAGGTCTGGATCTGGTCGGCGGCACTGATGTTGAAGGCGGCCAGCTTTGCCACCTGGAACGCCGCCGTCTATTTTTCCATCGCCACCTATACCACCCTGGGATATGGCGACATCGTTCTGGATGAAGGACATCGCATCTTTGCCTCCTTTGCTGCTATGACAGGCATGCTGGCCTTTGGCATCAGCACGGCGTTCCTGGTGGCTGTCATGCGGCCGGGGTTCTCTGAACAGACATCAAGACGCACGCCGAACTCATTGTAATAAAATCATTTCAAGGGAGACACATATGGCAGCGGGACACCAGGCAAGAAGGGCATTTCAGGTCCTGCGCCGTGCCCTCCGGCGCTTCAATTCCAAGAACGCTTGGGTGCTCAGCAGCCATATCGCCATGTCGATGATGATGGCGCTGTTTCCCTTTGTGCTGTTCACCGTTGCACTCAGCGGTGCCATCGCCAGCCTGCTGTCCCACCGCGTGGTGGTCGAGGATGTGGTCGGGCTGGTCTTTGGCAGCTGGCCACAGTCGGTGGCCGCTCCGATCACGCGCGAGGTCTATGCGGTGCTGGAGACCTCTGGCACCGGGCTGATGACGTTGGGCGGGATCCTTGCGCTCTATTTTGCCTCCAACGGGGTTGATGCGATCCGGATCGCGATGCTGCGTGCCTATGGGCAGGAGGAAACGCGGCCGTTCTGGAAACACCGACTGATTTCGCTGGGGCTGGTGATCCTCGGCGGCGTGGGGCTGTTGTTTGCGGCGATTTTCGAGCTGTTCCTGCCGCTGGCGGCGCGGTTTCTGGCCCGGTTCTTTCCGGACCTGGATTTTCTGCGCGGGTGGGAGAACGGCGCCAGTGGCCTGGTTGTCGCCGTCGTGCCGGTGGCGGCGGTGTTTCTCTATCATCTGGTGCTGTTGCCCCGGCGGGCGCCGGTCTCGCTGATCCTGCCGGGGGCGATCACGACCCTGATCCTGTGGTGGGCGGCCGGGTTGGGGTTTGCCTTTTATGTATCGAGCTTTGCCAGCTATTCCGCGACCTATGCGGGTCTCGCGGGGGCAATGGCGGCGTTGATCTTCCTCTACCTCAATGCCGCGATCCTGATCCTCGGCGCCGAGATCAACGGCGTGCTGCAAACCGACCGGCTTGCAGACAAGGCGTGACCCGAATTCCCCGAAAATTGTTACGAGGGGCGCAGGTTTTGCCGCATTTCTGCCGCTGCGGAGCCCCGTCCGGACGGCCCTATGGGACCTCGACATCCATAGGGCACAGGTTTCGGAGACTCACATGGCAAAATCAGCGATGGCAAAGGGCAGGGAGCGGCTGCTGCATCTCAGCCGCGTGCCCGCAGGGGCTGCGGGCCCTGGTGGTGCGACCGCAGCATCTGGCAGCGCGCCGCGTCTGACCGAATCCGAGGCGATCAACGCGCTCAAGGACCGCGCCTTGCGCTCTCTGCGGGCCTCTCGTGCGTCGCGTGTCTGGCCGTTGACGCGGTGACGATCAGCCGCGAAAGCCGCTGGCCACGACGAATTTTTCTGAACTGTCGGACCGCGATGCGGGTGGTTTCACGTTGGCCACGCTTGTGAATTTCTGCTTCAGCAGCTTTTGCAGCTCGCCCTCGGCGCCCCCGGCCAGCACCTTGGCCACGAAGGTCCCGCCTTCTTCGAGCACGTCAAAGGCAAAATAGGCGGCGGTTTCGCACAGCGACATGATCCGCAAGTGGTCGGTCTGCTTGTGACCGGAACTGGACGCCGCCATATCCGACATCACCACATCCGCCTTGCCGCCAAGCCAGTCCTTGACCTTGTCGTCAGCCCCTTCGTCCATGAAGTCCAGCTGATAAAACTCCGCCCCGGCAAGGGGTTCGACCTCTTGCAGGTCCACGCCGATGATACGTCCGATCGCCTTGCCGGTTTTCTCGCCGAGCGCATTGACCCGGGGCACCGCCACCTGCGCCCAGCCGCCCGGCGCACAGCCGAGGTCCACGACACGGGCGCCGGGCACCAGAAACCGGTATTTGTCGTCCAGCTCCATGATCTTGAACGCCGCACGTCCGCGATAGCCTTCGGCCTGGGCCCGTTTAACATAGGGGTCGTTGAGCTGACGTTGCAGCCAGCGGGTCGAGCTGAGCTTACGTCCGCGCGCTGTCTTGACCTTGACGGTCAGATCGCGCTGCCCGCGACCGGAGGTGTTCTTGCCTGTCGGTTTCTTCGCCATGGTCTATCCTCTTTCGCGCGGTCCTGACTGATGTCACAGCTGACGCGCTATAGCCGATCTCGCGCCGCTCAGAAAGGGGCCTCAGAACGGGCCGTCCTCCAGCACGCCATCGGCACTCATCTGCGCATAGAGCAACCCTTCGCGCAGGCCTCGGTCCGCCACTGACAGCCGGTCCGTGGGCCAGCAGCGCAACAGCGCCTGCAGGATCGCGGCGCCGGACATGAT
The DNA here is from genome assembly GCF_022348205.1 of Epibacterium sp. MM17-32. Taxonomy (NCBI): domain Bacteria; kingdom Pseudomonadati; phylum Pseudomonadota; class Alphaproteobacteria; order Rhodobacterales; family Roseobacteraceae; genus Epibacterium; species Epibacterium sp. MM17-32. The sequence goes on along the minus strand of NZ_JAKRFC010000001.1, from coordinate 407,425 downwards.
GAGCGCCTGACGGTCCTCGCCAATCCGCGGATCGCGGCGGCGTCCCTGCGGCCCCAGTTCCAAATAGCCGCGGATCACCTTGTCGATCTGATCGGAGGTCATCCGCAGCCCGTCGACCTTGGTGCGGTCATAGCGTTTCAGCCCCAGATGCGAGGCGGCCACCGTGGTGACGGTGCCAGAGGTGCCGACGATCTGGAACCCCTCGCGGGCCTGTTCGTCCTTGTAGGGCGCAAAATCCGACAGGTTTTCCTCGAAGAACCAGCTCATCAGCGCAAAACGGGCGGCGTCATCTTCCACGTCGCTGAACTGGTCGCGCAATGTTGCCACGCCAAGCGGGACGGAAATCCAGTCCACCACCTTGGCGGCGGGAAACGGGCTTTCGGTGCTGTGGAACCCGGCGTGCAGCCGCATGATGGCAGAGGGGCGGTCCCGGCGCGCGATCGAGGAGATATCGATCCAGACCAGCTCGGTCGAGCCGCCGCCAATGTCCACGACCAGCAGCTGCTCGGTCTTGGTCGACACCAGCGGCGCGCAGGAAATCACCGCCAGGCGGGCTTCCTCCTCGGGCTGGATAATTTCCATCGTCATCCCGGTTTCACGCTTGATCTGGCGCATGAAGTCACGCCCGTTCTTGGCCCGCCGACAGGCTTCTGTCGCGACAAGCCGCATGCGTTTGACCCGGTTGCGGTTGATCTTCTGCTGGCAGATGCGCAACGCCTGAATGGTGCGCGCCATGGAGGACCGGGACAATCGTCCCGTCTTTTCAAGGCCGGAGCCAAGCTGCACCGACTTTGAAAAACTGTCCACCACATGAAAGCCGCTGCCCTTGGGTTGGGCAATCAGCATCCTGCAACTGTTGGTGCCAAGATCCAGCGCCGCATAGAGCGCATCCGGATCCGGCCGGGCTGGTACAGGGGTCTCAACCGCTTTGGGAAACGCTCCTGCACCTTTGGAACGCCTGGGCGCCATGAATCACGCCCTCCGATTATCGTGTTGAGATGACAGTACGTCCGGCGGGGCGGATCTGCAAGGTACTGCCATCAGCCGATTGTTTGATTTGCCACCGGACCTGGTCCGCGCCGGGTTTCGGGCCTCATGATCTTGTTGAAAAATTTGACGTTGCAATTTCTTGGCATCCAAGGGTGCGAACCCGTAGCATGATCCGCAAAAGGTCGCTCATTCCCCTTGTGTTGTCGAAATCCGACGCACCAAGCGATCTGCGGCGCACTAGAAACACGATACGACAGACGTATCGGAAAGGAACGGCAATGCCCGACGTCACCATCGTATATTGGCGCGACATCCCGGCCCAGGTCATCGTGGGCAAGGGGCGGCGTGGTGCAAAACGCCAGCTGGAAGAACGCTTCGAGCAGGCCATCGACCGCGCAGCCATGAAGGTGAACGCCAAGGACAGCGACGCCTATCTTGCGGAATGGCGCAAGGCCGCCCCCGTGACCATCGAAGGGGATCCGGGGGATATCGCCGAAGCCGAGGCGACCCGTCTGGAAGAGGAATATGATCAGGACCGCCTCAAGGCGCTGATCGCAAACGACGGTTGGGCATGACAGCCCTGAGCTCACTATGGGAGGCCGCCATGGCTTTGCTGAATTTCAAAAAACGCGGTTCCGAGACCGAGACCATCGTCAATCCGCACCTTGAGGCCTTCCTCCAGGATTATTCCATCGAGGTGATGCCGCGCACGGCACAAAAGGTCGAGGATTTCCGCGAGCTGCTGCCCGCCGGCACCCGCGTCTATATCGCCCACATCGAGGGCACCCCGATCGAGGAAATGGTCGCCACCGCCAAACGCCTGAACGACGAGGGCTATCCGGTGATGCCGCATTTCCCGGCGCGTATCATCAAGGATGAGGCCACATTGGCGGACTGGATCGCCCGCTATCAGGGCGAGGCCGACGTCAAGCAGGCGCTGATGCTTGCGGGTGGCGTGGCAACACCGCATGGCGAGTTCGACAGCTCCATGCAGCTTTTGGAAACCGGCCTCTTTGACAAGGCGGGCTTCACCAATCTGCATGTGGCCGGCCACCCCGAGGGCAACAAGGACATCGACCCCGATGGTTCGATGAAGAACGTCTCCGAAGCGCTGTCCTGGAAACAGAAATTCTCCGAGCGCACCGATGCCAAGATGGCGCTGGCGACGCAGTTCGCCTTTGAGGCCAAGCCGATCATCGCCTGGGCGAACGGCCTGAAGGACGCGGGCATCGACCTGCCGATCCACATCGGCATCGCGGGGCCGGCCAAGTTGCAGACGCTGATCAAATTCGCCATCGCCTGCGGTGTCGGCCCGTCGCTGAAAGTGCTGCAGAAACGCGCCATGGATGTGACCAAGCTGATGCTGCCTTACGAGCCTACCGAGGTGCTGACCGAACTGGCGGCCTACAAGGCGGCAAACCCGGATTTCAACATCACCAACGTGCATTTCTTCCCCCTGGGCGGTATCAAGACCAATGCCACCTGGGCAATCAACAATGGCGGCGAGTCCACGCAGCCTGTCAAACAGCAAGGATAAACAATGACCCGTACTGTCGTAGAATCTAAGTCAAAAACCGCCATTCTGGGCTTTGACCAGCCGTTCTGCGTGATCGGTGAGCGGATCAATCCCACCGGTCGCAAGAAGCTGGCCGCAGAGCTGGAAGCAGGTGATTTCTCCACCGTGGAGAAGGACGCGCTGGCACAGGTGATGGCGGGGGCCAACATCCTCGATATCAACGCGGGCGTTGTCTACAACTCCAACCCGAACCCCAACGAGACCGAGCCGCCGCTGATGACCAAGATCATCGAGCTGGTGCAGGGGCTGACCGACACGCCGCTGTGCATCGACTCCTCGGTTCCCGCCGCGCTTGAGGCCGGGCTGCAGGCTGCCGAAGGTCGCCCGCTGCTGAACTCCGTCACCGGCGAGGAAGAGCGTCTGGAGCACGTGCTGCCGCTGGTGAAAAAGTACAATGTTCCGGTGGTGGCGATCTCCAACGACGACACCGGCATCTCCGAGGACCCGGATGTGCGCTTTGCGGTGGCCAAGAAGATCGTCGAACGCGCCGCCGATTTCGGCATTCCCGCGCATGACATCGTTGTCGACCCGCTGGTGATGCCGATCGGCGCCATGGCGACCGCGGGTCAGCAGGTTTTTGCCCTGGTGCGCAGGCTGCGCGAGGAGCTGGGCGTGAACACCACTTGCGGCGCTTCCAACGTGTCCTTCGGCCTGCCGAACCGGCACGGCATCAACAACGCCTTCCTGCCGATGGCCATGGGCGCGGGCATGACCTCTGCGATCATGAACCCGGTGGCACTGCCGGTGACGCAAAAGGCGATTGCCGAGAAGAAGGAACAGGTTGCCGCCGCTGGCATCATCCTGCCCGAAGGCATGGACGACGAGACCTTTGTGACCCTGTTCGGTCTCGGGTCCACTCTGCCGCGCGCCGGCAAGGAGATGGAGGCCATCCGCGCCGCCAACCTGCTGACCAACAACGACCCGCACGGCGGCGACTGGATCAAGTTCAACAAGGCGCCCGCCAAAGAGGGCGAAGAGGCACGCGGCCGGGGTGGCCGCTCCGGTGGCCGTCGCCGCCGCGCCTGACGCATCACAAAACAGCAAGAAAAGCCGGGTCACAGCCCGGCTTTTTCATTTGTGCGCGCAGGATGATGCGCGTGCATCGGCCCCGCGGGTGCGGTTATTTCAGGTGATAGGTCAGGGCGTTGCGCACCAGCAGCCTCAGCACGTCCACAGGCGGATCGCTGTCGGGCAAGAAGTGAATGGCCCGGTTTCCCTCATAACGGAAGGTCTCCGGGAACAGCGCCTGGAAATCCGACATGAGCGTCGTCTGGCAATGGGTGTAGAGGGCAAAGCCACCGCCTTTGGGACGCCCCAATCGGATCGTCGACCCGGATTTGCTGTCAGGTGTCAGATAGGCAGGCTGACCCCATTTCAACGTTTCGTCCAGCCGCCCCACCGCCGGGATCTCCTCTGCGGTTGCAAAGATCATGCGGCGTAACGCCAACAGGCCCTGCCGTTCCGGCTCTGGGTAGGCGGCAAAGACCGCCGCGACAGCCGGCGACAAAAAGGGGGGTGTTGCATTCAGCATGCCGGGCCACTCCAAAACGCTTGAGACCGAGCCTAAAGCCGGCCCCGGCGCGATGCAACGCGGCGGTCAGCGCCGTGTCGTGCAGGCGGTGGAAGATCCTGCAAACGCTGGCGGATGTGGGCGGGGATAAGTGGCGGAGAGACAGGGATTCGAACCCTGGGTGCCCGTGAAGGCACAACGGTTTTCGAGACCGCCCCGTTCGACCACTCCGGCACCTCTCCGCGGGGGGTGTGAGGGCGTTTAAAGGTGATTTTCACCGCGTGCAAGGGGCGATTTCACAGTTATATCAAGAAAGTCGGATTTTGGTTTGCGGATGCGGATCGCGCCCCTACATTTGTGCCATGACCGAACCGTTCTCAGCGCGCCTGCGCCCCGCCTCAGTTGTATCGTTCCTGCTGCACGGTGTCTTTGCCGCCGCATTGAGCGTTGCGGTTTTGCTGCCGGCAAGAGCCGAAGCGGCGGATCGCGACCAGATCAAGGCGTTTCTCGAGGTCACCGGCTTTGACGTGGCGCTGGACAGCATTGCGCAATCTGCGGGCGACGCGCCCATGATCCTCGGCGCCGACGCCGGAGATTTCGGGCTGGAGTGGGAGCGGTTGACCGCAGAAGTGTTCGACACCGACCAGATGCAGGCCACCGCTCTGGACATCCTGGAAGAGACCCTCTCGACCGAGGCGCTGTTCTTTGCGGCGGAGTTTTATGCCAGCGACCTGGGGCAGCGGCTTGTCGCGGTCGAGAATGCCTCGCATATGGCGACCGATGGCGAGGACACCCGCGCCGCTGGTGAACGCATCGTCAGCAACCTGATCGAAGAGGATGATCCGCGGGTTGCGCTCTATCAGGATATGAACCTGGCGATCGGCGGCACCGAGACGGCGCTCCGTGCGGTTCAGGAAATCCAGTTCCGCTTCCTCATGGCGGCCTCGGCTGCCGGCGTCATCGACATGCAGATCGACGCCGAGGGGCTGCGCGCCCTGATGAAGGCCCAGGAGGATCAGATGCGCCGTGAGATGGCAGCCTCCAGCCTGGCGCATTCCGCCTATCTCTATCGCGACTTCACCACCGAGGAGGTTGCAGCCTATGTCGAGGCGCTGGAGCACCCGCTGATGCAGGAGGTCTATGAGCTGCTGAATGCGATCCAGTACGAGATTCAGGCCAATCGGTTCGAGGAGCTTGCACATCGGATGCGGGATTTGCAGCCGGTGCAGGAGCTGTGATCCGGGGCCACGACACTCGCTGTGGATATTTTTCACCTGCGCCCGCACAGAAGGGTTGACTTCAAGCGCCAACAGGGCCAAAAGCCCGCATCCCGGCCCGGACTCTCCGCGCCGGGGTTTTATTGTCATACCGTCCCGTTCTCGGGGCGCGCTGTTCGAGGTGAGGGGGCGAGGCCCCGTCGCAAACACCCGAAAGGGGACCGAAGGACGCGGGTAGAAAAGGAAAGACTGAAATGTTCGCAGTCCTCAAGACCGGCGGCAAGCAGTACAAAGTTCAGGCGGGCGATATGCTCCGCGTGGAAAAACTGGCTGCAGACGCTGGCGAAACCGTTCAATTCAATGACGTTCTGATGATCGGTGGCGATGCCCCCGTCGTTGGTGCTCCGTTTGTGTCCGGCGCTGCCGTGCAGGCGGAAGTGGTCGAACAGATCAAAGGTGACAAGGTCATCAAGTTCGTCAAGCGTCGTCGTAAGCACTCCTCCAAGCGTACTGTCGGTCACCGTCAGAAGCTGACCCTGGTCAAGATCACCGAGATCCTGTCCTCCGGTGCGGATGCGTCCGGCGTCAAAGCGGCAACCGGTAAAGGCGATGCAGCACCCGCTGCCAAAGCCGCGCCGAAAGCCAAGGCTGCCAAAGCCGCTGCCCCCGCAGCTGCTGCCGGTTCCGACGATCTGACCCAGCTGACCGGTGTTGGCCCTGCCGCCGCCAAGAAGCTGGAGGCCGCTGGCCTCACCACCTTCGCTCAGATCGCAGCCTTGTCTGAAGACGACATTGCTGGTATCGACGCCGTCAAGATCAAACCCGAGTGGGTTGAGCAGGCCAAAGAGCTGGCTCAAGGCTAAGGAGAGACAAGAATGGCACATAAAAAAGCTGGCGGTTCGTCCCGTAACGGTCGCGACTCCGCAGGTCGTCGTCTTGGCGTGAAACTTTATGGTGGTCAGTCTGCAATCGCGGGCAACATCATCGTGCGTCAGCGCGGCACCAAGTTCTGGCCGGGCGAAGGCGTTGGTATTGGCAAAGATCACACCATCTTTGCGACCGCCAACGGCAACGTGACCTTCCACAAGGGCCTCAAGGGCCGCACCTTTATTTCGGTTCTCCCGGCGGCGGAGGCCGCTGAGTAAACCGAACCCAAAGGGTAATAAAATCTTCAGGGGGATCGGTTAAAAGACCGGTCCCTCTTTTCGTTTCTGGATGGACCTGTCGGATCGTACCGCAAGTGCGTGAAAACGTGACTTGTTTCCCATTCCGGCGCTTCCCATCTCATTGGCAAGGGGATGGAGGAGCAAAGTCCCAGTCTTGCCGCAGTTTGAGTTTTTTTGAGGAGGAGCGTGGTCATGGGTTTGGATCAGGCAGATCGGCAAACCATCATCGAGGCAGATCGTTTTGATCTGCGGCCGCTGCGGCCGTCGGATGCGGGTTTGATCGAACATTATGCAGGGGACGCGCGGGTCGCCAAGATGACAGCGCCGATCCCGCATCCCTATCCCCCCGGCGCGGCAGAGGCCTATGTAAGCCGGGCGATGGAGGCTGCGCAGGGCGAATTCATCTGGGCGATGGATGGCACCAAGGACGGCAGTCCGGAGCTGATGGGGGTGATTTCCCTGAAATCCATGGACCGCAACCAGTCCGAGGTCGGCTACTGGGTGGCGCCGCCGTTCTGGAACACCGGGCTGGCCTCCAAGGCGGTGCAATTGCTGGTCGAAGCCAACCCCTTGGGGGATGCGACCATGTTCGCCAGCGTGTTTCAGGACAATCCGGCCTCGGCGCGGGTTCTGGCGCATTGCGGGTTCGAATACCTGGGCGATGCGGAGGATTTCTCCGTCGCGCGCAATGCCAATGTCCCGACCTGGACCTACAGCCGCAAGCTGTAACCCTGCGGTCAGCCGGCGACAGACATCGCGGACGCGCTGATGCGGGTCCGCGTTTTTTATGGCCCGCATTCTGTCGACCGCTACCGGCCGCGCCACCACCACAGACGCAGGGTTGAGCCATCCCCTGAATTCAAGTATTGGCGATCCAACTCGAACACAGAGGCCTACTCATGAAATTCCTCGATCTGGCAAAGGTCTACATTCGCTCCGGCGCCGGCGGGAACGGTTGCGTCAGCTTTCGGCGCGAGAAATACATCGAATACGGCGGTCCCGATGGCGGTGACGGCGGCAAGGGCGGCTCGGTCTGGGCCGAGGCCGTGGATGGGCTGAACACGCTCATCGACTTCCGCTATCAGCAGCATTTCTTTGCAAAAAACGGCCAGTCCGGCATGGGGCGCCAGCGCTCCGGCAAGGACGGGGACGAGATTGTACTGCGGGTGCCGGTGGGCACCGAGATCCTCGACGAGGATGAAGAAACGGTGCTGGCGGACCTCACAGAGGTCGGCGAACGCGTGCTGCTCGCCAAGGGCGGCAACGGTGGCTTTGGCAACCTGCATTTCAAATCCTCCACCAACCAGGCGCCGCGCCGCGCCAACCCCGGTCAGGAGGGCGTTGAGCGCACCATCTGGCTGCGGCTGAAGCTGATCGCGGATGCGGGGCTTTTGGGCCTGCCGAATGCGGGCAAGTCGACGTTCCTGTCGTCGACCTCCAACGCGCGGCCAAAGATCGCCGATTATCCCTTCACCACGCTGCACCCGAACCTCGGGGTGGTGGGGATTGATAACACTGAATTCGTGATGGCGGATATTCCCGGCCTGATCGAAGGCGCGCATGAGGGCCGCGGCATCGGTGATCGCTTCCTGGGCCATGTGGAACGCTGCGCGGTGTTGCTGCATCTGGTCGATGGCACATCTGAAACCGTTGCCGAGGACTACCGTACCATCATCAACGAGCTTGAGGCCTATGGCGGTGAGCTTGCCAGTAAGCCCCGGGTGACGGCGCTGAACAAGATCGATGCGCTGGATGACGAGGAGCGCGCCGAGGCACGCGCCGCACTTGAGGCCGAAGTCGGCGCTCCGGTGCGGATGATGTCCAGCGTCAGCCGCGAGGGTCTTGACGAAGTGCTGCGGGCCGTACGGGCCGAGATCGACGATGACCGCCTGCGGATCAAACAGGCGGAGGCGTCCGAGGAGGAGGACACCCCTTGGCAGCCCTGAACACGGCGCGTCGCGTCGTCATCAAGATCGGCTCTGCACTGCTGGTGGATCGCGCCAGCGGCGCGTTGCGGCAGGACTGGCTCCTGTCGCTGGCGCAGGATGTTGCGCGCCTGAAAGAGCAGTGCAAGGATGTGATCCTTGTGTCCTCGGGGTCGATTGCGCTGGGGCGCGGTGCATTGGGCCTGCCGCGTGCGGATCTGCCGCTGGAGCAATCGCAGGCCGCCGCTGCCGTGGGCCAAATCCGTCTCGCGCGCGCCTATGAGGAGGCGCTGGCCCCGCATGGCATCACCACCGCGCAGGTTCTGGTGACGCTGGAGGACAGCGAAAACCGCCGCCGTTACCTCAATTCCCGCGCCACGCTGGAGACGCTGATCGGGCTGGGCGCGGTGCCCATCGTCAATGAAAACGACACTATTGCCACCGACGAGATCCGCTATGGCGACAATGATCGCCTCGCCGCGCAGGTCGCGGTGACGGTGGAGGCGGATGTCTTGATCCTGCTGTCGGATGTGGACGGGTTCTACAGCGCCAATCCGGCGCTTGACCCGCAGGCCAAACGGTTTGATCGCATCGATACCATCACGCCCGAGATCGAGGCGATGGCGGGCGACGGGGTGTCGGGCCTGTCCAAGGGCGGCATGATCACCAAATTGTTGGCCGCCAAGATGGCGACTGCCGCGGGCTGTGCCATGGCGATCACCGAAGGCTCGGTGATGTCGCCGGTCGCAGCACTTGAGGCAGGTGCGCCCTCGACGTGGTTCACCGCCCAAGGGGATCCGCAGGTGGCGCGCAAACGCTGGATCGCCGCAATGAAGACCCGCGGTGTGATCACCGTGGACGAGGGCGCCGCCAGGGCGCTGCAAAATGGAAACAGTCTGCTGCCCGCTGGGGTGCGTCATGTGGAGGGTGACTTTGGCCGCGGGGATCCGCTGGCCATCCTCGGCCCAGACGGGCGCAAACTGGGGCAGGGGCTCAGCCGGTACACGGCAGAGGAAGCCCGCGCCATCCAAGGGCACCGCTCCGCTGATATCGAGGACATCCTCGGCTATGCGGGGCGCGCGGCCTTGATCCATCGGGATGACATGGCGCTTTGATCCTGTCATTCTGAGCATGCGAGATTTCCCACCGCCGCGCGACGTGGCGGTGCGGCTCGGACCCCGCCTGGGGAAACAAAGGGCAAAGACATGAAAGATCTGGAAAATATTCCCGCGCTGATGACAGACATCGGCACGCGCGCCAAAGCGGCTGCGCAACAACTCGCCACCGCCAGCGCGGCACAGAAAGAACAGGCTCTGACCGCTGCCGCAGATGCGGTCTGGGCCAAGCGTGACGACATTATCGCTGCCAATGCCAAGGATCTGGAGTTTGGTCGCGACAAGGGGCTGTCCTCTGCGATGATGGACCGGCTGATGCTGGATGAGGCGCGTATTCAGGGCATCGTGGATGGGTTGCGCGCTGTTGCGGCGCAGGATGACCCCGTCGGTGCGGTGATGGAAGAATGGACGCAACCCACCGGCCTGCGGATCCAACGCGTGCGCACCCCGCTTGGGGTGATCGGCGTGATCTATGAAAGCCGCCCCAATGTGACCGCGGACGCGGGCGCGCTATGCCTCAAATCCGGCAACGCGGTGATCCTGCGCGGCGGTTCCGAGAGCCTGCATTCGGCGCAGGCGATCCATGGCTGTCTGGCCGCCGGGTTGCGGGCTGCGGGTCTACCCGAGGACGCCGTGCAACTGGTGCCGACCCGTGATCGCGCGGCGGTGCAGGAGCTTTTGACCATGACCGACTACGTGGATGTGATCGTTCCGCGTGGTGGCAAGGGGCTGGTGGGGCTGGTGCAGCGCGAGGCCCGCGTGCCGGTTTTTGCCCATCTCGAGGGGATCGTACACATCTACATCGACAAACACGCCGACCGCAAAAAGGCGATCGATGTGGTCCTGAACGCCAAGACCCGGCGCACCGGCATCTGCGGCGCTGCGGAATGTCTGCTGATCCATCAGGATGTGGCCGAAACCATCGGCAAGGACGTGCTGGACCTGCTCGCTATGGGCGGGGTCGAAATCCACGCCGAAGAGGGCTTGCCCGGCCCGGACAGCATGCAGGCCGCGACGTCCGAGGATTGGGGCAAGGAATACCTCGATGCAATCATTGCGGCCAAGAAGGTGGCAAGCATCGACGAGGCGATTGCCCATATCCGCAGCTATCACTCGGCCCACACCGATTGCATCATCACCGAAGACGATACGGCGGTGGCGCAGTTCTTCGCGGAGCTGGACAGCGCGATCCTGATGCACAATGCCTCCACCCAGTTTGCCGATGGCGGCGAGTTCGGCATGGGGGCGGAGATCGGCATTGCCACCGGCAAGATGCATGCGCGCGGTCCGGTCGGGGCGACGCAGCTTACCAGTTTCAAATATCTGGTGCGCGGTGACGGCACCGTGCGCACCTAGCAGGCGGAGACGCCCGAAAAACCAACAACGCCGCGGCAGACTGCGCGGCGTTGTTCAACGTTTCAGACAGGCCTCCCGTGAAGAGGCTGGGTCATCCGCCTAGAAGCTGATCGAGACCTTGTCGACGGTCTGATCGAAACTCACGCGCCGTCCAGCCTCGCGCGCTGCTTCCGGCAGCAGGGCAAACTGAATCAGGGCCGGTGTGATCTCGGCACTGTGGTCCTGGCCGCTCAACCCGGACCAGAGCGCCTCATCGACATTGATCTTGCGCCCTTCGCCCACCACGGTCCAGCTGTCGCTGCTGCGCAGGATCTGCACGGTCCCGCCATAGGGCAGGGCGGTTTCCAGGCACAGCGCCGCCAGAAAGGCCATGCGGACCTCGCGCCGTGCGGCCGCCCCGTCGGAGGACCAGTTGTACTTGATCCGCCCGCCCTTGCTGACATCGGCGAGCACGCTTTCGACTTCTGCGCGGCCCAGTTCCTGTTCACCGGCAGCGCCAAAGGCGACCCGGAAGAAACGGATGCGGGCATTGGCGTTGTTGACGCTGTCCGAGATCAGCTCCAGCTCCGGGCCGTCCAGCGTGTTGGACATGCCCAGCAGCTCCAGGCCGTTGTTGATGGCCCCCACAGGGCTGATCAGATCGTGACAGATCCGAGAGCCTACCAATGCGGCCAAATTGGCGTTATCTACACCCATAACTTTCCTCCAATAGGGTCATCCCGATATGAACGACCTCAACGCGATCCTGGCCCCCGGCATGTTTGTGCGCCATCCCGATCACCCGGAGTGGGGCGTCGGGCAGGTGCAGTCAAACGTGGGCGGCAAGATCACAGTCAATTTTCCCGACCAGGGCAAAGTCGTCTTTGACGGTGCGCGCGTTGCCCTTGTTCCAGTCTTTGATCCGTAAAAACGGTTTATGAAAGGTTAACCAATCACAGACAAGTGTGCATATATCTTGCGCGCGAACATGCCGATGGGCTATTTGCCCGCCACAGATCAGGGGTAGAACAGACTTATGCACGATGGCGCGCCGCAATTCACCGTGAGGATTGCCGAAACGGACGAGGACCTCAGAGCCGCGCAGGCGCTGCGCTACGAGGTCTTTGTGCGCGAACTCGGCGGCAGTGGCGACCTAGTGGACCACGAGGCCGGGCTGGAACAGGACAAGTTCGACCCGTATTTCGATCACATGCTGGTCAGCGACACCAGCACCGACGAGGTGGTCGGCGTGTACCGGCTGTTGCGCAGCGATCAGGCTGCGGCGCTGGGACAGTTCTACTCCGAAGACGAATACGACCTGACCCCGCTGCGACAGTCCGGGCGCAAGCTGCTGGAGCTTGGGCGCTCCTGCCTGCACCGCGACTACCGTGGCGGCATGGCCATGTTCCACCTCTGGAACGGTCTGGCGGAGTATGTGGCCACGCATGACATCGAGGTGCTGTTTGGCGTCGCCTCCTTCCACGGCACCGATCCCGCCGCGCTGGCACAGCCGCTGTCGATGCTGAACGCCAACCATCTAGCGCCCGAGGATCTCCGGGTGCGGTCAACCCGCTATCAGTCTATGGACCTGCTGCCGCCAGAGCAGATCGACCGGCGCACCGCGATGCTGGAGACCCCGGCGCTGATCAAGGCCTATCTGCGGCTCGGGGGCTTTGTAGGCGATGGCGCGTTTGTCGATCATGACTTCAACACCACCGATGTGTGCCTGATCCTTGATACCGCGCGGATGAACGCGCGCCAGAGCCGGATCTACACGCGGGGCAGCAGCGCGGAATGAGCGTCAGCTGGAACAGCGATACTCCACCGGACACGATGACACTGTCCGGGCGCGATTGGGTGCGTGCCTTGCGTCGCGGCGTGCCGCTGGCGGTGCTGATCTTTGGCGGGCTGGTGCTGATGCTGTTGATCCGGCTGGTCGAACGCCCGCTGTGCGGCCTGCATCGGCCAGTCAGCCCCGCAATCACGATGTTTGTCTGCCGCAACGCCTTTCGCATCCTCGGTCTGTCCTTCAAGGCGACAGGCGCCCCGATGTCGCAGCCCGGGATCGTGGTGGCAAACCATACCTCCTGGCTCGACATATTTGCACTCAACGCCACCAAGCGGATCTATTTCGTGTCGAAATCCGAGGTCGCCGCATGGCCCGGGATCGGCTGGCTGGCACGGGCCACCGGCACAGTGTTCATTGAGCGCGACCGGTCACAGGCCAGCGCGCAGAAAACCCTTTTTGCCAAGCGGCTGAAAGCCGGGCACAAGCTGCTGTTCTTCCCGGAAGGGACCTCCACCGACGGCTTGCAGGTGCTGCCCTTCAAGACCACGCTGTTTGCCTCTCTGTTTGACGCGGATCTGCGGGATCGGCTCCATGTGCAGCCGGTTTCGGTGGTCTTTCACGCCCCCGATGGCGCTGATCCGCGTTACTACGGCTGGTGGGGGGATATGGATTTTGGCCCGCATGTGTTGAAAGTTCTCGCCACGCGCGCCCCCGGGCGGGTGGAACTGCGTTATCACAGCCCGCTGGCGGTGCGCGACTTTGCGGATCGCAAGTCGCTGGCCCGGGCCTGTTGCGACATCGTGCGGGCCGGACATCAGGCCCTGCGCAAGGATGTGCTGGAACAGCCTTGATGCCGCGCTTTTGCGCTTGCGCTGCTGGCCAAGCTGGCTTATACGCGCGCCATCGAACCCGCAGGCGGGGTTTGGCCTGTACAGGGGAGACATCCCTGACAGACCGCCGGTTGGAGGCATCCGCTTCTGAACCCCCGCCGAGGATTAAACCGGAAAGGATAGAATAGCATGGCTCTTCCCGAGTTCTCCATGCGTCAGCTGCTGGAAGCTGGCGTTCACTTTGGTCACCAGACTCAGCGCTGGAACCCGCGCATGTCGCCCTTCATCTACGGCGCGCGCAACGGCATCCACATCATGGACCTCACCCAGACCGTTCCGATGCTGGATCAGGCGCTGAACGCGATCCGTGAAACCGTTGCCAAGGGTGGCCGCGTTCTCTTCGTCGGCACCAAGCGTCAGGCCGCAGCGCCGATCGCCGAAGCCGCAGAGAAATCCGCGCAGTACTACATGAACCACCGCTGGCTCGGCGGCACGCTGACCAACTGGAAAACCGTGTCCCAGTCGATCAACCGTCTGAAAGAGATCGACGAGCGCATGGCAGCCGGCGCCGAAGGCCTGACCAAGAAAGAGCGCCTGGGCATGGAACGCGACCAGCAGAAGCTGCAAGCCTCGCTCGGCGGCATCCGCGACATGGGCGGCATCCCGGATCTTCTCTTCGTCATCGACGTGAAGAAAGAAGCCCTGGCGATCGCCGAAGCCAACAAGCTGGGCATCCCGGTTGTGGCCATCGTCGACACCAACTGCTCCCCGGAAGGTGTGGACTACATCATCCCCGGCAACGATGACGCGGCGCGTGCGATCTCGCTCTACTGCGATCTCGTATCCCGTGCGGCGCTGGACGGCATGTCCGCTCAGCTTGGCGCGGCCGGTGTTGACCTTGGTGCACTGGAAGAAGCACCGGTCGAAGAAGCCGTCGCGGAAGAGGCCGCCGAGGCCTGATCCGACAGCCTGTCATCGATTTGACATGCGGGGCAGGGTAGACCTGCCCCAAACCGCATTTGACTTGAGGAGAGCCTAAGATGGCAATCACTGCAGCAATGGTGAAAGAACTGCGCGAATCCACCGGCGCAGGCATGATGGACGCGAAAAAAGCACTGGTCGAGAACGACGGCGACATGGAAGCTGCCGTTGACTGGCTGCGCACCAAGGGCCTCGCCAAAGCGGCCAAGAAATCCGGCCGTACCGCCGCAGAAGGCCTGGTGGCCGTGGTCGTCGACGGCGGCAAAGGTGTTGCTGTCGAGGTGAACTCCGAAACCGACTTCGTCGCGAAAAACGGCGAGTTCCAGGAGATGGTCGCCGGCATCGCCAAGGCAGCCCTCTCGGTGGACACCGTCGAAGCGCTGGCCGAAGCCGATCTGGGCGGCAAATCCATTGCCAACACCCTGACCGACAAGATCGCCACCATCGGCGAGAACATGACCCTGCGTCGCATGGCGAAGCTGGAAGGTGAAACCGTCGTGTCCTATGTGCACAACGCAGCCACCGACGGCATGGGCAAAATCGGCGTTCTGGTCGCACTGACCGGCGGCGACGAAGCCATCGGCAAGCAGGTTGCGATGCACATCGCAGCCGTGAACCCGGCGGCCCTGTCCGAGGCGGACATGGACCCGGCCATCGTCGAGAAAGAGCGTCAGGTTCAGATCGACATCGCCCGCGAATCCGGCAAGCCGGAGCAGGTCATCGAAAAGATGATCGACGGTCGCATGAAGAAATTCGTCGCCGAATCCACCCTGCTGAACCAGCAGTTCGTGGTGAACCCGGACCTGACCGTGGAAGCCGCAGCCAAGGAAGCGGGCGCCACCATCACCGGCTTCATCCGCGTTGAGGTTGGCGAAGGCATCGAAGTCGAAAAAGAAGACTTCGCAGCCGAAGTGGCCAAAGCCGCTCAGGGCTAAGCCCGGCTCCACTGCCAAGATCTTGCCCCCGGTGCCTCTGCGCGCCGGGGGTTTTTCGTTTTGGGCGTTCATCAGAAGCCCAAGCCACGGGCAGAGCGGCACGCAACAATGCCCGCTAAGCGCGGGGGCCGTCCTGGTGACGTGTGATGTTTGATGTTTGATGTGTGGAATATCTCCGGTCGTTGGCATGGAACAATACACACCAACGACCGGACAGGTCGGAGAGCCCTGTAATTTCAAGGATCGTTTCCCGTAGTTCCCAGGCTAAGCCACCACTCACGGAACGCCTAGATTATGTCGTTTTAACGCATAAGGCGAAAGTCTTGATTTCCTTACCTCTTCGCGTGTGTACTTCAGGGAAGGATCAACAAAACGTCGTAAAAATGTTGCCTCTGGCAGATCGGTTCCGGATCGGGTGACGGGGCGAATCCTCAGGTCACGACGGCATACATCTGATTGTGCAGCGCCGCCTTCAGCACCGCCTGCGCCGTGGTCTCCACGCAGAGGGATTCGCGCGCCAGCCGCAGGTGTTTTTCGATGGTTGCGGGTGTCAGCCCCATCAGGATCGCGATGTCCTGCGTGGTCTTGCCATCGCCCACCCATTGCAGAACCTCGCGCTGCCGTTTGGTCAGCCCCCGATTGGGCGCATGATAGGGCAGGGTGAGGATTTTCAGATGCGCAACATTGTTCATCAGCAGGATGTCCTGCCCATGCGCCTCCCAGATTTCATCAACCGCATCCTGGGTCAGATCCCGCCGCGCGGTCAGGGCGATCGCGCCTTTGAACCGCTGCGTGGCCGAGTTGAAACTGATGGTATAGCCGGCCTTCACGCCCATCCGCTGATTGAAGTCGTAAACGGCCTGGGTTTTGGGATCCAGTTGCCCGGCACGCGCCATGTCATGGGCGCGGCGCCAGCTGGCAAAGCCCTCGTTGGTGAGCGCCCAGTCCAGCATTGGCGCATCGGCATAGAGCCCCTCGGCAAGGAACCCGTTGAGATACTCCGGGCTGTGATTGCTCAGGATCACAAAATCGTCCGGATCGCCGAGCGACGTCGCGGTCTTGAACAGGGTATAGCCGTAGATCAGCCGGTCAAACCCGTAGCGGCCCATCTGGTTGACATGGGCATGCCACAGCTCCTCCATGGTCTTGAACTGGGTCAGACGGTGGAGATAGTTGCTCAGCGTCATGACACTTCCCGGCTGGCATGGTGCTGCAGCAAGGCGTCGATCGCCATCAGATAGCCAAAGGCGCCAAAGCCGCAGATCTGCCCCAGCGCCGCGCGCCCGATGTAGGAGGTATGGCGAAACGTCTCGCGCGCATGAATGTTGGACAGGTGAACTTCGACCGTGGGCACCTCGACAGAGTAGATGGCATCCATCAGCGCGATCGAACTGTGGGTATAGGCCCCGGCGTTCAGAACGATGCCGTCATATTTGCCCTTGGCCGCATGGATCTGGTCGAGCAGGTCCCCTTCGTGATTCGACTGGTAGCAGGCGACCTCCAGACCGGCTTGTTCCCCATGCTGGCGACAGGCATCTTCGACCATCGCCAACGTCTGTGACCCGTAGACCTCCGGCTGCCGGGTGCCCAGCAGGTTCAGGTTCGGGCCATTGAGGATCAATACGCTCTTCATCATCTGTCCTTTCTAGATCACGCCGGGGCGCTTGCCTGATCCGGAAGACAGGCCTGGCGTTCCGGCGGTGCGACACCACACATAGCCTGAGTTTTTCGGGGCGTCGCGGTGAAAAACCAGTCTCTTACCCCAGTCATGCGCGCATTGTCGGTGAGGTCAAGATCAGTGCGCTACGTGAAAAACAAATGCAGACCAAACATCTACCCGAGGCGGAGGCCGGCCTCGGCGCTGGTCAGGGCAGGGCGTTGGCCTCCGCCACAGCCTGCATCCCGGGTGAAACAGCTACAATTGCGCACGTATTGCCTGAGGCTGGTAATAGATTGGCAAACCTCCCGTCAGAGACTCGCACCCGTGAACCGCGGGTGACGTGCGCCTGTGGTCCTGAGACATCACTGGGGGTGAATATGGCACAAGAGGAATGGCTCAACCGGCGGCCGCATGGGGATGGCGTGTTGGAGTTGCAACTGGGCCATGCGCCTGAGAACCGGCTGACGGTCGCGTTCCTGCGCGACTTTCAGACCGAGATCATGGCCCTGTCCCGGGATGACAGCGTTCGCGCGCTGCTGCTGACAAGCCCGTTCAAGGATTTCTGCACCGGTTTGCCGCTTGACGACGCAGCAGGCGCAGAGCGTCCAGACGCGGAACTGAACGCCGCCTTTCTGGCGCTCTACGCAAGTCCAAAGCCGGTGGTGACGGCCTGTGCCGGGCTCTGTTCCGGTGCCGGCATGTTCTTTGTTCTGGCCAGCGACGTCCGGGTCGCCCACGCACGGGCCGGGTTCGAACTGTCGCAGGTCCAGCAGGGCCAGGGGTATCCGGCGGCGCTTATGGAAATTGCCCGCGCATCTCTGGACACCAATACCCAGCGGCGTCTGATGCTGACCGGGCAACGCCTGGGTCCGATCGCCGCGCGCAATGCGCAGATCATCGAAATCATCGCCGATGATCTGGAGGATCTGCACGGCTATGCCCTGAAAGAGGCGCGCAAATGTGCAAGCTTGCCTCCGGCCACATACGCCGAGATCAAGCGCGACCTGCGCCGGGACACCATCGCCGGGATCGAAACGCGTCTGGACGAGAGCATGTCGACACCGGACACAGAAAAACGTCTGGCGGGCTAGGGGCCAGACCCAGCTGCGGAGGCGGCCGTGTCAGAAGGCACCCGCCAGCGCAACGGCACGTCAGGATTACTGCCGCATGCCAACATCGGTACATTTTCAGGAAAGGGATAAGTGGCGCACCTGATAGGATTCGAACCTATGGCCTCTGCCTTCGGAGGGCAGCGCTCTATCCAGCTGAGCTACAGGTGCGTCTGTCTGCGCGATATACGCGGCTGCTGTACCCTCTGCAATGGAAAAAACACCCGATCCGGCAATTCCTTGTGCTGAATTGGTGCGCGGCATGGGGGCGGTGGAACCAGCGTTAGAAACGCGAATGGGCGCGCTGTGGCAGAACAGCGCGCAAACCAGATCGGGGACAGGCGACAGGCGTGTGTTAGCCGCGCCAGGTGCGGACGACGCCGCAGTCCATGTGAACGAAGTTCGAGCCGTAGTAGCGACCCACACCGCCAGCCTTGCAAGCCTGTGCGGCCTGCGCCATCTGCCCAACCGACCGCGACGCGAGACGCAGATCTGCGGCCTGGCCCTTCATGTGCAAGGAGTTCTTGGCAACACCACGCGAGCGGCTGCGCAGCATCGCGTTGGTCTGCGGGCTGCGGTAACCGGACAACAACAGGTAGGGCTCGTTCACCTCCAGGAGGTTGTGCGAGGCCGCCATGATGTCGATGGTGCGCAGATCCATGGACTTGACCTGATCGGTCCGCCAATCGCGCATGAAGTGGTTGATCTCCTTGACCGCATCTTTGATGTATTTGCCATCAATCCAGTAGACCATGTCGAGGCGTTCGCCTGTGCGACCGGAATACATGCGGATGCGGCGGATATCGCCACCTCCGCGGAGGAAGCCTGCTGCCTGGGAGTAGGTGGGGGCGGATGCGACAGTGGTTGCCGCAAATGCCTTCAAGAGTGCTCGACGGGTAAACCCGGTATTTTTTTCTGCCATTGTGATGAGCGTTGTCCCATACGCTTTTGTTTTCACACTGCCCGATATTTGTCGGGAATTTACGCGTTTTGATACGCACAGGCTGTATGGCACAGCGAGAATCGCCTGCCAAGACGGGATTGATCTGTGGCCGGAAAGCACCGGATTTTCGGCAAAATCCCGCGCAGAAGGGGAGGGGCGGGGCGTTTTTCCCCCTCCTGCCGGGGAACAAAACGCCGCTATTGCGGTTTACGGGCACCATTGCGGCCTCAACCACACGGCTGATGCAAATGTGAATGGACTTGCAAGGGGGTCGTTTACCTACAGTCGGTTAGGGTCTATCTGAAACCCTTGCGTTATATCTTGGAGTGTATTGAGAATGTCGCGGCCTTGCGCACCAAAACTTTCGTCCTTTCTCAAAGCGGGGCTGATGGCCTCCGCGTTGGCCGTGTCGCCCCTTTGGGCCAGTGTCTCCCAGGCCTCCACTGCCGGCTTTCGACAGGCGGTTGCGGAAATGGCGTGGGAAGATGCCGATGTCTCCGCGTTCTACCGCGAGAACGGCTTTGAACCGATCTGGACCGCCGACACAGAGGACGCCCGGGCCCGGCGTCAGGCCTTGATGCAGGCGCTTGACGAGGCCGCGCAGCACGGGCTGCCCGATATGGCGCCGCGCGTGGTCGAGTTGACCGAACAGATGCGCGCCGTGCGCTCCACCCGCGATCTGGGCGCTGTCGAAGTTGCGCTGAGCCGCGCGCTTGTGGACTATGCCACCGACCTGCAGACCGGCCTGATCGATACGCCGTCCCGCATTGACGACGGCATCGTGCGCAAGAAACACAAGATCGACATGACGGCGCTCCTGCGGGGCATCTCCGAACAGCGGCCGCATGCCTTCCTGCAAAGCCTGGTGCCCGCTTCGGCGCAATACCGGGCGCTGCTGCGCGAGAAACTGCGCCTCGAAGCGCTGCTGGCCGCGGGCGGCTGGGGCGCGTCGGTTCCGGTCCGCAAGATGGAGCCGGGCGACACCGGGGCAGGTGTTGTGGCGCTCCGGGACCGGCTTGTGTCTATGGGATACATGGATCCGACCGCCAGCGCCGCCTATGACTTTGATCTGGAGGACGCCGTGCGCCGGTTCCAGGCCGAGCACGGGCTTGAAGTGGACGGCATCGCCGGCGAGGGCACGCTGAAGGAGCTGAATCGTCCAGTCAGCGATCGGATCAAATCGGTGATGGTCGCGATGGAGCGCGAACGCTGGCTGACGCCGGAGCGTGGCGACCGCCACATCCTCGTGAACCAGACGGATTTCACCGCCAAGATCATCGACAATGGCGAGGTAACCTTTGTCACCCGCTCGGTGATTGGCCGCAACAGCTACGACCGCCGCTCGCCGGAGTTTTCCGACGAGATGGAACATATGGTCATCAATCCGAGCTGGTATGTGCCACGTTCGATCGTGACCAAGGAATATCTGCCAAAGCTGAAGAACAACCCGAACGCCCATAGCTATATCGAAATCACCGACAGCCGGGGCCGGGTGGTGAACCGCAACAATGTGGATTTCACCCAGTTCACCGCGCGCAGCTTTCCCTTTGCCATGCGTCAACCGCCCAGCAGCCGCAACGCGCTGGGGCTGGTGAAGTTCATGTTCCCCAACAAGTACAACATCTACCTGCATGACACTCCGCAAAAGAGCCTGTTTGGGCGCGAGGTGCGCGCCTTTTCGCACGGCTGCATCCGGCTGCAGAAACCTTTCGAATTCGCCTACGCGCTGCTGGCGCGGCAAACCTCTGATCCGAAACAGTATTTCCACAGCATTCTGAACAGTGGCCGCGAAACCAAGGTAGAGCTTGAGCAGAACGTGCCGGTGCATATCATCTATCGCACCGCCTTTGTCTCCGAGGAGGGGCGCGCCGAGTTCCGCCGCGACGTCTACGGGCGTGACGCAAAGATCTGGTCGGCACTGGAACAGGCAGGGGTGGCACTCCCCGGCGTTCAAGGCTAAGTCTCGGGCCAAGGATCCGGTTCAGGAGGGATGGCCCGATGTTCACCATTCGTGAAATTGCCAATGCACTTGGCGCTGAGGCGGCTGGTGCACTCGATCTGACGGTCACCCATGCGGCAGAGCCGCAGGACGCCAAACCGGATGCGCTCGCCATGGCCATGGCGCCGAAATATGCCGATGCGCTGGCGCTCGGCAGTGCTCGTGCTGCGCTGCTCTGGGACGGGGCAGACTGGCAGGGCATGGGGCTGGAGGCGGCGATCTTTGCCACCCGCCCGCGCCTGGCGATGGGTGGCGTGACGCGAATGCTCGACCCGGGTCAGGGAGAACAGCCCGGTATCCACCCCTCCGCCGTGATTGATCCGACAGCGCAGATCGGCGCCGATGTCAGCATCGGTCCGCTCTGCGTGGTGGGGCCGAATGCACGGATCGGCGAAGGATCGCTGATTGGCGCGCATTGCTTCATCGGGGCCGATGTGACCATCGGCGCGCAGGCGCATCTGCGGGAAATGGTGTCGATCGGGGCGCGTGTGACCATCGGTGATCGGTTCCGCGCCCAGCCCGGCGCCCGGATCGCGTCGGATGGGTTTTCCTATGTCACCCCAGAGACCTCCGGCGTCGAAAACGCCCGCAAAACACTGGGAGACCAGGGCGAGACCGATGCGCAATCCTGGGTCCGCATACATTCGCTGGGCGCCGTAAGGATCGGAAATGACGTGGAAATCGGCGCCAACTGCACCATCGACAACGGCACCATCCGCGACACCGTGATCGGCAATGGCACCAAGCTCGACAACCAGGTACACATTGGCCACAACTGCCGCATCGGCAATGATTGCCTGCTGTGCGGCCAGACCGGGCTGTCGGGATCTGTCGACATCGGCAACAATGTGGTGCTTGGTGGCCAATGCGGAGTTGCCGACAATCTTTTTGTCGGCGACCGGGTCATCGCCGGGGGCGGCACCAAGATCCTGTCCAATGTCCCCGCGGGCCGCGTGATGATGGGATACCCGGCGGTCAAGATGGACACGCACACCGAAATCTATAAGGCACAACGCCGCCTGCCGCGGCTGATGCGCGAACTGGATGCGCTGAAAAAGGCTGTTTTCAAATAGCAAAGCAGTCAGTAAACCTCTGCCAAACTTATCTTCCGCAGGAGCCCCTTCATGAGCACGCAGGACAAGGTCATTGCAATCATCGCGGAACAGGCGGTGCTGGACCCCTCGGATGTCACTCTCGACAGCACGCTGGAAGATCTCGGGATCGACAGCCTTGGCCTGGTTGAGAGCATCTTTGCGATCGAAGAGGAATTCGACATCACGATCCCCTTCAACGCCAATGAACCTGAACAGAGCGATTTCGATATTTCAAATGTTGCTGCCATCGTGACCGGCATCGACAAGCTGATCGCCGAAAAGGGCTGATCGCGCCGGACGTGGCGGGACAAGAGGATTTGCGATGAAACGCGTTGTGATTACCGGCGCTGGAACCATTAATGCGCTGGGGCATTCCGTCGCCGAGACCCTGACCTCGATGCGCGAGGGGCGTTGTGGCATCGGCGAACTGGAGTTTCGCGACGTAGATCGTCTGGCCATCAAGATCGGCGGCCAAGTCCGTGATTTCGAAGCAGAAGGCCGGTTCAACCGCCAGCAGATGGTGCTCTATGACCGGTTCACCCAATTCACATTGGTGGCGGCGGGCCAGGCCATCCGGCAATCGGGACTCGAGTTTACCGGCGACCTCGCCGCGCGCTCCGGTGTGGTGCTTGGCACGGCGGGCGGCGGCGTTTCGACCTGGGACGACAACTATCGGTCGGTCTACGAGGACGGCAAGAACCGCGTGCATCCCTTTGTGGTTCCCAAACTCATGAACAACGCGGCCGCGAGCCACGTGTCGATGGAGTATAACCTGAAGGGGCCGAGCTTTACGGTCTCCACCGCCTGCGCCTCCTCCAATCATGCCATGGCCCAGGCGTTCCAGATGGTGCGCAGCGGCATGAGCCCGGCGATGATCACCGGCGGGTCCGAATCCATGCTGTGCTTTGGCGGCGTCAAAGCCTGGGAAGGGTTGCGGGTCATGTCCAAGGATGCCTGCCGCCCCTTCAGCGCCAATCGCAACGGCATGGTCCAGGGCGAAGGTGCCGGGATCTTTGTGTTCGAGGAATATGAACACGCCCGCGCCCGCGGGGCGGAGATCCTCTGCGAAATCGCCGGCTATGCCATGAGTTCCGATGCCGCCGACATTGTCATGCCCAGCAAGCAGGGCGCGGCGCGTGCGATTTCCGGTGCGCTGCGGGATGCACGGATCAACGCCGATGAGGTCGGCTATATCAACGCCCATGGCACCGGCACAGCCGCCAATGACAAGACCGAATGCGCCGCCGTTGCGGACGTGTTTGGGCCGCATGCCGATAACCTTATGATTTCGTCGACAAAATCAATGCATGGGCATCTGATTGGCGGCACCGGCGCGGTGGAGCTTCTGGCCTGCATCATGGCGTTGCGGGATGGCGTGGTTGCGCCGACCATCGGTTACGAGGAGCCGGATCCCGAATGCGCCCTGGACGTGGTTCCAAATGAGGCGCGCGAGGCCAAGGTTGACGTGGCGTTGTCGAACGCCTTTGCCTTTGGCGGGCTGAACGCGGTGCTTGCGCTGAAACGCGTCTGAGCCATCAGAACACGCCAAAGAAAAACGCCCGCCTGATGCGTCAGGCGGGCGTTTTCACATTCAGACTATGCGCGGTTATTGCTTGACCACGTCCACGGCGTTGAAGCCGGCGGTGAAGCCGTTCAGCGACATCGGTACCGACACCGTGGTATCCGGCGAGGGCGCCGGGCGCAGGCTGAAGATCGCCTCGTTGCCCTGTTTGAACGCGTTGATGTCTGCTTCGGTCAGGCCGATCTGCGCCACGCAGCCGGCGGAATTGCAGAACGAGAAGTTGTAGCGCTTGCCGGGGGCGCCATCGACCGAGACCGTCAGGCCGGCCGGCAGCAGCGTTTCCAGCGGCGCAATCACCGTGGCACCTGCAACCGCGAGACCGCCACCGGATTGATCGATGCGGAACAGCGAAACCTCGGCCACCGGGCCGCCTTCCTCATCCAGCAGCACCTGGAGCAGCGAGCAGGGGTCTTCGCCGGAGTCGGTGCGCACGCAGGCGAGGTCCCAATCTCCGAATTTCTCTTTCGAATAGCGCTGCCCCACCCGAAGCGCCGCATCCGCGGGCGTGCCCAGATCCAGCAGCTGGTCTGCAGTGGCTGCGGGTGCCTCTGCATCTTGCTCTGCGGTGTCCGCAGTCTGATCGGCTGTGTCCTGATCCGTCGTCTCTTGCGCTGCCAGCGGCGAGGCCGCGAGGAGAAGTGCAAGAGAGACCGAGCTGAGGGATTTCAACATGAATGCCTCTTCTGTTTGAAACTGTCTTCGCCATGTAACATGACCACCTGCATGTGTCAGGGGAATAACGCCTGTTTCGCTTGCAAATACCTGAAATCCGCCGATGTTCGCGCGCGCCGTGGGGCGAGCGGGGCAACGAGGCGCACCAAAACGCGACAGAACGACGAAAAAGGGGGCCGAAGCCCCCTTTTACGTACACATCTCCCCGTCGGACTGGCCGACTTAGTTATTAATCAGAACGTTACGAGCGAAATCCTCATCGGTCAACATGCAATGAGAAAAAAATCGCGTATCTTCGCCAGCGCGCCATTTTGCGCTTGTATTGCGAAAGCCCTGTGACAGGGGCGGCGATTTCAGGAAGATCAACTGGGGGCCCGCCAATAGCACCGATCGGGGGAACTGGCTGTCGCGATGCGCCCCGCAAAAAAATGGCCGTGCACTAAGGCACGGCCAGTCTGACAGGGAGGAAATGTCCGTCAGTTCAACCGCATTCGAACCAACGGGCAAGTTCACGCTGGCACATAAAGGTTAACATTGTATTTTTGTTCCATAACCGGCTTTAGGAGTTCTGACCGAATGCCAGAGGAATTGTTTATTGGAGGGGGTGGTGCAGACTATGGCGACGCGCAGCACCTGCAACTTCGTTACGCCAATCGGCACGGGTTGATCGCCGGGGCCACCGGCACCGGGAAAACCGTTACGCTTCAAATTCTTGCAGAGAGTTTCTCGAACCAGGGCGTGCCTGTCATCCTGGCCGATGTCAAAGGCGACCTGTCGGGACTGACCAAAGCCGGCAGCGCATCGGCAGAGCTGCACGACGCGTTTGTTAAAAGAGCGCAAAAAATTGGATTTACCGCGTTTGACTATCACGACGTGCCCGTGACCTTTTGGGATCTGTTCGGGCAGCAGGGTCATCCGGTGCGCACGACGATCGCCGAAATGGGTCCGCTGCTGCTGGGGCGACTGCTGGAACTGAGCGACGCGCAGGAGGGAATCCTGAATATCGCCTTTCGCCTCGCCGATGAACAGGGGCTGCCGCTTCTGGATCTGAAGGATCTGCAAGCCC
Organism: Epibacterium sp. MM17-32; assembly: GCF_022348205.1. Lineage (NCBI taxonomy): Bacteria > Pseudomonadati > Pseudomonadota > Alphaproteobacteria > Rhodobacterales > Roseobacteraceae > Epibacterium > Epibacterium sp. MM17-32. Next base: position 381,931 of record NZ_JAKRFC010000001.1, on the reverse strand, counting down.
TGCTGGTCTGGGTCGGGGAAAACCGGGACGCGCTGTCGCTGCGCTATGGCAATGTCTCCACCGCCTCGATCGGCGCCATCCAGCGGCGGTTGCTTGTGCTGGAAAATCAGGGCGGCGCCGACATGTTTGGCGAACCGGCGCTGGACCTGCGCGACCTGATGCGCCGGGACGACACCGGGCGCGGGATGGTCAATATCCTCGCCGCTGACAAGCTGATGGCGGCGCCGAAGCTCTATGCCACCTTCCTGCTGTGGCTGCTGAGCGAATTATTTGAAACCCTGCCGGAGGTGGGCGATCCCGACAAACCGGAGCTGGTGTTTTTCTTCGACGAAGCACATCTGTTGTTTGAAGACGCGCCCAAGGCGCTGGTCGACAAGGTGGAGCAGGTGGCGCGGCTGATCCGCTCCAAGGGGGTTGGGGTCTATTTCGTGACCCAGTCGCCGGATGACATTCCCGAAGATATCCTCGGGCAGCTCGGCAACCGAATTCAGCATGCGTTGCGGGCTTTTACCGCGCGCGACCGCAAGAAGCTGAAACTGGCCGCCGAGACCTATCGCGAGAACCCGCGGTTCTCGACCGAGGATGCCATCCGCGATGTTGGCGTTGGCGAGGCGGTTACCTCGCTGCTGGAGAAAAAGGCGGTGCCGGGAATCGTCGAGCGCACGCTGATCCGCCCGCCCTCCAGCCAGTTGGGGCCAATCACACCGGCGGAACGGGCAGAGGTTCTGCGCCACTCCCCCATGTCGGGGAAATATGACGCCCCGGTTGATCGAAACTCGGCCTATGAAATTCTGATGGCGCGCGCCAGTACCGCTGCAACAGAGGCCGCCGATGCAGAAGACCAGGCCGAGCACGCGCCCGATCCGATGGTGCGGGAATTCAATGCAGCGCGGCGCTACAGCGGCAGCCGGGTGGGGCGGTCCTCTGCCCGCCGGATCGGGGGCGCCGACACGATCGCCTCTGCCATGTCGGAGGCGGTCATCAAGGAGTTGAAGGGCACAACCGGCCGCCGCATCGTGCGCGGCATTCTGGGAGGATTGTTCAAGGGGCGCTGAGACACTGCCATCCCCGAAGAAAAACGCCGCCCCGATGAGGCGGCGTTTTTTTTTACTTTTCAGGGATCAAGCCGCGTGGGCTAAACCTCAGCACCAGGAGCAGAACCAGCCCCATGGTAAACAGACGCATATGCGCCGCACTTTCCAGCAGATGCGCGCGCAGGCCGCTGTCCTCCGCCATGCCCGCGGTGACAACTTCGATCAGCAGCACGCCGAGGGGTTCGACCTTGATCCAGAGGAACCAGACCAGCAGCCCGCCCAGCACCGCGCCGAAATTGTTGCCGGAGCCGCCCACGATCACCATCACCCAGATCAGGAAGGTAAATCGCAGCGGGTTGTAGGTCCCGGGGGTCAGCTGACTGTCGAGCGTGGTCATCATCGCACCGGCCACACCGCAAATGGCAGAGCCGAGGATGAAGATCTGCAAATGACGCCGGGTGACATGTTTGCCCATGGCGTTTGCGGCCGTCTCATTGTCGCGGATCGCGCGCATCATCCGGCCCCACGGGCTCTTGAGCGCCATCTGCGCCATCCACAACAGCACCAGCAGTACAACGGTGAACAGCAGCGCATAGCCCAGCTTGACGTAGAGCGTGGAGGCGGTGGTGGCGTCAAAGCCCCAGGACGCCGCCCGTTCGACAAAGGCGGGATCGTTTTGCAGATCGACCTCATAAGGCAGCGGCCGGGGCAGGCCGACCACGTTCTTGACGCCGCGCGACAGCCAATCCTCGTTCTTGAGCACCGCAAGGATGATCTCGGCAATGCCGAGGGTGGCGATCGCCAGATAGTCAGAGCGCAACCCGAGCGCGGTCTTGCCGATCACCCAGGCCGCGCCCGCAGCCAGGAGACCGCCAACCGGCCAGGCCAGAAGCACCGGCAGTCCGAGGCCACCGATATTGCCCTCCAGCGCGGGGTTGATGTCCTCGATCGCCTCGACACCCGGATCAAGCATGGCGCGGTAGATGACAAATCCCAGGATGAGAATGGCCAGCATCGCCAACGTCCGCACCCGCCCGGCCGGCAGTTTCTGATAGGCGACGATGGTGGCGGCAATGGTCGCCGCACCGAGGATCAACGCGATCACGATCCGCTGACCGCCAGCCTCCCAGGCCCCCGGCGTTGCCGGCATCGAGGTCAGCACCACGGCCAGACCACCAAGCGCGGTGAAGCCCATGATGCCGACGTTGAACAGCCCGGCAAACCCCCATTGCAGGTTTACACCAAGCGCCATGATCGCCGAGATCAGACCCATGTTGAGAATGGTCAGCGACGAATTCCACGACCCCGAGAACACGCCTGCGGCGGTGGTGGTTCCTTCGAGCACCAGCAACACGCCCACGGCAACAAACAGAAGCGTATGTTTCATCGTATCGTTCATACCGCTTTCCCCTTGAAGATGCCGGTGGGTTTGAACAGGAGCACGATCACCAGGATCGCGAAGGACACCGCAAATTTGTAGTCGGTGCTCAGCAGCTGCGCGAGCCCGTCAGGCTCCAGGCTTTCCGGCAGGACATAGCCCGCAACCTTTTTCCAGGCGTAGGTGATCATCACCTCGCTCATGGCGATGACAAAACCGCCGGCGATCGCGCCCAGCGGATTGCCAAGCCCCCCGACGATCGCAGCCGCAAAGATGGGCAGCAACAGCTGGAAATAGGTGAACGGTTTGAATGACTTATCAAGACCATAAAGCGTACCGGCAATGGTGGCCAGCGCTGCCACGATCAGCCAGGTGATCATCACAACACGCTCCGGGTTGATGCCGGACAACAGCGCCAGATCCTCATTGTCGGAATAGGCGCGCATGGATTTGCCGGTGCGGGTCTTGTTCAGGAACCAGAACAACAGCGCCACAACGATGATCGCGGTCACCAGGGTGATCCCCTGCGAGGTCTTGATCGCCAGTCCTTCGTCGAGGCCGGTCATCTGCTTGAAGGTGCGGGCCTTGATGATGAAACGCTCACCATCCGAGAACCGCTGATCGCCGGGGCCGATGATGAAACGCACCAGGCCGTTCATCATGAACATCACGCCCAGCGAGACCATCACGAAGACCACAGGTTTTGCCTTCTGCTGGCGATAGAAGCGGAACACGGCACGGTCGGTGCCGACCACAAGCGCCATGGTGATGGCGATGCCAAAGGGCAGGGCCAGCAAGGCCGTCGGCAGCGGACCTGCTGAGATCCCCATCGACTGGAACCACCAGGTAAAGAGGATCGTCACCATGGTGCCAAAGGCCATGGTATCGCCATGGGCAAAGTTCGAAAACCGCAGGATGCCGTAGATCAGCGTCACGCCAAGCGCGCCAAGCGCCAGCTGGCTGCCATAGGCGATGCCGGGAACAAGCACGAAGTTTGAAAGCGCCACGAAGGCGTTGAGGAAATCCATCTCTTAGCCTCCCAGAAACGATTGGCGCACTTCGTCGTCGGCAAGCAGCTCCTTGCCGGTGCCGGTATGTGCATTGCGGCCCTGAACCAGGACATAGCCTTTGTCCGCGATTTCAAGCGCTTGCTTGGCGTTCTGCTCCACCATCAGGATCGGCAGCCCGGTGCGGGCCACCTCGATGATGCGGTCGAACAGCTCATCCATGACGATCGGCGAGACGCCCGCGGTGGGCTCATCCAGCATCAACACCTTGGGCTTGGTCATCAGCGCGCGGCCCACGGCCACCTGCTGACGTTGCCCGCCCGACAGCTCTCCGGCGGCCTGAAACCGCTTTTCCTTGAGGATCGGGAACAGGTGATAGACCTGCTCCATCGTGTCGGAGAAATCATCGGTGCGGATGAAGGCCCCCATCTCGAGGTTCTCCTCCACCGTCATCGAGGTGAAGATATTGCTGGTCTGCGGCACAAAGCCCATGCCCTTGACAACCCGGTCCTGCGGGCTGAGGCTGGTGATGTCTTCGCCCCCCAGGCGCACCGCACCGGAGCGCACGCTCAGCATTCCGAACACGGCCTTCATGGCGGTGGATTTACCGGCACCGTTGGGGCCGACGATCACGGCGATTTCGCCGGGGTTCACGGCGATGGTGCAGTCATGCAGGATGTCCGGCCCCTTGCCGTAGCCCCCCGTCATGCTGTCACCAATCAGAAAGGGTTCGCTCATGCGTCCGCCCCTTGCAATTTGTCTTTGTTTTTCAGACCGGTACCGAGATATGCTTCGATCACGTGCTCATTGGCCTTGATCTCGTCCAGGGTGCCTTCGGCCAGTTTCTTGCCCTCGGCCATGACGATCACCGGGTCACACAGACGGCCGATGAATTCCATGTCATGTTCGATCACCACGAAGGTGTAGCCGCGTTCCTCGTTGAGGCGCTTGATGGCGTCGGCGATGGTATAGAGCAGCGTCCGGTTCACGCCCGCGCCCACCTCGTCGAGGAACACGATCTTGGCGTCGACCATCATGGTACGGCCCAGCTCCAGGAGCTTTTTCTGACCGCCGGAGATTTCGCCCGCCTTCAGGTCCGCGATATGGCCGATGGTGAGGAACTCCAGCACCTCATCCGCCTTGGCGCGCAGGGCGCGTTCCTCTTCGGCGATGCGCTTGCGGCCGAACCAGGTGTTCCACAGCGTCTCTCCCGATTGATTGCCCGGAACCATCATCAGGTTCTCGCGGCAGGTCATCGAGGAGAACTCATGCGCGATCTGGAAGGTGCGCAGCAATCCCTTGTGGAACAACTCATGCGGTGGCAGGCCCGTGATGTCCTCACCATCCATCAGGACGCGGCCTGACGTGGGTGGAAGAACACCTGCCACAACGTTGAAAAGAGTGGTTTTTCCCGCACCGTTTGGTCCGATCAAACCGGTAATGGAGCCCTTGGCGATTTCCAGCGAAGCGCCGTCCACCGCGTGGAACCCGCCGAAGTGCTTGTGCAAATCCTCGACGACGATCATGTCATTTCATCCCCTGCCGCGTGTTTTTGCGGCCCCTTTTAATTTGGAACAGCCCGGGGCGCTTGCGGCTCCCGGGCTGATCAGATGTCGATGTCAGTTCGTGAAACGGATCAGCGGAACTTTACCGTCACGTTCTTGCCGTCCTGAACTTCGATCTCGCGGTAGGAGCCTGCGCTCTCGCCCGGTCCGATCAGTTCAACGCCGGTGGCGCCCTCATAATCGATGTCACCGCCATTGGCGAGGATTTCGAGCGCCTTGCCCAGATCGCCGGGGTTGATCTTTTCACCGGGGGCGTTGGCGACTTCCATCACCTTGGCGCCGTATTCAGCCGGATCAACGGATCCTGCCGCCTGCATCGCCAGCATGAAAAGTGCAGCCGCATCATAGCTTTCCGCGGAATAGGCGGAGGTGCCGTCAAAGCCCGCGTCAGAAGCCATCTTGGCGTAGATTTCCGCGCCTTCGCTGTCGGAGCCGGCGATCTGGCCGAAGGAGCCATCAAGGTCCGATCCAACGTTGGTGGGCAGCGAATCGCCGATCATGCCACCGGGCAGGCCGAAGGTGTCGAAAGCACCGGTGTCGAGCGCGCCCTGGATGATGCCCAGACCGCCCTGGTCGAGGTAGCCGGCCACCACGAGGATGTCGCCACCGGCCGAGGCCAGCGCCGCAACTTCGGCGGAGTAGTCGCCCTTGCCGTCTTCATGCGCGGTCACGATGGTGACTTCGCCGCCAACTTCCTCAAAGGAGGACTGGATGGCATCGGCGAGACCCTTGCCGTAGTCGTTGTTGGTATAGGTCAGGGCAATGGAGTCGATGTCACGATCCTGCAGGATCGCTGCCATCACCTGACCTTCGCGCGCATCGGAGGGCGCGGTGCGGAAGAACAGGCCGTTGTCCTCCATGGTCGACAGGCCCGGCGAGGTCGCGGAGGGCGAAATCAGCACCATGCCATTTGGAATCGCGACGTTCTGCAGGATCGCGCCGGTCACGCCGGAGCAGTCGCCACCGATAATGCCATGGGCGCCGTCGGCCAGCAGTTTCTCGCCATTGGCGGTGGCCAGACCGTTGTCGATACAACCGGTGTCGGCACGCATCGGGGTCACCTTGGCAGCATCCAGCAGCTTGCCGGAGTCGGTCACTTCGGCCATGGCCAGTTCAGCGCCCGCGCCCATGGCCGGAGCCAGGGATTCAATCGGACCGGTAAAGCCCAGCAGGACGCCCAGTTTGACTTCCTTCGCGTGGCCATCTGCAAACGCGGTGCCTGCGCTCAGCGCAATGGCCGCAGACGCGGTCAGCAGTTTTTTCATTTGAAAACTCCCTTGTTGGAACAATGTTGTTCGTCAGGAACCCTATGCAAGCCCCGCGGGAAAGGGAAGAGTGTTCAGCATTGCTTTTTGTGACTCGGCGATGTGGGCGCTAACACCCCTCCCCAAAAGGAGAAAGCCGATGATATACCGCCTCGCCCTGATCTTCTGCCTCAGCCTCGGCTCCGCCCTTGCGACCCCGCCGGAGGCCGCTGCGATGGACAGCCGCCAGGGGCAGCTGACCGTGGAAAAGATGGTCGACGGGCTGGATGTGCCCTGGGGGTTCACGTTCCTGGATGATGACGCGCTGCTGGTGACCGAACGGGACGGTCGCCTGTGGTACGTGAAAGAGGGCCGCAAACAGACGGTGAGCGGTGTCCCGACGGTCGCTGCCGACGGGCAGGGCGGCTTGCTCGATGTGGTGGCGGCGCGGGATTTCGACCGGAGCCGGCGGATCTATCTCACCTATGCAAAACCCCAGGGCAGAGGCGCCGGCACCGCGGTTGCCCGGGCGGCATTGTCGCCGGACAATCGCCAGCTCACAGATGTTACGGTCATTTTCGAAGCAAAACCCGGCGCGCGCGGCGGTCGACACTTTGGCGCGCGGCTGGTCGAAGCGCGCGATGGCAGCCTGTTTGTCTCGCTCGGCGAACGCGGCGACCGACCCAGTGCCCAGGACCTGGGCCGCGAGCAGGGCTCGGTTATCCGCATCCTGCCGGATGGCCGCATCCCGGGCGACAACCCCTTTGTCGGCGTGCAGGACGCGCGCCCCGCGATCTGGTCCTACGGTCACCGCAACCCGCAGGGGCTGGCCATGGACGCACAGGGGCGGCTGTGGGGCGTGGAGCATGGCGCCAAGGGCGGTGACGAGGTCAACCTGATCGAGAAGGGCACCAACTACGGCTGGCCGGTGATCTCTTACGGGACACATTACTCCGGGCGCAAGATCGGCGAGGGCACCCGGACCCCGGGCATGGCACAGCCGGAATGGTACTGGGATCCCTCGATCGCGCCGTCCGGTCTGATGATCTACTCCGGGAAACTCTGGCCAGAATGGCAAGGCGACCTGTTTGTCGGATCCTTGAAGTTTGACTATATATCAAGACTGTCCGGCACGCCGTTAAAAGAGGTCGAGCAGTTGAAGTCGCCACAGACGGGGCGGGTCCGGGACCTGCGGGAGGCCCCGGACGGCAGCATCTGGTTTGCATCGGAATATGACGGCGCGCTCTACCGGCTGCGCCCGCAGTGATCGTCAGGTGATCTGCCGCGCGCCTTTGCTGCCACGCTCGCGATAGGGCGTGGTGTCGTAATGCGCGCGGTAGCATTTGGAGAAATGCGACGGCGAGGCAAAGCCGCAGGCCAGCGCCACGTTGATCACGCTCATGTCGGTCTGCATCAGAAGGTTGCGCGCCTTCTGGAGACGCAGCTCCATGTAGTACCGCTTGGGGCTGCGGTTCAGATAGCGGCGGAACAGCCGCTCAAGCTGGCGGGTCGACATGCCGACATCCTCCGCCAGGATCGACGGGCTGATCGGTTCCTCGATGTTTTTTTCCATCATCTGGATCACCATCGACAGTTTCGGATGGCGCACCCCGATCCGCGTCGGGATCGACAGACGCTGGGTGTCCTGATCGGTGCGGATGGAGGAATAGATCAGCTGATCCGCCACCATATTGGCCAGCTCCTCGCCATGATCCTCGGCGATGATCTTCAGCATCAGGTCGATCGAGGAGGTGCCGCCGGCAGTGGACATGCGATTGCCGTCGATGACAAAGACCGATTTGGTCAGATCGACCTCTTCGAACTCTTCGGCAAAACTGTCGGAATTCTCCCAGTGGATGGTGGCGCGCTTGCCGTCCAGCAACCCGGCCTTTGCCAGCGTGTAGGACGCGGTGCAGAGCCCGCCGATGGTCAGCCCCTTGCGCGATTCCCGCCGCAGCCAGGACAACACGCGTTTGGTCGTGGCTTTCTGCACCTCGATCCCACCGCAGAGCATGATGGTGTCATCGCGCTGCAATTCATTGAGATCGCTGTCCACCTGGAACACCGTCCCGGCGGAGCAGGTCACCGTCTCGCCGCCCTCGCCAAGAAGCCGCCAGGAATAGAGTTCCTGACCGGCCATGCGATTGGCGATCCGCAGCGATTCCATCGCGGCGGAGAAACACAGAAGCGTGAACTGGTCCAACAGGACAAACGTAAACCGGCGGTGTTTGCCACCCGAGGTCAGCTCAGGGAGCGTCTCTGGTTTTGTTTGCATGGCTCGGGTCCTTACAAATCGGGTCTTTTCGACAGGTGCTGGGAAAGCCGCGCGACGCGACGTCGCGAATTCAAAAACCCTGCTCACAGGATAGCAGCCGGGTCAAGATGTTGAAATTCTAAACTGGCCACTGTTAGCGCTCTTCTGTATACGCTTCTTTCGTAATACCGGGTTCCAAAGTCATTTTCGGAGTATAGGCCATGAGCAATTGGCAAAAAACGAACTGGCGCAGCAAACCGCGGGTCCAGATGCCGGAGTATACGGATCAGGATGCGCTGCATGCCGTCGAAGCGCAGCTGGGGAAATATCCGCCGCTGGTTTTTGCCGGCGAAGCGCGCCGTCTGAAAGCCCAGTTGGGCGCCGCCGGTCGTGGTGAGGCCTTTCTCCTGCAAGGCGGCGATTGCGCCGAGAGCTTTGAGCAATTCAGCGCCGATGGCATCCGCGACACCTTCAAGGTGATGCTCCAGATGGCAATGGTGCTGACCTATGGTGCCAAGGTCCCGGTGGTCAAAGTGGGGCGCATGGCCGGTCAATTCGCCAAACCGCGCTCCGCGCCGACCGAGACTGTGGATGGCGTCGAACTGCCCAGCTATCGCGGTGACATCATCAACGAGCTGGCGTTCACGCCCGATGCCCGGATTCCCGACCCCAAGAAAATGCTTCAGGCCTATACCCAGGCAGCGGCAACCCTGAACCTGATCCGGGCCTTCTCCACCGGCGGTTACGCCGATGTGCATCAGGTCCACGCCTGGACCCTGGGCTTTACCGAAGGCGAAAAGGCCGAGGCCTATCGCGACATGGCCAACCGGATCACCGACACGCTCGACTTCATGAAAGCGGCGGGCGTCACCAAGGACACCGCGCATACCCTGCAAACGGTGGAATTCTACACCAGCCACGAGGGGCTGCTGCTGGAATACGAAGAGGCGCTGACGCGGATGGATTCGACGTCCGGCAAATGGCTCGCCGGGTCGGGTCACATGATCTGGATCGGCGACCGCACCCGCCAGCCGGATGGCGCGCATGTGGAGTTCTGCCGCGGGGTGCTGAACCCGATCGGCCTCAAGTGCGGCCCCACCACCACTGCCGAGGATCTCAAGGTCCTGATGCAGAAGCTCAATCCGGACAACGAAGAGGGCAAGCTGACCCTGATCGCACGTTTTGGCGCGGGCAAGGCGGGCGAACACCTGCCGCGTCTGGTCAAGGCGGTGAAGGAAGAGGGGGCCAATGTCACCTGGGTCTGTGACCCGATGCATGGCAACACCATCAAATCCGCCACCGGCTACAAGACCCGGCCGTTTGATTCGGTGCTGCGCGAGGTGCGCGACTTCTTTGGCGTGCATCAGGCCGAGGGCACGGTGCCCGGCGGTGTGCACTTCGAGATGACCGGCCAGGACGTGACCGAATGCACCGGTGGCGTGCGGGATGTGACCGAGGAAGACCTCAGTGATCGTTACCACACCGCCTGTGATCCGCGCCTGAATGCGGATCAATCGCTGGAGCTGGCCTTCCTTGTGGCCGAGGAACTGTCGCGCCTGCGCGATCCGGGGGAGACCCGCGCGGTCATCTGACCCGACGCCTTCCGGTTTCCGGAGACATGCAACCTGAGACGCGACGGCCCGCATCATATGCGGGCCGTTTTTCTGTGCTGCGCCCGGTTGCGCCGGAACGCGGCAAAAAAGAACGCCCGGGGCGTTCTGCGCCCGGGCGTCAATGCTTCAACGTCTATGTCCAGTAGGTTGAAACTTAAGCAACTTCGTCGATATTTCGACTAGAATTTTAACGATCAGTCCCGCGAAACCACAAGACGCAGGTGCGGCGCGTCTTTCTTGAGCTTGCCACCGCGCGGCGGGCGCGACACCAGTTTCTCCGCATCGGTCGTCGAGACGGTTTCCAGCGTCGCAGGTCCCTTGCGGCCAGCGTCCTCCTGACCCATTGGGCGGGTGGCTTTCAGCACATCGCTGTTTTCGCGGCGCGCCCGATCCAGCAGAGAGCGCGCCTCTTCCATCAGGCTGGTGGATTTGCGCTCAAATCCCGGGCGGGGTTCAGCAAACCCGTCGGTCTCCGACGATGTCTTTGCCGACAGGTCGCGGCGTGGCAGATCTTCGAGCCCCGGGGCGGTGACGCGCGGCGTCGCCTTGAACGCGGGGCTGGCTGTCGCGGCGTCGGACTTGCCGATCTTGCGAATTTCGTAATCCTCGACCAGGAAGCGCTGCGAGACCCGGCTTGCCCCACCGTCAGAGACCAGAACGCCCAGCGCGCGGCTGACATCGCCCAGATCGCTGCGCAGGGGCAGCAGGATCATCCGTGCGGTACGGCTGCCGCGCAGGCGGGTCGCTTCGGTTTTCAGGTCGAATTCCAGGATCGACGGATCGTCGAACATATGTTCCAGCGCGGCGCTCAGGGTCTTGCGGGCATCGGCGGTAAAGAAGGCGGTCAGAGGCATGCCCCGCACTTCCATTCCGGCCAGTTCGTTGACCTTCTGCCCGGCCAGGCGAAAGCGGGCGATCCCCGGTGCGACGCGCTCCAGGATGAAGGTCTGGCTGAGGATGTTCTCCAGGCCACGCGGATCAACCTGCGAACGGCTGGGAATGTCATCGCCACGGCGCAGAGCGGTCCAATAGGCCTCGGCCTGACGCAGCGGCGACACGTTCGAGCGTGTGCGAAAGCGATCCATAGCTACCACCTTGTTCAACCCCGTCTTGTTGTCTGCGCCGTCTTGACCGCGAAAAATCATTTTCTTGTCCTCTGCATCCGGTTCCGACATCGAAACTTGGCAGGAGGCCCATGCCCAAGTGTTAACGCCGAAGTGGTTACCCTGGAGTTAACATGACACAATCTGACTAAAGTTTGGACCAATAGTTTAAGCAATGGTTAACACTTTGGTATAGGCAGCCTCTGCCTTGGCAGTGTCGCGCAATACGCCTGACCATTGACCCCGCCCTGTGCCCCTGTATGCAGGATACAGGAGGGTCGCAGATGACATTGCATTCGATGACGGGATTTGCCTCCGGGCAGGGCGCAGAGGGCGCATATACATGGGTCTGGGAAATCAGATCGGTCAATGCCAAGGGGCTGGACGTGCGCGCACGGGTGCCGGATTGGCTGGAAGGTCTTGAAAACGAAATAAAAACCCGCGCCTCCAAAAAACTCGGCCGGGGCAATGTGACCGTTGGTCTGCGCCTCAGCCGCGCCGAGGATGGCAAGGGGCAGATGCAGATCAACACAGCTGCGATGGAGACCATGCTGGCCGCCATTGCCGCGACGCAGGCGCAGGCCGCGCAGGTCGGATTGCAGCTCGCGCCGGTGCGCGCCACCGATATCCTTCAGATGCGCGGCGTGCTGGAACAGGCCACCGCCGAGCAGGATTCCGAACAGCTGGTGCAGCGGCTCCTATCCGAATTCGACTCACTTCTGGCCGACTTTGTTAACATGCGCGCGGCCGAGGGCGCCGCTTTGCTGGCTGTGTTGACGAGTCAGATCGACCGGATAGACGCCTTGCGCGAGGAGGCCGCCCAGCGCGCCGATGACCGTCAGGCGCAGATCGCAGAGACGCTCAAGAGCAATCTTGCCCGTGTCCTGTCCAACAGCGAGGGCGCAGACCCTGATCGCGTCGCGCAGGAACTGGCGCTGATCGCGGTGAAGGCCGACGTCACCGAAGAGCTTGACCGGCTTGCGGCGCATGTGGCGGCCGCGCGCAAACTGATCGGGCAGGGCGGTCCGGTGGGGCGCAAGCTCGACTTTCTGATGCAGGAATTCAACCGCGAGGCCAACACGCTCTGTTCAAAGGCGCAGAACGCGGCCTTGACCGAGGTGGGATTGGAACTCAAAACCGTGATCGACCAGATGCGCGAGCAGGTTCAAAACATAGAATAAGGAGAGCACCCTCATCATGGCACACTCAAAAGCACAGCGACGGGGTCTTCTCATTATCCTGTCGTCTCCCTCCGGCGCGGGGAAATCGACATTGGCCAAGCGGCTGCGGGCCTGGGACAGCGACATCAGCTTTTCGGTATCGGCCACCACACGGCAACCGCGCCCCGGCGAGGTCGACGGGCAAGATTATCACTTTGTCTCGGTGGATTCGTTCAAGCATGACGTGGCCGATGGCGAGATGCTGGAACATGCCCACGTGTTCGGCAATTTCTACGGCTCACCCAAGGGGCCGGTGCAGAAGGCCATCAATGAAGGCCGCGATGTGCTGTTCGACATCGACTGGCAGGGCGCGCAGCAGATCACCAATTCGGATCTGGGCAAACACACGCTGTCGATCTTCCTGTTGCCGCCCTCCATCACCGAGCTGCGTCGCCGCCTGGAAAGTCGGGGACAGGATGATGCCGAGACCATCCAGCGCCGCATGCAAAAGAGCTGGGACGAGATCTCGCACTGGGGCTCCTACGATCATGTGCTGATCAACGAGGACCTTGATGAGACCGAAGAGGCACTGAAGACGATCATCACGGCCACCCGCCTGCGCCGCATTCAACAGCCTGCGCTGATCGAACACGCCCGCACCCTGCAACAGGAATTCGAGGATCTGTCATGAGCATCTATGCGCTTGGCGAACACCGCCCGCACATCCACGCCGATACATGGGTGGCCCCGGATGCCAATCTGATTGGCAAGGTGGTGCTGGAAGAGGGGGCCTCGGTCTGGTTCGGCGTCACCATCCGCGCCGATCACGAGGAGATCCGCATCGGGCGGGGCTCCAACGTGCAGGAAAACGTGGTCATGCATATCGACGCAGGCTATCCGCTGACCATCGGCGAAAACTGCACCATCGGCCATAAGGTCATGCTGCATGGTTGTACCATCGGCGAGAACTCCCTGATCGGGATGGGGGCGACCATCCTGAACGGCGCCAAGATCGGTAAGAATTGTCTGATCGGGGCGGGCGCGCTGATTACGGAGAACAAGGAAATCCCTGATAATTCTCTGGTCATGGGCGCTCCGGGCAAGGTGGTGCGCGAGGTCGATGCCGAACTCGCCGCAAAGCTGACCGCCAGCGCCGTGCACTATCAGGAAAACATGCGACGTTTCAAAGCGGAGCTGAAGGAGATTTGACCGTGAAGAATTCCCGCCCCTCTGTTATGCGCCCGCATGGTCTGCCCGACAGTGCCAGCCATCCTGTTGTGACTCCGCTCAGCCCCTCGGTGGTCTATGCGTCCGAAACCCCGGATGCGCTGGACGATCAATATGAGGGCCGCGTGCATGGCTATACCTATTCCCGTGAGGGGCATCCAAACGCCGATGTGATCGCGCGCCGGCTTGATGACATGGAGGGCGCCACCGGAGGCGTTGTGACAGGCTCCGGCATGGCGGCAGTCTCCGCCGTGCTCATGGGGTTGTTGCAGACAGGTGATCATGTCATCGGTGGCGATCAGCTTTATGGGCGTTCGCTGCGGCTGATGAAGGAAGATCTGCCGCGTCTGGGGATCAACACGTCTCTGGCCAATCCCGGCGACGTCGATGCAATCCGCGCCGCGATCCGCCCCGAGACCAAGCTCATTCTGGTGGAGGCGGTGTCGAACCCAACGCTTGCGGTGGCGGACATCGACGGGATTGCCGCGCTGTGCCGGGACCACGGCATCCTGCTGGCGGTCGATAACACCTTCACCACGCCCCGCGCGTTCAAACCGTTTGAGCATGGCGCAGACATTGTCATCCACTCCGTCACCAAGCTGCTCGCCGGGCACTCCGACGTGATGCTGGGCTATGTGGTGGCCAAGGACCCCGCGCTCAATGATCGGATGCGGGTGTTTTCGGTCACCACCGGCATGACGCCGAGCCCGTTTGATTGCTGGTTGGCAGAGCGGGGGCTGTTGTCCTTTGATCTGCGTTTTGACCGAGCCGAGGCCACGGCCGCGCGTCTGGCGGATCACATCGCTGGGCTGCCGGGGGTGAAGCGCGTCATTTACCCGACGCGCCAGGACCACCCGGATCATGCCCGCGCGCAGGCGCTGCTCAAGGGCAGGGGCTGCAATATGGTAAGCTTTGAGCTGGATGGCGGGCGCGAGGCTGCGAACGCGTTTACCCGCGGCGCCGAAGGGCTGTCCTTTGCGCCAACCCTCGGGGATGTGGGCACCACGCTCTCGCACCCGGCTTCCTCGTCACACCGCGCCCTCACCCCGGAAAATCGCGCAGCACTTGGCCTGCATGAGGGGTTCTTTCGCGTGTCGGTCGGGCTGGAAGACCCGGACACGCTCTGCGCGATCTTTGAGGCCGCAATCAACTCTGCCATGTCATAGTTACATTCAAACCCTAAGAAGGCCGTCACGACGCAAGGATGAGGCAAAAAATCATGTCGCAAGAGCTGATCGACGGGCTGCTGGCCGCGTTTCCGATGCCTGCCGTTCTGATCGATCAGACCGAACGTTTGATCGCGGCCAATGTCGAAGGCGCAACCCTGCTTGGCCCGCAGGTGATCGGGCGCCATTTTGCCACCATCCTGCGGCAACCCAATGTGACCTCGGCGATCGAGTCCTGCCTGCTTGATCGTCAGCCACGCACCGCGCGCCACCTGTCCAATGATGGCGCGCAGGACACCACCTTTGAGGTCACCCTGCGCTATGTGCCGGGGGTGGGCGCGGTCAAGGGCGGGGCGGTGCTGTTGTGTTTCGACGACATCACCGACCGGGAGCAGGCCAGTCAGATGCGGCGCGATTTTGTCGCCAACGTCAGCCATGAGCTGCGCACGCCGCTGACGGCACTGATGGGGTTCATCGAGACCCTGCGCGGGGCCGCGCGGGACGATGCCGACGCGCGCGACCGGTTCCTCAATATCATGGAGGGCGAAGCCAGCCGGATGAATCGCCTGGTGGGGGACCTGCTGTCGCTGAACCGGGTGGAAAGCGAGGAACGCGTCCGCCCGAAAGAGCGGATCGATCTGGTCAGCTATCTGAACTCCACCATCAAATCGCTTGGCCCGCTGGCGGAATCCGGCGGCACCGCGCTGACGCTAGATGCGCCGGATGCGCCGGTGGAGATCCCCGCCGATCCTGATCAGATTCAGCAGGTGTTCACCAACCTGATCGAGAATGCGCTGAAATACGGGGGCGAGACGGTCACCGTCTCCCTCAGCGCGCTGGACCGCGATCCGGCCCTGCGTTGCCCGGCCGTGCGGGTGCAGGTGACGGATGATGGCCCGGGCATCGATCCGGTGCATCTGCCGCGCCTCACCGAACGGTTCTACCGCGCCGACAACCACCGGTCGCGGGAGCTGGGCGGCACCGGCCTCGGGCTGGCGATCGTCAAGCATATCATCAACCGCCACCGGGGACGGCTGCGGGTGGAAAGCGACCTCGGCAAGGGCGCAACCTTCACCGTGATCCTGCCGCGATAAGCGCTGCACGACCCGAAAACCTGCATTCTGTGACAACATGTTAACGGCCGGCACCTGCGGAATCCCCGCTCGTGCCGGCCGTAGGCCATGTAAAACAGCCTGCCTTGCGAACTGTTTCAGTTTTTTTCTCTTCCGGGCGCCGGTTGTCATACAGCTGTTACACAGCTGTCACAAAAGCCACACCTGCGCCTTCTAGGAGGGGCGCAAGATCATCTTGGGGGTGATCGTAAACTTCTTAAACTCATGGAGACGTAAATGTCCTTTGTGAAACTGACCGCATCGACCCTGGCCATCGCCGCCGTGTCGGCCACCGCAGCTGCTGCTCGTGACCAGGTGCAGATCGCTGGCTCCTCCACCGTTCTGCCTTACGCGTCGATCGTGGCGGAAGTGTTCGGCGAGAACACCGACTTCCCGACCCCGGTCGTGGAATCCGGCGGTTCCTCCGCTGGCCTGAAGCGCTTCTGCGAGGGCGTTGGCGAAAACACCATCGACGTTGCAAACGCATCCCGCAAGATCCGCGAAAAAGAGATCAAGGCCTGTGCCGACAACGGCGTGACCGACATCATCGAAGTGCGCATCGGCTATGACGGCATCGTGTTTGCCTCCCAGCAGTCCGGCCCCGACTTCGCCGCGTTTGAACCGGCCGACATCTACAACGCCATCGGTGCAACCGTCGTGAAAGACGGCGAGCTGGTCGCCAACCCGCACCAGAACTGGTCCGAGTTCAACAGCGATCTGCCCGATGCGGAAATCGCCATGTTCATCCCCGGCACCAAGCACGGCACCCGCGAAGTCTTCGAAGAGAAAGTCCTGCTGCAGGGCTGTGAAGACACCGGCGCCGTTGCCGCCATGGAAGAAAAAGGCATGGACGAAGACGCCATCGAAGACGCGTGCTTCGACGTGCGTCAGGACGGCAAGTCCGTGGACATCGACGGTGACTACACCGAGACCCTGGCGCGTATCGACGCCAACACCAACGGCATCGGCGTGTTCGGCCTGGCGTTCTACGAGAACAACACCGACAAGCTGAAAGTGGCGACCATGTCCGGCGTGACCCCGTCCACCGAGACCATCTCCACCGGCGAATACCCCGTGTCCCGCCCGCTGTTCTTCTACGTGAAGAAAGCCCACATCGGCGTGATCCCGGGCCTGCAGGAATACGCACAGTTCTTCGTGGCTGACGAGATCGCAGGCCCCTCCGGCCCGCTCGCCAACTACGGTCTGGTTTCGGATCCGGAACTGGCCAAAACCCAGGACGCCGTCGCCAACGCGACCACCATGGGCTCCGGCAGCTAAATCCGGCCCTAGGCCAAATGTTGGGGGCGGTGTCTAGCGCCGCCCCCATTCCCTTTCTGGACGTTTTACCGACAACATGACCTCGGGGGTTACGATGCCACTTTTCTGGCTGATCTTGATCGTGCTCGTGATCGCGGCGGTGGGCTATATGCTCGGCCGATCGCGGGCGCTGGCCAATGCGGGGGGCGACAGCAGAGAGCTGCACTCGCTGCCGTCCTATTACGGCTGGAACGTGGCGCTCAAAGCCATGGTGCCCACCTTCGGGCTTTTGATCGTCTGGCTTCTGGCGCAACCGCTCTATGTCAACTCGGTGATCTCCGGCATGATCCCCGACAGTGCCATCGACGACGGCTCCTCGCGCGGGCTGGTGATGGCAGAGGTACGCCGGGCGGCGACCGGGCTCGACAATGCGGTCGCGCAGGGGCTGATGGACGAGGACTTCGCCCGCAACGCCCGCGCCGATTTCACCGATGTGACCCAGCGCCTCAAGGATGCCGGGCAGATCGTGACAGCCGAGGTGACCCAGACCGTGCTGCGCGCCGCACAGCGTTACCGGATCGTCAATTCCACCGGCTATCTGATCATGTCGATCGCGGCGATCGTGGTTGCGCTGGCGGGCACGCTGTTCGCCCTGCGTGAAACCCGCGCCCTGTTCCGCGCCCGCAACGTGGTTGAATTCGGCATCCACGCGCTGCTGGTGGCGGCTGCCTCGATCGCCATCCTGACCACGGTGGGCATCGTGCTGTCGCTGGTGTTCAACACCTGGGAGTTCTTCCGCCTCTATCCGGCAAGCGACTTCTTCTTCGGCCTCAACTGGGCGCCGAGCTTCTCTGGCCGCGGCGGGTCGTCCGACCTGGGTGTGCTGCCGCTGCTGTGGGGCACCTTCTACATCTCCATCGTGGCGCTGGCCGTGGCGGTGCCGATCGGCCTCTTTGCCGCGATCTACCTGTCGGAATACGCCAGCCCCCGGGTCCGTTCCGTGGCCAAGCCGCTGCTGGAGATCCTCGCCGGTATCCCGACCATCGTCTACGGTCTGTTTGCCTTGCTCACCGTTGGTCCGCTGCTGCTGAAGGTTTTTGGCGATGACGGGCTCGGCTGGATGCAGGCCGGCACCGCCGTGATGACCGCCGGTCTGGTGATGGGCATCATGCTCATTCCCTTTGTGTCCTCGCTGTCCGACGACATCATCAACGCGGTGCCGCAGGCGATGCGCGACGGCTCTTACGGGCTCGGTGCGACGCAATCGGAAACCATCCGCCAGGTGGTGATCCCGGCAGCACTGCCCGGCATCGTCGGCGCCATCCTGCTGGCGGCCTCGCGCGCCATTGGCGAGACCATGATCGTGGTGCTTGGGGCAGGGGCCGCGGCCCGGCTCAGCCTCAACCCCTTTGAGGCGATGACCACTGTCACCGCCAAGATCGTCAGCCAGCTGACCGGCGACGCCGACTTTGCCAGCCCCGAGGCGCTGGTCGCCTTCGCCCTCGGCATGACCCTCTTCGTGCTGACGCTGGGTCTCAACATCATCGCCCTCTACATCGTCCGCAAATACCGGGAGCAGTACGAATGACCGACGCAAGCATGGACAACCCGACCCCTGCACGCTCCAGGTCGCTGAGCCAGACCGACCCCAACACGCGCCGTCGCAATGCCGCAGAGAGACGTTTTCGCGCCTACGGCATGGCCGCGATCCTGGTCGGCCTGTTCTTCCTGACGGTGCTGTTCGTGTCGATCGTCCGCTCCGGCCTGCCGGCCTTTACCCGGACGGTGGTGACGGTGGACTTCACCCTCACCCAGGAGCAGATGGACGCCGCCGAAAGCGAATTGTTCAAGACCAAGGCCTATTCGAACCTGTTCATCGCCTCCCTCCAGGAGCAGCTGCAACAGCGCGGCATGACCGTGGAATTCGACGAGGCGGCGATCGAGCGCCTGCTCGGCAAGGTGGGCGGCACCTTGCGGGCCCACTACCAGGCGAACCCGGATGACCTGAGCCAACCGGTGGCCTTTGAACTTGCGGCCTCCAGCCGGGTCGACGGCTACTTCAAGGGCCGGGTGCAACGCGAAACCCTGCAAGACAGCCGCTTCCTGCAATTGAGCGACCTCGATCTGGTCGATGCGCTGGAAGAGGCGGGCATCATCAAGCAGGCCTTCAGCTGGGCCTTTATCACGGGCGCCGACTCGGGCGTGGACAACCCCGGCGGGGCCGGGATCGGCGCCTCGGTTGTCGGCTCCTTCTTCATGATGCTGGTTGTTCTGGTGCTGTCGCTGCCGATCGGCGTTGCCGCGTCGATCTATCTGGAAGAGTTTGCACCGCAGAACCGCTTTACCGACCTGATCGAGGTGAACATCTCCAACCTCGCGGCGGTGCCGTCGATCGTGTTTGGTATCCTCGGCCTTGCGGTGTTCATCCAGTTCATGCATCTGCCGCAATCCGCGCCGCTGGTGGGGGGGCTGGTGCTGTCGCTGATGACGCTGCCGACCATCATCATCTCCACCCGCGCGTCGCTGAAGGCGGTGCCGCCGTCGATCCGTGACGCGGCCCTCGGCGTGGGCGCCTCCAAGATGCAGGCGGTGTTCCATCACGTGCTGCCGCTGGCCGCACCGGGTATCCTGACCGGCACCATCATCGGCCTCGCCCAGGCGCTTGGGGAAACCGCACCGCTGTTGCTGATCGGCATGGTCGGCTTTGTGGCCCGCGGCTATCCCGAAGGCTTTGTCGAAGGCTTCACCGAGCCGAACTCGGCCATGCCGGCCCAGATCTACACCTGGGCGGCGCGCGCGGATGTCAGCTTTTACGAGAAGGCCTGGGGTGGCATCATCATCCTGCTTGCCTTCCTCTTGACCATGAACATCATCGCCATCATCCTACGCCGTCGCTTCGAGCGTCGCTGGTAAGGGGAGTATTTCAAATGAACGACATGACAGCAGTGGATAAGACCGTGGAAACTCAACGTACCAAGATCGCCGCGCAAAACGTCAACGTCTATTACGGCGACAGCCACGCCATCAAGGACGTCAACGTGGAAATCGAAGACAAGACCGTGACCGCCTTTATCGGCCCGTCCGGCTGCGGCAAGTCGACCTTTCTGCGGTGCCTGAACCGGATGAACGACACCATCGACATCTGCCGGGTGACCGGGGATATCCTGCTCGAAGGCGAAGACATCTACGCCAAGAGCGTCGACCCGGTGCAGCTGCGGGCGCAGGTGGGGATGGTGTTCCAGAAACCGAACCCGTTCCCCAAATCGATCTATGACAACGTCGCATATGGTCCGCGTATCCACGGGATGGCCAAATCCAAATCCGACCTGGACGACATCGTCGAGAAATCCCTGCGCCGCGGCGCCATCTGGGATGAGGTCAAGGACCGTCTTCATGCGCCCGGCACCGGTCTGTCCGGTGGTCAGCAACAGCGTCTGTGCATCGCCCGCGCCGTTGCCACCGAACCCGAGGTGCTGCTGATGGACGAGCCGTGCTCCGCACTGGACCCGATCGCCACCGCACAGGTGGAGGAGCTGATCGACGAGCTGCGCGAGAACTACTCGGTCGTGATCGTGACCCACTCGATGCAACAGGCGGCGCGCGTCAGCCAGAAGACCGCCTTCTTCCACCTCGGCAACCTGGTGGAATTCGGTCCCACCGGTCAGATCTTTACCAACCCCGAAGATCCGCGCACCGAAAGCTACATCACCGGCCGTATCGGCTAAGGCAGAGAGACAGTCTCATGGAAGAACAACATATCGCATCCGCCTTTGACCGGGATCTCGAAGCGATTCAGGCCCGGATCATGAAGATGGGTGGCCTCGTGGAGGCTGCCATCATGGAAGCCGCCCGGGCCCTGGAAACCCGTGACGAGGAGCTGGCCGCCCAGGTGGTCAAAGCCGACGCCGCCATCGACGGTCTGGAAGAGTTGATCAACGAAGACGCCGCGCGCGTGATCGCCATTCGCGCCCCAGCGGCGGTGGACCTGCGCGTGGTGCTCAGCGTCATGAAGATCTCCGGCCATCTCGAACGCATCGGCGACTATGCCAAGAACATGGCAAAGCGCACTGGCGTGCTGGCCCAGAGCCCGGCCGTGGCCGACAGCGCCGCCGCCCTGCGTCGCATGGCCCGCGAAGTGGAACTGATGCTGAAGGATGCGCTGGACAGCTATATCCAGCGTGACGTGGAACTGGCCCAGGATGTCATCGACCGCGACCGCGATGTCGATCAGATGTACAATGCGCTGTTTCGCGAATTCCTCACCCATATGATGGAAGATCCGCGCAACATCACCTCCTGCATGCATCTGCATTTCATCGCCAAGAACATCGAACGCATGGGTGACCACGTGACCGCCATGGCAGAGCAGGTGGTCTATCTCGTGACCGGCAACAAGCCGGAAGAAGAGCGCGCGAAGGCGGACACCACCTCTATTTCGACCCAGGAGGTCTAAGCCATGGCAGTCGATCAGCCCACAGTTCTGGTCGTCGAAGACGAACTGGCACAGCGCGAGGTGCTGGCCTACAATCTGGAGGCCGACGGCTTTCGGGTGATCAAGGCGGAAAACGGTGAGGAAGCCCTGCTTCTGGTCGAGGAAGACATGCCCGACATCATCGTTCTGGACTGGATGATGCCCAATCTGACCGGGATCGAAGTCTGTCGCCGCCTGAAGACCCGCAACGAGACCCGCGGGATTCCGATCATCATGCTGTCGGCCCGCTCCGAGGAGGTCGACAAGGTGCGCGGCCTGGAAACCGGCGCCGATGATTATGTGGTCAAACCCTATTCGGTGATCGAACTGATGGCCCGGGTGCGCACCCAGCTGCGGCGGGGGCGCCCCGCCACCGTCGGCATGCGGCTGGAATTCGACGACATCATCCTGGATGCCGAAACCCACAAGGTCAGCCGTGCCGAACAGCCGTTGAAACTGGGCCCGACCGAGTTTCGCCTGCTGTCCACCTTCATGGAGAAACCGGGCCGGGTCTGGAGCCGGGAACAGCTCTTGGATCGGGTCTGGGGCCGCGACATCTATGTGGATACCCGGACTGTGGACGTCCACATCGGTCGGCTGCGCAAGGCCCTGACCCAGCACGGCGGTGAGGACCCGGTCCGCACGGTGCGCGGTGCGGGCTATGCCCTTGGATGATCTTCATCCGCCAGAGACCTGAAAGATAACATATTTTCTGGCTTTTAAACCTAGCGGGGCAGGGGGTCTTCGGGCTGCGCCTGCCCTGCAAGCCATTCGCGGAACTGCAACAGCCCCGGGTGGCGCGCTCTGGTGATCGGCCACACCAGATAATAGGCGCCACCGATGTCTTCGGCCTTGGGGTGCAAAGCCACAAGCCGGCCGGTGGCAAGATCCTGCTCCACCAGATAATCCGGCATCAGGGCGGCCCCGAGCCCGTGCAGCGCCGCCTGATTGATGGTGGAGAACTGGTCATGGAGCGTCCCGGTGAGGGCGGCCTCGGTCTCCACCCCATGGCGCGCGAACCAATCGGCCCAGGCCCGTGGCCGGGTCTGGATATGCAACAGCGGCAGGTTCAGCAGATCCGCCGGTTCTGTCACCTGCCTCCGCCGCAGCAACTCTGGCGCGCAGACCGGCAGGAGCTGTTCGTGCTTCAACAGCAGCGCCTGCGTTCCGGGCCAATCCGCCTGACCAAAATGGATCGCAGCATCAAAGGCTTCGGTGGCGAAGTTGAAGGGCGCCAGACGGGTGGACATATTGATGGTCACATCCGGATGGCGCCGCGAGAATTCCGGCAACCGGGGCATCAGCCATCGCATGCCAAAGGCCGGCAGGATCGCAAGGTTCAGACTGCCCGCCAGCGGTGCGGACTGCACCTGAAGCGTGGCATTTGCAATCCGGTCCAGCGCATGCCGCAGCTCATCCGCATAGGCGGCGGCATCGGGCGTCAGGGTCAAGGCCTTTCCGTCCCGAACCACCAGATCTACCCCCAGCTGACGTTCCAGCGCCTGCAACTGGCGACTGACCGCGCCTTGCGTCAAAGACAGCTCTGTGGCCGCCGCAGAGGCGCTGCCGAGACGGTCGAGCGCTTCCAGCGCACGCAACGAAGCAATGGAAGGCAAGAAGCGGCGAGGCACAGACATGTATGATCTTTTGTCATAGATGATTGCCAAAGTCTCGCTGTTTTTCGTCGCGGCGCGCGCTTAAGATGTCGTCAACATTTTATTGGAGGTCCCGATGCTGGATGAAAAACCGACCCTGCGCGCAAAAGATGCCCCCGACCTTGGCCAGTTCAGCTGGGAGGATCCGCTGCGTCTGAGCGATCAGCTGACCGAAGATGAACGCATGATCGAAGCGTCCGCTCGGGCCTACGCACAGGAAAAACTGCAAAGCCGCGTGACCGAGGCCTATGAGACCGAACAGACCGACCCTGAGATCTTCCGCGAGATGGGCGAGATGGGTCTGCTCGGCACCACCATCCCGGAGGAATATGGCGGCCTCGGTGGTGGTTACGTGTCCTACGGGCTGGTAGCGCGCGAAGTGGAACGCGTCGACAGCGGCTATCGCTCGATGATGTCGGTGCAAAGCTCGCTGGTGATGTATCCGATCTACGCCTATGGCAGCGAAGAGCAGCGGCAGAAATACCTCCCGAAGCTGGCGTCTGGCGAGTGGATCGGCTGTTTTGGCCTGACCGAACCCGATGCGGGCTCGGACCCGGCGGGCATGAAAACCCGCGCCGAGAAAACCGAAGGCGGTTACCGCCTGACGGGGTCCAAGATGTGGATCTCCAACGCGCCGATCGCGGATGTTTTTGTGGTCTGGGCCAAGTCCGAAGCGCATGGCGGCAAGATCCGCGGGTTTGTATTGGATAAGGGCACCAAAGGGTTGTCGGCCCCCAAGATCCGGCAGAAGATGTCGCTGCGCGCCTCCATCACCGGCGAGATTGTCCTGGATGGTGTCGAGGTTGGCGAAGAGGCGCTGCTGCCGCATGTCGAAGGTCTGAAAGGTCCGTTTGGCTGCCTGAACCGAGCGCGATACGGCATCAGCTGGGGCGTCATGGGCGCGGCCGAAGCCTGCTGGCATGCCGCCCGTCAATACGGCCTTGATCGTCACCAGTTTGGTCGCCCTCTGGCAAACACGCAGCTGTTCCAGCTGAAACTGGCCAATATGCAGACGGAGATCGCCCTTGGTTTGCAAGCCTCGCTGCGGGTGGGGCGCCTGATGGATGAGGCCAATGCCGCGCCGGAGATGATCTCTATCGTGAAGCGCAACAACTGCGGCAAGGCGCTGGAAATCGCACGCCACGCGCGCGACATGCATGGCGGCAACGGCATCAGCCTGGAGTTCCAAGTGATCCGCCACATGATGAACCTTGAGACGGTGAACACCTATGAGGGCACCCATGATGTGCATGCGCTGATCCTCGGGCGCGCGCAGACCGGCTTGCAGGCGTTTTTCTAAACCTTAACGCTGCGCATTACTGCAAAACCGCCCGTGCATTTATGCAAGGGCGGTTATTTTGCGGGGATTCCTCTGCGCCGATCACCGACACCGGAGGCGCGGCATGGCGCCTGTGGTATGTACCCCTTAAGCTTCTGATTAACGCCTGGCGATGAAACACTTAGCAGCACGACAGGAGCTGTTAAGCTTTCTAAAGCGCGAGCGACAGGCTTTGCAAAAACGACTGACTTGGCTCAGCCAGAAGACCACCAAAGGCGCACATACGCAAATATCGTTTTCAGCGCTGCTTTGGCCACCCGTCTGGCAGATCCGCAAGGAGACACGCAGGCCAAGCCACAATCTCAAATGCAGAACACTTAACACCCCTTGCATTTTCACCACTTCGCAGGGCGATCCACCCGGCGCGCACCCTCAAGAATTCAGAACCCGACCCAATCTGCGCGCCTCCACGGCACCCCCATCAGCATGCCGGTGCTACGTCCGTCGGCAGTGACACAACAAGCGGGCAGGGGCGAGGGAAGGCCTCAAGACCACGACAGCAGCGCCGCCCAGGTTCCGGCTCTTGAGTTTCGTCAGATCCATGCATGTAACGCATAGAAGCGAGGCCAGGGAGGTCCAGTTCCCAAAACTGAGATTATTTCTGAATTTTTCACCCCTGCAAAAATGCTGGTTGCATCTAAACTAAGCACTCATCACTCTGAGGGAAGACAGGTGGCGAAACTACGGTGATCAACCTGGCATCTAGCCGTCGCGCGCTTTTGGGCCTGATGGGGCGAGCCACAGAGGGCAGATCCTGCAGCAGCACACCACTCCTTGGATGATCAGGAAAAGCATGCGCATGTGCTTTGACTGTAGAATTAACTTGTAGCGGCATTCCCCGCATATTATCGGCACAACGACCGATTTCCGTTTTAATCAGGGAGAGAACTTATGGTCCTAAAACAAACACTTCTCGCATCCGCTGCAACCGTGGCACTGGGCTTTTCCGGCGCGGCCTCCGCAGCCGAACAGCAGTTTATCACCATCGGGACCGGCGGTGTGACAGGCGTGTACTACCCCACGGGCGGTGCGATCTGCCGACTGGTCAACAAAGACCGCAAGGAACACGGCATTCGCTGCTCTGTGGAATCCACCGGCGGCTCTGTCTATAACACCCGCACCATCCGCCAGGGCGAACTGGAATTCGGCGTGGTTCAATCCGACGTCCAGAAAGCCGGCCTTGAAGGCACCGGCGCATTTGAATCCGATGGCGCATTCGAGGGTCTGCGGGCGCTGTTCTCCGTGCACCCGGAACCGATGCACCTGATGGCCCGCGCCGACGCTGACATCGCATCGGTCGCAGACCTCAAGGGCAAAAAGGTCAATATTGCAAACCCCGGCTCCGGCACCCGCGTGCTGGCGGAAACCCTGATGCAGTATTCCGGCCTGACCAAGGATGATTTTGCCCTCGCCGCAGAGCTGAAGTCCTCCGAGCAATCCGCTGCGCTGTGTGACGGCAAGATCGACGCAACGATCTGGGCCGCCGGTCTGCCCAATGGGTCCAGCCAGGAGGCCACCTCCTCCTGTGACGTGAAGATTATCCCCTTGGATGGTGAGAACATTGAAACTCTTCTGTCCGAGAACTCCGCCTATGCGGCCGCGACCATTCCCGGCGGCATGTATCCCGGCAATGCGGATGACATTCCGTCCTGGGGCCCTAAGGCAACCTTCGTGACCTCTGCTGACGTTGCGGATGAGGTGGTCTATGCCGTGGTGAGCGCGGTGTTCGAAAACTTCGACGACTTCAAGAAACTGCACCCGGCCTTCGCGCGCCTGAGCGAAGAGGAAATGGTCAACGATGCCCTGTCGGCAGACCTGCATCCGGGCGCGCTGAAATACTATCAAGAGCGCGGCTGGAAGTGATCTCATCACTTCTGATGTGAAATCAAAGGCTTTCGCCCCTGACCTCAGGTGGCGGAAGCCCTTTTTCGTTAAAAGCAAGAGTGCATAGCAAACCGGGTGGGGACACGATGACGGAAAACCAAAGCGCCGCGGATCAGGACGACCGCACGCTGGATGACTTTGTAGCAGACAGCGACACGGGCGGGCGATTGCCCAAGGACAGGTTCGGGCGGAACGCGCTGTGGTACATTCCGCTTGTCTGGTCGCTATACCAGCTCTGGATCGCCTCTCCGCTGCCGTTCATTCTCGGCGTTGGGGTCTGGAATGACACGCAAACACGGGCCATTCACCTCGGTTTTGCGGTTTTGCTGGCCTTCATTGCCTTCCCCGGACTGAAATCCAGCCCGCGCCATCACATCCCGATCACAACCTGGGCCATTGCTGCGGTGGGGGCGCTCAGTGCGTCCTATCTGTTCTATGCCTATGCCGGGGTGGCGGCGAGATCCGGCGCCCCGAACCAGACCGACGTCATCGTGTCGGTGATCGGCCTGGTCCTGCTGCTGGAAGCGGCCCGACGCAGCCTCGGTTTTCCCCTTATGGGCGTGGCGCTGTTCTTCCTCGCCTATGTCTTCTTCGGCTCGTCTCCGTGGTTGCCTGAAGTGGTGCAGTGGAAGGGCGCATCCATCAACAAGGCGATGAGCCACATGTGGCTCACCACCGAGGGCGTGTTTGGTGTCGCGCTTGGTGTTTCTTCCGGTTTTGTCTTTCTTTTTGTTCTGTTCGGCGCGCTTCTTAATCAGGCCGGGGCAGGGAACTACTTTCTGAAACTGGCCTTTGCAGCCCTGGGTCACCTGCGTGGTGGCCCGGCAAAGGCCGCCGTGATCGGGTCTGCTGCGACCGGGCTGATCTCCGGCTCATCCATCGCAAATGTGGTTACGACAGGCACCTTCACCATCCCGCTGATGAAACGTGTGGGCTTTCCGGCGACCAAGGCCGGTGCGATCGAAGTGTCCTCCTCGATCAATGGCGTGCTGACACCGCCGGTGATGGGGGCCGTGGCCTTCCTGATGACCGAATATGTCGGCATCCCCTATGTCGAGGTCGTGAAGACCGCCATCATCCCGGCGGCGATCTCCTACATTGCGCTGGTCTACATCGTGCATCTCGAAGCGCTGAAAATGGGCATGACCGGGAGCAGCCGCATGAACCCGGTTAAGTTCTTCTTGGGTGCGATCTTCACCATTGCCATCTCCATCGTGATCGGCGGCGGAACACTCTGGCTCTGCGGGGTGATCGTCAATGCGCTGGAAGGCGTCGCCGGCGGGGCCACCACATGGCTGATCGTGCTCATCATGGCCGTGCTCTATGTTCTAGCCTTGCGTGTCGCCGCCGCAGAGGAGGACCTGGAGCTGAGCATCGAGTCGATGCAGGATCTGCCGCCCGCGCGTGAGATCTTCAAGACCGGTATCCACTATATCATGCCGATCCTCTTGCTGATGTATCTCCTGATGATCGAACGGAAATCTCCGGGGCTGTCAGCGTTCTGGTCCTCGGTCGCGATGCTGGTCATCCTGGCGACGCAAAACCCGATCAAGGCCATGTTCCGCGGCCAGGATCATGCCATATCCGAGTTCAAACAGGGTGTTGCAGACATCTTTGAAGGTTTGATCATTGGTGCGCGCAACATGATCGGTCTGGCCTGCGCCATGGGTGTGGCCGGCATTATCGTCGGCGCGGTGACCCTGACCGGTATCGGGCAGGTGATGGCGGAATTCGTCGAGTTCCTCTCCGGCGGCAACGTGCTGGCGATGCTGTTCTTTGTCGCGCTGATTTCCATCGTGCTGGGGATGGGCCTGCCGACCACTGCAAACTACATCGTCGTCAGTTCCTTGATGGCGGGTGTTGTGGTCGAACTCGGCGCGCAGAACGGCCTGATCGTGCCGCTGGTCGCGGTCCATATGTTCGTGTTCTATTTCGGCATCATGGCGGATGTAACGCCGCCGGTGGGGCTGGCCAGCTTTGCCGCCGCCGCGATTTCCAAAGGCGATCCGCTGCGCACCGGTTTTCAGGCGTTTTTCTACTCCATCCGGACTGCGCTGCTGCCGTTCCTGTTCATCTTCAACACCGATCTGCTGCTGATTGATGTGGGACCGGTGCAGGCGATCTTTGTGTTCCTTGTGGCGATGATCGCGATGCTGCTGTTCGCGGCTTCGACGATGAATTATTTCCTCGTGAAATCAAAGATCTGGGAGAGTGCGCTGCTGTTGCTTGTGGCGTTTACGCTGTTCCGCCCAGGGTTTTTCCTGGACCAGATCCAGCCGGCGTTCGAGACACGTCCGGGCTCGGCGGTCTTTCAGATGGCCGAGAGGGTCGAAGATGGAGGAACCTTGCGCGTGCGCCTCAAGGGGGAAAGCCTCGAAGGCGATATGGTCGATGCCCGCTTCCTGCTTCCACTTGGCCCCAAAGGGGCTGATGGACGAACCCGGCTTTATGACGGAGCAGGCATCGAGTTTCGCGAGGAAAGTGATAGGATCTATGTGGACAGTCTGAACTTTGGCGGTCCAGCAGAACAACTCGGCATCGACTTCGACTGGGAACTCGTTGAAATGGAAGTTGAATCGGACCGCTTGCCCAAAGAAGTCTTCTATATTCCGGCGTTCCTGGTCCTGGCATTCATCGTGGCGCTACAGCTTGGCCGGAAACGCAAAGAGGAAGGAATGGCCCAATGACCAAACATATACTCTGTGCGGTGGACCTGACGCATATGGACACCGAGGCGACGCTCTTGCAACGGGCTGCCGAGCTTGCGACGTTCTACGGGGCCACGCTGAGCGTGGTCACCGTGGTGCCGGACTATGGCATGAGCATCGTCGGATCGTTCTTCAAGGAGGGCACGATGAAGGCGGCGGTGAAGGAAGCGGACAAGCAGTTGCATGCCTTTGTGAAGACCCATGTTCCGGACATGAAGAACGTCCAGCATATCGTTGAAGTCGGGGCAAACGTCTATGAGATGATCCTCGACGCGATCAAACGCGCTGACGCAGACCTGGTGGTCATGGGCGCGCATAAGCCGGAGCTGATGGACCGGTTGCAAGGTCCAAATTCTGCAAGGGTGGCACGGTATGCCAAATGTTCGGTGCTGATCGTTCGGGACTGACATCCAGCGGGTCAGAAAAGGAAAAGCGCGCTCCAAATCAGGGCGCGCTTTTTTCGTATGAGGAAGTCTTATAATCAGTAATATGAATGCGTAATTTTGCCAGTAAAATAAGGGGAGTAGGGTAGCGGATGACAGGTGTCTCGAAAGCACCTGTGAGAGCCCCGAAGGGATTAGACCAAGCCATATTGGCCTAACTCCGCAGAAACCTTATAGACGCGCCGCCAACTTGCGTAAAGAGGCAATGGCAAAGGCAAAGTATATTAGCGACTTCGAGCGCGATGTTATGCGCATCGGACACGCCAAGGGCTACAAAGCCCCGCAAATTGCACGCTTCCTGCGGCGCGGGAAGATGGTTGTTTACAACCACATCAAGGCCATGGACGAAGCGGGCACACTGGAGGATCTGCCTTTGTGCTTTGTGGTCGATGAGATCGCCGCCGCCATTGGAAAGGCGAACGGCCAATGACCAGCAAGAGAGCGCCGAAATGGCAGCGCAAAGGCTACCGGAACGAGGATGAATATCGCGCCGCGTGCTCTGCCACCAGAAAGACCCGCCGCGCCGCAATGGCAGCGACCAAGGCGGGATACACAACCGCGCGGATCTTGGAAAAGATGTGGGATGAGGCGGATTTTGACAAACCCGTTGTCACGATCACCAAGGAGCAGCTTATGGCAAAGTGCGGCTGCTGCCTGAGATCAGTAAAACGCGCCCTCATCGAGCTGCGAAAGGAAGGCAGCATTAAACCGATCAAGGGCTGGGAGGGTGGCAGGGCCAAGCCCACAACGTGGCGGCTATGCGTACCAGGCAGCAACACGACACCCGCAGATGAGCAAATTGAGCTGATGGAAGAAAAGCGAGATCGAGACGCCGCATGGAGGTTCCTGAAAGGAAAGTTTGGACCGTTGAAGGCTCTCGAAATACTAGGGGAACCCGGCGAGTGATCGCGACGGGTACCTTTCGCCTCGACAGCATTTAAAGGGGGCACATTATGGACACTAAAGGGGGTACATTTTCGCACCTAAAGGGGGTACATTATGCGCCCCCCCTCCATAGGTTCCACAGGAACCACCACGCCAGTTCTTGCGAACTGACGATAGAAGGAGCCGCCTAGTCGGCGGCAGGAGGATAGGTGGTGCCCCACACGACCGGAGGTGAAAGCCCAATTCAGCCAATCGCGACCGGGATCGGCTGGAGCCAGTGTCGGAGGCTGAATAGGGCTGCGCCATAGTGGCGCGGCAAGGTCAGAGTTTCGAGGGCGCTTCGCGCCCGCTTAGAATTGAGGAAGGTGGAATTTTCGGCCCTGATCGCTTGATTGCGACCGGGGCCGCTCTTTTGCGAACGGGGGCGGAACGGGGGGCAAACGGGGGAGGAACAACGCATGCGAAGAACGCAATTATTGGAGGTTTGACGGGCAGGGGAGACATATCAAAAGTTGATTTTTTGGCGGTCCTCTGGCTGAATAGTTGCATTCGCAACAGTTGCAGAAGGGACGAACATGCAGCCGATGAAAAAACGGGCCGAGGATCTACACCGTCGCGCCCAAGAGCTGCGCGCCGCCGGTGCCGTGGCTCAGATGACGAAGGGGCCGCAGCTGGTCGAAGAGACCGGGGCCTTTATGGTCGAGCTAGCGGCGCGCCTGGACGCGATCACGCCATTTCTCGATGAGGGGGCCGCGTCATGATCGCAGCGCCTCAATGGCATGATCGCCAGATCAGAAAGCAGCTGGTTCGGTCCCAAAACGAAGCGATCAGGAAGAAGCGGCTGGAAGCGCTGAAGAAACGGATCGCCGAAGGCAAAAAGAAGGGCAAGGCATGAGCTACAATGGACAATTTCAAGTTGCGCCGCAGACCACACTTGCGCTGGCATCCTGTGAGTGCTGCGGGGGGTCGGTGCAGATCCGGGCGAACAAGAACGGCGGCGCTTACTACTACTGCGGCCACGCCGATGACCAAGGGTTGCAGTGCTGCCATTCGCAACGCTGGGGACAGCGCGTCAGCTTCGTGCTGCGCAAGGCTTATCGGGAGGGTGGAGAGCAGCCTTTGAAGGTTCGGCTTCCGCTCAAGCTCGGTACCGGCAAGGCACCTGCTGTCGCCAACGCGGACAACGCTCCGCCCGCCAATGAAAACACAGCGCCGCCAGAGCGGCTCAAACAGAGCCACGGAGGGCTTTTCGGATGACCAACGCCGCAGAATTTGAAATTGACAGCCTAGAGGGGCTAGAAACCGGCTCTCCTGACGATCCCGGCGGGTCTGGGGCGGAGCATATGCA
This sequence comes from Epibacterium sp. MM17-32, assembly GCF_022348205.1. Taxonomy (NCBI): domain Bacteria; kingdom Pseudomonadati; phylum Pseudomonadota; class Alphaproteobacteria; order Rhodobacterales; family Roseobacteraceae; genus Epibacterium; species Epibacterium sp. MM17-32. The sequence continues at coordinate 350,078 of NZ_JAKRFC010000001.1, read as the reverse complement.
GTCTTTCCGCGCGCCGGACCTTGAGGCCGAAGGCGGCGGAGCTGATGACGTGGTGCATCTGGACGCCGAGACCGGGGAACCGCTGGACGCCATGGCCGAGGTCGAACAGATCTCGAAAGAGGCGTTTTTCGTCGCCTTCCGGCACAGCTTTGGATTGCCGGGGATGTTCTCCGCGCAGTGGAAGCCGCTCGCGATCCAGCCGGACGAAACCGAAATTGCCCGCGATGCGTCCGACGCGATTTATGAGCTGCTCGAAATCTATTTTCCGTCCGCTCTGTCGCCGCAGTCGGAAATGTTTGCCCGCTTGTCACGCGCCGCGCCGTTTATCCTGGCAAAAGTGATGATTGTTCGAATGATCCTGGAAGAACGCCGCCGCGCCGCAGTCGCCGCGAAACAGCAGCGCCGCGAGGGGATCGAACAGCCAGCGCAGGACACGCCGCAACCCGCCAACAGCGACCAGCCCCCGGCAGGTGCAGGGCCGCTTGATTGGATGGGACAGGAGCAAGCGGCATGAGCGCAACCAGCAACGCAGGCCGGATTGGCGTCTGGGGTCGGTCTGGATCGGGGAAATCATCCTACGTAAAGCGCATGCTCAAGGGCCGGTCCCGGCTGGTGGTCTTTGATCCGCTGGCCGAGTACGGCGAGGCACTACGTATAGATACGGTCGAACACCGCGCCAGAAACAGCTTGGACCAAGTGCGGCAGGCGATGGTTGCCAACTGGCAGGGGTTCCGCGTTGCATACGTGCCACCGGCGGGCCGGGAGGCGGCGGCGCTGTCGGCGCTGTGCAAGTTGCTGATGGCGGCGCAACAGCCATTTAAGGACGGAAAGCGCGGAGCCAAAATGTTGACGCTGGTTGTCGAGGAAATGAACCTCAGTTTTCCGGTGGCCGGTGGCGCTCAGAAATGCCCCGGCTTTGCCGATGTGTGCAGCCGGGGGCGGCACTACGGGATTGAAATCATCGGCGTCAGTCAACGGATCGCCGAGGTCGCGACCCGGTTTCGCAACAACTGCACCGAAACCGTTGTGTTGGCCCAGAAGGGGCCTCGCGACCTGGACGCCGCTGCGGCCGAGCTAGGTGGCGACAAGGGCGCGGTTAAGGGGCTGGCAAATCTGGAATACATCCACGAGCGCCATGGCGTCCTTAATCGCGGCAAAATCGTCTTTCCGAAAAGAAAAGTACGGCGATAGTTAGGAGGGAAACAACCAGGAGCGATTCTCAATGAATATCCGCCTAACTCTCTCTTTCGCAGCAATTCTGTTCGGTAGCGCTTCGTTTGGCCAAGTGCTGCCCTACAAGCTCTCTGATGGACGGCACGAATACAGCGTAGAGAAGAACAAAAACGGCGCGATTTTACGATCTGCGGGTGTCACTCTCTATCTCGGAAAAGACTGCGACGCATACAGCCCCGAATTTGGACAGGGCCGATGGGCCTGGGCAAATGCCGGGTTCGGAGTTTCCTTCCCTTCAAGTGGCAAGTTTCTTTCCTTTGAACGGCAGGAAACACCTGTTGAAGAGAGGAACTTTGGACAGTGTCAGGAGTGAAGCCTCTACCTATACGTAGGGCCTGAAACCCCGAAAATTCGCTACGTATAGGTTATCTATACCTAGATTTTACAGACCCCAACTCTCCCCCCTAGAGCTGATCCCGTGGAAGTTACACGGGGTAAATCATCATGAAGGGCAGCGACCTTCTAAGCGCGTTTGCAGTGACGGTTGCAGGGGGCCTCGCGGTCTTCCTGATCCGCCGCCACCTTGAAGGCGACCCCGTTTCAATCGGTGGCCTCATTCCGAGCGCCGAAGAAGAAGCAGAAGGGGAAGTCTATGCTTAAGAAACAGGACGTGAAGAGCGTCGGTCTGGTGACGGTTGGCGTCATGCTGGCCGGGTTCGTAATGTACCAGCTTCGTGACGTGAGCGTGATCGCTCAGGCACGCGCTGGCTACGACATGTAATCGGGGGCGCACATGACACGCACCCTCAAGAAAATGCCGACGCCGCTGGGCATCGGGCCGGGTCAAACCGCGTCCGTAAGCCTGCCGCTGGGCCTGACCTATGAGCGGCTTTATATCCGCATGAACGTGGATGGCACGCCGCGCGATGTGCCTGCCGCTGACTGGGGAACCTACATCGACGAAATCCGCCTGATGGTGGACGGTGAGAGCAAAATCCAGATCACCGCCGCAGACCTGGTCAAACTCAACCAGTATTACGGCCAGACGCTGGTTGCCGGTGTGCTGCCGCTGTTCCTGTCCCGCCCGTGGATGCGGACCATCAACGGCGAGGATCAAACCGGCTACGGCACCGCCGGGGGCATGGCAGCGTTTACGCTGGAAATGGACCTGAAAACCGGGATCACCATCAACAGCCTGACGGTTTCCGCCGTGCAGTCGCCGGGGCGCGCTTTCGGGCCGCACCTGCGCATTCAGCGGTACATCCACAATCAGGGCGTGACCGGCGAGGCCGAAATCGCAGACATCGTGCGCGGTGGCTATGCGATGCTTGGTCTGCACGTCGCGACCAGTGCGATTACCACGGTGGAAGTGCACGCGGATAACCGCAAGGTGCACGAGTCGGACAAGCCCCTGCGTGCAGCCCATTACGGGGTGATCGAACGCGCCCCGCAGACCGGCTTCACGCACATCGACTTTTGCACGGAAAACCGTCTCGCCGAGGCCATGCCCATGGCCTTGCAGGACTTCCGCCTGAAGCTCGATTTCACCGCGACCGGCAACCACTCGATCTATGCGGAGAGCGTCCAAGGCGCTGTCTGATCGGGCAAGAGCGGGGGGCTATCCCCCCGCGCATCAGGAGGAAACAAAGTGTCGATTTCGGACTACTTTTCCAAAAAATACGGGTCGAGCGCAGGCGGTAACACCTATTCGTGGGGCAGCAAATACGGTTCCACGGACATTTATCGCCCAAGTATCGGATCGCTCGATTTGGGCGTCCCTGTGATGGAAGCACCGCGCGGCAGCGTGACCGGCTCCATTGATGGCAGCTCGCCTTCCGTGGACTGGCTCAAGGGCCTGACCAGCGTTGTGTTGAACAACATGGGGTCGAAAGGTGATGGCGGCGGTGGCGGCGCGCAGGTCGTGCCTGTCGCTTATGGCTCCGGCGGCAATGGCGGCGGCATGAGCTGGGGCGTGATTGCCCTGGGCGCGGTTGCGGTCGGCGCTGTGATCTACGCGGCGTCGGGCAAGTAATGGCTGCGGGCGGACCTTTGCCACCGCTCTCCCTGTCCTCTGGTCCGGCAGTGTCCGAGGCCGGGGGATCGGGCGGGCAGTCAACAACCGGGGCCTTTCACTTCAAGAGCGCGGCGGCAGAGACGTGGCAGGAAGTGGCGCGGCAGGCGTTGCCCTGGGCAATCGGGGGATTGGTCGTTTGGCTTGCACTCCGAAAGTGACCTTTGGCGCGGCGCGGTGGTCGCGGCGCGTCGAGCGGGTTTTGGCCCGCGTGCCGGGATCTGCCGAGTTTATGGCGGATTGGCGCGATGGCGTCACCAGTGGCCGCTTGGCTCTGTGGTCGGTTCAGATCGACGGAGAGCCGCTAGGGGGGCTTGTGTGGGATGTCGAGGCCGATGGGGCGCTGACGGTGCTTGCGATGGCCTGTGACGGCTCACCCGGCGCGGCTGTGGCGTCTGAGGTGGCGCGGGTCTTCGAGGGGATGGCCAAGCTGACCGGCGCACGGCGTTTGCGCTTCTGGACCCGGCGTCCCGGCCTGCGCCGCGTGATGGAGGGGCAGGGGTACATAAACCGCGAAACCCGGCCCGGGCCGATGTGGAAACTCGAAAAGGACATGCGCCATGGGCAGCAGTAGCAGCAGCAGCAACCAGACACAGAACGTGACCGAAGATCGCCGCGTTGCGACCGATGCAGGCAGTATCGGCGTTTCCGCGACGGGCGATGTTTCGGTGAATGTGGTGGCGGATGAGGCGTTCGAGCTGGGGGAGCAAGCGCTTGCCTTTGGGGAGGAGGCGCTTTGGACCGGCGGCGATGCATTGGACCGCGCGGCGGAGCTGGTTGAGGGCGCTTTGCATGCCCAGGACGAACACACGGCGCGGGTTACAAACACCCTCTCCACCGCGCTCAAAACCACGCAACAGATGGCAAAAACTGAGGAAGGGCAGATTTCCGAGCTGATCGTCAAGATCGGCATTCCGGCGGCTGCTTTGGCCTTCATCGCTTCAAAGGTGCTGAAATGAACAACAAAGCCCCGCAATATCAGGCAAACACGTGGACGGTTCCCGCTGGGGGCCGGTTGGAGGTGGCGCGTCAGGCCGAGTTTCTGATTTGCCTTGAAGCAACGGCACCCTTCAAAATCGCGTTCGACAACGGCACCGAAACCAACTTTGAACAGGGCCTGACGTTCACCGTCAAAAACCAGTTCAACCGGATTCGGATCTATAATCCGCACGCCCAGGACATCAGCGTCCGGCTGGGCTTTGGCCGGGGCGATGTGACTGACGCACGCCTTGTTGTTTCGGGGTCGGTCGAGGTCGAGACCACCGCGCCGAGCGTCATCGACACAATCGACGTTTTCACGGTCGGAGCTGGCGCATCCGCTCTTGTCGACGGGGCGGATCTGCGACGTCAGGAGCTGGCGGTGCGCAACCTGTCCGATACGGACGACGTTTGGTTGCGCGGCGATGCAATGACCACGGCAGGCGGTCTTTTGTTGAAAGCGTCCGAGGGCGCTTTGCTCACCGCTTCGGCGGCGGTCTATGCCTACAACCCAAACGGTGCGGGCGTCGATCTGTCGGCCCTCTCTATCCGTAAGGAGGTCTGAGAATGTCGCAGCTTATTTTGGTTGGGCCGCGCGGCCCGCAAGGCATTCCGGGCGATGACGGGCAGGATGGCGCACCGGGCGCACCGGGCGCAGACGGACACAATTTCGGCAGCGGCAATGCAATTTCGACCTATGCCGCCAATGCCGATCACGTCGGAGATATTTATTATCACGACAACGGCAACGTATACCGAGTTGATGCTGTCGATACCTACACCATTATCGGAGAATGGCAGGGACAAACCGGAGACAAAGGCGACAAGGGCGATCCGGGTAACGATGGTTCGCCTGGACTGGTCTCGCGGCCTTCCTCCTATGGTGCGTCGGAAGTCGGCACGCCTGCATCAAATGACACCGCATTCGCCAACATGGCGGCGGCGGTCGGTGTGGGGCTGGTGGATCTTGAGGGCAAGAGCTGGCCGGTGACTGCGGTGCCAAACCTGCCCGGTGCACGCAACGGCTTTTGGCGCGTTACGAACTTCGATGGGACCGCGACCGTCGACCTCCCGGCGCCGGGTACGATTGACCGGCGCAGCGTCATCATCGAGGGCGGGCGCACCGCGCTGGGGTGGCCGCAGGGAACCCCTAACGCTTACAACGGCGTGGCGCACGTGGGCTATATGGCCGCGACAGGTCACGATCCGGGCTCTATGGATTGGTCGGAGGTCGTTTTGACCGAAAAGGGCCGCAATGCTGCGCGGTTCCGCTCTGGACAAGAACTTGGAATGACCGGCGAAATAGAGGTATTCGGCGCGACCATCCTGCCACCAGTGGATGCGACCGAAGGTCCGAAACGGGTCGCGCTGGCGTCCGATGGCACGATTTTGAACTTTCTGTACCGCGACCTTCCAGAATACAGTCAGGACACAGCAGGCGGCGCACTGGTGCAGGCAGAGGCTGCATGGCAAGTCGCGACTTTCGGCGGCGCCAGTTTGGGCGCACGGCTGCGCACTACCGTAAATAGCGCATATAGCGTGACGACAAGCGGCCTGCCGACGCTGGTCACATCCCCGAGCGTTTATGGGTCGAATGACGGTGAAAACGGCAACGTTTACTTCGGCTTCCATGGGCTGACCGGGTTCGCGAGGCCATGCATTGGCTTTGCAAATGGTACGCCGAAAGATGGTGACGGGACAATTGCTTGGGTCGGCAACATCGGCAATCTGAATGCCGGGGTTGAACCGTCTGTATGCTGGTACAAAAACGGTGGAAGCTCTCGCCTCTGCGGCTTCATCCGCTCTCAAGGCAGCTCCTATCCAATTCGGTTTTGGTCCATCGACGAGGCCGGGATTGACCAAGCGCGCATTGAGAGCGCGGCCATTCAGGATTGCCCGTTCGGGAACGATTTTGCGACTTATAGCCCGATCAACTGCAAAATGCGGCCGCGCCGGAAAGGTGTTGTCTCCGGCTGGTTGCCCACGTGGGAAACCATCGACGGGGACCAAACCGACGAGCTGCATTTCGTGTTCACCGGGCGGCGCACGATTGACGGTGGCCCCGGCGATGTGTGGCTCTATTGGGGCCGCGTAGCGCGCGGATCGGGTCACTTCGACAACATCTGGGATCGCGCGCAGATCATCCCGATCAAGCGGCTCTATTTCGCAAACAGCAACATCAACGACACCAGCAACCAAGTCGGGACGCCGGATCTGTGCTGGATCGACGCAAACACGCTGCTGTTGACCTTCACAAACGAACGTCCGGCGGTCGCTGCGGACTATGACGAAAGTTACCTTGAGTGCATGACGATCAGCCTCCGCGATACCTACGCGGACGCCGCAGATCGTGTGCTTTGGGATGATGGGGCAGAAGCCATGGCCGATGTGGTCAAGGCACCCGAATTTGTTGCTTATTGAGGGGGCAGAAGATGGGAAGTCGTGGAGCTTTGGCCGTTCTGGGCGCGGGTGTGGTGGTGGCCACATATGCAGCGTGGCGCGAGACCAAACAGAAGGACGCCGAACAGCAGGCAATCATTCAGCCGGCGGTCTATCAGACCGGCGGAGCAAAGGCCAAACTGGCCGCGATGCAGGGCAGCGGTGGCGGGCAGGGTGGCGACCTGAAATCGGCCCTTGTCGGCTGGGGCGTGGACACCCTGTTTGGCGCGATCGAACGCGGCGGCTGGCTGGGCGGCGGCAAGAGCAGCCCCGGCGTCGGCGGCGGGTGGGATATTGACCGCGTCCCGGGATCTGCAAACACCAACAGCCCGCCCGCATCCAGCGGCGGCAAGGGACTTGGCGGCTTGCTGGATCTGATCGGCAGCGTCGAGGCTCCGAAGGGCTACGATCAGGTTTACGGCGGGACGAAACTCGCACCGCCCAAGCCGATCACGTCCATGACGGTTGCCGAGGTTCTGGATTGGCAGGATCGCAGCGTTGCCGCTGGCAGCGCATCCAGTGCCGCGGGCAAGTACCAGGTTATCCGCGGGACGCTCCGCGATGAGGTGCGCAACGGCACCGTGTCGATGAATGATCGCTTCACGCCCGCCGTGCAGGACAAGATTGCAGTCTCGCGCATGAACTACCGGGGCCTCGGGGCGTATCAGGCGGGGCTTATTGACGAAACCGAGTTCGGGCAGCGCTTGTCGATGGAATGGGCCTCTTTGCCCGCGCTGACGACTGATCGCAAAGGGCGCACGGCCAAGGGTCAGAGCTATTATGCGGGTGACGGTCTGAACAAGTCGCACGTCGCGCCAAAGACCATTCTCGACCACATCAAGGGGCTGTTCTGATGGTTGCGCCGTTGATTTGGGGCGGCATCGCCCTGGGCAGTCTCTACCTTGGCGGCAAGGCCATTAGCGATGCAGGGCAAGCCGCTGAAAGTGCGACAAAACTTGCCAAGTGGAGCGTTGCAGGTGGTGCGCTTTATGTGAGCTATCGCGCCCTGAAAGCCGGGGGGGTTCTCAAGTGATTACCCCGGAAATCGTGCAAACGGTGCTTGCGGTCGTGACCGTCGGCGGCGTGGGCGGGATCTGGTTCAGGCTTGGCGGCGTCCTGCGCGGTCAAGCTGAACAGGAAAAAGACATTGCGCGTCTGGATGAGCGCGTGACGTACCTCGAAAAGAGCTTTTGGAAAGGAGCATAACCATGTTGAAAACACTCATCATTTCGAAGTTTGCGGGTCCGATGATCCGTCACGGCGCGACCGTCCTGGGCGGCTGGCTGATGGCCGAAGGGATCGCGGATGAAGCGACCGCGCAACAAATTGTTGGCGGGCTGACCGCAGCGGGCGGCGTCGGTCTGTCGTATCTGGAAAAGATCATTCGCCTTTGATTTCAGATCATTAGGCGACGGAGTGAAACGCCGCGACTTGGTAGGTCGCGGCGTTTTTCTTTATATACTGCTCGATGCTGACCAGGCGCGCCGGCCGGCGCAGCTCGATCAGGGGTTGAAAGTATATAAAAAATCCTCCATGAAAGAACTCATCAGGGACGAGACAGGGAAAGGGCAATTTGGTGTCGTCGAGGGAAAGTCGCATAATCAGTATTATGTAAAAATTTTATGCTGTGACATGCGCAAACGGCATGTCACAGCACCTATTTCCTACGCGAATAGCTCGTGCGCGAGCTCAAGGGCGTCGACCAGTCGATCCACTTCGGCCCGCGTGTTGTACATCCCAAACGACGCGCGACAGGTCGCCGTCACACCCAGATGATCCATGAGCGGTCCGGCACAGTGGTGACCGGCACGCACCGCGACGCCTTTCTTGTCGAGGATCGTCGAAATGTCATGTGCATGCGCTGCACCTTCGAGCGTGAGGCTGAAAATCGCCGCCTTCCCAGGAGCATGCCCCTGGACGTTCAACCAGTTGAGCCCCTGGAAACGTGCCGTCGCATAGTCGCGAAGATCGGCCTCATGCGCCGCAATCTGTGACATGCCGATATCCATCAGATACTCTAGCGCCACACCAAAGCCGATGGTCTGGACGATCCCGGGCGTCCCCGCCTCGAATTTCATCGGCGGATCATTGTAGATCACGCGATCCCTGGAGACCTCCTTGATCATATCGCCACCACCGATGAATGGCCGCATCTCGGCCATGCGCTCCGGTCGGATATAGATCGCACCCGAAGCCGACGGCCCATAGAGCTTATGTCCGGTGATCGCATAGAAATCGCACCCGAGATCCTGCACATCAACGGGCATGTGCACCGCGCCCTGAGATCCATCCACCAGCACTGGCACGCCTTTGTCATGGGCTCCGGACGTGATGGTTTTTACATCAACAACGGTCCCCAAAACATTGGAACACTGGGTGATTGCGATCAGTTTTGTTCGCGGCGTAATAGCATCCAGCACCTTCTGCGGATCAAGGCTGCCGTCGGCGTCGGTTTCAACCCATTTCAGGACAACCCCCTGACGCTCGCGCAGGAAATGCCAGGGAACGATATTGGCGTGATGCTCCATCACAGACAGGATGATCTCATCGCCCGCCTGAAGTTGCGGCATGGCCCAGCCATAGGCCACGAGATTGATGCCTTCGGTGGTGCCGGAATTCAGGACAATATGGTCCTCATGCGCGGCATTCAGGAACCGCGCGATCGTGCCGCGCACGCCTTCGTATTTCTCTGTCGCGAGGTTAGACAGATAATGCAAGCCACGGTGAACATTGGAATATTCCTCCGCATAGGCTTTGGTCACGGCGTCGATCACGCAGCTCGGCTTTTGCGCCGATGCGCCGTTGTCGAGATAGGTCAGCGGCTTGCCGTTCACCTCTCGCGAGAGGATCGGGAAGTCGGCTCTGATTTTTTCGACATCATACATTGGACGTCTCCAGGATTGTGGGAGCAAACAGCCCCATCAGGATCAGCACGGCAGTCATCGCGCCAAGGCCGGCCATAAAGATCACACCGAACGATTTTCCGAGCGCGTTGAGACCAAGGCCCTCGTTGGTGAAGTGGGCCAACACATAGATCCCATAGATGGCAGCGACCAGGTTCAATATCGCCGCAACAGGCGGAACGATAAATACAAGAACGATTGCAATGGCTTGCACAGCGATATTCACAAATCGCAACCACACCAGCAGGGCAAAGAACGGCACAAATGCCGCCTGCCCGCCCATCCATCTGCCAATGGTCACGGAACAGATGGCATAGCCCAACTGCAACACCACCAGAAAGCCACCAAAGAGTGCCGGGCTGAGGTTGGGAAACAAGGCGTTTGATGGCAGGCCGAGCAGCTGGGCCTGCAACGCATAGAGAAAGACGCTCAGCACGACCGTCAGGCCAAAGCCGGTCCAGACCACGTCGGCCTCAAACCTCTGGGCCAGAACGGAACGCGCCGCCTGCGCAGGGTTTGTGATTGTCTCGATCGCCAGGGCTTTGAAATCCATCATGCCTGTCCCCAATAGGCTTCGCGCAGGCCGGAGAGCCAGAACCAGAGGAACACAGCCAGCCACAAAAGACCAACGCCATTCAGCGCCGGGCCTGAGCCGATGAACCCGGCCACAAGCCCGTTCAACAGCAGGATCGGCGTCGACGCCAGGAAGGCCCAGAACAGGGCCAGACGGCCCCTGAACCCATCGCCCTGCCCGCCCAGGAGACGCGCCAGCATATGCGAAAGCCAGGCAAACGCATAAAGCGCCAGCGGCGCGATAAAGATGATGCCCAGCAGCGCGCCACCCAGCAGCATGTTGAGGTCCTGTCCGGTCAGATGCGCCTCGCGGGCGAGACGCGGCATCTGTGCGATGAACATCAACGCACAAGCCCCCATCAGAAAAGCCAAAAGTCGATCTTCACGGTGCCCCATCGACAGAAGCCGCGCAATCACCTTGCGCGGCCCCCGATAGGTTGCCGTGATGTCTGCCGTCACAGCCATGCCGGACCTCAGCGCCGACGCGCGAGCCAGCCATAGAGGCGGTCGTTGATACTGGCGGCGATCTCATCGCTTTCGATCTCGGCCACCGCCTCGGCCAGGAACGCCAGGGTCATCAGGTCGGTTGCCTCGCTCTCGGGAACGCCGCGCGAACGCAGGTAGAACAGCCCGTCCTCGTCGATCGCACCCGAGGTGGACCCGTGCGAACAGGCCACATCGTCGGCATAGATCTCAAGCTCGGGCTTGGCGAGGAACTGGCTGTCGTCATCCAGCAGCAAAGACTGGGAAATCTGATAGCCATCCGTCTTTTGCGCGCCTTCCTTCACCAGGATCTTGCCCTGGAACACGCCGGTTGCGCCGTTGCGCAGAACCTTTTTGAAGACCTGACGGCTCTCGCAGTTCACCGCGTCATGAGTGACAAACACCGTATCGTCGTGATGAAAATCACCGTCCCCAACGCAGGCCCCGGCCACATGCGCCACGGCGTCATCGCCAAGGAACTCAACCACGGCTTCGTTGCGCGTCAACACGCCATTCACGGTAAGCGTAAAGCTCTTGAAAACGGATTCCTGCCCCAGGCGCGCAAACAGATGCGTCGCCGCACGGCGTTCATGATCGCGACCCTGCGCGCGCACCAGATGCAGCGTGCCATTGTCCGCAATATCGATTTCCATCGCCTTGTTGAAACGCGAAGCGGCAGGCCCGTTTTCAAGGATCGTGGCCTCGGCGCCGCTGTCCACCTTGATCACATGGTGCAGGATCGCGTCGGAGGATTCATTCTCGTGGCGATAGACCAGATTGATCGGTTTGGACGGCGTGCCGGTGACGTGAATGACCACGCCATCGGTTGCAAACGCGGTGTTGAGCGCGGCCAGAGGGCGCTGCACCGGCGTTTGTCCACGCGCTTCAAGAACGCCGTATATGTCCTTGGCCCAATGGATATCTTTACCCTGGATTTCGGCAAGGCACTCAATGCTCACCCCCTCCAGCGAAAGATCGTCGGAGGCGTCGGCATCAAAGACACCATCGACAAAGACGATGCGGATGCGATCAAAGGTGTCGAACATCGGCGCTTCGCCGCTGTCGAAGACGGCCGCGGACGGACCCTGTGCCGCCGTCAGCGTATCCGGACGGGTGTATTTCCAATATTCGTCACGGCGATCCGGCAGGCCCATCGTTTGAACCCGCGCCACCGCCGCCCGGCGCGCCGCATCAAGGCAGCCGCCCTCGGGCAATGACAAGGCGGCCAGGCGCGCCTCGGTCGTCGATTGTTTCAGCTCGGGAAGTGCCATTACGCCACCTCGGACATGATGTCTGCGTAACCGTTGTTTTCCACCTCGAGCGCCAGCTCGGGGCCGCCGGTCTTGACGATGCGGCCATCGGCCATGATGTGCACGACGTCCGGTTTGATGTGATCCAGCAGGCGCTGGTAGTGGGTGATGACGAGGAAGCCGCGGCCTTCGTCACGCAGCGCGTTCACACCGTCGGCCACCAGTTTCATCGCATCCACGTCGAGGCCGGAGTCGGTCTCGTCCAGGATGCACATTTTGGGCTCCAGCATCGCCATCTGCAGGATTTCGTTGCGCTTTTTCTCACCACCGGAGAAGCCGACATTGACCGGGCGCTTCAGCATTTCGGCGTCGATCTTCAGCTCCTTGGCCTTCTCGCGCACATGCTTGAGGAAATCCGCCGCCGACAGCTCCTCCTCGCCACGCGCCTTGCGCTGCGCGTTCACCGCAGTGCGCAGAAAGGTCATGTTGCCGACACCCGGGATTTCGACCGGGTACTGGAACGCCAGGAATACGCCAAGCGCCGCGCGCTCTTCCGGCTCCAGCTCCAGCAGTTCCTCACCCAGCAAGGAGGCAGAGCCCTCGGTGACCTCGTAGCCATCCTTGCCCGACAGCACATAGGACAGCGTGGATTTGCCAGAGCCGTTTGGCCCCATGATCGCATGCACCTTGCCAGCTTCGACGGTGAGGTTCACACCTTTGAGGATCTGCTTGTCTTCTTCCTCAAGTTTCACGTGCAGGTTTTTGATTTCGAGCATTTTTTCCTCGTCTTGTATCGATGAGACACCTTTGTGCCTCTTGTTCCCATACCCCTCGGGGCGAAATTCCTATCCGATCACCACGGCGGTGCCGCTGGCCGAGACCATCAACATGGATTGACCAACAACCTCATAGTCGAGGTCAACGCCAACGACCGCATTCGCACCAAGGGCGCGGGCGCGGTCTTCCAGCTCGTTCAGCGCCGTTTCGCGTGCGTCTTGCAGCTTGCTCTCGTAAGCACCTGATCTGCCACCCACAATGTCGGTGATCTGGGCAAAGACATCACGGACCACATTGGCGCCCATGATCGCCTCGCCCACGACGATGCCCTTGTATTCGGCGATCTGGTAGCCCTCAACGGTGCCAGTGGTCGTCACGATCATGGTGCGGTCTCCTTTGCGTCCTTGCCAGGGGCCGGACATCAGCCAACAGATCCTTCGAGCGAAATCGCAACCAGCTGCTGGGCTTCCATTGCAAATTCCATCGGAAGTGCTTGCAGCACGTCCTTGCAGAAACCGTTCACAACCAGTGCGACCGCTTCTTCTTCGTCCATGCCACGCTGGCGACAGTAGAACAGCTGACCGTCATCCACCTTGGAGGTGGTCGCCTCGTGTTCGCAGCGGGAGGAATTGTTCTTCACCTCGATGTAAGGCACCGTGTGCGCCCCGCATTTGTCACCGATCAGCAAGCTGTCGCACTGGGTGTAGTTGCGCGAGTTCTTCGCCTTCGGGTGCATCGAGACCAGACCGCGGTAGGTGTTCTGCGCCTTGCCGGCGGAGATGCCCTTGGAGACGATCCGGCTCTTGGTGTTCTTGCCCAGGTGGATCATCTTGGTGCCGGTGTCGGCCTGCTGGTAGTTGTTGGCGATGGCGATCGAGTAGAACTCGCCCTGGCTTTCTTCGCCGCGCAGGATGCAGGAGGGGTATTTCCAGGTCACGGCAGAGCCGGTCTCGACCTGGGTCCACATCACCTTGGCGCGGTCACCACGGCAATCGGCGCGTTTGGTCACGAAATTGTAGATGCCGCCCTTGCCGTTCTCGTCCCCGGGGAACCAGTTCTGCACGGTGGAGTATTTCACTTCGGCGTCTTCTTCGACGATGATCTCGACCACGGCGGCATGCAGCTGCGCGGTGTCGCGCTGCGGTGCAGTACAGCCTTCCAGGTAGCTGATATAGCTGCCTTTGTCCGCGATGATCAGGGTGCGTTCGAACTGACCTGTGTTCTCCGCGTTGATGCGGAAATAGGTGCTGAGCTCCATCGGGCAGCGCACGCCCGGCGGCACATAGACAAACGAGCCATCAGAGAACACGGCCGAATTCAGCGTCGCATAGAAGTTGTCCGACACCGGCACCACGGTGCCGAGGTATTTCTTCACCAGTTCGGGATGTTCGCGGATCGCTTCGGAAATGGAACAGAAGATCACGCCGGCCTTTTTCAGCTCGTCCTGAAAGGTGGTCCCGACGGACACGGAGTCAAACACCGCGTCCACGGCGACCTTGCGGCCTTCGGACGGCGCATCTTCGGCCCCTTCGACGCCTGCAAGAATCATTTGCTCTTTCAACGGGATGCCGAGCTTTTCGTATGTGGCGAGCAGCTTCGGATCGACCTCATCGAGCGACTTGGGCTTTTCTTCCATGCTCTTGGGGCGGGCATAGTAGTATTGATCCTGAAAGTTTATTTCAGGATATTCCACCATCGCCCAGTCCGGTTCGACCATGCCGGTCCAGCGTTCGAAGGCCTGCAGACGCCATTCGGTCATCCACTCCGGCTCTTCGTTCTTTTCGGAAATCAGGCGCACGATATCCGGGTTCACGCCCTTGGGGGCGTATTCCATCTCGATATCGGTTTCCCAACCGTATTTATAGGTGCTGACCTCGCGCACCGCATCCACGGTTTCCTGATCAACGCCTTCCTTGGCTTCGAATTGGTCCAGAGCGGCCATCGTCTTCTCCTCACCTCACGCCGAACGGGCGCGATGTTTCTTCTGTTTGGCGCACCAGCTTTCAGCAAAGCGCAGCACATCCGTTTCCGTCGTCTGCGGCCCGAGCGATACGCGGATCGCACCCTGGGCCGTCGTCTCGTCATATCCCATTGCGGTCAGAACCGCGCTGGCGCGCACCTTGCCGCTGGAGCAGGCGCTGCCCGCGCTGATCGCGAACCCCGCCAGATCCATCTGCATGACCTGCGTTTCGCCTTTCCATCCAGGGGTGGCGAAACAAGAGGTATTGGGCAGGCGACGCGCATCCTTGCCCACAAAAATAGTGTCTGGGCACTCCGCCGCAAGCGCCTTTTCTAGAATATTTCTAATTTCTGCAACCCGGTCCCAAACCCCGCTGTCGAGGTCCCTGGACGCCGCTTCAGCTGCGGCGCCGAACCCTGCGATTCCAATCACATTTTCCGTCCCGGACCGGCGTCCCATCTCCTGGCCGCCGCCTTTGATCTGCGCAGCGAGATCCGTGCCGCGCCTGAGCACCACGGCACCAATGCCCTTGGGCCCGCCAAGCTTGTGCGCCGAGATCAGCGCCATGGTCGCGCCCATCCAGTTGAACGCCACCGGCAGTTTGCCAAAGGCCTGCGTCGCATCCGTCACCGCGAGCCCGTCGGGCAGGTCCTGGATAATGCCGGTTTCGGAGTTGGCCAGCTGCACGCAAGAGGTCTGCGGGTCGGTAACCTGCACGCGACCAGAGGCATCGACAGACAAATCCTCTTTGATCCAAGACCTTACAGCATCATGTTCAAGCGCGGACCCATGCAGGTCACGCCCGGCCAGGGCCAGCGCAGCCCCCTCCGTAGACCCGGAGGTAAAGACCACATCCGCGCCCTCGGCCCCAAAGGCGGCAGCCACCTGAGCCCGGGCACGTTCGATGATCGCCTTCGCCGCACGCCCCTCGGCATGCACAGAGGACGGATTGCCACTGACACCCATCGCCGCAATCATCGCGGCTTGCGCTTCTGGGCGCAGCGGCGATGTGGCATTGTGATCAAGATAAACACGGGTCATGGAGTCATCTTTTTGAATTGGCCACTGGGCTGGGTGATCGGCGGATGTGTCCTGTCAGGACCGGCTATTCATCCACCACAGAAAAGAGATTTGGAACCGCCGGACAGGGCGCGAGGTCGTTTTCGATCACATCGGACAGGCGGGTCTGGTGCAGGAACACATAGACATGCGCGCTCAGCCCCTCCCACAGGCGATTGGTCAGGGATTGCGCCCGGCTGCCGCAAGAGCCACCGGACACCCCGGCCCCTTTGTGCATGGCATCAACGGTCTCATCAACAGCAGCCAGGATTTCCACCACCCGGATCTCCGACGCCGGACGTGCCAACCGGTACCCGCCGCCGGGCCCGCGAACCGAGGCCACCAATCCGGCGCGCCGCAGCTTGACAAACAGCTGCTCCAGATACGGCAGGGAAATCGCCTGGCGTTTCGATATGTCTGCCAGAACCACCAGCCCCTCGGCCGGTTGCAGCGCGATATCCGCCAGCGCGACCATTGCATAGCGGCCCTTTGTCGAAAGCTTCATCTGCTCACCCTTTCACCGAAAAGGCAGCAAATGATTGACGATACCCCTGTCAATGCGTATCTCAGCTTGACAAGGTGCCGGTGCCCACCTGCGCCTCTTTAGAATTGTTCTAAGATGTCAGAGAGATTTCGTCAAGCATATCTCTCCGACATCCCCGCCAAAAAGAGTAGGATCCACCCACCCATGCCTGAGGTCATTTTTCCCGGACCCGAAGGACGGCTGGAAGGCCGTTATCACCCGCAAAAGGAAAAGGACGCGCCGATCGCCATCGTGCTGCATCCGCACCCGCAATTCGGCGGGACCATGAATAACAAGGTGGTCTACAACCTCCACTACGCGTTCTACAACATGGGCTTCACTGTACTGCGGTTCAATTTCCGTGGCGTGGGCCGGTCGCAGGGCGAATACGATCAGGGCGTCGGCGAGCTGTCGGATGCGGCCTCGGCACTCGATTATCTCCAGTCGATGAACAACAACTCCAAGCATTGCTGGGTTGCGGGCTTCTCCTTTGGCGCCTGGATCGGCATGCAGCTGTTGATGCGTCGTCCGGAAATCACCGGGTTCATCTCGGTTGCGCCGCCGGCGAACATGTATGACTTTTCCTTCCTGGCGCCCTGCCCGTCCTCCGGCCTGATCATCAATGGCACCGCCGACCGTGTGGCCCCACCCGCCGATACCGTGAGCCTTGTGAACAAGCTGCACGAGCAGAAGGGCATCACCATCACCCATGATGAGATCGAGGGCGCGGATCACTTCTTCCAGGAGCCGCATATGGACACGATGATCGGCAATGTCTCCGATTATGTAAAACGGCGCCTCACCGAAAGCAGCCGCTGATGTCGAGCCTGGACACGCTGGCCGCACAGTTGGCGGAGGATACCATCAAGGTCCAGGATGCGCTCGGCGAGGACCGCCTGTTCATGGAGGTCGCCCAGGTTCTCGGGGCGGCGTCCCAATCTCTCGAAGAAGCCTTTCTGACAGAGGTTCGCATCCGCCTTGCAGAACGCAAGGCGCGCGATTTTCTCGGCAAACGTTTAGAGGCCGCAAAGGCCGCGCTTGAAACAGAGGCAAAAAACCGATCATGACGACCCATCTTGTGCAGCAGTTCGAATTCCTCTCTGAAATCGAAAGGCTGCGCGAGGTGGAGCGGCAGAATCTCCTGCTCGATGGCAGCCGGGTCGAGAACTCGGCGGAACACAGCTGGCACCTGGCGCTTTATGCGCTGGCCTTTGCGCCCTATGCACCGCCCGCGGTGTCCATTCCGCGGGTCATGCAGATGCTTCTGCTGCATGACATCGTCGAAATCGACGTTGGCGATCATCCCATTGATGAACCCACCGACTGGAGCGCGGTCGCTGCAGCCGAAGAACGCGCACAAAAACGGATATTTGGCCTCCTGCCCGATCCGCAGGCCACCGCACTGCAAGCCTGCTGGCAAGAATTTGAAGCCGCAGAAAGCGCCGATGCGCGCTTTGCAAAAGCGCTGGACTACTGCCAGCCGATCTTTCAAACGCTTTGCGCTGTTTCGCCTCCCAAGGATCATCTGCGCGTGGTCTGTGAAAACCTGACCACCGGCCGCGCAACCACCCTGAAGGACCGCTTTCCCGAGGCCTATGCGGCGGCGCTTGAACTCTTGAGCGGGGCTGAGGTCAGCGATCCCGACTTTGCCGCAAGGTTGGCGTTCCTCTCCGAAGCGGACCGGTTGAAATCCATCCTGCGGGCCTCTCGCATTGCCTCCGACACGCGTTTTGAGAACTCTGCCGAACACAGTTGGCACATCATGCTCCATGCGTGGATCCTGGCCCCGCACAGCATTGCGCAGGTGGATGTGACGCGGGTGCTGACCATGCTCCTGCTACACGATCTGGTGGAGATCGATGCCGGAGATGTGCCGATCCACTCGACGCTCGACGCTGATGCGCTCGCCCGGATCGAGGCAGAGGAACTGGCGGCCGCGCAGCGCATCTTTGGCCTGCTGCCCGATGCCCAGGCCGCCGAGTGCCTGAAGATCTGGCAGGAATTCGAAGCCGCGAACAGCAGTGACGCCATCTTTGCAAAATCCATCGACCGGGTGCAGCCGGTGCTGTTGAACATCGCCACCGGTGGCGGCAGTTGGGTCGAATATGATGTCACCCTGCCCCAGCTCGAAAGCCGCGTTGGGGACAAGATCGCCCGTGGCGCACCAGAAGTCTGGGCCCATGTGCGCGCCCTCCTGCTGCCTTGGTTTACCGAACGCGGCAGGCTGTGACGCCCGCGCGGTGCAGGGCAAACGCGGTTCACGAAATTTCCCCTCTTGCGTCGGCGGGCAAGGCAGGATTTGACAGGCCTGCCGCCAGCCCTTCGGCCCAGGGCGGCCTCATGAGGCAAGAGGACACGTCATGCATTATCTCTACCTGATGGCCGCCGTACTGGCCGAAACCATCGGCACCACCGCCCTTCAGGCCAGCCAGCAATTCACCCGGCTGCTGCCCTCGGTCATTGTTGTCGTGGCCTATGGGGCATCATTCTTTCTGATGAGCCTGACGCTGAAATTCATGCCCGTTGGCATCGTCTATGCGATCTGGTCGGGCCTGGGCATCGTGCTGATTGCGGCGATCGGCTTTATCGTCTTTGGCCAACGCATTGATCTGCCTGCACTTGCCGGCATGGCGATGATCATCTGCGGCATCCTGATCATCCATCTGTTTTCCGCCAGTTCCGGCCACTGACCGCCTGTCCGGGCGCTACAGGGTGCGGCAGCGCAGCGACGGTTGCGCGGGCAACCCGCTTTTGCACTAGCCATGGCGGCTTTATCGAGGTATGCGCCCGGCAACCCCAATCAAAGGCATACCTCATGGACCTGCGCAATATTGCGATCATCGCGCACGTTGACCACGGCAAAACCACACTGGTTGACGAGCTTCTGAAACAATCCGGCGCCTTCCGCGAAAACCAGGCAGTGGCGGAACGCGCCATGGACTCCAACGATCTGGAACGCGAACGCGGCATCACCATTCTGGCCAAAGCCACCTCTGTGGAATGGAACGGCACCCGTATCAATATCGTCGACACCCCCGGCCACGCCGACTTTGGGGGCGAAGTGGAGCGCATCCTCTCCATGGTTGATGGTGTGGTGCTGCTGGTGGACGCTGCCGAAGGCCCAATGCCGCAGACCAAATTCGTGACCTCCAAGGCGCTGGCGCTGGGTCTGCGCCCCATCGTGGTGCTGAACAAGGTCGACAAGCCTGACGCCGAGCCTGACCGCGCGCTGGACGAATGCTTCGATCTCTTTGCCAATCTTGGCGCAGATGACGATCAGCTTGATTTCCCGTCCATGTATGCCTCCGGTCGCTCCGGCTGGGCCGATTTGGAGCTGGATGGCCCGCGCAAGGATCTCTCGGCGCTGTTTGACCTCATCGTGAAGCACGTCCCCGCGCCCAAGCAGATCGCGCAGAAGGATGAGCCCTTCCGCATGCTGGCCACCACGCTCGGCTCCGACCCCTTCATGGGCCGCATCCTGACCGGCCGTGTTGAGAGCGGCACGCTCAAGGTCGGTGACAACCTCAAGGCCCTGAGCCGCGAAGGTGACCTGATCGAGAATTTCCGCGCCACCAAGATCCTTGCGTTCCGCGGCCTTGCCCAGCAGCCGATTGACGCCGCCGAGGCGGGTGACATCGTCACGATCGCGGGTATGACCAAAGCCACCGTTGCGGACTCGCTGGTGGACACCTCGGTCACCGATGCCCTGCCCGCGCAGCCGATCGATCCGCCGACCATTACCGTGACCTTTGGCATCAACGACAGCCCGCTGGCGGGTCGTGATGGCAAGAAAGTCCAGTCGCGCGTGATCCGGGATCGCCTGATGAAAGAGGCGGAGTTGAACGTGGCAATCGAGGTCACCGACACCCCCGGTGGCGAGGCGTTTGAGGTCGCAGGCCGTGGCGAATTGCAGATGGGCGTTCTCATTGAGAACATGCGCCGCGAAGGGTTCGAACTGTCGATCTCCCGCCCGCAGGTGCTGTTCACCGAGGAAAACGGCCAGCGCATGGAACCCGTCGAGGAAGCCACCATTGACGTGGATGACGAATACTCCGGCGTGGTAATCGAAAAGCTCACCGGCAACCGCAAGGGTGAGCTGGTCGAGATGAAGCCCGCAGGTGCCGGCAAGACCCGCATCATCGCGCATGTGCCGTCGCGTGGCCTGATCGGCTATCACGGCGAATTCCTGACCGACACTCGTGGCACCGGCGTTCTGAACCGCGTGTTCCATGGCTGGACTCCGCACAAGGGCTCCATTCCGGGCCGTCGCGCTGGCGTTCTGATCTCCATGGAGAACGGTCAATCCGTGGCCTATGCGCTGTGGAACCTCGAAGAACGCGGCAAGATGTTCATCGGCGCCCAGGCCGACGTCTACACCGGCATGATCATTGGCGAGCACAGCCGCGACAATGACCTTGAGGTGAACCCGCTTAAGGGTAAAAAGCTGACCAACGTGCGCGCCTCCGGCTCTGATGACGCGGTGCGCCTGACCACGCCGGTCACGCTCTCGCTGGAAGAGGCAATTGCCTACATCAACGATGACGAGTTGGTCGAGGTGACGCCGAACTCCGTGCGCCTGCGCAAGCGCTACCTTG
Organism: Epibacterium sp. MM17-32; assembly: GCF_022348205.1. Classification (NCBI taxonomy): domain Bacteria; kingdom Pseudomonadati; phylum Pseudomonadota; class Alphaproteobacteria; order Rhodobacterales; family Roseobacteraceae; genus Epibacterium; species Epibacterium sp. MM17-32. Next base: position 329,294 of record NZ_JAKRFC010000001.1, on the reverse strand, counting down.
ATCCGCATGAGCGGAAGCGGATGGCAAAGACCAATAGCTGATCGCCACCTGAATAATGCAAAGAGGCCCGGTCATTTTTGACCGGGCCTTTTCATTTGTGCATGTTCAATCAGAGGACAGGAACAAAATCCTCTATTTCCGCGTCCTCAGCTGTGTATCGGCAAAAGGATCCAGCGGGCACGGATTGCCAGCACTCTCCCTTGTGCAGGGGTTCAGACACCAGCAGACGCCCGCGGCCGTCGGCTGTCTTGCTGCTGTAAACGGTCGGTGCCAGATGATCGGAGGCATAGCGCACCGCGTAGAGCACGCCGCCGCAGCTGAAGGCCGCGCCGATCCGCATATGGGGTGTGTGGCCGAACTCCCGGCTCAGGCCTTCGAGTTTCCCCACCGCCCGTTGCATCGCGCCTTTGGGATCTTCATAGAGACCCTCCGCAATGGCGATCAGAAACAAGGCCTCACTGTCCGTGGCCCCCTTACGGGCGCCATATAGTTCGTCCGGGATCATCATATCGGCACGGCGGCGGAAGTTCTCGAACCCGCCGACCTGACCGTTGTGCATAAACGACCAGCAGCCATGCGTAAACGGGTGACAGTTGTTGCGACTGGTCGCGGTGCCGGTCGAGGCGCGCACATGCGCCAAAAACAGACCGGAGCGCACCTGATGAGTGATCGACCGCAGGTTGGGATCCGACCAGGCCGGATGCGTGTCGCGATAGAGCCCCGGCTCCTCGCGGCTGTCGTACCACGCTATGCCAAACCCATCGGCATTGGTTTGTGTTTTGCATTCAAAGGCATGGATCGATTGTGCGACCAGCGATTGCTCTGGTTTGCACACAACTTCGTCCAGATAGACTGGAGCGCCGATATACGCGGCCCAACGGCACATGGTGTTCTCCTCGACTCGTCGCGATATCCTGTCACCGCGACGTCGAGGCGCTGTTAATCATGAAAAAGGGCCACGCGAAACGCGCAGCCCAATCTTCTGTTTTGCACAGGTTTTCCGTGTTCAGGCGCTGGTCTCGACGACCATCAGCTCCCGCTCGGAGGCGTCGCGCGCGTGGCTCAGCGCCTCCTGGTATTCGGGGCTGTTGTAGCAGTCGACGGCGGCCTCAACGCTGGGGAATTTTGCGACCACATTGCGCGGACGCTCCTTTCCTTCAAGCTGAACAAACCGCCCGCCGCGGGCGATGAACTCGCCGCCATGCTTGGCGATTGCCGGGCCTGCAAGCTCAGCATATTTGCCGTAGGCGTCAGCGTCGGTGACGGTCACATGTGCGATCCAGAGTGCGGGCATGTTGCGTTATCCTTCCAGAAAAGTTTCGGCGGCCTTGATGGCCTCAGCAGCACCAGAGAAATCCTTGCCGCCGCCCTGCGCCATATCGGGACGACCACCGCCGCCCTTGCCACCCACGGCCGGAACCGCGGCCCGCAGCACATCGACAGCCGAGATGTCACCGGTCAGATCGTCGGTTACACCAGCGGCAACCGCAACCTTGCCGTCATCTTCGGCGATCAGCAGGATCACACCGGACCCGATCTTCTGCTTGTGTGCGTCGATCAATCCGCGCAGATCCTTGCCGGACACCCCTTGAAGCGCCTGACCGAGGAAAGTCTTGCCGCCGATCTCCTTGGTTTCGGCGCCGCCGTCGGAGCCGCCGCCCATGGCGATCTGCTGTTTGAGCGTGGCAATCTCATTCTGCAGCGCCTTGCGCTCGTCCATCAGCACCTTCAGACGGTCCATCACGTCAGCGGGCTGCGCCTTGAGTGCTCCGGCGACCTCCGCCATTCGGGCCGCTTCGCGCTCCAGGTGGTCAAAGGCTGCCGCGCCGGTCAGCGCCTCGATCCGGCGCACCCCAGCGGAGGACGCGCTATCCCCGAGGATCACAAAGGTCCCGATATCGCCGGTCTGTTTCACATGCGTGCCACCGCAAAGCTCGATGGAGTAGGTATCACCATCGGCACCCTTGCCGGTGTTGGCGCGCCCCATGGAGACCACGCGCACTTCTTCGCCGTATTTCTCGCCAAAGAGCGCCTGCGCGCCCAAGGCACGGGCATCATCCGGGGTCATGATCCGGGTGCTTACCGGAGAGTTTTGGCGAATGAAATCATTCACTTCCGAGGCAATCTTCGACAGATCCTCCTGGCTCACGGCCTTATTGTGACTGAAATCGAACCGCAGACGATCCGCCGCATTGAGCGAGCCCTTCTGCGCCACGTGATCGCCAAGCGCGTTGCGCAATGCCTCGTGCAGCAGGTGTGTCGCAGAGTGGTTGGCGCGGATCTGAGTGCGGCGGGTGTGGTCCACCTCCATCGCCGCGCCGCTGCCCACGGAAATCTCGCCTTCGGTCACCTCGGCGATATGCAGGAACAGCCCCTCAACCTTCTTGGTATCGGTGATCCGCGCGGCACCGCCCTCGACGGTCAGAACGCCAGTGTCGCCGACCTGACCACCACTCTCGCCATAAAACGGCGTCTGGTTCAGGATGATCTGGACGCTGTCGCCCTTTGAGGCCGTTTCAACCTTGGCGCTATCCTTGATCAATGCAACGATCTGTCCCTCGGCCTTCTCGGTCTCATAGCCGAGGAATTCCGTCGTGCCCTCGGCATCCACGATGTCGAAGTAGACTTTGACATCCGCGGCGTCCCCCAGACCAATGCCACCGGCGCGCGATTGCTCCTTCTGCGCCTTCATCGCGGCATCAAAACCATCGGTGTCGACGTCGACGCCCCTGGCGCGCAACGCATCCTGGGTCAGGTCGAGCGGGAAGCCAAAGGTATCGTAGAGTTTGAACGCGGTTTCGCCGGGCAGCACGTCGCCTTTGTCGAGGTCGACGGAGGCCTCGTCCAGCAGTTTCAGACCTCGGTCCAAGGTCTTGAGAAAGCGGGTTTCTTCCTGCTCAAACGTCTCCTCAATGAGCGCCTGACCCTGGCCAAGCTCCGGATAGGCCGCGCCCATCTGGCTGACCAGCGCCGGCACGAGCTTGTGCATCACCGGATCGGTCGCCCCCAGCAGGGAGGCATGGCGCATGGCGCGGCGCATGATGCGGCGCAGCACATAGCCACGGCCCTCGTTGGAGGGCAGCACACCTTCGGCAATCAGGAAGGAACAGGACCGCAGGTGGTCGGCGATGACGCGATGGTGCACGTTGTGATCGCCGAAAGGCTCACTGTTGGTGACCGTCGCCGAGGCCTCGATCAAGTATTTGAACAGGTCGGTCTCGTAGTTGTCATGGGTGCCCTGCAACAGCGCCGCGATACGCTCCAGCCCCATACCGGTGTCGATCGACTGCATGTCGAGATCAACCATGGACCCATCTGCAAAGCGCTCGTTCTGCATGAACACGAGGTTCCAAATCTCGATAAAGCGATCCCCGTCTTCCTCGGGCGAGCCCGGAGGGCCACCCCAGATATGATCGCCGTGGTCATAAAAGATCTCGGTGCAAGGACCACAGGGACCGGTATCGCCCATCTGCCAGAAGTTGTCAGAGGTCGCGATGCGGATGATCCGATCCTCGGGAACGCCGACTTTCTTCCAGATTTCAAAGGCTTCGTCATCGGTGTGATAGACGGTGGTATAAAGCTTGTCTTTCGGGATATCGAACTCGCCGGTGATCAGCTCCCAGGCAAAGGGGATCGCCTCGTTCTTGAAATAATCGCCAAAGGAGAAGTTGCCGAGCATCTCGAAAAACGTGTGGTGGCGGGCGGTGTAACCGACGTTGTCGAGGTCATTGTGCTTGCCGCCCGCGCGCACGCATTTCTGCGAGGTGGTCGCCCGCACGTAGTCGCGCCTGTCCACGCCGGTAAAGCAGTTCTTGAACTGCACCATGCCGGAGTTGGTGAACATCAGCGTCGGGTCATTGCGCGGCACCAGCGGGCTGGAGTCCACGACCTCATGGCCCTGCTTGGCAAAATAGTTCAGAAAGGTCGACCGGATGTCGTTCAAGCTGGGCATGTCAACGCGGCTCTCTAGATGTGATTGGAACAGTCCAAAGCGGTTTATCGCGCCCATGCAGGGCTGTCCACCGCCCAAAGCGCATGTGGCAGTTTCCCAAAGAAAACAGTGGGATTGAGCGCTATTTTTTGATCATAAGATCGCCGTTGGAAAACGACCCGGCACGTTCGACTGAGCAGAGTATCCCCCGCAGGCGCAGTGCGCGGTTCTCCGGCAGGTCCACCCAATCCTTGGTCGCAGTGCCATAGCGGGCTTTCCACTTGACGCAGCCATCGTTGAAGACGTCAGACACCCGCAACGCGGCGCTGCCGACCTGCAAGAGCTGTCCGGCGGGCAGGTTTTCCTCGGAGAGATCCATATCCACGATGAATGTATCGCCGGGGTGTGGCACCTCCTCGCGGTTGCGCCAGACCAGATCCAGCACTCGCTTTGACAGGATACAGACCTGAATGCCGGGATGGGGCGCGCCATCCTCCAGCGTCAGCCACGGGCGGCTGGACCAACGCTCGCCGGGGATGCCGCCCTCGGGCGTTACCGAGATCTCCTCGACAAAGCGGCGCTGATTGTAGGCCGGACGCAGGCACAACATGGAAATGGCCGCCCGATCTTTCGGGGCGGCCATCACATGCGGCAGGGCCGCATTCAGTTCCTCAAGGGTGACGTGCATCGTCAGCCTTCAAACAGGACGTCATCATTCTGCGCCTCGGGCGGCATGTCGAAATCAAGCCCATGGGCGGCGCGGATCTTGTCCTCGATCTCCAAAGCGATACGAGAGTTTTCGCGCAGATAAGTCTTGGCGTTCTCACGCCCCTGCCCGATCCGCTCATCCCCGTAAGAGAACCACGCGCCGGATTTGTTGACCACGCCCGCAGCAACACCAAGGTCGAGCAATTCACCCATTTTGGAGATGCCCTCGCCATACATGATGTCGAATTCAACCTGCTTGAACGGCGGTGCGACCTTGTTCTTCACCACCTTGACGCGGGTGGCGTTGCCGACAACCTCATCCCGGTCTTTGATCGAGCCGATGCGGCGAATGTCCAGACGCACGGAGGAATAGAACTTCAGCGCGTTGCCGCCGGTGGTGGTTTCGGGCGAGCCGAACATCACGCCGATTTTCATGCGGATCTGGTTGATGAAGATCACCATGCATTTGGAGCGGCTGATGGACCCGGTGAGCTTGCGCATCGCCTGGCTCATCAGGCGGGCCTGCACGCCGACGTTGCTGTCGCCCATGTCGCCCTCAAGCTCTGACTTCGGGGTCAATGCTGCCACGGAGTCGACGATCACCATGTTCACCGCACCGGAACGCACCAGCGTGTCGGTGATCTCAAGCGCCTGTTCGCCGGTGTCGGGCTGCGAAATCAGCAGCTCGTCCAGGTCGACGCCGAGTTTGCGCGCATATTGCGGATCAAGCGCGTGTTCCGCGTCCACAAAGGCGCAGACACCGCCCTTTTTCTGCTGTTCCGCAATGCAGTGCAGCGTCAGCGTGGTCTTGCCCGAGCTTTCCGGGCCGTAAATCTCGACAATGCGGCCCATCGGCAGACCGCCGATGCCAAGCGCGATGTCCAGGCCCAGCGAGCCGGTGGAGCTTGCCTCGATCTCCTGCAAGGCCGTGCCATCGCCGAGTTTCATGATCGAGCCCTTGCCGAACTGCCGTTCGATCTGGGCAAGCGCGCTGTCCAAGGCCTTCTGCTTGTCGCCGCTCTTCTTGTCGTCCTTCATGGTCAATAGATCCGCCATAGTACCCGTGTCCTTCTCTATGTGTCACACCCGGAGGCGGACGACAATGACTGCTTTGTTCTCCTCTTGTTCCTTATGGGGTCAAAACAAGAACATTGCAAGGAAATTTCATACTCTCTCACGGGACTGGCAACGTGGTTAAGGATCGGTTTACAAAGCCGTGACAGTTTGAACTATTGCCGGAGCTTTAACGTCATGATGGTTTTTTACCGCGCGCGACTGGCGCTGCTATCGGTGCCCAAGACCGGCACCACGGCGCTGCAATCGGCGCTCCGGCCGCATGCGGATCTGGTGATTTCCGATCCGCCAGAGCTCAAACACGCGCCGCTCTACCGCTACAACCGCTGGCTCCGGCCGATGTATGAGAGAGTTTGCGACACCGAACTGGAGGTGGTTGCCATCATGCGCGAGCCGATCAGCTGGCTTGGCAGCTGGTATCGCTTCCGCCAGCGGCCGCATCTCGATGGGCGGCCAACCTCGACCAAGGGCATGAGCTTTGACGAGTTTGTCACCGATTACTGCCGCGGCAAACGCCCGCCGCATGCCAATGTCGGAAGCCAGGCCAAGTTCCTGGAGGCGCAGCCCAATGGCTGCCGTGTGACGCATCTTTTTGCCTACGAGAACCTCGCCCCCTTTCATGCGTTCATGCAGGACCGCACCGGCCTTCGCATTGAAACGCAACGGGAAAACGTCAGCCCGGCGGGGGATCTCAGCCTGAGTGCCAACATCGAGGAAAAGCTAAAGCGCAAACACCCGGAGGAGTTTGCGCTTTATGGCGCGATCCCGCGCTGAGACAGCCTATTGCAATTGTGACTGCACCGTTTCGGTCAACTGGCTGAGCGAGAACGGTTTGGCCAGGAACACGGAGTTCGGCACATCCGGTTCCGCATCCCCAAAGGCCCCTTCGGAATAGCCGGAGACAAACACCACCTTGGTGCCGGGGCGTTCTTCAAGCGCCTTGCGCACCCAGGTGGGGCCGTCCATGCCGGGCATGATGACATCGGTGACAAAGACATCGACACTGAGGTTCGGGTCTTCCAGCGTGTCGAGTGCCTCCTCGGCGGATTCGGCCTCGAGCACCGTGTAACCGCGCATCCGGAGCGCGCGTGACGCAAAGGCGCGCACCGGCGCCTCATCCTCCACCAGCAACACGACCCCTTCGCCATGCTGCGCCGCGGGGGCCTTGGCCTTGGCTTGCGTGGCGGTGTCGTCTTCCTCCACCGGGGCGTCGCTGCGATAGACCGGGAAATAGAGCGTGAACTTGGTGCCCTGATTCAGCACGGAATCGACAAAGATAAAGCCGCCGGTCTGCTTGATGATGCCATACGCCGTGGACAGGCCAAGACCGGTGCCCTCGCCAGTGCGCTTGGTGGTGTAGAAGGGCTCAAACACCTTTTGCAGCTTGTCCGGTGAAATCCCGGTGCCTTCATCGCTGACCTGAATGGTAACCCATTCGCCCGGCGGCACCACGGCACGGTTGCGCTCCAGCGGGGTGTCCAGCGAGACCACCTCGGTCTCCACCCGGATCTCGCCGCCGCTCGGCATCGCATCGCGCGCGTTCACCACGAGGTTCATCAACACCTGTTCCAGCTGGCGTTTATCGGCGCGGATGGAGCGCATGACCGGATCGTGGCTGAGCGTCAGCGACACTTTTTCGCCCACCAGACGGTTCAGCAGGTGCGTCAGATCAGAGAGCGTCTCGCGCACATCAAGCACCTCGGGCTGCAAGGTCTGCTTGCGCGAGAAGGCCAGAAGCTGGCTCACGAGGGCGGCGGCACGGTTGGCGTTCTCATGGATCTGGATCAGATCGCCATAGTCCTGATCGCCCTGGTCATGGCGCAGCAGCAGCAGATCGCAATGGCCCGAAATCGCCGTCAGCAGGTTGTTGAAATCATGCGCAACACCGCCCGCAAGCTGGCCGATCGCCTGCATTTTCTGGCTTTGCACAAATTGCGCCTCGAGCGTTTTCAGCTCGGTTGCGTCATTCAGCACCGCCATCAGCAAGGTCTCACCCTCTTCGATCACCCGCGTCAGGGTGACCTGGACAAAGACCTCCTTGTCATCGCGCGAGACGCGCAGAAATTCGGATTTATGCGGCGCAAGCCCCTTGGCCGTTTCCTGCAGCCAGTCGTTCATCGGCCGGCCCAGCCCTTCCATCAGCTGGCCCAGCTGCACCCCTTCGGCCTGTTCAACGCCAAGAAGCCGCATCGCCATGCGGTTGACCGACAGCACCTCGCCCCCCGGGCGGATTTTCAGCAGCGGCACCGGCAACCCTTCGAATCCGGTGTGCGGGCCGCTGTCCTCGACCTCGGCCTTCATGAAGTAAAGCTCGCTGCGCCCCTGTCCGCGGCTGTGCTCGCTGACAAGAACCTCGACCGCGCCGGCCTTGGTCATGATCGTATTGATGCGCCCCGGAACCACCGGCAGCGATGTGAACAGGCGCTCGGTGGATTTGACGCGCTCTCCGATCAAGCTGCGCGCGGCCTCGTTCATGAACAGAACCGCGCCCGTGCGCCCGACCGAGATCATCGGCACGGGGCTCGATTCCGCGTTGCGCCCGGTCTGGCGCTCGCCCATGTCCTCGACCCGCCACAGGAAGCTGGCATTGGCCATCTCATGCACCGAAAGCCGGACGTGGCCCCGACGGGTCACGATATCCTCGCGCGCCGCCCCTTCGAGCTTGGCGCGGCTCTGAAGCCGGAACAACACCGCCGAGGGATTGGCCAGAACCGAGCGCAACGTGCCGGCGATGGTCTCGCTCTCGGTGCCGTCGAACCGCTTCAATGCGGCACTGTTGCAGGCATGGATCACCCCGTCCTCGTCGGTGACGAAACTGGGCGACGCATCCTTGTCGATGAATCCCGCCAGCAACTCGCTGGCCATGGCCCGGGCATTCTGGCGCATGCGGGACTGCACAAAGATCAAGCTGGAGACCCCGGCGAGGGTCAGGCCAACGGCGATCAGGGCCCGCCCGATCCAGTCCGGCACCGGCAGGATCCAGGGCACGAGGACCAGCAGCAGGGCCAGGAAAAACGTCGCGGCGAGCCGCGCCTGTTCGGGCGTCTGTACCTTGAGGTCAGGCACGATCGATGAGGTGCGACCGATCATTTCGGCTCCGTTTACAATCTTCATGCGGCAATAACGCGTTATCCTTGGTTAAAGCGGGGTTAACCAAAGTGCCCTATCGCAGAACTTTCCAACAGATTAATGTTACCGGCCCCGCCGGAATACAGACACATAAAAGCCATCGGTGCCAGTATGAACATGCCAGGATTGTGTGCTCAAGGCCTGCCACCCCGGGGTGCGGTCCAGAAAGGCTTGCGACTGATGCGCATTTTCCACATCCAGCATGGAACAGGTGGCAAAGGCCAGAACCCCGCCCTCTGCCACCAGCTGCGCCGCTTCATCGAGGATGCGCGCTTGCAGCGTGGTCAGTTCATCCAGCGCCTGAGATGTCAAACGCCATTTGCCTTCGGGATCACGCCGCCAGGAGCCGGAGCCGCTGCAGGGCGCATCACATAACACCAGATCAAAAGGCGCATGGCTGCGCAGCTCTTGCGTGCTCAGGCAGGAGATCGTCACCCCGGCCCGCGCGGCGCGCTCCGGTATATCTTTCATCCGCCGCGGTTCGACGTCATGCGCATAGAGGTCGAGATCGGCGGCGGCGGCCATCGCCAGCGCCTTGCCCCCACCGCCGGCACAATAGTCAAGCACCCGCTGGCCATTTTGCAAAGGTAGCGCATCGACGACCGCCTGACTGGCGGCGTCCTGCAATTCCACAAAACCCTGGGTGTAGCTTTCCGCGTTTTTCACACGGCGCGCCCCCGAGGTTACGGTCAACGCGGTCGGAGACGCCGGATGCGTGGTGGCCTCGATCCCCTCTGACGCAAGGCGCGCGATGGCGGCCTCTCGATCCCCTTTTTTCCGGTTCACCCGCAGATGCACCGGTGCCCGGCGGCGCAGGGCTTGCGCCGCTTGCACCGCCTGCGTACCGAGGCTGCGTTCAAACACGGGCCAGAGCCAGTCGGGCAGATCATTCGCCTCGGCCAGAGATCCAAAATCCCGTGGTGGCTGGGTCTCTGTCGTCTCAAGCGGTGACGGCGCGTGCCCGACACCGGTGAACAGCTCCGCCGGATCACGCCCGTCGTCCCGCATGGCGCCGATCAGCAGCCCCCGTCCGGTCCGGCTGCCCCCCAGAACCGCATGTGACCGCAGGCAGCGCAGGGCCTGAAACACGTGATCGCGCACCGCAGCCCGGTCCTTGGACCCGGCAAAGCGGCTGCGGCGGCCCCACGTGGTCAACGCTTTCTCCGCCGCCTGCCCCGCAAGGATGTCATCCAGGATCTCGATCGCCGCCTGCACGCGGGCGCCGGGCGTCATCGGGCGCCCTTTGCAGAAATGGTCCGTGTCACGCCAAGCCCTCAGCCGATGCGGTAATTCGGGCTTTCGCGGGTGATCTGCACGTCGTGCACATGGCTTTCCTTCAACCCGGCGCCGGTGATGCGGACAAACGAGCAGTTCTTGCGCATGTCAGGCACGGTGGCGCAGCCGGTGTAGCCCATCGCCGCCCGCAGACCGCCAACCAGCTGGTGGATGACCGCGCCCGCCGAGCCCTTGTAGGGCACCTGCCCCTCGATGCCTTCTGGAACCAATTTGTCGCTGGCAGCGTCTTTCTGGAAATAGCGATCCGCAGAGCCGCGCGCCATCGCGCCCATGGACCCCATGCCACGATAGGATTTGAACGACCGGCCCTGATAGAGGATCACCTCGCCCGGGCTTTCATCGGTGCCCGCGATCATCGAGCCGACCATGGCGCAGGAGGCCCCGGCGGCGATCGCCTTGGCAAAATCGCCCGAGAATTTGATACCGCCATCGGCGATCACCGGGGTTTCGCCCGCAGCGCCAGCACAATCCATGATCGCCGTCAGCTGCGGCACGCCGACGCCCGCAACCATGCGGGTGGTGCAGATCGAGCCCGGGCCAATCCCGACCTTGACCGCATCCGCGCCTGCGTCGATCAGCGCCCGGGTGGCATCGGCGGTCGCGACATTGCCCGCGATCACCTGAACTTCGCTCGACAACGCCTTGATCCGCTTGACCGCTTCGATCACCCCTTCGGAGTGGCCATGGGCGGTATCGACCACCACCACATCCACACCGGCATCAATCAGCGCCTCGGACCGTTCAAAGCCGCTGTCGCCGACGGAACTGGCAGCCGCCACGCGCAAGCGCCCCAGATCATCCTTGCAGGCGGTCGGGTTCAGCACCGCCTGCTCCGTATCCTTGAGGGTCAGCAGGCCGGTCAGCTTGCCGTCCTTGTCGGTCACCAGCAGTTTTTCGATGCGACGCGCCTTCATCAGGGACTTCGCCTCTTCGCGCTCTGCCGGTTCCTGCAGCATGGCAAGGTTCTCGGAGGTCATCATCACCGACACCGGGGTGTTGTCATCCGACGCAAACCGCATGTCGCGATTGGTGACGATCCCGACGACGCGGCCCGCATCATCCACCACCGGGAAACCGGTTACGCGATACCGCTCTTGCAGGGCCTTGGCATCCGCGAGGGTCTGATTGGCATGCAGGGTGATGGGGTTGTAGACGATGCCGCTTTCGAAGCGTTTGACCCGCCGCACCTGGCGCGCCTGCTCTTCCACATCGAGGTTCTTGTGAATGACCCCCATGCCGCCCGCCTGCGCCATGGTGATCGCCATACGGGACTCTGTCACCGTATCCATCGCCGAGCTCAGCAGCGGAATATTGAGCGAGATTGCGCGGGTCACCCGCGTGCGTGTATCCGCCGTATTCGGCAGAACACTGGATGCGGCCGGAACCAGCAAAACATCGTCAAAGGTGAGAGCCTCACGAATCTGCATCTGTCTTCCCCATGCAAAACACCGTTTGGCGGTGACCCTATTGCACAGTTTGACAGGATGGGAAAGAGGCCACGTCCATTTTTCGCCGCAACGCGGCACCGCTGGCGTGTTTTCCTGATACAGATCAAAGAGCTGTCGCATACCTCCTCTATACCCCGATCACAGAGCCCCCTGAACGGAGACACGATCATGAGCAGCCCCCTCGACGGTGTCGTCATCCTTGACCTGACCCATGTGCTGGCTGGCCCCTATGCCTCGATGACGCTGGCCGACCTCGGCGCCCGGGTGATCAAGGTCGAACGCCCCGGCACCGGCGATGACACCCGCGCATTCCCTCCCTTCAAGGACGGCGAAAGCGCCTATTTCGCGACCATCAACCATGGCAAGGAGAGCATCGCGCTCAACTTGAAGAACATCGATGATCGCTCTGTTTTCGAAGCGCTTCTTGCCCGGTCCGATGTTGTTCTGGAGAATTTTCGCCCCGGCGTGATGGAGCGGCTTGGCTATGGCTGGGAGGATCTCCGGGTCAAACATCCGCGGCTGATCTACGGCGCGGTGTCCGGCTTTGGCCACACCGGCCCCGAGGCGGCGCGGCCCGCCTATGACATGGTGGTCCAGGCCCGGGGCGGCGTGATGTCCATCACCGGCGAGCGCGACCGGGAGCCGGTGCGGGTCGGCGCCTCGATCGGGGACATTGCCGCCGGCATGTTTCTGGCCCAAGGCGTCCTGGCCGCGCTCCTGCATCGCCAGCAGACCGGCCACGGCCAGAAAATCGACATCGCCATGCTGGATTGCCAATTGGCGATGCTCGAACACGCCATTGCCCTGACCACTGTGAGCGGTGAACCGCCGCGCCCCTCCGGCGCGCGTCACCCCTCGATCACGCCTTTTGAGACCTTTCACGCGGCCGACGGGCTGTTTGTCATCGCGGCCGGGAATGACGTGCTGTTCGCCCGGCTCTGCGCGGCGCTGCAATTGCCGATCGCCGAAGATCCGCGCTTCAAGACCAATCCGGCGAGATGCGAGAATGCGCGTCTTCTCAAACGCTTGATCGAGGCCGTTACACTGGAGGAAGGCAAACAGCACTGGATCGACCTTCTGACAGAAGCCGGTATTCCGACAGGTCCGATCCAGAATGTCGCAGAGGTCTTGCAAGACCCGCAGATCCGCGCGCGGAACATGGTGGTGGATGTGCTCGACCCGGCCGGACGCCCCGCCTATGTCGCCGCCGGAAACCCGATCAAGATGAGCGCGCTTGCCGATCCCGACACCCGAGCCCCCGCCCCCAGCCTGGATGGCGACCGGGCAGAGATTCTCGCTTGGCTCAACAGCACATAGGCGCCGCCGCCCGGGTGCGGCACGCCCAAATCCACGCCCGATGCCGCCGATGTGTCAAAAAATGACGGTGGCTGCCTATCCTCCGGCCAAAAGTGACATATGCTCTGCATGAAATGCGGAAATAAGAGGCTGAGGCATGTCTGACGATCCCCTCGTTGTGTTTACTCCATCCGGCAAACGCGGACGGTTTCCTGTTGGCACACCGGTGTTGACCGCGGCGCGGCAACTCGGGGTGGATCTCGATTCGGTCTGTGGCGGGCGCGGGATCTGCTCCAAATGCCAGATCACGCCGTCTTATGGCGAGTTCTCCAAACACGGGGTGACGGTAGCCGATGACGCCCTGTCCGAGTGGAACAAGGTCGAGCAACGCTACAAGGACAAGCGCGGGCTGATCGACGGGCGTCGCCTCGGCTGCCAGGCCCAGATCGAAAAAGACGTGGTAATCGATGTCCCGCCGGAGAGCCAGGTCCACAAGCAGGTGGTGCGCAAACGGGCCGAGGCCCGCGACATCGTCATGAATCCCGCGATCCGGCTGTTCTACGTCGAGGTGGAAGAGCCCGACATGCACAAGCCCTCGGGCGATCTTGAACGCCTGTGTGAAGCCCTGGACAAACAGTGGGAAATCAAGGACGTAAAGGCCGACATTCACATCCTTCGGCAATTGCAACCAGTGCTGCGCAAAGGGGCCTGGAAGGTGACTGTCGCCGTGCATCTGGGGAATGACTACCAGCCCCCGCGCATCATGCACATCTGGCCCGGATATTATGAGGGCACCATTTACGGACTTGCGGTCGACCTTGGCTCGACCACCATCGCGGCGCATCTGTGCGACCTCAAGACCGGCGAGGTGCTGGCCTCCTCCGGCATCATGAACCCGCAGATCCGCTTTGGCGAGGATCTGATGAGCCGGGTCTCCTATGCGATGATGAACAAGGGCGGCGATCTGGAGATGACCCGCGCCGTGCGCGAGGGCATGAATGCGCTGTTTGCGCAGATCTCGCAGGAAGCGCAGATCGAGCAGTCGCTCATCATGGACGCGGTATTCGTCTGCAACCCGGTGATGCACCACCTGTTCCTGGGCATCGATCCGTTCGAGCTGGGCCAGGCGCCGTTTGCACTGGCCACCTCCAACGCCCTGGCGCTTGATGCCAGCGACCTGGACCTCACCTTGCACCCGGCGGCCCGGGTCTACCTGTTGCCCTGTATCGCCGGCCATGTCGGCGCCGATGCCGCTGCGGTGGCCCTGTCGGAAGCGCCGGACAAATCCGAGGACCTCGTTCTTGTTGTCGACGTCGGAACAAACGCCGAGATCCTATTGGGAAACAAGGACAAAGTCCTCGCCTGCTCGTCGCCGACCGGCCCCGCCTTCGAAGGGGCGCAGATCTCCTCCGGGCAACGCGCCGCCCCCGGTGCGATCGAGCGGGTCGAGATCAACCCCGACACCAAGGATCCGCGGTTCCGGGTGATCGGATCGGACAAGTGGTCCGACGAGGACGGGTTTGAAGAAAGCATCGCAACCACCGGAATTTCCGGCATTTGTGGCTCCGGTATCATCGAAGCGATTGCGGAGATGCGGCTTGCAGGCGTGCTCGATGCCTCCGGCCTCATCGGCTCGGCCGAGCAGACCGGCACTGCGCGTTGTGTCCCCGAGGGCCGCACCAATGCCTATCTGCTCTGGGATGGCAGCGCCGAGGGCGGACCGCGCATCACCGTGACCAATCCCGACATTCGCGCAATCCAGATGGCCAAGGCCGCGCTTTATTCCGGGGCCCGGCTCCTGATGGACAAGATCGGCGTCGATACCGTGGACCGTGTGGTTCTCGCAGGTGCCTTCGGGGCACATATTTCCGCCAAACACGCGATGGTTCTGGGCATGATCCCGGATTGCCGGATCGAAAAGGTCACCAGCGCCGGCAATGCCGCCGGCACCGGGGCACGCATTGCGCTTCTCAATACCAACGCCCGCAATGAAATCGAGGAAACGGTGCGCCGGATCGAAAAGATCGAAACCGCCGTGGAACCCCGCTTTCAGGAGCATTTTGTCAATGCCTCCGCGATCCCCAACTCTGCCGACCCCTTCCCGATCCTGGAGACCGTGGTCACCCTGCCGAATGTGTCCTTTAACGTCGGGGGTGGCGAAGGCGACAGCGCAGGTGGCCGCCGTCGCAGGCGGCGCGGATAAGGCGTTGAAAATTCGCCACGCGCGCACTTGACGACCTTGGCGCAGAGGCATAAAGCTCTGCTCCACAGGCGCGGGTATGATGTAATGGTAGCCTGTCAGCTTCCCAAGCTGAACGCGCGGGTTCGATTCCCGCTACCCGCTCCATTTTGGTGACTTCCCTTGATATCAGCCGGTTGCATGGCACCCTTTACGTGGAGTTCATCGGCGACCTCCGTCTGTCCAGCGCGCGCCCGGTGAACGGAGCTGCGCACCCGTCGCCCCCCGGATCGATCAAAAAAGATATTGCGCATCACCGGCGCAGCCCCTACGCCGTTGGACATGGATTTACGCTTTCTCACCCCGCTCAGCCCCGACGAACAACTGGCCCACGGGCTGCCTGCCCCTGTGCCCATGGCGATGGCGGACCGGGTGCGGTTTTCCGAGATCGACATCCTGCAGCACGTGAACAACAAAGCCTATCTGGATTGGTTCGAAGCGCTGCGCGTGCATTACTACAATTCCCATTTCCGGCACCACTTTGCAGAGATTGGCGCAGAGCCACGCCATGTGGTTCGCAACGCAAATATCCATTACGCAAAGGAAATGGTGCTTGGGGAAACCTACCTGACCACCGCGCGCGTGTTGTCCTTTCGGCGCACCTCCTACACGATGGAGCAGCAGATCTGGTCGGGCGATCTTCGTGCCAGCATGGTCGGCGTCATGGTGTTCCGCACGCCCGATGGCACAAGCGGATGTCCGATCCCCGAGAGCCTGCGGCAACAGTTCATTGATCTGGACGGGGCAACCGAGGACACATGACCCCGGTCGCCGCAGTTCTGGTCGCCGCTACGGCGCCCAATGAACCTGGCACTCCGACAGAACCGCCTGAATCGGCGCCTCTTCCGGCGGCAGGCTGACGGCGCGATCCAGCGCCTCACGCTTTGCGTCCCCAAAAATCACCAGGTGTTTGGCCATGGCACTGTCGAGGATTGGCGCTGTCAGAGTGATCCGCGCCTCCGGCTGACTGTCGGGACGCATCACCGCCAAGGCACCGGCATCGGCCGACAGCGCCTCTGCCAGCCCCGCAACACCGGGAAACAGGGACGCGGTGTGCATGTCTTCGCCCATGCCCAGCAGGACCACCGCC
The DNA here is from genome assembly GCF_022348205.1 of Epibacterium sp. MM17-32. Lineage (NCBI taxonomy): Bacteria > Pseudomonadati > Pseudomonadota > Alphaproteobacteria > Rhodobacterales > Roseobacteraceae > Epibacterium > Epibacterium sp. MM17-32. Next base: position 313,083 of record NZ_JAKRFC010000001.1, on the reverse strand, counting down.
AGGTTGCACTGGGATTTCACCTGTTCCGACAGCGAAACTACAGCGTTATCAGGTTCTTCGCCCTCGACGTAAAAGGGCAGAAACTGCGCGACGGCGGCCCGGTTGGTGAGCAGGCGATTGCGGATCAGGCGCGCGTTTGATCGCTCGCTGTCGGCGGGCACCCAGCGCTCATCCGTGGCCATCACACAGACATTTTCCCAATCCAGTTCCGCGGCGCAGAGATCATCAAAGATCGGACCGGGAGTCGTGCCCCCGGCAACGGCAAGTGCGGCCTGGTCGTGACGCAACAGATGGTTCTTGAGATCGCCGGCAATCCGGTTGGCAACGGCGATGGACAGCATTTCCCTGTCCGGGTATTCTTTGAAATTCATGTAGTTGCTCCTCATTCCTGAGACAGCCCCTCGGGGACGTCTCTGCGCTTGGCAGAACTGTGTCACAGGATGCGAAGCAGGCCAAGAGCGCCCGTTGCGACGGCGCTCTGGGCAGGAGGCTCAATTGATGTAGAACTCGCCCACGACATTGCGCCATTCGCCGCTCGACATCATCTTGCGATGGGAAAACCGCACATGATGAAGCGGTCCTTCGATTTCTTCCTTCCAGAAGTCGATGAAGGACAACAGACGCGGGTGATCCGGCGCCAGATCGTAGTCCTGCCACACGAAGGTGTTCAGGACATGCGCATAATCCGGCATGTGATAGGTAAATTCGGCCGTGGTCAGGCCATAGCCCTTGAGCATCAATTCGGTTTCAGATGGGGCCATGTCGGTCCTCCTTTGACTGATCGATGGCTCTAGCCTACCGCTCAAGAGTAAATTTTCAAATAAATCAGTTTATTAGCAGATAGCCGGGAGTGCTGCCAAGGTTTGCGAGGCTGCTTGCTTGCACGGTATATGCGCGGTCTGATATGGTGCCTCCACAACATATAGATCCCAAAGAGAAGCGGGCAGCCAACGTGAGCGATACGCCGGAAACTCCTGAAAACCCTGATGAAAACCTGCCGATGCGTCCATCCTTTGATGGTCCGACGGTTTCCATCGAATCCGAGATGCGCAATTCGTATCTCGACTATGCGATGTCGGTCATCGTCAGTCGTGCCATTCCCGACCTGCGGGACGGGCTGAAGCCGGTACACCGCCGGATCCTCTATGCGATGCATGAGACCGGCAACAGCCACGACAAGGCCTACCGCAAGTCTGCCCGCCCCGTCGGCGACGTGATGGGTAAATACCACCCACATGGCGACAGCGCGATCTATGACGCCCTTGTGCGGATGGCGCAGGACTTTTCGATGTCGCTGCCGCTTCTGGATGGCCAGGGCAACTTCGGCTCCATGGACGGCGATAACCCAGCGGCCATGCGCTATACCGAGGTGCGGATGGACAAACCTGCCGCCTTCATGCTCGCGGACATTGAAAAAGAAACGGTTGATTTCCAGGACAACTACGACGGCAAGGACAAGGAACCCACTGTTCTGCCAGCACGTTTTCCGAATATGCTGGTCAATGGCGCCGGTGGTATTGCGGTCGGTATGGCCACCAATATCCCGCCGCACAATCTGGGCGAAGTGGTCGATGCAACCCTTGCGCTGATCGAAGATCCGGATCTGACCTCAGAACAGCTGATCGACTATGTACCGGGTCCCGATTTCCCGACCGGCGGCGTGATGCTGGGCCGGTCCGGCGCGCGCAAGGCCTATCTTGAGGGTCGTGGCAGCGTCATCATCCGCGCAAAGGCCCGTGTCGAGGAGATCAGGAAAGACCGCTACGCCATTGTTGTCGATGAGATTCCCTATCAGGTGAACAAGGCGTCCATGATCGAGAAGATCGCCGAACAAGTGCGCGAAAAACGCATCGAAGGCGTGTCTCACGTGCAGGACGAATCCGACCGCAACGGCGTGCGCGTGGTCATCGAACTGAAGCGCGATGCCACCGCCGAGGTCGTTCTGAACCAGCTTTATCGTTTCACGCCGATGCAAACATCCTTTGGCTGCAACATGCTGGCGCTGAACGGTGGCCGTCCGGAACAGCTGACCCTGCGCAAATTCCTCACGTCTTTCATCGACTTCCGCGAAGATGTTGTGGCGCGGCGCACCGCCTACAATCTGCGCAAGGCGCGTGAACGCAGCCACATCCTCTGTGGTCTGGCGGTTGCCGTTTCCAACGTCGACGAGGTGGTCGCCACCATCCGTTCCTCTGCGGATGCCGCCGAGGCCCGTCAGAAACTGATGACACGCCGCTGGCCGGCATCGGAGATCGCAGGCTATATTCGTCTGATCGACGATCCGACCCACACGATGAACGAGGACGGCACCTATAACCTATCCGAAGTTCAGGCCCGCGCGATCCTTGAGCTGCGGTTGCAGCGCCTCACCCAACTAGGGGTCAAGGAGGTCACCGACGAACTTGAAGAACTGGCCGCCAAGATCAAGGAATACCTTGAAATCCTGTCGTCCCGCGAGCGCATCATGGGCATCATCGCCGATGAGCTGGCCGAGGTCAGAGACAGCTTTGCCGTGCCGCGTCGCACCGAGATCGTCGACTGGTCCGGTGACATGGAAGACGAGGATCTGATCGAGCGCGAGGACATGGTGGTGACCGTGACCTCCGGCGGTTATATCAAGCGCACCCCGCTCGCCGATTTCCGCGCCCAAAAACGCGGTGGCAAGGGGCTGTCGGGGATGCAGACCAAAGAAGAGGACGTGGTCACCACGCTCTTCGTCGCCAATACCCACACGCAGCTCCTGTTCTTCACCACCGACGGGATGGTCTACAAGCTCAAGACCTGGCGCCTGCCGCAGGGTGGCCGGACCTCCAAGGGCAAGGCGATCGTCAATATCCTGCCGATCCCCACGGGGGTCTCCATCGCCGCCATCATGCCGGTGGATCGCGCCGAGGAAGAGTGGAACGATCTGCAGATCATGTTCGCCACATCTGCTGGAACTGTGCGTCGTAACCGCCTGTCGGACTTCACGAATGTCATGCGCAACGGCAAGATCGCGATGAAGTTCGAGGACGACAACGAGGGCACCAAGCTGATCAATGCGCGCATCTGTTCCGAAGATGACGACATCATGCTGGTGACCAATACCGGGCGCGCGATCCGCTTCCCGACGATAGAGGTGCGGGTGTTCAACTCGCGCAATTCCGTCGGTGTGCGCGGGATCAAGCTTGGCGAAGGAGACGAGGTTGTCTCCATGTCGGTGATCCGCCACTCCAAATACACGCCCGAGCAGCGGACGGCCTACCTCAAGATGCGCCGCGCAATGGCCGGTCTCACCGATGAGGATGCCTCTGACGAGGATGCGGTCGAAGATCCGAATTTCTCCACCGAGCTCTTTGCAGAGATGTCTGCGGCGGAAAACCTGATCCTGACGATCACTGCAAAAGGCTCCGGTAAGCTCTCGTCCAGCCACGATTATCCGGTCCGCGGCCGCGGCGGCATGGGCGTCACCGCAATGGACAAGGCAATGCGCGGTGGCGCCTTGGTGGCCTCCTTCCCGGTGGAGCTGGATGACCAGATCATGCTGGCAACATCCAAGGGCCAGTCGATCCGCGTGCCGGTCGATGGCATCTCGTTCCGATCCCGCTCCGCGGGCGGCGTGCGGATCTTCAACACTGGCAAGGGTGAAGAGGTTGTCTCGGTTGCCTGGATTGCGGACAACGGTGACGAGGAAGAAACCGTGGAAGAGTAATCTCTTACCGCTAAAATCTCGCGAAAACGCCGCTCCAGATTTGGAGCGGCGTTTTTTGTTTACGCTTCACACAGGTTTTGGGCGCAAAGTTGTCCGTGATTTCCGCGTATTGAGTCGGGAGAAACGGCGTATGAATCTCTACCATTGTCAGATTGATCTCCAACACGAAGCCAAGGCTTTGGCCTTTGCCAGCGCTGTGGAACAATGGATGGAATATCTGAAAGGTCGCGGCGCGATCACCGGATGGCGCCTGCTCCGGCGCAAGCTGAACCTTGCAAACGATACCTGCAAGGATTTCCTGCTGGAGATCGAGTTTGAGAGTATGACGCAGCTTGATCAGGCGTTTCGTATTCTGGGTGAACACGACGAGGAGGTTGCGCGCCTCTATGCCAACGTCAACGCGCTGATCGCGCGGTCCGATTTTGGACTGTATCGACCGTTCCCCGATCCCGAACGCGCCGAGCGCATGGCCCTTATCTGATCTGAAAAAGCCCGGGACATACGCCCGGGCCTTTTCTCATATTTGGCCCGCAAGCACCTGTTACAGATTGTAAATCTCAGAAAATTTGGCCTCAAGATAGGTCATCAGCGGCTGATGCGTCGGCGCGGAGCCTGCGGCATGAGTGATGGTGTCACGCGGTTCGCGCAATCCGCCAAACTGTTGCAGGTTGTCACGCAACCACCCGGTCGCAGCAGAGGTATCACCTTCGGCAAGCTGCGCATCCAGGTCAGTTACATCACGGCGCAGCGCCTCATGCAGGCAGCCCGCATAGACATTGCCCAGTGAATAGGTCGGGAAATACCCAAACAGACCAACGGACCAATGCACGTCCTGCAAACAGCCATTCGACGGCTTGTCGACCGGGTATCCAAAGTCCGCGAGGAAACGGTCGTTCCATGCGGCTTCCAGATCCTGAACCTCCAGATCTCCCAGCATCAGCGCACGCTCCAGATCGAAACGAAGCATGATATGCAGGTTGTACTGAAGCTCATCGGCCTCTGTACGGATATAGCCATTCTGCACTCGGTTCACCGCTGCATAGAACGCGTCTTCCGAAGAAACACCAATGTCGCCAAAGGCTTCTTTCATTTCCTTGAACAACCAGCCGGTGAAGGCACGGCTGCGCCCGATCTGGTTTTCATAGATCCGGCTCTGGCTTTCATGCACGCCCATGGACACCCCACGACCCAGTGACGTCAGCAAATGCACCCGGTCGATGTTCTGTTCATAGGCCCCGTGCCCGACCTCGTGAATGGTGGAGTAGATGCAGTTGAACGGGTCAAGCGGATTGGTCCGCGTGGTGATCCGCACATCCAGACCACTGCCGGAACTGAACGGGTGCACCGCCTTGTCAACGCGACCATGGCTCATATCGTAGCCAAAGGTCTTGGCGATCTTGCGCGCCAGTTTCATCTGGGCGTTTTCATCAAAGGTGCCCGCCAGACCGGCCGGGGTTGGCTGCTCCAACACACGCGCGCGCAGATCCACCAGACCGGGGCGCATGGCATCAAAGATTTCCGCGATTTCAGAGGAGGTTGTGCCCTGCTCGTAATCTGCGACCATCGCGTCGTAGAGGTTGCCACCGGCGGCCAGCGCCTGACCTTCTTGTCGCTTCAGCGCCACGACTTCTTCGAGGACGGGCAGGAATGCCGCAACATCCTCATCCGCGCGCGCCTGCGCCCATTGGCCTTGCGCCTCAGACGTCACGCGGGCGATCTTGCTTGCCAGCTCACCGGGCACCTTGACCGCGCGCTCATAGGAACGACGGATCTCGCGCAGCTGCGCGGCGCCGATGTCGTCCGGTGCCTTGGCGGTCTCCAACCAGTCCGCAACCCGCGGATCTGACCGACGCGCATGCAGCACCGCCTCAATCGCCGCCATCTCCTCACCACGCTGGGAGGCCGCCCCGCGTGGCATCATGGTTTCCTGATCCCAGCCGAGACGGCCCGCGATTTGCCCAAGCGCCTGCGTTTCACGTTCAAAAGCAATCAGTTCGTCGAAAGAACTCATGTATTCAATGTCCTTTGATAGAAGTCGTTACAGGGTAGGCCGCCAGAAAACGCGCACGCAAGATCAGCACCCAGACCAATACCGCCACCACCTGGTGGACAATGGCGATCTCCACCGGCGCCGCCGTCAGAACGGTCACAATGCCGATGACCACCTGCAGGCTCAAGACCGCAAAGACGGCGTTAAAGGCAAAACGGGTCGCCGCGTGGGCACTGCGACGCCCGCGCAGCCAGACGACCACGGCGAAAGCAAACAAGGCGTATCCCGTGACCCGATGAACAAATTGAACCAAGCCCGGGTTTTCAAAGAAGTTTTTCCAGATCGGTTCAATCATGAAGGGACGCGGCGGCAAGATCTGTCCGCCCATCAAAGGCCAGTCGGTATAGGATCGGCCCGCATCGATACCAGCCACCAACGCGCCCAGCAGGATCTGCAGGAAAGCAAAATGCAACAGCCCCGTGCTCATCCCGAAGATCTTCGTTTCTTTCAAGCGCCGCGCCTGCATCAGGTCGCGCTCTTCGCGTCCGAGCAGGAACATGAACCAGGCCAGATAGCCGAGGATCACAAAGGCGAGCCCAAGATGCGTCGCCAGCCGATAAGAGGCCACAGCGGTCATGCCCTCACCCAGCGTGACGCCGGAGGACACCATCCACCAGCCAATGGCCCCCTGAACACCGCCGAGGACCCCCGGCAGGAGCAAGCGCCCTGTCCAGCCAGTTGGAATGCTGCGAGTGGCCAAAAAGCCCAGAAAACCAACCGCCCAGATCAGGCCAATCACACGGCCGAGCTGCCGATGCCCCCATTCCCACCAGTAAATCGTTTTGAAATCAGAGAGCTCCATCCAGGAGTTCAACAAGTGATACTGGTCGATCTGCTGGTATTTCTCGAACTCGGACTGCCACTCGGCCTCACTCATCGGCGGGATGGCACCGGTCACAGGCCGCCATTCCGTGATCGACAGGCCGGAGTCAGTCAGCCGCGTCAGCCCGCCAACGGCGATCATCGCCACCACCAGCGCAAACAGGACCGCGAGCCAGACGCGGATTGCACCACGCGCGCCGCGGCGCTTGCGATCAATGCCACCGGGCGTCGGTGTGGGCTGTTGTTTGCTGTCGGAGGACACATCCTCAAAAATCGTGCGATTGCTCATCTTGGCCTCACATCTTCATCTGGCGGGACGCTAGGGTCTGAGGGGTAAAAGGTCCAGACAGAGTTAGTCCGGCCCGTGTTGCTTCCAACGGACCATCTGTCGCATCACGCCGTGCAGCATCTGCACATCCGCGCGCGTGAGGCGCATCCGGCTCCAGAGGTTGCGGAAAACCGTCTTCATGCCCGGCGCCTTTTCCGGCGGGAAGAAGTAGCCCGCCTCCGTCAGACGCTCCTCGTAATGTTTCACCAGCGCCTCGACCTCCTGGCCCGTGGCCCAGTCGGATTTGCCGATCTCGAAGGTCTCATCCGGGACCTGTTCTGCCTGACGACGCCACTCATAGGCCGTGAGCAGGACGCATTGCGCAAGGTTCAAGGAGGCAAACTCCGGGTTGACCGGCACCGTGATGATGGCGTTGGCCTTGGCGATGTCATCATTTTCCAGCCCCGCACGCTCCGGACCAAAGAGTACGGCGACCTTTTCGCCCTGCCCCAACAGCTCTGCGGCTTTCTTCATCGCACCTTCGGGGCTGAAGACGGGCTTGGTCAATTCGCGTGGCCGGGCTGTGGTGGCAAAAACATAGGTGCAATCTGCCAGGGCCTCGGGCAGATCCTGCGCCAGCTGCGCCTCGTCCAGCAGCCGCCCGGCACCGGAGGCCATGGCAACCGCCTTCTGGTTCGGCCAGCCGTCCCGGGGCGCAACAATCCGCATCCGGTCGAGACCGAAGTTCCACATGGCACGCGCGGCCCCGCCGATGTTTTCACCCATCTGCGGGCGGACAAGCACAAAGTGAGGTTGAGGGCGGTCTGTGGGCATCTGCAAACTCCGGAAAAATCGGCTCTGCCTTACTGTCTGCGCCGGGTTGGGGCAAGCCTTGGCCCTCGGAAAACCTGCGCGATCCGTGCCCAGATCCTTGCGTTGCGCGTGAATTCGGGTAAATACCCGCCAATCAAGCCAACAGGAGCCCTGACAATGGACAGCGCAGAGCAGCAGACACCGGAGCAGCCGCAGATCTATCTGGTCACGCCGCCGAGCTTTGAACTGGGGCAATTCCCGGGGCAGCTGGCGCGGGTGCTGGACGAGATCGAGGTCGCCTGCGTGCGGCTGGATCTGGCGAGCCGGGATGAGGACACGCTGAGCCGCGCCGCCGATGCGCTGCGCGAAGTCACCCATGCACGCGACATCGCGTTGGTGATCTCGGACCATCAGATCCTGGCCGAGCGCCTGGGGCTCGATGGCGTGCATCTGTCGGATTCGTCGAAATCCGTGCGCAGCGCGCGCAAGGCCCTGGGCACCGATACGATCGTCGGCTGTTTCTGCGGCGCCTCCCGGCATGAGGGCATGACCGCGGGCGAAGCGGGCGCGGATTACGTCTGTTTTGGTCCGGTCGGACACTCCGGCCTTGGCGATGGCGCCGTCGCCGAGGTTGAACTGTTCCAGTGGTGGTCCGAAATGATCGAGGTTCCCGTGGTCGCCGAAGGTGGCCTGAACACGGACATCGTGCGCAAGATCTCTCCGTTTACCGATTTCTTTGCCGTCGGCGAGGAAATCTGGCGCGAAGAGGATCCGGTCACAGCCCTGAAAACGCTTCAGGCCGCGATGGGCTGAACGCGACTGCGCCCCGGTGGTCGCCCCGTCCGCCCGGTCTGGGTTGCCCCGTTAGGGTTGCGGCGCCCCTGTCGCTGTGCAGCGTGTCGGCCTCATGTGATATAACGTCGTTCGTGCGCACCTGCGATTGTGCTTGCGGGGGGCGGCGAAAGGCGGCATGAGATCCATATGACTGAAAGCGCTGATTTTTCCGAACCTGACATTCTCTGTGTCGGCTCCGTCCTCTGGGACATCATTGGCCGCAGCACCATGGAGATGCAGCGCGGCTCTGACATGCCGGGCCGTATCACTCGCCTGCCCGGTGGCGTCGCGATGAACATCGCCATGACCCTGGCGCGGTTTGGCATGAAGCCCGCCGTGCTGAGCGCGGTCGGACAGGACCCGGAGGGCGACGAGCTGGTCACCGCCTGTGGCCATCTCGGACTGATCACCGAATACCTCTACCGCTCTGAAGATCTGCCGACGGATCGCTATATGGCGGTCGAAGGCGCAAATGGGCTGATCGCGGCGATCGCCGATGCGCATTCGCTCGAAGCGGCGGGGGACAAGATCCTGCGCCCGCTGACCAGAGGTCCGCTCGGAACCGAAAACGCGCCCTTTTCCGGGCCCATAGCGCTCGACGGCAATCTGAAACTGGCGCTGCTCGATGATATTGCCACCCACCCGGCGTTTAATGCCGCGGATCTGCGCGTGGCGCCGGCCTCGCCAGGCAAGGCAGAGCGTCTGCGTCCGTTTCTGACACACAAGCGCGGCACCCTCTATGTGAACCTGGAGGAAGCCGGCCTCTTGTGTCAGGACCGATTCACCGACAGTGAAACCGCCGCGCAGGCGCTCCTGTCCCGCGGGGCCGCCCGGGTTCTGGTCACCGATGGCGGCCAATCCGCCACCGAGGCTGACGCCAGCGCCTCCCGCACCCAGGTTCCGCCACGCGTGACCGTCGCCCGGGTGACCGGCGCTGGCGACACGTTCATGGCCGCCCATATCGCCGCCGAATCCCGGGGCGAGGATCGCGACAGCGCCCTCGCCTCTGCCCTGCGCGCGGCTGCAACCTACGTATCCGGAGAACCACCCCTGTGATCGACATCACCTATTCCGCCGAAGTCGAAGCCGCCCGCGCCGAGGGCAAACCGATCGTGGCGCTGGAAAGCACCATCATCACCCATGGCATGCCCTATCCGCAAAACGTCGAAGTGGCGGCGCAGGTCGAGGCCGACATTCGCGCCGCTGGCGCCGTTCCCGCCACCATGGCGGTCATCAAGGGCACGCTGCATGTGGGGCTTGAGGCCGACACGTTGCAGTCCCTCGGTCAGGCCCAAGGTGTGGCCAAGATCTCGCGCGCCGATTTTGCCGCCTGCATGGCGTCGGGGGGCACCGGCGCCACTACCGTGGCTGCCACCATGATCGCCGCGCGGCTTGCCGGGATTTCCGTCTTTGCAACCGGCGGTATCGGCGGCGTGCACAAGGGGGCGGAGACCAGCTTTGACATCTCCGCGGACCTGCTGGAGCTGGCACAGACCCCCGTGACGGTTGTCGCCGCCGGCGCCAAGGCCATTCTGGATGTGCCCAAGACACTGGAAGTTCTGGAAACCCAAGGGGTTCCCGTCATTGCCTACGGTCAGGACAGCTTCCCTGCGTTCTGGTCGGCAACCTCTGACCTGAGTGCGCCGCTGCGCATGGACAGCGCCGCCGAGATTGCCCGCGCCCACGTCCTGCGCCGCGCGATGGAGCTGCCCGGCGGCCAGTTGGTGGCCAATCCCATCCCGACAGACGAGCAAATCCCGGCAGAAGAACTGGCCCCGATCATTGCACAGGCGCAAAGCGAAGCAGATGCGCAGGGCGTCACCGGCAAGGATGTGACCCCCTTCCTGTTGCAGCGGATTTTCGAACTGACCGAGGGGCGCTCGCTGGAGGCCAATATTGCCCTGGTCCGCAACAACGCGCGGCTGGCGGCGGAAATTGCCAAAGAACTGGCCAGTCTGTGAAACAATCGCAACCGGCGGCATGCGAATCCATTGTCGTGGACCACGACAGTCCCTAACTTGCATGCGAGCCAATCAGACAATCGAATATGAACACGCCATTTGACGATCCTCCTCCCCCGCCGCGCCGCCCCGGGCTCTTTGCCCGGCTGCGGTCCTCCTTTCTGACAGGTATCGTGGTGATCGCGCCGGTTGGTCTGACCATCTGGCTGTTGTGGTCGGTGACAGGCTGGGTCGATGGCGTGGTTCTGCCCCTGGTGCCCAGCACCTTTCAGCCGGAGCAATATATCGGGATCAACCTGCGGGGCGTGGGGCTGATCATCTTTTTGCTGTTCACCATCGTGGTGGGCTGGATCGCAAAGGGCATCATCGGCCGCTCCCTGATCGGCTACGCCGAAAGCCTGGTGGACCGGATGCCGGTGGTGCGTTCGATCTATTCCGGGATCAAGCAGATCTCGGAAACCGTCTTTGCCCAGACCGAGCGCAGCTTTGAGAAGGCCTGCCTGATCCAGTATCCGCGTCGCGGCATCTGGGCGATCGGGTTCATTTCGACGACAGCAAAGGGCGAGATCCTCAAACATGCCGAAACCAGCGGGCGGCTGATCAGCGTCTTTGTTCCCACCACGCCGAACCCGACATCCGGTTTTCTGCTGTATTTCCCCGAGGAAGACGTGATCGAGCTGGACATGAGCGTCGAGGACGCCGCCAAGCTCGTCATCTCAGCCGGTCTTGTCTACCCCAACGGCAAGGACCCGGCCGAGGCATTGGAGCAGAAAGCCGCCAAATAACAGCGGCCTCAGCCAAACATCGCGCCGAGATCCACGGTCTGCCTGTGACCGAGGTCATTCATATGCTGGTCAAGAAACCCCTCCGCCGCCTCGCGTCCGGCGGTTTTGAGCATATGCAGGATCTGCGGGATCGGTATCAGCTTTGTGGTCACAGAGAGCCGAGTCATCAGGTCATCGTCCGCGATCATATGCACCAGCACCCGTTTCATGCGCCCCTGCTCCATCGTGCCGTCTTCGATCAGGCGCTGCACAAAGGAGATCGCCCGCAATTCGCGCAGCAATGAGGAATTGAAGCTGATCTCGTTCACCCGGTTCTGAATGTCATGGGCGGTCTTCGGAACCTCTGCGCGCACCAGCGGATTGATGTTCACGACCACGACATCGTCAGGAAGATCATCGCGAAACAGTGGAAACAGGGCCGGATTGCCCGTATAGCCGCCATCCCAATAGGCCTCAGTCTGGCCGGTCTTGGGATTTGGGAGTTCGATCGCCTGAAACAGATTGGGCAAACAGGCCGATGCCAGGATTGCATCTGTCGAGACTTCTGTTCCTGAAAACACCCGCACCTTGCCGGTTTGCACGGACGTCGCGCAAATATACAGATCCGGTCCGGCATCGGCGCAAACCTCGCCAAAATCGAACTGCTCCACAACCGGGCGCAGGGGGTTGCGATAAAACGGTCCATAGGAATACGGCGACACTGCCTGGCTCATCGCCTCAATCGGCGAGAAGGGCGCCATTACCTTCAGCGTGTTCAGCAACGGGCTGGCGTCGACCCCGGCAATCCAGTTGGCCATGCGCATATCGCCCACGGCCCCCATCCGGGCCCAAAGCCGGTCGAGCGAGGCCTTGGCCCCTGCCCGCCCATCCCGCGCCATGCCCGCCTTGAGCGCAGCACCATTCAGCGCCCCGGCAGAGGTGCCGGTGATGGCGGCGATATCCAGCGCCTCATCCTCGAGCAACCGATCCAGCACGCCCCAGGTAAACGCCCCATGCGCGCCGCCGCCCTGCAAGGCGAGATTTATGCGTTTCACCATTGGTCTTCCCGTTTGCGAGAGGGGCGACCGCCAAACAGAATGGCGGCCGCTATCGACACCGGTCTCGCCTTTACAGCGCGGTCCAGCCGCCATCGACGCTGATGGTGGTGCCGGTGATCTGTTTCGCCGCATCCGAACACAGGAAATTCACCGTACCGCCCAGCTGTTCGACGGTGGCGAACTCGCGCGAGGGCTGGCGTTCCAGCATCACCTTCTTGATGACCTCCTCGCGCCCCATGTTGTATTTCTCCATGGTGTCGGGGATTTGCGCCTCGACCAGCGGTGTCAGGACGTATCCCGGGCACACCGCGTTGCAGGTGATCGGCTCTTCGGCGGTTTCCAGCGCCACGGTCTTGGTCAGGCCGACGATGCCATGTTTGGCTGCCACATAGGCGGATTTGAACGGCGATGCGGTCAGACCATGGGCGGAGGCAATATTGACCACCCTGCCCCAGCCCGCTGCCCGCATATGCGGCAGGGCGGCTGCGGTGGTGTGAAACGCAGAGGTGAGGTTGATCGCGATGATCGCGTCCCATTTCTCGGTCGGAAACGCGTCGATGGGCGCCACATGCTGAATGCCGGCATTGTTCACCAGGATGTCACAGCCGCCCGCCTGATCGATCAGGCTGCGGCACTCCTCCGCCTTTGACATATCCGCCTTGATATAGCGGGCCTCGACGCCAAACTCCTTGGCGATTTCGGCGGCAATGGCGTGATCTTCGTCGCGATCCGTAAAGGAGTTCAGCACCACATTGGCCCCCGCCCGGGCGAGCTCTTGCGCGACGCCCAGCCCGATGCCGGAATTGGAGCCGGTCACGATCGCGGTTTTACCTGTCACGGACATGTTCTATCCCCTGAATATCCTGAGTAGCGTTGGCGGCAGCTTTGCATGCTGCACCCGCGAAATAAACGCCCAATCGAGACGAAAGGTCCAGCCCCTGCGCGTCTCAGCTTAACGACCATAGTCAAGCGCCCCGGTTCGGGGGGCAGAAAGGCTGCGCATGGATCAGGGGATCTGCAAAGAAAAAAACGCCGGCACGAAGCCGGCGTTCAGTTATTGAGGCAGGTTTCATACAGGCAAGAAACCTATCGAGCAGTGACTCCGTTATAAGCAATTTCCGGCTTCGGTCCAAGCTAAAAGTTTGAATTACCCCGGAAGCCCAGATAGCGTCTGCACATATGAAAATAAGGGCAGCGCAGGATTGTTCTCAAAATGAGACCATTATTTTTCTCTCGTCTTCGTGCGGCAGCAGGCGGAATCGCACTTCTTGCGACCACGAGTCTCGCCAGTGCAGAATCAGCCCATGGCATTGCCATGTATGGCGATCCGGCGCTCGCGTCTGATTTTACGGCGCTGCCCTATGTAAACCCGGATGCGCCCAAAGGCGGCACCGTCGTGTTTGGCAATCTCGGCAGTTTTGACTCGCTCAATCCGTTCACCAACAAGGGCAATCCCCCCTGGCAAATGCGGTTCTGGGGCTACGAGAGCCTGATGGGTCGCTCCTATGATGAGCCCTTTTCCCTCTATGGGGTGCTGGCCGAATCGATTGAGACCCCGGAGGACCGATCCTGGGTGGAATTCACCCTGCGCGAGGAAGCCCGGTTTTCCGATGGCAGCCCGGTCACGGTCGAGGATGTGATCTGGTCCTATGAAACCCTCGGCACCGAAGGCAACCTGCGCTATCGCAGCTTCTGGGACAAGATCGAGACCATCGAACAAACCGGGCCGCGCAGCCTGCGGATCAGCTTTAATGTCGAGGATCGCGAACTGGCCTTGATTGCCGGGCTCCGGCCGGTGCTGAAAAAGGCGCAATGGGAGGGGACCTCCTTTGCCGATGCCGATCCCAGCGAAGTTCCCATCGGCTCCGCCCCTTACCGGGTCAGAAGTTTCGAACTTGGCCGCTCCGTCACCTTTGAGCGCAACCCCGACTATTGGGGCAAGGACGTGCCATTTCGCCGAGGCACCAACAACTTTGACGAAATGCGGTTGGAGTTTTTTGGTGACCAGACGGTTCTGTTTGAGGCCTTCAAAGCCGGAACCCTTTCCGCTGTGCGGGAATTCAATGCCGCAAAGTGGGATCGCGATTACGACTTTGCACGCGTGCAAGATGGCGCGGTGATCAAGACTGAAATTCCCAATCAGAAACCCTCCGGCATGACCGGGCTGGTGATGAATACACGACGCGAGGCCCTGTCAGACTGGCGCGTGCGGCAGGCCCTGATCGAGGCTTTCAACTATGAATTCATCAACGATACGCTGACCGGAGGCCGCCTGCCGCGGATTACGTCCTATTTTTCAAACTCCTACCTGTCGATGCAGGATGGCCCCGCAACCGGGCGCGTCGCCGAACTCCTCGCGCCCTTTGCCGACGATCTCCTGCCCGGCACGCTTGATGGTTACAGCCTGCCCGTCAGTGACGGCAGCGCACGCAATCGTGCCAACCTGCGCCGTGCGCGCACGCTGCTGGAAGAGGCCGGCTGGACGATCACCGACGGCGCTTTGACCAACGCCGATGGCCAACAGATGCAGCTCAAGGTCCTGCTGCAACACGGCAACCTCGGCGAAGAGGAAATGCAAAAGGCCGTCGAGATCTACGCCAGCGCCCTGGAACGGCTGGGCATTTCGCTCACGACCGATCTGGTCGACAGCGCGCAATACGTCGAGCGTCAGAACGAATACGACTTTGACCTGACATTCTTCCGTCGCGCCCTGTCGCTCAGCCCCGGCAATGAGCAGATGCTTTATTGGGGCAGCGACGGCATAGACGCCCCCGGTTCCCGCAATCTCATGGGCATGGACAGCCCGGCGGCAGAGGCGATGATCCAGCACATGCTGACCACCAGCTCCGCTGAGGAGTTCATTGCCGCCACCCGCGCCTTGGACCGCATCCTGACCGCGGGGCGCTATGTGATTCCGATCTGGCAATACGCAAAGAGCCGCATCGCCCATGACGCCACCAT
Organism: Epibacterium sp. MM17-32; assembly: GCF_022348205.1. NCBI lineage: Bacteria > Pseudomonadati > Pseudomonadota > Alphaproteobacteria > Rhodobacterales > Roseobacteraceae > Epibacterium > Epibacterium sp. MM17-32. Next base: position 297,861 of record NZ_JAKRFC010000001.1, on the reverse strand, counting down.
GAGATACCCGATGCGCATCCCGATCTACGGTGACGGGCACCATTACATGCCCGAGGTCTGGTGGCACGCGCAAGATTGAGATCCAGCCCCTAGACGGCCCGCCTCGCAATGGGTGGGCCGTTTTTGCCTGCAATCCCCTGACCTTAGCTACGCACCCTTGCGCCAACTGCCAATGCGCTACAGATTTCCCAAAAGGTCAGTATAACTAAAATCAAATTTCATTCAGGCGAAGCTTTGCCAAATATTGCAAAACCTTCAAGAAACGCTGACAGGGCGACTGTTTCTTGCTACATTCAGCATCACGAATTCGGATTGTGTCCCAGGGTGTGAGGGTTGCGATGATTGAATTGAACGAAGTGAACCTTGCGCGCAGCCTGCCACGCTTGCAGCAACGATTTCCCGATCTTGTTGTCGACAGTGTTGTCAGTGCGATGACACAGACCGACGAGCTGGTCCAGGCTGTCGCCGCTGCCCAGGGAATATCCCTCACCGAAGCCCGCGAAGAGATGCGGGATTTTTTATATCTGGAGAGTCTGCGCGAAGAGCTGACCGCCTGAGCCCGCCTGCGGCCGATGCCGACCCGGTGGTGAGACGCCAGCCGGATCAAGGTTAGCGTCATGCGTCCGTCAGGCCAATGACGTGACCCAAAGGATCGTCGCATCCTCCGGGCTGACGGACACCACGTTGTGGCCCATCGCCCCATCGTAATAGGCGCTGTCACCACGGCGCATTTCCACCGGCTCGTAGAACTCGGTGTAAAGCGTCACGACCCCGGTCAGCACATATAGAAACTCTTCGCCGTCATGGCGCACCCAGCCGTCGAACTCATCGAGCCTGCGCGCCCGCACCCGTGCGCGGTAGGGCAACATATGTTTGCGGGTCAGCCCGTCCGCCAACAGTTCGTGCTCGTAGGTGGCAGTGGCATGGGCTGAACCCTCGCCGAATTTTGTCACCGTCATGCGCCCGTTGACCTGATCGCGCTGGGGCGGCGTGAACAACTGCGGCACCGAGATCTGCAAGCCGACCGCCAGCTTCTTCAACGCCTCATAGGTCGGTGACATCTGACCGTTTTCGATCTTGGAGAGCGTCGAACGCGCCAGCCCCGCCTGATTGGCGGCGTGCTCCAACGTCCAGTCACGCTGTTTGCGCAACTCCCTGACCCGAGCCCCCAGATCAAGGGGTTCCGGTTCACGTTCCTCGCCATTGGCATGGGCGATGGAAATCAGCGTCTTCGGGTCGCGGTCTACCATGAAAGTCCTATAGTGGCGCCTTCGCGGCCTTGCAACGCCGACTTGCTCCGATGCGCGCCCCGGGGTAGTCAGATTCATGCTTTCTATCTTCGATCAGGGTCAGCACCCGCCTTGTCCGGCCCCTTTCAACCTGGCAGCGCATGTCCTGCAACATGCCGGTGACCGTGCAGCGCATCCGGCCGTCGTGATTGCAGGCGCAAACGGCGACGAGGTCTGGACCTATGCCCGCTTTGAAACCGCAGTGCGCGGCATCGCCACCGGCCTGATCGAGGCCGGGCTCAAACCCGGTGACCTGCTGCTGATGCGGTTGGGAAACACCGTGGAATTCCCGCAAGTGTTCCTCGCCGCGATCTCTGTCGGTCTGATCCCGGTGCCCACCTCGGCGCAGCTGACCGCGCCCGAAGTCGCGCAGATCATCGCCGATCTGTCACCCGCTGCCGTAGTGCGTGCCCCCGACGTAATCAGCGCTCCGCACGCCAGGGAAATCCCGCTGGCAGAAATCCGACGGATGCAGAGCCTGGCCGCCGCGCCCTATGACCTCGGCGCGCCGGACCGCCTTGCGTATGTGGTCTATACATCGGGCACCGGCGGCACGCCCCGGGCCGTGGCGCATGCCCACCGCGCGGTGTGGGCGCGGCAGATGATGATCCGGGACTGGGCCGCTCTGTCCGCCTCTGATCGTCTACTGCATGCAGGCGCGTTCAACTGGACCTTTACGCTTGGCACCGGGATTATGGATCCGCTGTCGCTTGGGGCCACCGCAATCATTCCCGCGCCGGATGTGGATCTGACCGCTCTGCCTGCGCTCCTTGACAGATCTCAGGCAAGTGTTTTTGCTGCTGTACCGGGCGTATACAGAAAGATATTGAAGCAGGAGAACCTGCCCGAACTGACCCATCTGCGGCATGGTCTGGCCGCCGGGGAGAAACTGCCCGCCGATCTGCGCAAACACTGGCAGCAACGCACCGGCACCCCGATCTACGAAGCCTTCGGCATGTCGGAATGCTCGACCTTCGTGTCCTCGGCCCCGCATCGCCCCTCGGATGGTGCCATGCTTGGCACGCCGCAGACCGGACGCCGGGTGGCCATCCTGTCGGACGAGGGCCCCGTCCCGATCGGAATCGAAGGGATCATTGCCATCCATCGCGACGATCCGGGGCTGATGCTGCGCTACCTCCATGCGCCCGAGGCAACGCAAGCACGGTTTCGCGGCGAGTGGTTCCTGACCGGGGACAGAGGCATCATGCACGAGACCGGAGAAATCGAATACTGCGGCCGCGATGATGACATGCTGAATGCGGGTGGCTATCGCGTGTCCCCTCTGGAGATTGAGAAAGTCTTTGCAACCCACGACAAGATAACACAATTCGCAGCTGCCGAAGTGGAAGTGAAACCAGGGGTGCGCATCATTGTCGGGTTCTACTCCGGTCGCGAAGACGTGACCGATGCCGAGCTTCAGGCTTTTGCAAGCACGCAGCTGGCAGCGTACAAGCGCCCCAAAGCCTATAAACGCCTGACCGAGTTGCCCAGCAACCCCAATGGCAAACTCCTGCGCCGGGCCCTGCCCGATCTGTTCAAGGATTAGAAAATGACCGAGCCAAACCTGCCGCCCCATGTGAAACTCGACATCCTGTCGGATCCGATCTGCCCGTGGTGCTATATCGGCAAGACCCTGTTGGACCGGGCGCTCGCCGCCGAACCGGATCACCCCTTCGTGGTGGAGTGGCACCCCTTTCAGCTGAACCCGGAAATGCCGGCCGACGGCATGGATCGTCGCGCCTATCTGGAAGCCAAATTCGGCGGCAAGGACAATGCCGTCAACGTCTATGCCGAGATTGCAAAACATGCCGAGGCCGCTGGTGTGGAGATCAACTTCGAAGCCATGCAGCGCACCCCGAACACCATCGACGCCCACCGTCTGATCCATTGGGCCGGTCTGGAGGCCAAACAGTCCGAGGTGGTCGACGCGCTGTTTGACGCCTATTTCGTCGCCGGCAAAGACATCGGCGATGCTTTGGTTCTGGCCGATGTGGCCGCCGACGCCGGGCTGGAGCGCGCGGTGATCGAAAAACTCCTGGCGAGTGACAATGACATCCAGGCCATTCGCGACCGGGACGCGCATTCGCGCGAGATGGGCGTGAACTCCGTCCCGACCTTCATTATTGCAAACCAGCATGTGGTGCCCGGTGCGCAGCAACCGGAGCTTTGGGCCCAGGTGATCGCCGACATCAAATCGCAGCTTGCCAGCGCGTCGTCTGCTGAAGATGAGGAAACCCCTACACAACATTGATGCCAAATACTTTTTAAAACCCAACGGATCAGGGTGGTTGCGCGGATTACGCGCAATGCACATATGTCTGTGCGTACATTTAACAATTGAAGCGCTTTTCGGCATGCACAATCCATGTTAGCGCCGGGGCACCGGCCTCCGAACCCGGGGCGATGTCCGCCCCCGTTCATGTCGCCGGCAGAGGTTTACAGATGACAGAACACCCTAAATCCACCTTGTCGCAGGGCGAATTCATCGCCCTGATCGCAATGATGTTTGCAACCATCGCCTTTTCGATCGATGCCATGCTGCCAGCGCTTCCGGATATTGGCGCAACCCTGAGCCCGGATGACACCAACCGCGCCCAGTTGATCGTGACCTCCTTTGTCATGGGCATGGGGCTTGGCACTTTCTTTACCGGACCGCTGTCCGATGCCTTTGGCCGCAAACCGGTCATTTACGTGGGATCGGCGCTCTATTGCATGGGCGCGCTGGCCGCGTATTTCAGCCAATCCCTCGAAACCATCCTGATCTCGCGGGTGCTGATGGGCCTCGGGGCCGCAGCGCCGCGCGTGGTGGCCATCGCCATCGTACGCGACCTCTATGTGGGGCGGGACATGGCGCGGATCATGTCGCTCGCAATGATGATCTTCACGCTGGTGCCCGCATTTGCACCGCTTCTGGGCAGCGGCATTATCGCGCTGACAGACTGGCGCGGGATTTTTGCGGCCTTTGCGCTGTTTTCCGTCATTATCGTGCTCTGGATGGGATTCCGTCTTCAGGAACCGCTGCGCAAGGAAGACCGTCGCCCCTTCCGCCTGCCGCAATTGCTCAGCGCGCTGCGGGAAATGGTCAACCATCCCACCGTGCGGCTGTCGATCCTGGCCCAGACCTTTTGCATGTCGATGCTGTTTACCATGATCGTCATGGTGCAGCCGGTATATGAAATCGTGTTTGAGCGCGCCGAGAGCTTTCCGATCTGGTTCATGATCGTCGCCCTGATGGCGGGCAGCGCCAGTTTCCTCAACGCCTCTCTGGTGGGACGTGTGGGGATGCGTCGCATGGTGACATGGGCCCTGGGGGCACAGATCTGCGCCAGCAGCGTGATGTTCCTGGCCACCGGCTTCACCATCGCCGAGCCGATGAATTTCTACATGTTTGTGGCCTGGCAAACCAGCGTGTTCTTCATGGTCGGCTTGACGCTCGGCAATCTGAACGCGATCGCGATGGAGCCGATGGGCCATATCGCCGGTCTTGCCGCCTCGGTCATGGGGGCGATCTCCACGGTGGTGGCCGCGATCATCGCCGCCCCGATCGGCCTGTTGTTTGACGGCACCATCGTCCCGCTGGTGATGGGCGTGCTTGGGACTGCGTTTCTTGCCTTCCTCACCATGCTGTGGATGGGGCGCGTCGAAGCGATGACCGCACCGGCCTGACAACGTGCTGACCTGAAAACATCGGATTATCAAATCATTATGCGGCGCTGCTCAGGTATTGAGCAGCGCCGCACTCCGTTAAAGACCGCCTAAACAAAACCGAGGGTGTGTGTTCGCCTCACTGGGGTTTGCGCGCCTTCTTCTTCTCGGCCACGACCTTCTCGGCCAGATCCCGGGCGATCGCAAAGGCCCCCTTGATCTTGTCGCTGTCCTTCTTCCAGTCCCGGCTCACCACGATCTTGTTGTCCTTGACCTTGGCCAGGCCGTCCTGCGACTGGATGAACTCCACAAGCCCCTGTGGCGAGGCAAATTTATCGTTGTGAAACTGAAGGGTTGCGCCCTTGGGTCCGCCGTCCAACTTGGCGATACCGGCTTTCTTGCACATCGCCTTGATCCGAACAACGAGCATCAACGTATTGACCTCCTTGGGCAATTTCCCAAAGCGGTCAATCAGCTCCGCGGCAAACCCCTCCAGTTCGACCTTCGTCGACAGGGACGACAGACGCCGATAGAGGCCCAACCGCACATCGAGGTCGGGCACATAATCCTCCGGGATCAAGACCGGTACCCCGAGGTTGATCTGCGGCGCCCATTGCTCGTCGCCTTCGGTCAGCCCTTCGACCTCACCGGATTTGATCTTGGCGATCGCCTCTTCCAGCATCGACTGGTACAGCTCATAGCCCACATCGCGCATCTGTCCCGATTGCTCTTCGCCCAGCAGATTGCCGGCGCCCCGAATATCAAGATCCTGCGAGGCAAGCGTAAAGCCGGCGCCAAGCGTGTCGAGCGAGCCAAGCACCCGCAGCCGCTTTTCCGCCGTATCGGTCAGGCGCTGACGCGGGCGTGTGGTCAGATAGGCATAGGCGCGTGTCTTCGAGCGCCCGACACGGCCGCGGATCTGATAGAGCTGCGCCAGGCCGAACATATCCGCACGATGCACCACCATGGTGTTCGCGGTTGGAATATCGAGACCGGATTCAACGATCGTGGTGGCCAGCAGGATGTCATACTTGCCGTCATAGAAGGCATTCATACGGTCATCGAGCTCCCCGGCCGCCATCTGCCCATGCGCAACCACATAGCTCAGTTCCGGCAACTGCTCCTTGAGGAAATCCTCGATCTCCGGCAGATCGGAAATGCGCGGCACCACATAGAAACTCTGCCCACCGCGATAATGTTCGCGCAGCAGAGCCTCGCGGATGGTAATGGCATCAAACTCGGCCACATAGGTACGGATCGACAACCGGTCCACCGGCGGCGTGCCAATTATCGAAAGATCCCGGACACCTGTAAGGCTGAGTTGAAGCGTTCTCGGGATCGGCGTCGCGGTCAGGGTCAGGACGTGAATATCCGTCCGCAGCTGTTTCAGGCGCTCCTTATGCGCCACACCAAAATGCTGTTCTTCATCAATGATGAGCAGCCCAAGGTTCTGAAACCGAATGTTCTTGGCCAACAGCGCATGGGTGCCGACCACAATATCGACGGTCCCCTTGGCCAGGCCTTCGCGGGTCTGGCTCGCTTCCTTTGAACTGACAAAGCGCGACAACTGCCTGACTTCCAACGGGAATCCCCGGAACCGCTCCTTGAAGCCGGCGGCGTGCTGACGCGCCAGCAGCGTCGTGGGCGCGACAATGGCCACTTGCAGACCCGACATCGCCGCAACAAAGGCCGCCCGCATCGCCACCTCGGTCTTGCCAAAGCCGACATCGCCACAGATGAGGCGATCCATCGGCTGCCCGGAATGCAGGTCCTCCATCACCTCCTCGATCGCCCGAAGCTGATCGTCGGTTTCCTGATAGGGGAAGCGCGCCGAGAACTCCTCCCAGGCATGCGGCGGCGGATCCATCACCGGCGCCTTGCGCAGGGCACGCTCTGCGGCGATCCGGATCAACCGGTCGGCCATCTCGCGAATACGTTCCTTGAGCCGCGCCTTCTTGGCCTGCCAGGCGCCGCCGCCCAGCTTGTCGAGCAGCCCCTCGTCATGACCGTATTTCGACAGCAGTTCGATATTCTCGACCGGCAGATACAGTTTGCTCTGCTCGGCATATTCCAGCAGCAGGCATTCATGCGCAGCACCCGCCGCCGTGACCACTTCCAATCCCATGTAGCGCCCGATCCCGTGGTCGACGTGAACCACCAGATCCCCGGGGGTAAGGGATTGAGCTTCGGTCAGGAAGTTCTCGGCCTTCCGACGTTTTTTGGGTTTCCGGATCAGTCGATCGCCGAGGACATCCTGTTCCGAAATGACCGTCATATCCGGCGCCTCGAAACCATGCTCCAGCGCCCAGACCGCCAGATGCAGCCCTGATTTGCCTATTCTGGTGCCATCAGAAACGGGGATCGTTTCCGCCAGCCCTTCATCCTCGATCAGCCCACTGAGACGCTCGCGCGCACCTTCCGAATAGGAGGCCACCACAACCGGCCCCTGCGTCATCCGCGCTTTAATATGATCCGCCAGGGCCCCAAACAGGCTGATGTTTTCCTGTTGCCGTTCCGGTGCAAAGTTACGCCCGATCCGCCCGCCGGCATCCACCACGCCGGGACCGCTGGCCTGCGGCAGCGGGTGAAACTGAACAGACCGGCACGCCGCGACCTGCTGATCCCAGGCGGCCTCATCCAGATACAAGAGCTGCGGCGGGGTCGGCTTGTACACCGAATCCATCCGTCCCTTGGCGTCCATCGCATGCTTGCGGGTCTCGTACTGATCCGCGATGCTCTCCCATCGGGCGATCCGGGCCGGTGTCAGCTGGTCATCCAGGGTGACCGTGGCGTCCGGCAGGTAGTCAAACAGGGTTTCCAGCCGCTCGTGAAAAAACGGCAGCCAATGCTCCATCCCCTGATGCTTGCGCCCGGCGGAGACCGCCTCGTACAGCGGATCGTCGCTGCCAGCGGCACCAAACTCGATCCGATAATTCTGCCGAAAGCGGGTGATCGCCGCCTCGTCGAGGATCACCTCCGAAACCGGCGCCAGTTCCACCCGGTCCAGCTTTTCGGTCGTCCGCTGCGTCGCCGGATCAAACCGCCGCGCGCCATCCAGCACATCACCAAAGAGATCAAGCCGCACCGGCCCGCTCTCACCAGGCGGAAAGATGTCGATAATACCGCCGCGCACCGCGTAATCGCCCGGCTCCATCACCGTGGGGCTTTGGGAAAACCCCATACGTACCAGGAACTTGCGCAGCGCTTCTTCATCAATCCGCGTGTCGACCTGCGCGGTAAAGGCCGCTTCTTTCAGAACCTCACGCGCCGGCACGCGCTGCATCGCGGCATTGAGGGTCGTCAGCAGCACAAAGCGCCCGGGCATGCCCTGCACCAATCCGGCCAGCGTCGCCATCCGCGCGGCCGAAATATCCGCATTCGGCGACACGCGATCATAGGGCAGGCAATCCCATCCCGGAAACACGATGACCGGCAGCTCCGGGGCAAAGAAACGCAACGCCGAGCGCATCGCGTCCATGCGCTTGTCATCGCGGGCAATATGCAGCACCGGCGCGCGAGCGCGGTCCAGTTCACGCAGCACCAACTGCGCGTCAAACCCCTCGGGTGCGCCGCCCATGACGATGGATTTCTGGGACATGTGCTCCCCTTCTTCACGGTTATCCGAGGCTCAGCCGAGCACTCCGTTGGTCAGGTTCTGAATCATGCCCCAGATCCCGGTGACAAAAATCGACACGACACCAACCAGCTGCACATAGAGACGCGTGCGCACGAGCCGGCGGCGCAGGGCGTGGTCATCGTGCTCCGTGGCCCGAATGGCGCGCGCTGCTCTCAGGTTGATCAGTCCCACGACATTCATCGGCAGCAGCATCAGCACCAGCGCCTGTGCAAATTCGATGTCATAGACAAAGCCCAGCATCAGCAGCGACGTCAGCACAAAGAACATGAACCCTGTCAGGATAAACCCCGACACATCAGCAACATACAGCAGCCTGTTCACCTGTATGCGAACCAGGTCCTGTAGATCTTGCGCCGATTGCCCCCCGACCCGGGCCGCACGCCCGACCATGTCATAGGGCACGCCCAGCACCCAGTGGCTGGCAGACGACCACAGCACCGCAAGGGCAATCCAGTACCACAGGTTCGAAAAGGATTTCAGGTCGATCAACTCGACGATAATTGCAAATAGGTCCAAGGTCGTGCAAATCCCTGATTTCACCGTCGCACAGGCAACGCGGAGCCAACTTGACGCCCTGTATCCATCGCCACGCGCGCTGATACAAGGGCTGCTGCGTCAGAAATGCACGGGCGCGGCACTTGTGAACCACGCCTGATCCGTGGCACCCATAGGCATCGGAATTTGTCACGAGATCAAGATGCCCCCTATCATTGCACCCTTTCCAGCCGCCCGCCCGCGCCGCCTGCGCGCTTCAGCTGCCGTTCGCAACCTGACGCGGGAACACGAACTTTCGGTGCACGACCTGATCTGGCCAGTGTTTGTACGCGATGGCGAGGGCGTGGAGGAACCGGTTGCATCAATGCCCGGGGTGGTCCGCCGATCCGTCGACAAGGTAGCAGAGGCCGCTGTCGAGGCGCATGCGCTCGGCATCCCGGCGATCTGCCTCTTCCCCTACACGGATCCCGCCTTGAAAACGGCAGACTGTGCCGAAGCCTGGAACCCGGACAACCTGTGCAATCGCGCCATTCGCGCCATCAAGGCCGCGGCACCGGATCTGGCGGTGATGACGGATGTGGCGCTCGACCCCTATAATATCAACGGCCATGACGGCTATGTCGTGGACGGCGAAATCCGCAATGACGAAACCGTCGAGGCGCTGGTCCGCATGACCCTGGCGCAAGCCGAGGCTGGCGCGGATATTATCGGCCCCTCGGATATGATGGACGGTCGTGTGGGCGCCATGCGCTCAGCCCTGGAAAAGTCCGGATTTCAGAACGTTACGATCCTTTCTTACTCTGCAAAATATGCCTCGGGGTTTTACGGACCCTTCCGCGATGCGGTCGGGGCCTCCGGCGCGCTGAAGGGCGACAAGAAGACCTATCAGATGGATGCGGGCAACACGGATGAGGCAATGCGCATGATCGCCCGCGACCTGAACGAAGGCGCAGATATGGTCATGGTGAAACCCGGTCTGCCCTATCTGGACATCTGCCAGCGCGTCAAACGCGAGTTTGCCGTGCCGACCTTCGCCTATCAGGTCTCCGGGGAGTACGCCATGATCCAGGCTGCGGCGCAGAATGGCTGGATCGATGGCGAACGGGTAATGCTGGAAAGCCTGATGGCCTTCCGCCGTGCGGGCTGCGACGGTGTCCTGACCTATTTCGCGCCACAGATCGCGCGACTGCTGAACGGATAGGTCGGAACACGTGAACGTGACAGCGGGAACCCGCGCATCCGGCGTGGGTTCGAGATGACAGAGGCGCGAAGCTTGCCTATAGTCGGCTCAAACAAGGCGCAAAAGCGCCGACCCACTATGCAGGTAACACCATGAGCAGAACAAATTCCTCTCTGTCCCGCCGCGCCTTCACCACCGCCGGGCTCGCCACGCTGGGCGTGACCGCCGCTTGCGGAAATGGCATCGGTAATACCAATGACGTGAAGATCGACGCCCGCGTGGACGCGACGCTGAACCAGATGTACAGCCGCTACCCCGGCACCCGGGACCTGGCGGAGAAATCCGCGGGCATGCTGGTGATCCCGCTGGTGACCGAGGCAGGGTTCATCTTTGGTGGCGCCTATGGGCGCGGCGCGCTGCGCATCAATGGTGTCACCGTTGACTACTATGCCAATGTCAAAGGCAACGCCGGTCTGCAAATCGGTGCCCAGCAATATGCGCATGTGTTGTTCTTCATGACCGATGCGGCGCTTGCACGGTTCCGCCGTTCATCGGGTTGGACCGCCGGTGCGGATCTCGAATATGTGGTCAAGGACGAAGGCAATGCGCTGACCGCCGACACCAACACCCTCACCGCACCGGTGATTGCCGCGGTCTTTGGTCAGGCGGGTTTGCGTCTGGGGGCAACCCTCGAAGGGTCCAAATACACCCGCATCATCCCCTAAGACACTGGCAATTAATGCCAAGTATCAACGCGTTCAAAGCCTCCCTTGATCCGGGAAGCTTTGCTGTTTGCGGCCCGTCCACGGGCGTGTCGCCCGGATCAATCGAGCGCGCGCAAGCGCTTGATCAGCGCCGAAGTGTCCCAGCGGCCACCGCCGAGTTTCTGCACATCCTTGTAGAACTGATCCACCAATGCAGTCACCGGCAGGCTGGCGTTGATGTCATCCGCAGTGTCGAGACAGATCCCGAGATCCTTGCGCATCCAGTCCACCGCAAACCCGTGATCGAACTGGTCTTCCAGCATGGTTTCGTAGCGATTGGCCATCTGCCAGCTGCCCGCAGCGCCCTGGCTGATAACCTCGACCACGGCGCGCCCGTCCAGTCCGGCCTTTTCGGCAAAATGCAGCGCTTCGCTGAGGCCCTGCACCAGCCCGGCAATGGCGATCTGATTGCACATCTTTGTCATCTGGCCAGCGCCGCTGTCACCGATGCGACGACAGATACGCGCATAGGCTGCCATGATCGGCTCCGCCTTGGTGTATTGATCCGCATCACCACCGCACATGATTGACAAGGCACCGTTCTCGGCCCCCGCCTGGCCACCGGAGATCGGCGCATCGACAAAGCCCAGCCCTGCTTCTTGCGCGGCCGCATAGAGCTCCCGGGTGACCTGAGCCGAAACGGTGGTGTGATCCACAAAGGTGCTGCCGGACGCCATCCCCGCAAACCCCCCATCGGGTCCCAGGCAGACTGAGCGCAAATCGTCATCATTGCCGACGCAGGCCATCACGAACTGCGCCTCCGCCGCAGCCTCGCGCGGGGTGGCCGCAGCGCGCCCGCCCGTTGCCGCCGCCCAGGCCTCCGCCTTTGCGGTTGTACGGTTGTAAACTGTTACATCATGGCCTGCCTTTTGCAGATGTGCCGCCATGGGATACCCCATCACGCCAAGCCCAAGGAACGCAACTTTGGTCATGTCCTTTCCCCCTGATCTGTCTTCGCATATGTTGGCGCCAACCCTAGCACCGCGCCGATCAAGCGCAATGTGTCTTGGCAACAAATCTCGAATTTCCAAGGGAATAGACAAAGAATGGCACGCCTTTTCCGCTGGCTTCTCCGCCTCACGGCCGGTTCGATTCTGCTTGGCCTTGCGGGCGCGGGACTTGTCTATTTTCTCGCCGCACAATCGCTGCCCGATTATGACAAGGAGATCGCGCTGCCCGGACCAACCGCGCCGGTGGAAATCGTGCGGGATCACGCCAATGTGCCGCATATCTTTGGCAGCTTCGGCGCCTCTGACGAGGATGTATTCTTCGGCCTCGGCTATGCCCATGCGCAGGATCGTCTCTGGCAAATGGCAGTGATGCGCCGCACCGCCCAGGGGCGTCTGTCGGAAATCTTCGGCCCGCGCACAGTCAAGACCGACAGCTTCCTGCGCCGCCTTGATCTCTATCGCACCGCGCGCAGCTCCGTCGCGGCGCAAAGCCCGGAAAGCCTGCGCGCGCTCGAAGCCTATGCCAGCGGCGTCAATGCGCGCCTGCAGGAGGTCAACGAGCGCGCATTGGGGCGTGGCGCGCCTGAAATGTTCCTGTTCAACATGCCGATCGCCCCCTGGCAGCCCGCCGACAGCATCGCGATCATGAAGCTGATGGCGCTGCAGCTCTCCTCGCATCTGCAAGAGGAAATCCTGCGGGCGCAGACCTCCATTGCGCTTGATAACCCCGCGCGGCTGCTGGATATTCTCCCCGATGCACCGGGCACTGGAACCGCGACGCTGCCGGAATACACCGAGCTGTTTCCCGGCCCGTTCCCCACACCGGATGCGGCCCCCTCAGAGGGGTCGCAATACGCCGCGCTGATGCCTGTCGCCCCGCGCGGCCTCGGGGGCGCCTCCAACGCCTGGGCCGCTGCCCCCAACCGCTCTGCCGCGGGGGGCACCCTGCTGGCCAATGATCCCCACCTCGGGCTGAGCGCTCCCGGTATCTGGTATCTGGCACGGCTGGAACTGGGCACTGGCGGCGTGATCGGTGGCACCATCCCGGGCATTCCCGCCGTTCTGACCGGGCGATCGCAGCAGATGGGATGGGGGGTCACCTCGTCCTATCTCGACGATCAGGATCTGTTCGTCGAAAAGATCAATCCCGACAACCCGCAGCAGTACCTCAGCCCGACCGGCTACAAGGAGTTCGAGAGCCGCCCTTCCATCGTCCAGATTAAGGGCAACGAACCGCTGACCCTGACGCTGCGCTGGACCGACAATGGGCCGGTGCTGCCCGGCTCGCTGTTCGACCTGGCCTCCGTGACGCCGCCCGGCCATGTCATCAGCCTCGGCTGGACAGCGCTGTCGCCCCGCGACACCTCGATGACCGCGGCCTTGGAACTGATGCGCGCGCAGACGGTGGACCAGGCGATCATCGCTGGCGAGAACTTCATTGCGCCGTCGCAAAACCTGACCCTGGCCGACGCGGAAACCATTGCGCTGAAAACCGTGGGCGCCATGCCGGACCGCGATCCGCGCAATCAAAGCCAAGGCCGCTTGCCCAATCAGGGCTGGCGCCGTGAAAACCAGTGGCAGGGTCGCCTGCCCTATGCGGCGAACCCGGAGTTTGTCAGCCCGCGCGGCGGCATCCTTGGCAACACCAACAACAAGCTGCTGGACCGGCCCTTTCCCAATCACGTGTCGTTTGAATGGGGCGATACGCAGCGGATCAATCGCTGGCGGCGGCTGATGCAAACGCGCGAGGTGCACACCCGTGACAGTTTTATCGAAGCGCAACTCGACACCGTTTCCTACAGTGCCCGCAGCCTGCTGCCGCTGATCGGGGCTGATCTCTGGTTCACTGGTGAGGCCGCCCCCGACGGCACCCCGGCGCGCCAACGCCAGATTGCCTTGTCGCTGCTGGCAGAGTGGAACGGAGAGATGAACGAACACCTGCCAGAGCCGTTGATCTACGCCAGCTGGGTGCGTGCTTTGCAAAAACGCCTGATCGAGGATGAACTCGGCCCGCTTGCTGATGCGTTTACCCGTGTTGACCCGGTGTTCCTGGAACGGGTGTTCCGCGACATCGACGGGGCTGGCGTCTGGTGTGACGTGCAGCAAAGCGCCCCAACGGAAACCTGCACCGATATGGCGCGATTGGCGCTGGACGATGCATTGGTCTACATCAGCGAGCATTATGGCAATGCGCTGGAGGCCCTGCGCTGGGGCGACGCCCATCAGGCGACGCATGACCATGAGGTCCTCGGCGAAGTGCCCCTGCTGCGCTATTTCGTGAACATCCGTCAATCCACCAGCGGCGGTGACAACACCTTGCAGCGCGGCCTCACCTCGGGCGAGGAACCTGCGCCGTTTCGCAACGTGCATGCGGCCGGCTATCGCGGGGTCTATGATTTTGCCGATCCGGACAGTTCCGTCTTTATCATCGCAACCGGGCAATCAGGCCACTTCCTGTCGCGCTATTACGATGACATGGCGCAGTTCTGGCGCCGGGGGGAATATATTCCGATGTCGCTGGATGAGGACCTGGCGCGGGCGGCAGCCGTTGGTGTGACCCGGATCCTGCCACGCTGAGGCGGAGGGGCGACAGACGCCGCCCGCCCAGACGCCCCTCTATGGACCATCTGCGCCATGGGCTGGGCGACGATCCGACATTACCACAGCGCGCGGGTCCGGCCCCCAACCGGGGGCCGGATGCGTCGCCGCATAATCAGAGTTTCTCGAACCTGGCCTTTTGCAGATCGGTCCAGCGCACCGTCAGTTCAAACCCCTCTTCGGTCTGTTCCTCCGACTGCACCACCTCTTCCTTGAACAGCCAGGCGCGCTGTTTGCCTTGTGAAAATTCAAGGTGAAGCACGTCCGTGTGGCGAACGCCTTGCAGTTTTAGCGCGATCTGAGCGAGCAGCTCCGGCAGCCCCTCGCCTGTGAGCGCCGAAATCGCAAACAGATCGTCGCTTCGCTCTGCCCGCTGGCGACAGGCCTCGGCCTCCTCGGGGGACAGCTGATCGATCTTGTTCCAGACCTCGATCAGGGCGCGATCCTCGTCGACGCCAAGAGAATTCAGGATCTGCGCCACATCTTCGGCCTGGTGATCGCTTTCGCTATGGCTGATATCGCGGACATGCAGGATGACATCCGCGGCCAGCACCTCTTCGAGCGTGGCGCGGAATGCGGCGACCAGTTCCGTCGGCAGATCAGAGATGAACCCCACCGTGTCCGACAGGATCACCTCGGGTCCATCCGGCAGCTCCACCCGTCGCATGGTCGGGTCCAGCGTGGCAAAGAGCATATCTTTCGCCATCACCTCCGCACCTGTCAGGCGGTTGAAAACAGTGGATTTTCCCGCATTGGTGTAACCAACAAGCGCAACGATCGGATAGGGAACCTTGGCCCGTGCCGCGCGGTGAAGGGTGCGGGTTTTCACCACCTTGTCCAGCTGACGGCGCAGGCGCACCAGTTGTTCGTCAATGGCGCGGCGGTCGGCCTCGATCTGGGTTTCGCCGGGGCCGCCGACAAACCCGAGTCCACCACGCTGTCGCTCCAGGTGGGTCCAGGCGCGCACCAGACGCGTGCGCTGGTAGCTCAGCGCCGCCATTTCCACCTGCAACACGCCTTCGCGGGTGCGCGCACGGTCGGAAAAGATCTCCAGGATCAGCCCCGTCCGGTCAAGGATCTTCACCTTCCAGGCTTTTTCCAGATTGCGCTGCTGCACCGGGCTGACCGGACCGTCGATCAGGACCAGCTCCACCTCTTCCGCCTTGAAGACCGCTTTTAGCTCCTCGATCTTGCCGGAGCCAAACAGCATGCCGGGATGCGCCTTGGGCAGCCCCACGACATTGGAGCCGACCACATCCAGGTCGGGCAAGGCGGCGGCGAGCGCCACACCTTCTTCCAGCGCCGGAACAGCGTCGCGGCGCTCTCTGTCTGACTTGATATCCGGATGCAGGACCCAGGCGCGAGTCCGCTTCCTGTCATGCTCCATCAATTGGAGTCTTCACCCTCATAGAGACTGATCGGCTGAGCCGGCATGATGGTCGAGATCGCATGCTTGTACACAAGTTGCGACTGGCCATCGCGGCGCAGCAACACGCAGAAGTTGTCAAACCAGGTGATCACGCCCTGAAGTTTGACACCGTTGATCAGAAAGATTGTGACTGGAACCTTAGTTTTGCGAACGTGGTTCAGGAATGCGTCCTGAAGATTCTGTCTGTCCGAAGCCATTTGTTTATTATCTCGCCTTTGTTCTTGTCACGCGCTGCGGCCCAACGCGTCCCTTACGCGGAGTATGGACGCAGTTTTAGCGGGTTTCCACCCGAAATACGTCATTTTTCTACATGGGTTAACCAGATTCTGTCAGCTCCGCCAGAGATTGGGCGACAGAAGTGCGATAATGGCCAGCGTTTCCAGCCGGCCCAGCACCATGGCAAAACACAGGATCAGCTTTGCCGGGGCTGCCAGCAGCGCAAGTTCGATCGGCACCTGCCCCGCCGCTTCGATCAGCGGGCCAGTGGTGGACAGACCGGCCACGGCCAGAATCATCGCCTGCTCAAACGGGATTCCAAACGCCGAAAGCGCGACGCAGATCAGGGCCAGCGACAAGGCGAACAGCATGAAAAAGATCCAGGCAACGAAGGCGCCGTTGCTTTGCAACCGCCTGTTGCCCCGCCCCTCGCCGCTGACCGATGACGGCAGGACCAGCCGCTCCATCTCGCGCAGACCGTTGAGATAGAGCGCATAGACCCGCAGCAGTTTCACACCACCGGCGGTGGTGGCCACCCCGCCCCCCATGACCGCAAGACCCAGCAGGATCATGCCCGGCGTCTCCAGCCCGGACCATTCCTGGGCGCTGAACCAATAGCCGCTTTCAAACCCGTTCGTGGTCAGAAAGGAGGTGATGGTGAACAGCGCGCCCCAGAACGAGGCCAGCGCCATCGACAGATCGTCCGAGGTATTGACCTCAAGCGCCGCGATCCAGTGGCGCAGGAACAGCAGGATCGGCACCCCGAAGATGATCAACATGCCGGTGCGGAACTCCGGATCCTTGTCCAGACGCCCATGGCCCACGGCGACGGTATCGCTGGAGAACGTCAGGCGCGACAGCGCAAAAAGCAGGAACAGGAACATGACCATTTCGCCGGCCAGCCCGGACTGGGCCGCGCCGATCCCCCCGATCGGAGACAGGCCGGAGGTCGCCATCACCGACATCGCATGGGACACCGCAACCAGACCGCTGTCACCACAGAGCAGCAGCAGCACCGCAAGCGCCAGGGTCAGCCCGACGTAGACCGGGGCAAGCGCCACGGTGACCATGATGAGTTTGCGTCTTGGGTCCGGCCGGTGACTTTCACGCAGGATCGCGTCACTGCGCCCAGGCTCCGCCCGGGTTGTCACCTCGAATCCCCCAAGCGACAGCGGCGCCAGCACTGCGGAGGCCGCAATCCACATGAACAAACCGCCGAGCCAGGCCACCAGCACCCGCCACAGATGCACCGACGCCGGCAGGCGACCGGGTTGATCAAAAATATCGGCCCCGGTGGTGGTCAACGCGCTGACCATGTCGAAATAGGCATTCAGATAGCTGGTGTTGCGCAGCGCGTCCTGCAACGGCACCGCCAGAAACAGCGGCAGGAACACAAAGGTCGCCAGAAGGGTCATCAGCTGCCCCGGCATCCCGTATCGCGGCACCCGGTTGGACACCGAAAGCCCGATAAAGGTCACCAGGGTCACCCCGACAAGCCCGGAATAGAAAAAGCTCTGCGAGGTATTGTGATCGTCCACCAGCACGGCATGGATCGCGGGGATCCACATGGCGACCGAGAACACGCCCCAGATCAGCAGCAGCAACGGCAGCCGCAGGATGCCACGAACCTGAGAGCGGGGGCGACGGGGCATTCTAGAAATAGTCGATCGAGACCTGCATCAGGCGCTCGACCTCCCGCACGTCCGCCGCCATGGCAAAGAGGGCGATCGTATCCCCCGCCTCGATCCGCAGGCCACCCGTGGGGCGCATGACCTCGCCGTTCTTGCTCACCGCACCGACCAGCACGCCTTCGGGGAAATCAATATCCCGCAAGGCCTGACCGGCCATGGGCGACGTCGAGAGCACCTCGGTCTCGATCACCTCGGCCTCGGCATCGCCGATGGAATAGACCTGCCGGATGCGCCCGTAGCGGATATGGCGCAGGATCGAACTGACGGTGGTGGCGCGCGGGTTGATGTGGGCGTCGATGCCAAGATGCGGCAGCAGAGGCAGCAACGTGGGGTCGTTGATCAGGGCGATGGCAAAGGGACAGCCCTCGGCCTTGGCCCGCACCGCCGCCAGCATGTTGGTCTTGTCGTCATCGGTCACCGCCAGCATCGCATCGGCCTTGTCGATCCCGGCCTCGATCATCAGCCCGCGATCCAGCCCGTCCCCGTTCAGAACAATGGTACGCTCCAGTTCTTCGGCGGCCTTCTCGGCGTGTTTCCGGTTCATCTCGATCATCTTGGCCCGGGTGCGACCGGCGCGCCCTTCGAGCGCCTTGGCCACTTCCAGCCCGACATTGCCGCCGCCGACGATAACGACGCGCTCTTGCCGTTTCTCTTTCTTGCCAAAGACTTCCATGGTTCTATTCACGTCATCCGCGTGACAGAAGACATAGGCGGCATCGCCGACAAACAGCTGGTCCCCCGGTTCCGGCGCAAACAGGCTGCCATCGCGGCGGATGCCCACCACGATCGCCCGCAGGGTCGAGAACAGCTCAGTCAGCTGGCGCAACGGCGTGTTCACCACCGGGCATTCCTCATCGATGTGGATGCCCAGCAACTGCGCCCGCCCCTCCATAAAGACTTCGGTATCAAAGGCCGCCGGCGCGCGCAGCCGCTGCATGGCGGCTGCTGCCACCTCGCGCTCCGGGCTGATGACCACGTCGATCGGCAGGTGATCACGACGATAGAGGTCGGAATAAATGGCGTTGAGATAGCTTTTGGACCGCAGGCGCGCGATCTTGCGCTGGATGGAGAACACCGAATGCGCCACCTGGCAGGTGACCATGTTCACCTCATCCGAATGGGTGGCGGCGATAATCATATCCGCATCCCGCGCCCCTGCCCGATCCAGCACATCCGGATAGGAGGCAAAGCCCGCAATGCCCTGAACATCAAGCGTATCCGTTGCGCGACGCACCAGATCCGGATTGTTGTCCACGACGGTGACATCGTTATGTTCACCCGACAAATGCCGCGCGATCTGCCAGCCGACCTGCCCGGCGCCACAGATTATTACCTTCATCGATCCGCTCTCCGGGCGCTGAAATGCCTGATTTGCATGACAGATGGCTTGGGCAGGGTCAATTCAATTGTCCTTGCCGCAGAGGCCGTCCTCAGACCGCTGTTTCCTCATTCTCGACCCGGGCAATCCGTGTGCCGGCCTTGTTGGAGGTCACCACGCCAAGCGACTTCAGCTTGCGATGCAGCGCCGAACGTTCCATGCCGACAAAAGAGGCCGTGCGGCTGATATTGCCGCCAAACCGGTTGAT
Organism: Epibacterium sp. MM17-32; assembly: GCF_022348205.1. Lineage (NCBI taxonomy): Bacteria > Pseudomonadati > Pseudomonadota > Alphaproteobacteria > Rhodobacterales > Roseobacteraceae > Epibacterium > Epibacterium sp. MM17-32. The sequence continues at coordinate 278,381 of NZ_JAKRFC010000001.1, read as the reverse complement.
CTGGGTCAGGAGGTATTCACGTTCAAACGCTTCGCGGGCCTCGCGCAGCGGCAATGTCGCCAGGGCCCCGGACAGCACGACACGGCCTTCTGTTTCGACCTTTTCCTCTTCGCTGGGCAGATCCTTGGCCTGGATCGGTTCGGAGGATTCTCCAAGGATCAGAACACGTTCCACCAGGTTCTTGAGCTGGCGCACATTGCCCGGCCAGGTCATGGTCTGCAAAAGCGCCACCGCATCATCGCTGAGCGCCCGCAGAGGCAGACCCTGGGATTTGTTGAAACCTTCGATGAAATACTGGGCCAGCAACGGAATATCCTCGCGCCGCTCGGACAGGGCCGGTACGCAGATCGGCACCACATTCAGACGATGGTAGAGTTCCTGACGGAAGTTCCCGTCAGTGATTTCCTGTTCCAGATCACGGCTGGTCGCGGATACCACCCGCAAATCGACCTTGATCTTCTCGGTTCCGCCAACCCGCACAAACTGCTGATCGACCAGCACCCGCAGGATCTTGGACTGGGTGCCCGACGGCATGTCGGCGACCTCGTCAAAGAAGACAACGCCGCCATCCGCCTGTTCCAGCAGCCCCGGTTCGATGCCGCGCTCGCCGCTTTCACGGCCGAACAGAACATCCTCCATCCGCTCCGGCTCGATACTGGCGCAGTTCACCGTCACAAACGGAGCACCGGCCCGGTTCGAATTGGAATGGATGTAGCGCGCTGCGACCTCCTTGCCGCTGCCCGCAGGGCCCGTCAGCATGACGCGGCCATTGGATTTGGTCACCTTGTCGAGCTGCCCGACAAGCGTGCGGAACGCGGGCGATGTGCCCACCATATCCGCTGCGCCCACATCCTTGCGCCGCAGGTCGGTGTTTTCGCGCCGTAGACGCGAGGTTTCCATCGCACGGCGAATAACGACCATCAACTGGTCGATGTTAAAGGGTTTTTCGATAAAGTCATAGGCGCCCTGCTTGATCGCGGCGACCGCGATCTCGATATTGCCATGACCGGAAATGATCACCACAGGCACCTCGGGATAGTCGCGTTTGACGACCTTCAGAATATCGATGCCGTCCATCTGACTGTCCTTCAGCCAGATGTCGAGGATCAGCAGCGAGGGGCGCGCGTCCTCAAAGGCCGCCATGCATTCTTCCGAATTCGCGGCCTTTCGCGTGGCGTAGCCCTCATCCTCCAGAATGTCCGAAACCAATTCCCGGATGTCACGTTCATCGTCAACAATCAGAATGTCACTCATGTCAGCCCTGCTACTACGGTTTGTTTGTGGACGGTACTGTCCGGCGCGAACGCCGGGAGGCGGATCACCGCCATGGCACCTGTGTGGCGATTTCCGTCAAAGAGCGGCGCGTCTTCCAGCGCCAAGGTGCCGCCATGCTCTTCGATGATCTTCTTGACGATCGGCAAGCCGAGCCCGGTGCCTTCGTCGCGGGTTGTCACATAGGGTTCGAACAGCCGTGCCCGATCTGCCGGCAGGCCGACCCCGTTGTCGGCAATCGTGATCACATGACCCAGCGCATCAGAGCGCACCTGCACCCGGATCTCCGGTGCATAATCTTCTGGCGCGCCTTTTTGTTTCAGCGTTTCCGTGGCTTCGCCGGCGTTCTTGATGAGGTTGGTCAGCGCCTGTCCGATCATTGTCGCATCAACATCGACCTTGAGCTCTTGCTCCGGCAGATCTGAATGGATGCGCAAATCGGGTTGACCGGCCTGTTGCAACAACACCGCCTCCTGCACCAGCTTGCCCAGATCTTCTTCGCGACGGTCCGGTTCGGGCATGCGCGCGAACTTTGAAAACTCATCCACGATACGACGCAGGTCATTGGTCTGACGCACGATGACATCCGTCATGGATTGCAGCTGATCGCTGTGATCCTCTCCCAGTTTGGGGGCGAATTTGCGCTTGATGCGCTCTGCACTGAGTTGAATTGGCGTCAGGGGGTTCTTGATTTCATGGGCAATCCTGCGCGCCACGTCCCCCCAGGCCGCCATCCGCTGCGCGCTGACCAGGTCCGTCACATCGTCAAAGGCCACAACATAGCCCTCGAGATCATGCTCACCCGAACGCCGACGCGCCATGCGCACCAGGAGGTTCTCGAGGCGGCCCTGGCGCGTCACCTTGATCTCGCCCTGCGCCACGCCGGACCCGCTTTCGATCAGGTCGTCAAACAGGGGCCCGAATTCCGGCACCGCAACCGCCAGCGCCACGGATTGCTGGTCTTCCTGCCAGTCCAGCAGACGTTTGGCCGATTTGTTGACAAAGGTCACACGCCCTTTGGCATCCAGCCCAACCACGCCCGAGGTGACGGAGGACAACACGGAGTCAAACAGGCGGCGACGCTGTTCGATCTGCCGGGTATTCTCCAAAAGCGTTTCCCGCTGCGCCTGAAGTTGCTGCGTCATCTGATTGAAATACCGGCTCAATTGAGCAATCTCGTCATCGCCTTGCTCTTCGGTGACCTGCACGCTGAGGTTACCGGCCCCGACCCGTTGCGCAGCGACGGTCAAGCGTCCGACCGGGCGCGACAGGCGCTCGGCAAACCACATGCCAAGCCACATCGCCGCGAGGATCAGGATCACCGCAAATCCAAGGTACAAGAGGCCGAATTCGAACAGCACCCGCCCCCGTTCGCTCTCCAGTTGCTGATAGAGATGCGCCGTTTCCTGCGTGTCGTCGAGCAGCTTGAGCAGTTCGCCATCGACATCGCGGCTGACGTAGAGATAGCGGTCCACAAAGGCATTCAGACGCACGAGCGCACGAAATTCGCTGTTCTCCCAGTCCTGGATCACATGCAGGCCGGTTTCTTCTGCCGCCCCGATATGTTCCAACGTCGGCATCTCGAAATCAAATTCGTAGGAGCGTTCGCCCCGGGTCTGAATCACCCCGGTTCCGTTGATCACATAGGCCTCTTGCAAGCCGCGCTGGATCTGCAACTGCCCCTGAGACAGAAACTGACGCAGCTCGCCGTCACTCATAAAGAAATTCTTGGACCGGCTGTGATCCAGAAAGCGCGCCAGCGCCAGCGCGTCCTGCTCCAGATCCTGGCGTTGCTGGCGCTCGTAGGCCTCTGCGGCCTTGACCGAATTGCCGATCGCGTCGCGCACGCGATCCGAAAACCAGCCCTCCAGCCCCACGTTCACCGTCAAAACTGCAAAGACCGCGACCGTTACGGTTGGCACCAGGGCCAAGAATGCAAAGGCGCCGATCAACCTCAGGTGCAGCCGTGAGCCGGCCGATTTTTCGCGCCGCGCCGCGATCAAGCGCCCGATCTGACTCAGCACCATGGCGGCGATCGCAAGCACATAGACCAGATCAGCGAGTAGAATCAGTCGCAGCGCCGGGGAGCTCGCCCCTTGCCCAAACGGACCGATCACCAGAAAGGTAACCATCGCCATCGCCGGGCCAAGGAACACCAGCCCAAGCGTGGTGAAGTTGCGCGCCCTGCGCGATTTTCGCCAGCGATCCAAGGCTGCAAACCAAAGATACACCGAGCGGATATGTGACATCTGCGCCACCGCCTGCCCCCAGCTGATGTTGGGCGTTTCTCGCCCACCACATGATTTCGCGGTCCGCCATGCGCCTTCTGGCGCCACGGACACGCTTCTGTGGCGAGATTACATCAGTTTGCGACGGCGTGTCACCTCAATATCGAGATCCGTGATTTTCTTGCGCAGCGTATTGCGGTTGATCCCCAGCAAATCGGCGCATTTGGCCTGATTTCCGCCGGTCGCGGCCAGCGAAATCTCGATCAGAGGCGTTTCGACTTCCTTCAACAAGCGGGCATAGAGGCCGGGGGGCGGCAGCATGTCGCCGTGCAGGTCGAAATAGCGCTGCAAATGCCGCGCCACCGCATCCGAAAGCTTCTCATTGCTGGCGCCGCCCCCCATCACGGGCTCGACCCCGGTGGTCTGCGGCCCCAGCGCCGCGGCGACCTCGCCCTTGCCGATCTCTTCGCTACGCGCCGTAAGCGCAAGCCTTTTCACAATATTTTCCAGTTGCCGCACATTCCCCGGCCAGGCGTAGTGTCGCAAGAGATCCCGGGCGTCCTCACTCAGGACGCGACGCGCGGCCCCTTCGCTCTCTGCGCGCAGCAGGAAATGCTCGCAAAGCAGGGCAATGTCTTCGACCCGATCCCGCAGCGCCGGGACGACAAGCTCCGACCCGCAGATCCGATAGTATAGATCCTGGCGCAGCGCGCCGTCGTCCAACTGCTCAGCAAGATCTTGCTGACTGGTGGTTGCGATGAACCGGGGGGCGTGATCGCCGGGGGAATCCATCATCCGAACCAGACGCGCCTGCGCCTCATCCGTCAGATCCACCAGCTCATCAATCAGCAGCGTGCCGCCCTTCACCTGGGCAAGCAGTCGCGAAGGGCCCTCCAACTCGATCAGATCCGCCGCATCGGCGACCACAAACGGCAGTGTGCGCCGGTCCGAGAAATCGTGAATCGCCCGTGCGATCAGAGACTTACCGGTGCCACTTTCACCCGTGATCAGCAGCGGCATATCGGTGTTCATCACCCGTGCGATCAGACGATAGAGCGTCTGCATCACCTCGGTGCGCCCCACCAATGGCAGCTCATCCGGGCGCTCCTCCGACACTTCAACCTGACCGGCAACCTGTGCGCTGCGCTTCTCCGTTAGCGCCTTGGCTGTGCGCTTCATCAGTTCGGGCAGATCAAAGGGCTTGGGCAGGTAGTCGTAGGCCTCTGCCTCGGCAGCCTTGATCGCAGTCATGATCGTGTTTTGCGCCGAGATCACGATGACCGGCAGGCCCGGACGGTCCTGGGCGATCTTTGGCAGCATCTCCAGCCCGTTCCCGTCCGGCATCATCACGTCCGAGATCACCACATCGCCCTTGCCTTCGCCAACCCAGCGCATCAGCGTCGTCAAGGAGGAGGTCGCATGGACCTTGCAGCCCGCCCGGGTCAAGGCCTGGGTGAGGACTGTGCGGATCGTACGGTCGTCGTCTGCCACAAGAACGGTGCCGTCCATGTCTTTGTTCTCCTGAGTTATTTCTGCTCTCGCGGTGCACGCGAAAGCGACAATCTGAAGGTGGTGTTCCCGGGCTCGGAACGCACCGAAATCCAGCCGTTGTGGTCGCCGATTATCTTGCTGACCAAGGCCAGTCCAAGGCCGGTGCCGTTCTCCTTGCCGGAGACGAAGGGTTCAAAAATGTCTTCGCGGATACTCTCCGGCAGGCCAGGTCCGTCGTCGCTGATCTCGATCTGGAGCGGCAACAGCTTGCCTTGCCCATCGCTGCGCCGCAGGCGGAAGGAATGTTCGTAGTAGGTGCGTACCGTGATGGTGCCGCCCGTCGTCCCCGCCGCCTCGGAGGCGTTCTTCAGAAGGTTCAGCACCACCTGCAACAACTGGTCTGGGTCTCCCCATGCCAGGGGCAGCGAGGGGTCGTATTTCTCGATGATCTTCATATGGGCGCCAAACCCCAACAGGGCCGAGCGGCGCGCGCGGTCCAGAACATCATGCAGGTTGACGGGTTTCAAATCGGGCTCCGAGAGGTTTCCGAATTGCTCCACCTGTTCAAGCAGCTTTACGATCCGGCGGCTTTCACTCACGATTAGGTCCGTGAGTTCAAGGTCATCGGGCGCGAGGTTCATGCTCAACAGCTGCGCCGCGCCGGTGATCCCCGCCAATGGGTTCTTGATCTCATGCGCGAGCATTTCTGCCATGCCGATGGCTGACTGGGCGGCGGATTTTGCCGAATGGGTCTGTGTCATCCGCCCCGCCAGCTCGCGCGGTGACAGCATCAGGAGCATATGGCCGGGATGTTCATGCAGCGGCGCGATCTGCACCGCGCATTGCAGCGGCGCCCGTTCGCGCGCGCCCACATCGACATCATTCACAAATAGCGGCGTGCCCTGTGCGCGCGCCTTGTCAAACGCGGTTTCAATCGCAGCTTCAATCGCGACCTTCTGCCAGATCCGCTTGCCGATCAGAGACTTGCGGGAGGAATTTATAAACCCTTCGGCGGCAGAGTTCACATCCACGATGCAGTTTTCAGCATCGACCAGAAAGGCCGGCACCGGAAGCGACGCCCAGATGGCACATTCGGTGCTGTGAGGAACATCCGCAGCATTCATGCCGCGTCCTCCTGCGTCTGATCCTGCAATGCTGCGGGCAACAAGCGCAGCACCTCTGCCGGGGTCTTGGCGGTCAAAACCTCACGCCGCAGGGCTGTTGGCGTGCCTGCCTCATCCATATACCAGCCTAGGTGTTTACGCGCGACACGGAGGCCCAGATCCTCGCCATAGAACTCAAGCATCGCCTCATAGTGCCTTGATACCATGTCGACAAAATCCCCTTGGGTGGGAATATCAGGCGCAGCACTGCCCCAGAGCTCATGCGCGACCTGTGCCAGCAGCCAGGGCTTGCCCTGCACGCCTCGCCCGATCATCACGCCAACTGCGCCAGAGGCCCCGAGCGCCTGTCGCGCAGTGGCTGCATCGACAATGTCGCCATTGGCCAATAGCGGCACGGAAATCGCATTCCGAACCTCGGCAATCGCTGCCCAATCGGCCTGCCCTTTGTAGAACTGGCAGCGCGTGCGGCCGTGGATGGTGACCATCTGCACCCCGGCGTCTTGCGCCCGGCGCGCCACGTCTGCGGCATTCAGACAATTGTCATCCCAGCCGAGCCGGGTTTTCAACGTGACAGGCACATCGACCGCCTCGACCACTGCCTCAATGAGCGACAGCGCGTGATCCGGCGTCTTCAAGAGGGCCGAGCCGGAATACCCGTTGGTCACCTTCTTGGCCGGGCAGCCCATATTGATGTCGATCATGCGCGCCCCACTGCCCGCGACCCGTCGCGCGGCCTCAGCCATCCAATAGGCCTCTCGTCCGGCGATCTGGACGGAGGTGTTTTCCACATCCGCGCTCAGTTCTGCCTTTTCGCGCACGCCGGGCTTGGCCTGCACCATTTCCTGACTGGCGACCATTTCGCTCACCACGAGGCCCGCACCAAAAGAGCGCACCAGATCGCGAAAGGGACGATCCGTGATGCCAGCCATCGGCGCCAGCGCCACGGGAGGATCGAGATGTGTGGGTCCGACTGAGAAGGACAAATGCTTAATCCTTGTGCATATGAGTGTTTATTAGCTTGAAACGGAGCTATGCTCCATTCCAACACGCCATTCCAGCCCGGCATATCGGGTGTATTGCCTAATTTTTGTGCATATCACCTCGGGGCGTTGCCAGTTTATCCACCGCACCGTAAACACGCCGAAAGATTGCCCCAGCTCAGGACGTGTCTCTCGCCATGACCATCGCCGTTTTGATTGTTGCCGCTGGCAAAGGAACCCGCGCCGGCGGCGGCATGGCCAAACAATGGCGCCCCTTGGCCGGACAGCGGGTGATCGACTGGACCATCGCAGCGTTCCAACGTGCGGGCTGCGACACGATCATGGTGGTGCGCGATCCGGAGAATGAGCACGCGGCAGAGGCGCTCGCAGGTCACAATGACCTTCTCTACGCCGATGGCGGCGCTGATCGGTCAACATCGGTCCGCAACGGGTTGATCGCGCTCAAGGATCGCGGCATCACGCGGGTCCTGATCCACGATGCTGCGCGCCCCTGTGTCAGCACGCAGGTGATCCATGAAACACTCTCCGCTCTGGATCGCGCCCCCGCCGCCGCACCGGGGCTTGCGGTGACAGATGCGCTTTGGACCGGGGCCGAGGGCCATGTCACCGGCACCCAGGACCGCAACGCCTTGTTTGCCGCGCAAACCCCGCAGGCGTTTCATTTTGACGCAATCCTTGCGGCGCATCTTGCACTGGATGAGGTGGCGGCAGACGATGTGGAGGTCGCGCGCAAGGCAGGGCTACCCGTCCGCATCACACAAGGCGACGTCAACAATATCAAGATCACCCGGCCCGAGGATTTTGCCCGCGCCGAACATATATTGAGGAGCAGCATGGACGGCATTCCGGATATCAGACTGGGCAACGGCTACGACGTGCATCGTTTTGGCCCCGGTGATCACGTGACCCTCTGCGGCATAAATGTCCCCCATGACCGCGGCCTGCAAGGCCACTCGGACGCCGATGTGGGCATGCATGCGGTAACGGATGCGCTCTATGGGGCGATGGCGGAGGGCGATATCGGACGTCACTTCCCGCCGAGCGACCCGCAATGGAAAGGCGCTGCGTCAGAGATTTTCCTGCGTCATGCGGTGGAGCTCGCCCGTTCCAAAGGCTTTGTCATCAGCAATGTCGACTGTACGCTGGTCTGTGAGTTTCCCAAAATCGGCCCCCACGCCGAGACCATGCGCACTCAAATGGCCGAGATCATGGGACTCGATCGCGACCGCGTATCGGTGAAGGCCACAACCTCCGAACGTCTGGGCTTTACCGGCCGTGGCGAGGGGATTGCGGCGCTTGCCACCGCAACTTTGGTGCGCACATGACACTTGCACAACTCCTTGGAACCTGTTGTGGTGTCGGGTATTTACGCCCTGCCCCCGGCACCTGGGGATCGCTGGTCGCGCTGCCCTTGACCTATGCGCTGCATGTGGCTGGTGGCTTTCCTCTGCTGTCGGTGATCACGGTCCTCGCGATCATTGTTGGCCTCTGGGCCGCCACAGAGATGACTCGCGGCCAGGAAGATCTGGATCCATCGGAATTTGTGCTGGATGAACTCGCCGGGCAGATGCTGGCGCTCTGGGCGATCTCGCTGCCCGCGTGGCTGCACGGTCTGGATATCACAGCGCTGTGGCCCGGTTGGGTTGCAGGTTTCATCCTGTTTCGCCTCTTTGATATCTGGAAACCGGGGCCTGTTGGCTGGGCGGACCGCAAGAAAGGCCCGTTTGGTGTGATGATGGATGATGTGATCGCCGGGGTCATGGCCGGGATTGGCGTCGCCCTTCTGGCGGGGTTCTCGCATGGGGTGCTTGGGCTATGAATTTCAATGCCTTGTTGGATCTTGCTAAAGCGCAAGGCGCAACCCTTGCCACCGCCGAGAGCTGCACCGGAGGCATGATCGCCGCCGCGCTGACGGATATTCCCGGCTCCTCTGCGGTGGTGGACCGGGGGTTTGTCACCTACTCCAACGCGGCAAAGATGCAGATGCTTGGTGTAAGTGCCCAAACACTCAAGGATTTTGGCGCGGTGAGCGAAGAGACCGCGCGCGAAATGGCCGAAGGCGCGCAGCGCGCCGCGGGAACCACCTTTGCCGTATCCGTCACCGGCATCGCTGGTCCCGGGGGATCAGAGCACAAACCCGAAGGGCGCGTCTGTTTTGGTCTGGCGCAATCCGGCGCAGAGACGGTGACAGAACTGGTGGATTTTGGCCCGCTGGGACGGGATAAGGTGCGCCTTGCCAGCCGGGATCATGCGCTTGCAATGCTCCGGCGCGCGCTGGAACGGCGCACTGCCTAAAACGCCAAAATCCCCTTGTTAGAGCCTGATATCTTCAGCCATAGAGTTCTGCCGCGCGGCGTTCAAACGCGCGCACGATCCGCTGCATCGCCTCGTTGAAGACGACACCGATGATCCCCTGCAACACGGCGTTCTTGAACTCGAAATCGACAAAGAAACTCACATCACAACCGCCATCCGCATGATCGACAAACGCCCAGTTGGACTTCATGTAGCGAAACGGCCCATCGAGATATTCGGTGTCGATCTTGTGTTCATCGGGGTGCAGCACCACGCGGCTGCCGAAGCGTTCCCGAAACACCTTGAAGGAAATCACCAGATCCGCCTCCATCACCTCGGAGGCACCCTGCGGCGTGCGGCTGCGGATGCGCGCGGCGGCGCACCACGGCAGGAATTTTGGGTATGATCCCACATCCGCCACCAGATCATACATCTGCTGGGCGCTATATGGCATCGGTCGGGTTTCCGAATGTGTTGGCATCTCAGCTCAATTCGTCTTCTGTACAGGTGGCGCGTGGTGTCCTATGAACGCGTGCGAAATTCAAGGGGGCAAGCATGTCAGAGCGACCATATGTCATTGATGTAATGATCTCGGCCAAGGCCATCGCTGCACGAATCGAAGAGCTATGCGGCGACATCACCGCCGAGTTTGGCGACACAGACAAGCTGGTGGTCGTGGGCCTGCTGCGCGGCAGTTTCGTGTTCATCGCCGATCTGGTGCGAGAGCTTGACCTGCCAATCGAGGTGGATTTCCTTGAGGCCTCTTCCTATGGCGACGGCATGGAGAGCAGTCGAGAGGTACGCATTCTCAAAGACTTGCGCGGCGCAATTGAAGGGCGGGATGTGCTGGTGGTCGAGGATATCGTCGACACAGGTCACACGCTGAACCACGTGATCTCCCTCCTCAAGAGCCGCAAGCCCGCGCGCCTCAAATCCATCGCCCTGCTCGACAAACCCTCCCGCCGCGAGGTGGATTTCCGCGCCGACTGGATCGGGTTTGAAATCCCGGATGAATTTGTCGTGGGCTATGGCATCGATTTTGCTCAGCGCAATCGCAACCTGCCCCACATCGGCAAGGTCCGCTTTACCTGAGCCTGTTGCGCCAACGGGCCGAAGCGCGCCGGTTCAACCTCTGTGACCGGCGGCTAACCCAAGACGCTGTAAATGGACCTAAGAAATATGCCGCTGCCGATCGGGATCAGCGCGTCAGGGAAATCATAGTCCGGATTGTGAAGCTGCGGATGATCCTCTCCGGCGCCCAACCAGAACATCGCGGATTTAGCCGAATGGGCAAATTGGCCAAAGTCTTCTGAAAACGCTTGCGGATGATCGCAGAGCGTCACCGGGACGTCCCCTGCGCGGCAGGCCGCCTCGATCACGGCCACCGCTTCGGGCGCATTGGTGCAGGCCTCAAAGACGTCATGATAGGTGATCTGATGCGCAAGCCCGTGTTTGGTCGCGCAGGCGGCAACCCGGGATAGGAGCGTATCGGTCAGCGCCTGCATTCTATCGTCTGTCACAGTGCGCAGGGTCACCCAGAGCTCCGCCACACCCGGTGCAACGCCAAAGGTCGGCTCGCCCAATTTGGCATGAGTCACGGTGGTGAGCGCGTACTCTTCATCCAGATCGCCGCCGGTGCCAAGAGCGGCCAGATCCTGCATCAGCACCGCCAGCGACGGAGCCGGCGACACCCCGTCCTGCGGCGCCGCAGCATGGGAGGTACGCCCCTGCAACCGGATGCGCGCACCGCGAGAGGCACAATTGGCAGCCGCCCTGGGCAGGGAAACCGCCCCCAGTGCAAGCCCCGGAAGATTGTGCAAAGACAGGATCATATCCGGCGCGATCGCTGCAAACTTGGGATCGGCCCGATAAGCGATCGCGCCTTCGCCGGTTTCCTCGGCCGGCTGGAACATCAGCACCACGCGCCCGGACTGGGGGCGACGTTCCGACAACGCCTCTGCGACTGCAAGCACCATGACCATATGCCCGTCATGCCCGCAAAGATGCGCAGTTCCGGGCACTTGTGACGCATAACTCAGGTCGGTTTGTTCGGGGATCGGTAGCGCGTCCAATTCACAGCGGATGGCCAGCGTCGGCCCCGGCTCCTGGCCCTGAAACACGGCGGCGACACCGTGCCCGCCGAGACCCGTCAAAATCTCGTCCGGCGCATAACTGCCAAGGATATCGACCACACGGGCCGCAGTTTGCCGTTCTGCGCCAGACAGTTCCGGCGCAGAGTGAAACCCATGCCGCAGCGCGGTCAGGCGGCCCAGCTGGTCCGGCGTCATGCCAGTCCGAGTTTGGCGTTCCGCGCCGACCGCAGTTGCGCAAAGTCATCGCCGGCATGATAGGACGACCGGGTCAGAGGCGTTGCGGAGACCATCAGGAACCCTTTGCCATAAGCGGCCTTCTCATAGGATTCGAACTCTTCCGGCGTGACAAACCGATCCACCGCGTGGTGTTTCGGCGTCGGCTGCAGATACTGGCCGATGGTCAGGAAATCCACATCCGCAGCGCGCATGTCGTCCATCACCTGTTTCACCTGCGGAGCCTGTTCGCCCAGCCCCACCATGATGCCCGACTTTGTGAAGATGCTCGGATCCAGCTCCTTGACCCGTTGCAACAGGCGCAGCGAGTGGAAATAGCGCGCCCCCGGGCGGACCTCGGGGTAAAGGCCGGGCACGGTTTCAAGGTTGTGGTTGAACACATCGGGTTTCGCCTCGACGACGGTCTCCAGCACCTCGGGGGCGCATTTCAGAAAGTCGGGCGTCAGGATCTCGATCGTGGTCGAGGGGGAGCGATGGCGCACCGCACGAATGGTCTGGGCAAAATGTTCCGCTCCGCCATCATCGAGGTCGTCGCGGTCCACAGATGTGATCACAACGTGATTGAGGCCGAGTTTCTGCACCGCATGCGCGACGCGGCCCGGCTCAAAGGCATCAAGCGTATCGGGCCGGCCGGTTGCAATGTTGCAGAAGGTGCAGCCGCGCGTACAGATCTCGCCCATGATCATCATGGTGGCGTGCCCCTGGCTCCAGCATTCGCCGACATTCGGGCAGCCCGCTTCCTCGCACACCGTGACGAGGTTGTTCTCGCGCATGATTTTATGAGTCTCGGCATAGCCCTTGCCGCCCGGCGCCTTGACGCGGATCCAGCTTGGCTTCTTCGGCTGAGCATTATCGGGACGGTGCGCCTTTTCCGGGTGGCGCTGCTCCGGGATCTTCAGATCTCGCACAGGGTCTTCCTTGTGACTGCGGCAGGTACTGGAGCGTAACATAACAGCACCGGCGGACCACGACCAGTGCTGCATGGCCGGTTTGAGCGTGGTGCAACCAATTGCCTTTAAATACCTAATCCTGCCCCCGCGGCGCCGAAGCTGCCGACGCGCCGACGAGGACAGCCCGTGCCCCAGCGACGTCGTCACCGCGTTTGCAGGTGAAGCTCAACTTTCGTTATGAAATGGGCCGTCGCCAAATCAAAACCGCTCTTTCTGCGGTTCTTCAGGACCATTGATTTCGTTCGGACAGATCTTTGATTTCTTCATGCCAAAAACCACCTGTGATTGCACAGCCTATAATTCCATCAAACCCAAACCTCTAAATACCCCGCATTTGTTCTCTATTCGCCCCAGGGCCCAAATAATTCTTGCGTGATTATTCTAGCGTGTGAATAGCTGTTTCTTTTATGGCGCCGAGAGAGTGTGATTTGCATCAGCCAATCATCTGACTTTGCGGGGGTAGCGCGCTGTAGTATTCGTGCAGCTGCGCCAATGCGATGCGCAGCACGATTTTACCCGACCGCGCTGACCAGCCCAGCTCCCGTTCCGCGGCCTCCAACCCCTCCAGATGACAGCAGCACCGCAGCGCGATGTCGTTCAATCCGGGACCAAGCGCACAGAGCGCGTTTGACGCACGCTGAAACGCCTCCTGCGCCGGTCGATGCAAGTCGTGCCGTTCCTGATCAGAGCCCTTGTCGGCAAAGACCGCTTGTTCCCGGGCAACATGCTGGCCGATCTGAGCCAGTTCAAAATCTTCTCGTAACCTCTCGCCTGCCCTGATCATTTCCGGGGTGAGGAAGGGGTTTCCATCGCGATCCGTCAGCCGCGCCAGGACTTGCAGCGGTGTTTCCTGGATACCGTATCGCGGCCGGCGCTGGGACGTCCGGTCATCGGTGTCATGACACGCAATCACCCCGGCCACACCGGATTGGGTCAGGCTCTCCTGACGGCTGCGGCGACGCTGCTCCGCGGCGGCCAGCAGATCCGCCAGGGCCTGACGCCCCTCCTTGGTGATGCGATACCGGTACACGCGCCCGGAGGCAAAACAGGCAATCCAGTCGCGCAGCGCCAGCACCTCGGCCAGACCGCGCGCGACGACAGTCTTTTGGATCTCATCGTCCAGTTCGCGCAGGATGAGCACCTTGGGCATATCCCGGCTGGCCGCAAGCACCGCCCCGGAATGCGACAGCAAGGTCAAACAATGCACCGTATCCTCTTCGGAGAAATACGTTTTTCCGCAAGGACCATCTTTGTTGCAGGGGCGGTCGTAGAAGACATCCGTCAGGCGCTGCAATGCCCCGTCGACCAGCAGATCCTCGCGCAGTGTCTCCATCCGCCGGATCTGTCGCAACACCGTGGACGCATGACAGTCCGCCTTGCGGGCCAGTTCCCGGATCGAAACCTGTGCCACGGTATGTTCCAGATAACGACGCACCTCTACAGAAACCCAATCCGGCAGCTCCGGTCCGGTCACCTCATCCATAATTGACCCCCAATAGAGTTCCGGGACACAGATGGCAGAGGCGCGGCGACAGGATGTCACCGGGTGTCTCCTCCCTTCCCGCGAACGATTGAATTATGACGGCCGTGAAACCTTGCCATAGATTATCAAATCTATTGAAAATGCACCGTTCTCTGCTTTGCCCGTTTCCGCAACACCCGCTGGGGTTGAGTATTATTCCCCTGTTGTTCACAGGTTAATAGGGGAATGTCATGCAGGATCTTGCCACACGTCTCACCACGCTCAGCCGGCCGCGGCTTCTGTCCCGGGCGGCGCGTATCGGTGCCAGCGAGTATTCCCGCCCCCGCGACCTGAAACGTCTGCTGGGGGCGAGCTGCCCCTCACGACCGGCGCCGATCCTGATGCGGCTGCTCGATCTCGAAGCGCATCAGGAAGCCGCCCGAAAGACCCGCGACCCGGGGTATTCGCTGGTGCGTCACGTGGACGTGCTGATCGCCCTGGCTGCGGAAAGCCGGCTGTTCCTGGCGACTCGGGCTGCGGGCACTGGCGCGTTGCAAACAGACATGCAGTAGGCGGGTGACAACAAAAACGGCGCCACAGGGGCGCCGAATTTGAATCATATAAAGATGTCGCCGACGGGCTTACATGAAGGCATCCGGCATCGAGGCTTTCTTCTCCGCGACATAGGCCATAAGGGCCTCGCGGATTGCGGGATCCATCTCTGGCTGCTTGTAGGTCGCAAGCAGGTGATCCACGCGGGAGGAGGCGAGCCTATAGGTGTCGCGTGCGCCCTCTTCTTCCCATTGTTCGAACGGCTTGTAGTCGAGCAGTTCGGACTTCCAGAACGCGGATTTGAAGTTCGCCTGGGTATGGGCACAGCCGAGGTAGTGACCACCGGGGCCGACCTCGCGGATGGCGTCCATGGCCTGATGGTTTTCGTCGGCGAACACGCCCTTGGCGAGGCCATGCAGCACACCAAGCTGATCGGCGTCCATCACGAATTTCTCGAAATCGGCAACCAACCCACCTTCGAGCCAACCGCAGGAGTGCAGCATGAAGTTGACACCGGCAAGCAGCCCCATGTTCAGCGAGTTCGCGGTCTCATAGGCGGCCTGCGCATCGGGCAGTTTGGAGCCGCAGAACGACCCGGCAGAGCGGAACGGCAGGTTCAGGCGCCGCGCCAGCTGGCCGGCACCATAGGTCACCAGCGAGGCCTCGGGGGTGCCGAAGGTGGGCGCCCCGGAGTTCATGTCGATCGAGGACACAAAGGCGCCAAAGATCACAGGCGCGCCCGGACGGATCAGCTGGCTGTAGGCAACGCCGGCCAGAACCTCTGCCAGAACCTGGGTCAGCGTGCCCGCGACCGACACCGGCGCCATCGCGCCGCCGACGATGAAGGGCGAGATGATGCAGGCCTGATTGTTCCGCGCGTAGACTTCCAGCGCGCCCATCATCACTTCGTCGAAGGTCATCGGCGAGTTGATGTTGACCAGCGAGGTGGTCACGGTGTTTTCCTGCACGAAATCCTTGCCGAACAGGATCGAACACATGTCGACGGTGTCCTGGGCGCGGCTCGGTTCGGTGACCGACCCCATGAAGGGTTTGTCGCTCAGCTCCATATGCGCCATCAGCATGTCCAGGTGACGCTTGTTCACCGGCACATCGGTGGGTTCACACACGGTGCCGCCGGAATGGTGCAGCCACTTGGACATATAGCCGAGTTTCACGAACTTCTGGAAATCTTCCAGCGTCGCGTAGCGGCGGCCGCCATTGGCATCGCGCACGAAGGGCGGACCGTAGATCGGGGCCAGCACAAGGTTCTTGCCGCCAATGACCACGGATTTCTCGGGGTTGCGGGCGTGCTGGGTGAACTGGCTCGGTGCGGTTTCACAGAGTTTGCGCGCCAGACCACGCGGAATGCGCACCCGCTCGCCCTGCACGTCGGCCCCGGCTTCGCGCCAACGGTCCAGAGCGGCCGGATTGTCGACGAAATTGACGCCGACCTCTTCGAGAATGGTCTCGGCGTTGGTCTCGATGATCTGGAGCGCTTCTTCGTCCAGCACCTCGAAGTTCGGAATGTTCCGTTCGATGTATTTCGCTGTCTCGATCTTGACGCTGGTCCGTTCCGCGCGACGGGCGGCGCCTCCGCCTCCCCGGCTGCGGCGACGTGGTGCTGCATCTGTCATTGTTATACCTCGCGACAGTATGAATTCTGTGCAGACTAATTATCGAAGCAATTGCTGGCACCGTCGAAGGATAACGGCCATTCTCGCATAAATACGACATCCCGACATGGATTTTGCGGCTTTGCACTCGGATTTTGCGCCCCCGCCGCGCCCGGCACGTCCCCCGCCCGCCGGCAATCGCGCGAAAACCCTCTCGGGGACCGATCTGACCTCTTGCCAGACGTCCCGCCAGACCCTAAGAGCCAAGCATGACCGAGACAGCCCATGACCGCCTCTTAATCATAGACTTCGGCAGCCAGGTAACGCAGCTCATCGCGCGTCGCCTGCGTGAGCTGAGCGTCTATTGCGAAATCCACCCCTACCAGAATGTCACCATGGACTTCGTGCGCAACTTTGCGCCCAAGGCGGTGATTTTCTCTGGTGGTCCTGACAGTGTCACGCGCGAGGGATCGCCCCGTGTGCCGCAGGAGATTTTTGACTACGGCGTGCCGATCCTGGGCATCTGCTACGGTCAGCAGGTGATGATGCACCAGCTCGGCGGCACCGTTCTCTCCGGTCATGGCACCGCGGAATTCGGACGCGCCTATGTGACGCCCACCGAAGAGCGGATCGACATGCTGAGCGGCTGGTTCCTCGATCAGACCGAACAGGTCTGGATGAGCCACGGCGACCATGTCTCTGAAATCGCACCCGGTTTCAAGGTCTACGGCACCTCGCCCAATGCGCCTTTTGCGATCACGGCGGATCTGGAGCGCAACTTCTACGCCGTGCAGTTCCACCCCGAAGTGCACCACACCCCGAACGGCAAGACGCTCTATGAGAACTTCGTGCGTCTGGCCGGGTTTGAGGGCGACTGGACCATGGGCGCCTACCGCGAGCAGATGGTCGAAACCATCCGCCAACAGGTCGGCGACAAGAAGGTCATCTGCGCCCTGTCCGGCGGCGTCGACAGCTCGGTCGCGGCGGCCCTGATCCACGAGGCGATCGGCGACCAGCTGACCTGCGTGTTTGTGGACCATGGCCTGTTGCGCAAGAACGAGGCGCAAGAGGTCGTCGGCATGTTCCGCGATCACATGAATCTTCAGGTGATCCACGCGGATGAGACCGAGCTGTTCCTCGGCGAACTCGAAGGTCAGTCCGACCCGGAAACCAAGCGCAAGATCATCGGCAAACTGTTCATCGACGTGTTCCAGAAATACGCCGATCAGATCGAGGGTGCCGAGTTCCTCGCCCAGGGCACGCTCTATCCGGATGTGATCGAGTCGGTCTCCTTCTCTGGCGGCCCGTCCGTGACGATCAAATCGCACCACAACGTCGGTGGCCTGCCCGAGAAAATGGGCCTGAAACTGGTGGAGCCGCTGCGCGAGCTGTTCAAGGACGAGGTCCGCGCCCTTGGGCGTGAACTGGGCTTGCCCGACAGTTTCATCGGACGGCACCCCTTCCCCGGCCCCGGTCTGGCAATCCGTTGCCCCGGCGAGATCACCCGCGACAAGCTGGACATCCTGCGCGAGGCGGATGCGATCTACATCGACCAGATTCGCAAGCACGGTCTCTATGACGAGATCTGGCAGGCCTTTGTGGCGATCCTGCCGGTGCGCACCGTGGGCGTGATGGGCGATGGCCGCACCTATGACTACGCCTGCGCCCTGCGCGCGGTCACCTCGGTCGATGGGATGACGGCGGATTACTACCCGTTCAGCCATGAATTCCTTGGTGAGACCGCCACCCGGATCATCAATGAAGTCAAGGGCATCAACCGCTGTACCTATGACATCACCTCCAAACCTCCGGGCACGATCGAGTGGGAATAACCCCCCTCTGAAACACACCGAACACCGATCAAAACCCCGGCCTGCCAAGCGCCGGGGTTTTGCGTATCTATTTGCGGAGAATTTATCTCAAGCCGGTCAACCCGCCCTTAACCCCGGCGGGGTAGAAACAGGAGACATCTCTCAAGCACCCGTTTCCGACGGTGCCAACCCAAAAGGCGGCACATGATCATCTGTCACACGCAGCGGCTCATTTTTGTAAAGACAAAAAAGGTCGCAGGGACCTCCTTTGAAATCGCGTTGTCCGGGCTTTGCGGGCCGGATTGCACCATCACCCCGATCTCTCCGGTGGACGAGGAGATGCGGCGGCAGTTGGGCTGTCGCGGCGCGCAGAACTATCAGACCCCTGTCTGGCAGCTCGGTGCGGGACGCGGCGAATTCCGATCACCCGCGACCTTCTACAACCATATGCCCGCCCCCGACATCCAGGCGGCGGTCCCGGCAGAGCTGTGGGAGAGCTACCGAAAGGTGACCCTGGTGCGCAACCCGTATGACGTGGCGATCTCCATGTACTTCTGGCAGGACCATGTCAGCAATCTGGCGGCGCAGGGGGTCGATTTTGGCCAGTTTGTCGCCGCCCTCG
The DNA here is from genome assembly GCF_022348205.1 of Epibacterium sp. MM17-32. NCBI lineage: Bacteria > Pseudomonadati > Pseudomonadota > Alphaproteobacteria > Rhodobacterales > Roseobacteraceae > Epibacterium > Epibacterium sp. MM17-32. The sequence continues at coordinate 259,633 of NZ_JAKRFC010000001.1, read as the reverse complement.
GCGATGGTCTCAACTTCAACGACCAGATCGCACCGCTGGAAGGTCCCGCACGCATGGATCACTACCTGCGCTACGAGCACCTCCATGACGACATAGACTCCCTCGGGATCAAGGGGTTGGCCGATGTTCTGGATGTCCTCAAGAGCAAGGCGGACATTCGCCCCAAGACCGGGACCTCGATGCAGGACATGTATCAACGCCATCCGGAGGCGGCAGCGACCGTCGCGCGCGCCTGTCGCGCCCAGATCGACGCCTTCGGCTATGCCCATCCGCTGCAATCCGCTGCCTGACCAAAGGACCTCCCCATGAGCCAAGTCTATTTCTCTCTCGCGGCCGGCCGGTCAGGATCCTCCTGGCTGGCGGAGTTCCTGAGCGCCAACCTGGGCATCAATGCCATCCACGAACCACTCGGGATCGAGGATTTCGGCACCCGCATGCCCGACATCCGCCTGATGCGCAGCTTCAACACCTACGGTTCGAACGCGGAGATCCGCGCGTTCTGGCAAACCAAGCTGGACGCGTTGCCCCTGCAGACGCCCTACGGCGAAACCAATCACACGCTGGGGAAATGCGGTCTGATCGAGGCGCTTGTCGACCACCCCCGCAACGCCGACACCACGGTGATCGTGCTGCGTCGCGACCTGGCCCGGCAATGCGCCAGCTATGTCAATCGGCACGATTTCACCAATATCACCCTGCTGTGGCAATGGTATCTGGCGCCGCAATACCCCAACAGCATGGTCAGCGCGGTGCCGTTTCTGCCGATGGGGCCGGTTGGACATGCGATCTGGTACACGCTGGAAATGGAATGCCGCCAGACCTATTACGAGCGCGTCTTCGGCGACCGCATCCGGTTTGTCCGCGCGCAACTTGAAGAGATCACCCGCCCGCAAGGCGCCGCCGCGCTGCTGAGCGCGCTTGGACAGGACACGGCGCCGGTCTTGCCGCCCAAGAAAAACGCCAATGCCGTCGCCACCTCCGATGAACTGGTGGATCAGATCGACATCGCAATCCGGCGGCATAAATTCGACCCGGAGGCGCTGGTGGACAAATATATCGCCGTCAACGGCTCTCTCGACATGGCTGACCGGCAGGCTGCGGCCTGACCGGGGTTGACCCGGCACTGATTTGCCCCCCAATTGCACAGCAGAGCAGCAGGGGGACACCATGCAAGATCGTATCGCCGAAGCCGACGCCGCGCGCGACAGCACCTTGCTGCGCGCCGCCACCTGGATGATCGGCGCCATTCTGTCGTTCTCCGCCATGGCAATCGCCGGTCGCGAGGCCAGCCTGTCGCTCGATACCTTCGAGATCATGATGTACCGCAGCTTGGTCGGCGTTGTGGTGGTGGCCGCGATGATCACCGCGCTGCGGCGCTGGCCCCAGGTCAGCACCAAACGGCTGAAACACCACGGCCTGCGCAACATGGCGCATTTTACCGGCCAGAACCTGTGGTTCTATGCGGTGTCGGCGATTCCGCTGGCGCAGGTCTTTGCGCTGGAGTTCACCTCGCCGATCTGGGTGATCCTGCTGGCGCCACTCCTGCTCGGAGAACGGCTGACGCGGATGCGCATGCTGGCGGTCAGCCTCGGGTTTGTCGGCATCCTCATCGTGGCCCGCCCCAGCCCCGCGACCTTCAACATCGGGCTCGCCTGCGCCGCTGGATCTGCCGTGTTCTTTGCCCTGACCAATATCGCAACCAAACGCCTGACCCGGACCGAAAGCATCTGGTCGATCATGTTCTGGTTGACCCTGATGCAGCTGGTCTTGGGCATCCTCTTTGCCGGCTATGATCTGGATGTGGCCTTGCCCGATGCCCAGAGCCTGCCGTTCCTGCTGATCATCGGCTGCGCCGGTCTGAGCGCCCATTTCTGCATCACCAACGCGCTGTCTCTGGCGCCCGCTGCGGTGGTGGTGCCGGTGGATTTCGCCCGCCTGCCCTTCATCGCCCTGCTGGGCTGGCTGATCTACGGTGAGTCGGTCGAGATCTGGCTGTTCGTCGGCGCCGCACTCATCTTTACCGGGAATTTCATCAATATTGTATCCTCTCGGCAACAGTAGCCGGATTCCCGCAAAAAGGTGACGTCAACTGCCGTCCCGTCAACATTGCCGGGACTGTCATATTGTCTTTACGCTCGGATCAGAATGCGCAGCGAAACAAAATTTCGCACGCAGCTGAGGGAGGACAAGAAATGAAGACTTATATCGCCGCATCCCTTGCGACGACATTGCTGGCATCCACCGCCATGGCGGCTGGGCTGGATCGCACCGGTCAACCGGTAGATATCATTTTCGAAGAGGGAACCTATGCGGAGTTCTCCTTTGCCACCACATCCCCGGACCTGAACGGCAACGATCTTGCCACGTTCAACCCGGCGGAATCGGCAACCGGGAATGTTGCCAACCGCTTCAACATGTTCGGCGGCGGGTTCAAGACCGATATCAATGATCGCCTGGCGCTGGCCGTGATTTTTGATCAGCCTTGGGGCGTGGATGTCGCCTATCCCTCGACCGGTGGCTCCGCCCTGCTGAACGGCACCTTTGCCGATGCGACATCAAACGCGATCACCACGCTTCTGCGCTACAAGGTGAACGACCAGTTCAGCCTGCACGGCGGTCTGCGCTATCAGGAGATCAAAGGCGATCTGGCCTTGTCCGGTGCGGCCTATGGCGCGCTTTCCGGCTATAACGTCAATGTTGCAAACGAGGGCGGTTTTGGCTTCGTTGTCGGCGGTGCGTATGAGATCCCGGACATCGCCCTGCGTCTTGCTGTCACCTACAACTCTGAAATCACGCATGATTTCGAAGTGACCGAGAACTTCCCGGTGGCTCTGGGCGGCGCGTCCACCGTCACCGAGCACAAGACCAAGACGCCGCAGTCGCTGAATATCGACTTCCAGACCGGGATCGCGCAGGACACGCTGCTTCTGGCTGGCATCCGCTGGGTGGAACACAGCACCACGCGTCTTGACCCGGTTGCCGTCAATGCGGCCCTGCCGGTGCCGGTCGAGCTGATCACGCTTGACGATTCCATCACCTACACGCTTGGGGTTGGTCGCCGGATCAACGAAAACTGGTCTGCGTCGCTGGCATATATGTACGAGGATGTGGATGGGGATGATCTGGTGTCGCCCCTGGCGCCAACACATGGCGCCCAGGCAATCCGTCTTGGCGTTCAGTACAAGAACGAGAACATCAAGGTCGCCGCGGGTCTGCGCTACACCATGCTGGATGATGCGTTTGCGGAAACCGGCACGCCGGATACCGCTCGGGCCAGCTTCAAGGACAGCGATGCGCTCAGCTTTGGTCTGAAAGTCGGCTTCTACTTCTGATCCGTCTTCGGATGTGACCACAGCAATCGCCCCCGGCCCTGTGCCGGGGGCGATCTGCTTTCTGGGCGCCACTGCCGTCAACCGCAATTGACCTGCCGCGCCCGCCTGTCTAGCAAGGCGGGACAGACCGCGAAAAAGGCAGCAGTTTCATGCTTTACTCCTCCGCTCAGGCGTGGCGCGATGCGCCCTCAAAACGGGTTCTTTTCTTTGGCATGTCCGGCCTTGGGAAAACCTATATCAGCAACGTGCTGCGGGGCTCGGGGCAGTGGTTCCACTATTCCGCCGATTACCGCATCGGCACGCGCTATATGGGTGAATATATCGCCGACAATGCCAAGGCCGAGGCGATGAAGGTGCCGTTCCTGCGCCAGCTGCTGCTGAACGATTCCATTGATATTTCCTCCAACATCACCTTCGAGAACCTGAGCGCGGTGACCGCCTATCTCGGGGTGCCGGGCGATCCCGCCAAAGGTGGCCTGCCAATTGCCGAGTATCACCGGCGGCAGGATCAGTTCCGCCGGGCCGAGATCGACGCCCTCTTGGACACCCGATACTTTATCGAACGCTCGGAGCGCATCTACGGCTATCCGCATTTCATCTGCGATTCCGGCGGCTCCATCTGCGAATGGGTGGATGCGAACGATCCCAATGATCCGCTGCTGACGGAACTGAGCGCCCGGACCCTGCTGGTCTGGATCAAGGGCACCGAGGCCCACACGCAGGAGTTGATACGCCGTTTCGACCGCGCGCCCAAGCCGATGGCCTATCAGCCCGAATTTCTGACCCGCGTCTGGCAAGAGTATCTGGCCGAGAACCAGCTCTCCGACAGCGAGGTCGATCCGCATGCCTTTCTGCGCTGGACCTATGCCCAGGCGCTGGCCCACCGGCAACCGCGATACGAGGCGATGGCCGCGCAATGGGGCGTCACCGTCACCGCCGACCAGATCGCACAGGTGCAATCAAATTCCGATTTCGAGGAGTTGATCTCATCCGCCCTTGAGGCCCGTTCGTAACAGTCCTATCTACCGGAGCCGGCCCGTCGGGCCCGGACCGCCCCGCCCGCTATCGCCATCTGAAACCCTTCGCTAAGATCCCATCGTTCAAGATCCCGCCCCGAGACCACGGCACATTCCCAAAAAGGACCTGACATGCCTATCAAGATTCCCGCTGACCTGCCCGCCTACTCCGTTCTGTCGAACGAAGGCGTCATGGTCATGTCGCCGGATCAGGCCGCCCGTCAGGATATCCGCCCGATCAAGATCGGCCTGTTGAACCTGATGCCGAAGAAGATCCAGACGGAAAACCAGTTTGCCCGGCTGATCGGGGCAACGCCGTTGCAGATCGAGTTCTCGCTGATCCGGATGACCGAGCATCAGACCAAGAACACCGCGGCGGCGCATATGGAGGAATTCTATCGCCCCTTCCAGGAGGTCAAGGATCAGAAGTTCGACGGGCTGATCATCACCGGCGCGCCGATCGAGCATCTTGACTTTGAAGACGTCACCTACTGGCAGGAACTCTGCGAGGTCTTTGAATGGACCCAGACCAATGTGCATTCCACATTTGGCGTCTGCTGGGGCGGCATGGCGATGATCAACTACTTTCACGGCGTGCGCAAACATATGCTGGAGAAAAAGGCCTTTGGCTGTTTCCGGCATCAGAACCTGCGGCCGACCTCGCCCTATCTTCTTGGGTTTTCGGATGATTTCGTGATCCCCGTCTCCCGCTGGACGGAGATGCACCAATCCGAAATCGACGCGGCACCGGGGTTGCGCACCTTGCTCGGCAGCCCGGATGTCGGCCCTTGTCTGGTCGAAGACCCCGGCCATCGGGCGCTCTATATCTTCAACCACTTTGAATATGACAGCGACACGCTGAAGCAGGAATATGATCGCGATGTGGCTTCCGGCACGGAAATCAACGTGCCGCTGAACTACTATCCCGACGATGATCCCTCCAAGACGCCGCTGAACCGCTGGCGCAGCCACGCGCATCTGCTCTATCGCAACTGGATTTCGGAGATTTACGAAACCACGCCCTTCGACGTGCAGAAGATCGGGCTGGAATCCACGGATCTGCGGGCCTGAGTGGTGCGCATGGGGGCACTTACCCTACTGGTTCTGGCGCTTGCGGCGGGCTGTGCCTCGCTGTCCTCCCGCATCACCACGCGGGAGGCGCGCGCGATGGCGGCCTATCCGCCGCAGGGGCAGTTCATAGACGTGCAGGGGCATCGGGTGCATGTGGTGGAACGGGGCCAGACCAGGGGGAGTGCTCCGGATCTGGTGCTGATCCATGGCTCCAACGGCAGCTCCCGGGACATGACATTCCGCCTGTCACCGGCGCTGGAGGATGCCTATCATATCCTGATCTTTGACCGCCCCGGCCTCGGCTATTCCGATCCGGTCAGCCCGACCGGCACCAGCATCCAGACCCAGGCGGAGATCCTGCAGGCCGCCAGCGCGCAGCTCGGCGTCAGCCGCCCGATCGTTCTGGGACAAAGCTATGGCGGCGCAGTTGCCCTCGCCTGGGCCACGCAGTTCCCCGAGCACACGGCGGCGGTGGTCAATGTGTCCGGTGTCTCTCACCCCTGGGAGGCGCCGCTTCCGGCGTTCTATCAGCTCACCTCCTCGCGTCTTGGCGGCCAGCTGGTCGTGCCCTTGCTGACGGCCCTGGTGCCCAAAAGCTATGTCCGCAATTCGCTTGCCGAGGTCTTTGCCCCGCAGGAGGTGCCGAAAGGGTTCGCCGAACATTTCGGGCTGGAGATGAGCCTGCGGCGGTCCTCGCTGCGGGCCAATGCGCGCCAGCGGGCCAACCTCCTGTCCGAGGTCGAGGCCATGGCGCCGCAGTATCCGGACCTGACCATGCCGATCGAAATCGTGCATGGCACCGCAGATACCACAGTGGGAATTTCCATTCACGCAGAGCGGCTTGTGGCCGATACTTCAACTGCGCGCCTGACGCCGCTCGATGGGGTCGGACATATGCCGCATCAAACCCATACCGAGGCGGTGGTGAATGCGGTGCATCGGGCGGCGCAGCGGGCTGGCTTGCGTTAAGCCCGTTAACATTGGACAGTACCGCTGCATGTATCCTGGCGCAGAAAGGACGGACACGACATGACATTGCCGTTTGACGGGGCGATCAGCACGTTCTTCGAGGACGAGGCGCCCAAGGAGATCCGCAAGGCGATCAAGACCGCGCATAAGGACGATATCCTGAACCCGACCTACCCCTACCGCGAAGAGATCGCGAAACAGGACTACAAGGACCAGTACGAGGCGTTGCAGATCGAACTGGTGAAACTGCAAGCCTGGGTGAAGGCCTCCGGTCAACGCATCGCCATCGTCTTTGAGGGCCGGGATGCGGCTGGCAAAGGCGGAACGATCAAGCGCTTTCGCGAGAACCTCAACCCGCGGGGGGCGCGTGTTGTCGCGCTCAACAAGCCCACGGAAACGGAAGCCACGCAATGGTATTTCCAGCGCTATATCACCCAGCTTCCGGCCGGCGGTGAAATCGTTTTCTTTGACCGCAGCTGGTACAACCGCGGCGTGGTGGAAAAGGTGTTCGATTTCTGCACCGACGCGGAACGCGAGCATTTCTTCTCGCAAGTCATTGATTTTGAAAAGATGCTGGTGGATGAGGGCATTCACCTGTTCAAGTTCTGGCTCAACGTCGGGCGGGCGGAGCAGCTGCGGCGCTTTCTGGCCCGGGAGCGTGACCCGCTGAAGCAGTGGAAACTGAGCTGGATCGATGTCGAGGGGCTGAAACGCTGGGACACCTACTCCAGGGCGATCCGCGAAACCCTCTATCGCGGCCAAAGCCCGCATGCGCCCTGGACCGTGGTGCGCTCTGACGACAAGAAGCGGGCGCGACTGGAAGCGATCCGCCATGTCCTGTTGAACACGGACTACGACAACAAGGACGTCGAGGCCATCGGCGTCGCTGACACCAGCATCTGTGCAGGGCCGGACATCTGGGATGCCTAAACGCGGCTATCATCACGGCAACCTGCGTCAGGCGCTGGTGGAGGCCGCCCTGCGCCTGATCGAGGTCAAGGGCCCCACCGGGTTCACCCTCTCGGAGGCGGCAAAACAGGCCGGCGTCACCCCGGCTGCGGTCTATCGCCACTTCGAGGGGCGCGAGGACCTGATTGCCGAGGCCGCGCGGCAGGGATTTGTGATGTTTGCCGACCTGATGCAGCACGCCTATGACAAGTATCAGCCCTCTGCCCTCGCCGCCTTCGAAGCCACCGGGCGCGCCTATCTTGCCTTTGCACGCAAGCATCCCGGCCACTATATTGCGATGTTCGAAAGCGGCATTTCTGCAAATCGCACGCCGGAGCTGGCCGATGCCGCCAAACGGGCGCGTGGCGTGCTGGAACAAGCCGCCGCGGAGTTGAGCCAGCACATCCCGGCGGAAAAACGCCCTCCGGCCTCGATGTTCTCCGCCCATATCATGGCGATGAGCCATGGCGTCGTGGAACTCTTTGCCCGCAACGCGCCGGGAACCGCCTCCCCCTATGCGCCCGAGGACCTGCTGGAAAGTGGGATCGGCATTTACCTGCGGGGTCTGGGCCTGATCGACCCGGACCTGTAGCGCTCTCCCCCAAACGCCCATGATGCATGACGTCTGAGGCGCCCGCTCATGGTCCCGCCCCGAATAAAACGGGATCGCGCCCGTTTTACAGGCAGTCCGCGGCCGCCTGCGCGCTTTTGACGATGGGCTTACTCTTGTTTCAGAACGCCTTAAAGCACCGCTCCTAGGGTCTGCCCTGTGCAAGGTAGGTATTAGGAGCTTGGTATGCCTCTTCGATTGATTATGTTTTTGGTTATCATGCCCCTGTTTGCCATGGGCGGTTTCTTTGCCGTCCTAGAGCTGCAGAGGCACTGGGAGGACCGCGCGGACGCCGCTGCAACCCGCCTGGAAACGCAAGAGGAAACACTCGTCAACACGCTCGTGCACGAGTTGCAAAAGGAACGGGGCTATTCCGCCGGTTTCATAGCCTCGAAAGGGCAGAACTTTCCACAAGAGCTGGCCGCGCAGCGGCAGTTGACCAACGAGGCCCTGGCGGTTGTCTCCGACCAGGTTCAGTTCCTGATCGCGAAAAAGCCGGATCTGAGCCAAGCGCTGCACGCGCGGATGGACCAGCTTGCCGCCATGCGTGGACAGGTGGATGCGCTCGCGCTGACCGTGCCCGAAATGGCGAAATATTACACGACAACCATCGGGATGTATCTGGATCTGGCCCGCCCCGTTCAACTCGAGACCCCGTCACACCGGGTCCAGTCCCTCGTCCAGGCGCGAACCTTGCTCGGTGCCGCCAAGGAGGCCGCCGGGCTGGAGCGTGCCATGGGGGCCACCGGCCTGGGCGGCGGGTTCTCGCTGGCTTTGCATGACCGCTTCGTCTCTCTGGGCGGCGCGCAGCAGGCACATCTCCATGAGGTTGATGCGATGGTCGATCTCGACGTCTGGCTGGCAGAGCTGATGGCGACTGAGGAATACGCTCGGATCGCAGAGGCGCGGCAGACCATTCTTGGCGGTTTCGAAAGCGGTGACTATGGCGCCCTGACCGCGCCGGACTGGTTTGCCCTTTCGAGCGACTGGATCAATGCACTGCGCATGCAGGAAGAGCGCCTAACCGCTGAAATCAAACAGATTTCCACCGAAATCGAGAACCGTTCCGACAGCGTCTTCCGGACCTACGCGATCCTGTGTGCGCTCGCCGTCACCGGCGCCCTGGGGTTTGCGGTGCTTGTGTTCGAACGCATGATCAAGCGTATTCACGGGCTCACCGCTGCGGTGGACGGCTTTGCCAACGGCAAATTCGACATTCCTGTCGAGGGCATCGATGGCAAGGATGAGCTGAGCCGGATGGCGCGTGTCATCTACAGGTTCAAGCAGGAAACCCTGCAAATGCGCCGTGATGCCGAGGCGCTGGCGGCCGAACAAGACAAGCGCAAATCCGAACAGGATTTTGTTGTCGCTGAGCTGCGGGGCGGCCTGTCCCGCCTCTCTGACGGCGATCTAACCGTGAGCGTCGACGCCACCTTCCCGCAGGACTACGAAGATCTTCGTGCCGGTTTCAATCAGACCATAAGCCGTTTGCGCGATGCCATGGAACAGGTGATCGATGCCGCCCACAGCCTAAGCACGGGGGCCGCGGAAATCGACCAGGCCGCGGGCGACCTGTCCCATCGCACCGAAAGCCAGGCGGCCACGCTGGAGGAAACCGCAGCTGCCCTGGAGGAGCTGACCGCCAGCGTCAAATCCGCCGCAGACGGCGCGCGTTCGGTTGAACAGACCACCGAGAATGCCAAAATCGAAGCCACCCGCAGCGGCACCGTGGTGCGGGACGCCGTGGACGCCATGGCCGAAATCGAGAAAGGCTCCGATCAGATCGCACAGATCATCGGCGTGATTGACGACATCGCGTTCCAGACCAACCTTCTGGCCCTGAACGCCGGTGTGGAGGCCGCACGCGCCGGCGAGGCCGGGCGCGGGTTTGCCGTCGTCGCCTCCGAGGTGCGGGCCCTCGCGCAACGGTCGTCCAGCGCCGCGATGGAGATCAAGGCGCTGATCGGAGACAGCTCTCATCAGGTGGAACGCGGGGCCGGGCTGGTCAGAGATGCAGGCACCGCGCTTGAGAGCATCGTCAAGCAGGTCACGCATATCTCCGGCCTGGTCAGCGATAACGCCGAAGGGGCGCTGGAGCAATCGACGGGTCTGGAAGAAATCAACACCGGCGTGGTTCAGCTCGATCAGGTCACCCAGCAGAACGCAGCCATGGTGGAGGAAACCACCGCCGCCAGCACGTTGCTGAATAGCAATGCGCGGCAACTCGATAAAATCGTGCAGCGGTTCAGGATCCGCGCGGAAAACACCCCGATCGAGCAACGCCCGCCAGCCACCGACCTGCCACCAGAGACACAGCGCACGGCGCTCCCTCACGCCAGCTGACCCGCTTACTGCGGATCAAAGCGGTCCTCACCGGTACATAGCCGGGACCATCAACAAAAAAGGCCACCCGAAGGTGGCCTTTTCCAAAATCGTATGATCCAGCGGATTAACGCTTGGAGAACTGGAAGGAACGACGGGCCTTGCGGCGGCCGAACTTCTTACGTTCCACAACGCGGCTGTCGCGGGTCAGGAAGCCTGCGGCTTTCAGGGCGCCACGCAGCGAGGGATCATAAAGCTGCAGCGCTTTGGAGATGCCGTGCTTGACCGCGCCGGCCTGACCGGAGAGGCCACCGCCCTTGACGGTTGCGTAGACGTCGAACTGGTCTTCCACACCGGCAACGGTGAAGGGTTGACGCAGGATCATCTGCAGCACCGGACGGGCGAAGTATTTGTTCAGCTCTTTGCCGTTCACTTCGACCTTGCCGGAACCCGGCTTGATCCAGACACGGGCAATCGCGTCTTTCCGCTTGCCGGTGGCGTAGGAGCGACCCAGCTCGTCACGAACGGGCTCGCGCGGGGCCAGCTCTTCGGCTGCGGTTTCGACGCCTGCGACAGCGCCCAGCTCTTCGAGAGTGTTGATCTGATCAGCCATCGTCATTAGCTCCGGGTGTTTTTCTTGTTCATGGATTTGACATCCAGAACTTCGGGGCTCTGGGCTTCATGCGGGTGCTCGGCACCGGCATAGATGCGCAGGTTGGTCATCTGCTGACGGGACAGGCGGTTGCCCGGCAGCATGCGTTTCACGGCCTGCATGACCACGCGCTCGGGGTGTGCACCGTCGAGGATCTGCTGCTTGGTGCGGGACTTGATGCCGCCCGGGTGGCCAGTGTGCCAGTAGAAGTGCTCATCGCGCTTCTTACCGGTCATCTGGATCTTGTCCGCGTTGATGACGATGACGTTGTCACCCATGTCCATGTGGGGGGTGAACGACGGTTTATGCTTGCCGCGCAGGCGGGTGGCAACGATCGACGCAAGACGGCCCAGCACCACGCCCTCGGCGTCGATGATGATCCACTTCTTGTCGATGTCTGCCGGAGTAGCAGAGAAGGTTTTCATGTCAGGTCAATCCTGTTTGTCGTGACGATAGCGCCGCAAGCGACTCCATCTGAATTCGATGGACGGGGTTTACGGCGCTGTTACACAACAGTCAACACAGGCAAATCACATAAAACCGTTTGATTTCAACAGTTTGAAAAATAGGTATTAAAATACCCCACGCTTTGATGGGTTCAAACGCTGATTTGCTCCGGTGGATTGTCCAAAAGCATGCGCAGCCGCAGCATCGCATCCTCAAACCGCGCCAGCGTGACATGCCCGTTGATGGCGATGCGCACCGCATTGGGCGCGCGCCCGTCGCGCAGAGCGAACTCATCCGCGGACCGCAGTTGCACCCCCTGCCCCTCGGCCGCACGGGTAAAGGCCCCGGCCCGCCAGCCGGATGGCAGGCGCAACCACAGGAAGGGCACCTGCGCGTCCCAGGTCAGCTCAAACGCGCCAAGCGCATTGACGGCGACCCGCACGTAATCTGCCATTTCCTCGCGTACCGCTTGCACCAGCTTCTTGCTGCGCGGATCGGACAGCAGGATACGCGTGACCTCGGCCAGGGGCTGGGCGAGACCGAAATACCCGTATTCCGCCACCCGACGCAGTTCGGAGGATTTTCCGACCGGCGCGATCGCAAAGCCGACCCGCAGGGCCGGGGTCAGGGATTTGGAAATCGACGTGACATGCCAGCTGAGGTCCGGCGCCAGGGCCCGATAGGTGGGCGCCCGCGCCTCGCCCATGCGGTAACAGTCATCCTCGATAATTTGTACCCCATGCCGGCGCAGCACAGCGAGAATCTCCTTGCGGCGTTCCAGCGGCGTGAACGTCCCTGTGGGATTGTGCACTTCTGGACTGGTACAAAGCACAGAGCCCCCCGATTTCTTGATCGCAAGTTCCAGTGCTTCGGGCACAATGCCGTGCTCGTCAATGGCGACACCGACAACCTTGGCGCGCAGGACTTCGGCCGCGCGCCGGAACCCGGCATAGGACAGATCCTCGACCAGAATGGTCGGATTGTTGTCTTTCAGGATGGCCTGCAACACGGTCATCACGGCGTTCTGCCCGCCGTGTGTCAGCACGATGTCACGCTCGCCCAACGGGCCAAGCGGCGTGTCCGACAGCCAGTCGACCACCGTCTGCCGCACGGGTTGATAGGCGTCACGCGTCGGATAGTTCAACAGCGAAAGCCGGTCGCAGTCAGCTGATTTCCTTAGTGCTTCTCGGATGAGCTTGACCTGACCGACATCCACCAGGCGCGGACTGAACAGGCTGACGTGGTTGGGATTGCTCTGCTCCAGCAGATGCAACTGACGCGACCAGACATCATCCATCACGGCGGTTTCACGCTCGGCCACAAAGGTGCCGCGGCCGACTTCGGCCTGCAAAACCCCCTCGTCGGTGAGAATGGTATACGCGCGCGCTACGGTGCCGGGCGTGATGCTGAGCTGATAGGCCAACTCCCGCACAGGTGGCAATTTTGCGCCCACCTGCAATGTACCACTCTCGACCGCCAATCGTATCGTATCTGCGACGCGCTTATATTTCGGGCCGGGTTTCTCGGCCAGCGATCCGGTCAAGGTGGAGGGCCAAATTGTACCCATCACAATCTCCGCTTAGACAATCCGTATCACATTTTGTACTCATCATATGCCAGCACATTCAAATTGCATCAATACAAAATGTGAGACGTACCATGACAAATGTGACAGAACACCCGACACACCTTGCCTATCTGACCAGCCGCCCGGCGCTGCCGATGGTTGCAGAAGCGGCGATCGGATTTGCGGTTCTGGTCACCAAATGGTCCGTCCGAAAGCGCACCCGCCGCCAGCTGAGCCGCCTCGAGGCGCATCAGCTGCGCGATATCGGCCTCCAACGAGAGGACGCCATGCGCGAAGGAACTCTTCCGTTCTGGAGACCCTGATCCCCGGGGCACAGAACCAACTGGCAGGCCGGAGCATGTCTCCGGCCCTTTTTTTGGCCAAGCGCGATCCCGCTTCCCTACATTTTTACCTTGATCGAATCCCCGCGCTTTCCTATCTGCGCCTCACTTTCGGTACCGATCCCAACCCTGAACTCTTATTCGGGGGGGCGCTAAGGACCGTCTGGATTGTCATCTACTGGAACGAAGGGGAGTGTCATGTCAGACGCCAACCTCTTCCAACTGGGGATCGGTCTGGAGACAGGCGCCCATGAGGAAGATACCGCCCGCGGTGTGTCCACCGCTATTGTGAACTCTTTGGTCGACGCCGACCGCGAGGATCACTTCATCCGTCGCGACGGCAAGGTGTTTGCCGGCACGCATCTGATCATCGAAGTGATGAAAGGCACCGGTCTGGACTGTCAGACCCGGATTGAGGACGCATTTCGCAAGATGGTCGAGGTCTGCGGCGCAACCCTGCTGCATATCCACACCCATAAATTCTCGCCTCAGGGCGTCTCCGGTGTGGCCGTGCTGGCCGAGAGCCATATCTCCGTGCACACGTGGCCGGAAATTGGCTATGGCGCATTTGACGTCTTCATGTGTGGCGATGCAGAGCCATGGAAGGCCGTCGATGTGCTGAAATCCGCCTTTGAAACCAATATGGTCGAGGTGCGTGAACTGTTGCGCGGCGAGGAAATCGTCGCAAAGGAGGTCGCCGCATGACGGATGAGGTCTGGAACACCGAACGCCTGCACGATCATTTCGCCCAATCCCTGCGGGTGAGCGAAATGTATTACGACAGCAAGACCGAGCACCAGCGGCTCAAGGTCTTTCAGAACGGCACCTTCGGGCGTGTTTTGACGCTCGATGACGTGGTTCAGACCACCGAAGGCGACAACTTCATCTATCACGAGATGCTGACCCATGTGCCGATCCTGGCGCATGGGGCCGCAAAACGCGTGCTGATTATCGGCGGCGGCGATGGCGGCATTGCGCGTGAGGTGCTGAAACACGCCTCGGTCGAGCATGTCACCATGGTGGAAATCGACGCCGGCGTTGTCGATTTTTCCAAGGAATACCTGCCAACGCTGAGCCAGGGCGCCTTTGACGATGCGCGGCTCAATCTGGTGATCAACGATGGCGCAGTCTTCATGAAGGAGACAGATGACAAATTCGACGTCATCATTGTCGATTCCACCGACCCGATCGGCCCGGGTGAGGTTCTGTTTACCGATACATTCTACGGCCATGCCGCCCGCGCCCTGACCGAGGACGGCATTATCGTCACCCAGAATGGCGTGCCCTTCATGCAAGGGGACGAACTGACCAATACAATGCGGGCCTTTCAGGCGTTGTTCCAGGACGCGACCTGCTATCTCGCCACCATTCCGACCTATGTCGGCGGCCCCATGGCGCTTGGCTGGGGCAGCCATTCGACCAAGGCGCGCGATGTGGATCTGGCAACGCTAGAGGCGCGCTTTGCCGCCGCGAACCTTACCCCCGACTACTACACGCCCGAGGTGCACAAGGCGGCGTTTGCCCTGCCAGGCTATGTCAAAAAACTGTTCCCCTGAAATAGGTTGAACAGCGCTTTTACCGTTGCGGCGGGATCGAATATGTCATGGTGGAGCGCGCAACCGGCGCGGATTTTCCTTCGGAGAACAGCAGCACATCTCCCACCGCCAGGCTGCGGCCAAGCTTCAGCAGCCGCGCCTGCCCCAACAGATCGCAGCCGCTTTCGGGTTTGCGCATGAAATCAAGCGAGGCATTGGTCGTGACCGCAAGCGCCTCGCGTCCCAGATGCGCCAGCACCAGCGCATAGACCGCCACATCGGCGAGCGCAAACATCGAAGGCCCCGACACGGTGCCACCGGGACGCAGGTGCCGATCCTGGACATTCAGGCGCATGGTGATCGCACCGGGGCTCAGCTCATCTATGCTGAACTCACCCCGGATCTGCGGAAAAACATCCTCCAGATAGGCGCTCAGCCCCTCTTTTGTAAAAACCAAGTCCATCCCGGCGTCCCCACTTCTGTCTGCGCGTCAGTGTGCATGCAGCAAGGGCCGCCTCAAGAAATTTTGCATAAAACGCCACGGCATTTTAAGTCCTGCCGTTCACGGGCTCAGAACTTCTGATGATTTTTCCTAAAATTTTCGGACAATTTAGCCTTTGTTTACGAATGGCGCGGTATTGTTTCCATATTGAGGCTTCTAAAGAAGGCAAGATCGTGGCAAGAGTTGGGCAGGCCAACTGGCTTGCCGCAATTCGGGCCGCTGCTTCGGATCGTCCCTCCTACCGGATCTCTCACCCGGGTTTGACGTCCACGAAGCTGCGGCCCTAATTATTTCCGCCTCCCCGCACCGATGACCATCAGGCGATATTGCGCCCGCAGGCCACCTGCCCTATGTGCCCTGTCATGACACAAGAGCTTCATATCGTCGGCGGCGGAATGGCCGGATCCGAGGCCGCCTGGCAGGCGGCCCACATGGGCGTCAACGTGGTGATCCACGAGATGCGGCCCAAGGTTGAAACCTTTGCCCACCAGACCGGCAACTTGGGCGAAATGGTCTGCTCCAACTCCTTCCGCTCGGATGATGACGAGCAGAACGCCGTGGGGCTTTTGCATTGGGAAATGCGCGCGGCCAATGGTCTGATCATGACCACGGCGGACGAGCATCGCCTGCCCGCCGGTGGCGCCCTGGCGGTCGACCGCGACCCGTTTGCGGAAACCGTGACGGCCAAACTCAAGGCCCTGCCCAACGTGCGGATCTCTTACGAGGAAGTCACCGACCTGCCCGCGGACGGACAGTGGATCTTTGCCACCGGTCCGCTGACCTCGCCTGCCTTGGGTGAGGCAATCCAGCGCGAGACTGGCGCGGAGCGGCTTGCGTTTTTCGATGCCATTGCGCCGATTGTCTATGCAGACAGCATCGACATGTCGCAGGCCTGGATGCAGTCGCGGTACGACAAGGGCGAAACCGAGGAAGAGCGCACCGCCTACCTCAATTGTCCGATGACCAAGGATCAATACGAGGCCTTCATCGACGCGCTTCTGGCTGCAGACAAGACCGAGTTTCATGAGGGAGAGACGGCCGGATATTTCGACGGCTGCCTGCCGATCGAGGTGATGGCAGAGCGCGGTCGCGAGACCCTGCGCCATGGCCCGATGAAACCCGTGGGCCTGACCAATCCGCATAAACCGGATGAGAAAGCCTGGGCCGTGGTACAGCTGCGTCGCGACAATGCGCTGGGTACGCTGTTTAATATCGTCGGCTTTCAGACCAAGATGAAATACGGCGCCCAAGCTGATGTTTTCCGCATGATTCCGGGGCTGGAGAACGCGAGTTTTGCGCGCCTTGGCGGTATCCACCGCAACACATTCCTGAACTCGCCCACATTGCTGGATCATGAGATGCGGCTGAAATCAAAGCCCAACATCCGCTTTGCCGGTCAGGTCACGGGCGTCGAGGGCTATGTCGAAAGTGCTGCAATGGGGTTGCTGGCCGGGCGCCTTGCTGCGGCAGAGATCCTCGGCAAAGAGCTGCCGCACGTGCCGCAGGACAGCGCCATGGGGGCCTTGATCCATCACATCACCGGCGGTGCCGAGGCCAAAACCTTTCAGCCGATGAATGTGAACTTCGGCCTGTTCCGCCCTGTTGACGGGCTGAAAGGTGGGCGTCGCGGGCGCAAGGACCGCTACAAGGCCTATACCGACCGCGCCAAGGCGGCGTGGCAGGACTGGCTGCAAAACTTTTGATGGACGCGCGCATGATCCCGGCTCTAGACTGGGATCATGACTGAAAAGTTCCTCGAAAAGGTCTACGGTCTCAATACAGTTGAAGAGACTGTCGACCATTACAATCGCTGGGCAGCCAGCTATGATGCGGAAATCGCTGAAAATAATTATGCGACTCCCGGCCGGATAGCCGATGCTCTCTGGTCCGTGCTGCCCGATGCCACGGCGCCTTTGCTGGACTTTGGCTGCGGGACCGGACTCTCCGGGATTGCGCTGCGCCGGGTTGGATATGAAACCATAGATGGCGTTGATCCCTCGCAGGAAATGCTGAACGTCGCCCGCAGCAAGGGTGCCCACAGGAACCTGACGCAGATCGATCCCGACAGCAGCACGCCGTTCAAATCAGGTGTTTACAAAGCCGTTATCGCCTGTGGCGTGCTTGGTACCGGGGCGGCACCGGCCTCCGTTTTTGGGCATTTAATGCATGGTCTGAACCGGGGCGATCTGCTGGCGTTTTCTCTGAACGATCATGCGCTTGCCGATCCCAGCTACATCGGTGCGATGAATGAATGGCTTGATTGCGGGGCGGCCCGGTTGCTATTCAAGGAAAATGGCCCGCACCTACCGGGCCTCAACTTGAACGCTGACGTCTATGTGATTGAAAAAGTGTGACCTTCACCACTCGTTTTGCCCCGTCGCCGACGGGGCCGCTGCATCTCGGACATGCCTATTCCGCGCTGCTCGCGTCCGATATGGCCAAACAGCAGAACGGTCAGTTCCTGCTGCGTATTGAGGATATCGACCAGTCCCGCGCCCGGGCCTCTTGGGAGGCGCAGATCTATGAGGATCTGACGTGGCTGGGCCTGACATGGCCCACACCCGTTATGCGCCAATCAGATCGCCTGCACCGATACCGTGCGGCGTTGGAACGGCTCAATGCGCGTGGCCTGACCTATCCATGCCGTTGTAATCGCTCTGATATCGAAGCGGCAGCCGGTGCCCCGCAGGAAGGCGTCCCGCAGTTCGGCCCCGATGGGAGGATCTATCCCGGAACCTGTCGCCAGCGCAGCATGGTGGAGGCTGGCCCGGATGATGTGATCCGCCTCAATATGGCGGCCGCGCTGGAGCAGCTCCCCCAACTGGCGTTTTTTGAGACATCGCAGGACCTTGGCGGATGTATTTCACTCGAACGGGACCACTTGCTCCAGGCAGTGGGCGACATCATTCTCGTGCGCCGCAATATGGGCAGCTCTTATCACCTGTCCGTGGTAGTGGATGATGCAGATCAGGGGATCACCGATGTGGTTCGCGGAGCAGATCTGTTTGAGAGCACGCAAATCCATGTGGTGTTGCAAGCCCTCCTAGACCTGCCCGTGCCGCGCTATCATCACCACCGACTGATCCGCGATCCGCAGGGCAAGCGCCTCGCCAAGCGGGATGACGCCCGCGCGATTGCGAAATATCGTGCCGACGGCGCCAGTCCGCAAGACATCAGAGCGCTTGTCGGACTGGGCTAGGTTCCCCGATAAATCAGGACATTGGCGTCATGATCTCAACTTCGTTCCCATCGCGCACTGCGGTGTAGAAACAGCTGCGTCGATTGGTGTGGCAAGCAGGACCGGTTTGCCGCACCATCGCCAGCAACGCATCCCGATCACAGTCCACCCGCAGCTCCACCAACTCCTGAACGTGGCCGGAGCTTTCGCCCTTGATCCAGAACGACTGGCGCGAGCGCGACCAATAGGTCACGCGCCCGGTCTCGAGTGTCTTGGCAACGCTTTCCGTATTCATCCAGGCCATCATCAGGATTTCGCCGCTTTCCACGTCCTGCGCGATACAGGGCACCAGCCCCGCCTCATTGTAAGTCAACGTTTCAGGCGAAAATTTCACCGGATCTTGCATGTCAAAAACCTTTTGCATCTCGGGGGCGCGCCCCTATGTATGGGGAACACGGCCTTAGGGAAACCCAGGAAATCTACATGTCCGGCGAAACCGATCTGATCAAGCTATACTCCACCAAGATCCTCGCGCTGGCGGCGGATATTCCGCATCAGGGGTCGCTGGACGCGCCGGATGCAACGGTCAAGCGGCGCTCGCCGCTGTGCGGGTCAACTGTAACGGTGGATGTGGCGCTGGAGGATGGCAAGGTCGCGCGGTTTGCGCAGGACGTCAAAGCTTGTGCGCTCGGCCAGGCCTCAGCCGCGGTTGTCGGCGCGGCGATCATCGGGCGCAGTACGGGTGAGGTTGAAACGGCGCGCGATCAGCTCAAGGCGATGCTGACCGAAGGCGGCCCTGCCCCGGACGCCCCATTTGACGGTCTCGAAGTGTTGACGCCGGCCCGAGAATTTAAGAACCGGCACGCGTCAATTATGCTGGCCTTAGAGGCCACGCTGGAGGCGATGCAAACCGCACAAAAGGCCGACTGCGCCTAACCTGCCGCGACGCCATCCTCTCCCAAACGGCCATATATAAGAAAAAACCGCCGCACATCCGGGCAGATGGCGGCGGTAAGTCAAAGCACTGTCATGCGGGACCCGGGAGACACCAAACACCGGAGGGAAAACTCTGGTGCGGATCGAACAGGCAATCGATCCTTACGGGACTTGAGGCTGGTGTCCCCGGCATGACAGCACAAAGGAAACTGTGAACGGGTTACAAAAGGCGTGAAGACGTCGCTTAGATCAGGCCCGGCAGATGCAGTCCGACGATCAGCATGACAACCAGAGACGCCGCGCCCAGAGCATCCTGCAACAGGGTGGACTGTGAATTGCGCAGTGCGGATTTGAATTGCGTGACCATCTGAAAACCTCCTCGATCTCTGTCCTGCGTTCGCGACGCCTTGTTGTCCTTTTGTTCTCATTTTGCGCGAGTCGTGTAAAGAACTTTTTGGGAACATTTGCGAACAAAGTGGAACAAAGATGAGAGCACATTCCCGGAGGAACGGATTATCCCACTGAAATCAATCGGATAGCCTCGTCCTGACGCAACAGCCACAACAGCGTGCGCGCCGCGCGCCCCCGGTCGCTGGTCAGATCCGGATCAGAGGTCATCAGGGCACGTGCGTCGCTCTGGGCGATTGCCATCAGATCAGCCTGCCGTTCCAGATCCGCGATCCGGAAACGCGGCAGGCCGGATTGGGCGGTGCCGATCACATCACCCGCGCCACGCATTTGCAGGTCGGTTTCGGCAATGACAAAACCATCCTCGCTTTCGCGCAGCACCTCAAGCCGCCTACGCCCGCCCTCGGTGAGCGGTGGCTGATACATCAGCAGACAGGTGGATTGGGCCGTGCCGCGCCCGACACGCCCGCGCAGCTGGTGCAATTGCGCCAGTCCAAAGATCTCGGCGCGCTCGATCACCATGATGGAGGCATTGGGCACATTGACCCCCACCTCGATCACCGTCGTTGCGACCAGAACCCGGGTACGCCCTTCCTGAAAAGCGGCCATGGCGGCGTCTTTTTCTGCGGGGGGCATCTGACCATGCACCAGCCCGACCACATCATCGCCCAGCACCGCCCGCAGGTGTTTGAACCGCTCATCGGCAGCGGTCAGGTCCATGACCTCGGATTCTTCGACCAGCGGACATACCCAGTAACACTGTCGCCCCTCGGCAATGGCACGGCGCAGGTGGTCCACCACCTCGGACATGCGTTCGGTACTGAGGATCGCGGTCTTGATCGGTTTGCGCCCCGGTGGTTTCTCGTCGAGGATCGAGACCTCCATGTCGCCGTATTGGGTCAGCGCCAGCGAGCGCGGGATCGGCGTCGCGGTCATCACCAGGACATCGGCACGCTTGCCCTTTTCGGCCAGCTCCATCCGTTGCCGCACGCCAAAGCGGTGCTGTTCGTCGACAATGACCAAACGCAAATCGTCAAAGACAACATCCTGCTGAAACACCGCGTGGGTGCCGACAAGGATATGAATATCGCCACGTTGCAGCGCCTCGGTCTTGGCGCGCCGGTCTTTTCCCTTGTCACGCCCGGTCAGGATCTCAAGCACCACTCCCGCTTCATCGGCCAAGGGTTTCAACCCCTCAAGGTGTTGACGCGCAAGGATTTCTGTCGGCGCCATCATCACACCCTGGCCACCGGCCTCCACGGCCACCAGCAGCGCCATAAAGGCCACCAGCGTCTTGCCCGCCCCGACATCGCCTTGCAGCAAACGGTTCATACGCCGCCCGGAGGCCATATCGGCGGTGATCTCTTCGATCGCGCGCCCCTGTGCGCCCGTGGGCTTATACGGCAGCGCCGAGAGCACTTTGCTTTGCAGTTTTCCCGTTGCGACAGAGCTGCGTCCCGGCTCTTCACGCTCCACCGAGCGGGCAATGGCCAGCGTCAGTTGATGGGCGAACAACTCATCATAGGCAAGCCGGGCCCGCGCCGGGGCTTCGGGCTCCAGATCGCTCAGATGCCCCGGCGCATGGGCTGTGGCGATGGCCTCGTGCCAATCCGCCCAGCCCCGTTTGGTCTTATAGGATGCATCCATCCATTCGGTGAGTTCGGGCACCCTTTGCAAGGCACTCTGCACCGCCTTGAACATGGTTTTCTGCGTGATGCCGTGGGTCAGGTGATACACCGGTTCGAAATCCGGAATATCGCCCGCCTCCTCCAGCGGCAGCATGTGATCCGGGTGGACCATCTGCGCCATGCCGTCGAACAGTTCCAGCTTGCCCGAAACCACACGGCGGGACCCTTCCGGCAATTGCGCGGTCAGATAGCGGCTCCGCCCGTGGAAAAAGACCAGTTGAAACTCCGTTTCCTGGTCCGTCACATCGATCCGGTAAGCCCCGCCCTTGTTGCGCGCGGGGCGATGTCGCCCGACCGTGATCTCAACCGTCGCCGTGGTGGGCAACTCAAGTCCCCGAATGGTCTCGCGCCGACGCCGATCCACAACGCTGTAGGGGAGCGCGAACAACAGATCCCGCGGTGCCGTGATCTGCAACTGTGCAAAGTGCTCGGCGATTTTCGGCCCGACACCTTGCAAAGTTTCTAATTCCGCAAAAAGCGGGAACAGTTGTTCCGGACGTCCGCTCATGATGCGCTCACGCCTGCCCGATCAAGTCCAGCCATTGATCCTCATCCATGGTATGCACACCAAGCTCTGCTGCTTTGGTCGCCTTGGAGCCTGCCCCCGGACCGGCCACCAGAATATCGGTCTTTTTGGACACCGAACCAGATACCTTCGCACCCAGAGCTTCGGCACGGGCCTTGGCTTCGGCGCGGGTCATTTTCTCCAGCGTGCCGGTAAACACCACGGTTTTGCCCGCAACGGGGCTGTCCTCTGTCGGGGCGTCCGGTTCAATCACCTCCAGATGCGCGATCAGCCGGTCAAAGGCCGCGCGTTCTTCGGGGTTGGCAAAGGCATCGGAAAGCGACAGCGCGACAGTCGGACCCAACCCGTCGACGCTGATCAAATCATCCCAGGCCGCCTGCGCATCGGGGGCAACATCACAGGCGGCAATCGCCGCTTTGCGCACTTCGGAAATCTTAGCGCGGCGTTCTTCAGCCTGAGCGGTCTGCCGTTCCGACAGTTCCGCCTCATCTGCGGCCCGATGCGCCAGCGCTGCTGCGCGTGCCAGATCTGCCGCCTCAGAAAGCGCAGCCCAGGTGCGGAAATGCAGGGCAAGATCTTTTGCGGCCACCTCGCCCACATGGCGAATGCCAAGGCCAAAGATCAGCCGCGCAAACTCGATGCGCCGCTTGTCATCAATAGCCGCAAACAAGGCGGTTGCAGATTTGTCGCCCCAGCCTTCGCGGTTCTTAAGCTGCTGCATCCCGCTGCCATATCTTTCTTTTAATTCAAAGATATCGGCGGGCTCTTTGATCCAACCGTCGCTGTGAAATTGCTCGACCTGCTTGGCGCCCAAGCCTTCGATGTCAAAGGCCGCGCGGGAGACAAAATGTTTGAGTTTCTCGACAGCCTGCGCCGGGCAGATCAACCCGCCGCTGCACCGCCGCACCGCATCGCCCTCCTCACGCACCGCCGGGCTGTTGCAGCGCGGACAATGGGTCGGGAATGCATACACTTCTGCGCCGTCGGGACGCCGGTTCAAATCGACATCGGCAACCTTCGGGATCACATCGCCCGCGCGATAGATCTGCACCCAATCGCCAACACGGATGTCCTTGCCGTCCCGGATTGTCGCCCCCTTGGAGTCGAGGCCCGCGATGTAATCCTCGTTGTGCAACGTAGCGTTGGACACGACCACACCGCCCACCGTCACCGGCTGCAATCGCGCCACCGGGCTGAGCGCCCCGGTGCGACCAACCTGAATGTCGATACCGTCGAGGCGCGTCCAAGCCAGTTCGGCCGGGAATTTATGCGCAATGGCCCAGCGTGGTGTGGTGGAGCGAAAGCCGAGACGCTCCTGAAGCGCAAGGTCGTTTACCTTATAGACCACGCCATCGATGTCATAGCCCAGATCCGCGCGCTGTTCTTCGATGCTGTGATAATGCGTCAGCAATTCCGCAATGGTCTGACAGCAGCGGGTCAGCGGGTTGATCTGAAAGCCGAGGGATTTAAATCTCTCAATCGCGTCAATTTGCGTTTCTGCGAGAGGTTCAGACAGTTCCCCCCAGCTGTAAGCAAAGAATCGCAAAGGTCTGGCGCGGGTGATCTCGGCGTCAAGCTGGCGCAGGGAACCGGCGGCCGCGTTGCGCGGGTTGGCAAAGATCTTGCCGCCGGTTTCCGCGTGACGGGCGTTCAGCGCCTCAAAATCTGCGTGGCTCATATAGACCTCGCCACGCACCTCCAAGACCTCCGGCGCGCCGGTGATCTGCTGCGGGATATCTTCGATGGTGCGGGCATTCTCGGTGACATTTTCACCCACAGCACCGTCCCCCCGCGTCGCCGCCTGCACCAGCGTGCCATTCTCATAGCGTAGGGAGAGCGACAATCCGTCGATCTTGGGTTCTGCCGTAAAGGCAAGCGGGGCGTCGGAGGACAGGCCAAGGTAGCGTCGCAAGCCGGCGGCAAAATCCTCAACATCCTGATCTTCAAACGCATTTCCCAGCGACATCATGCGCACAGAGTGGGCAACCTTGCCAAATCCGGAGGCGGCGGGCGCACCAACGCTCTCGACACGCGTGGCCCCCTCGGCGAGTTCGGGAAAGGCCTCGACCAAGGCCATATAGCGCCGCTTCAGACGGTCATACTCCGCATCCGACAGCGTCGGGGCGTCTTTC
The DNA here is from genome assembly GCF_022348205.1 of Epibacterium sp. MM17-32. NCBI lineage: Bacteria > Pseudomonadati > Pseudomonadota > Alphaproteobacteria > Rhodobacterales > Roseobacteraceae > Epibacterium > Epibacterium sp. MM17-32. The sequence goes on along the minus strand of NZ_JAKRFC010000001.1, from coordinate 235,453 downwards.
TGGTGATAGTCGAGATCCGCGGCCTCGATCTGCGCCTGAAGCGCCTCGAATTCGTCACGCGCGTCGGTCGCATTCATCGACCGGGGATCCTGCTCTGTCATCCTGGCTCCGCCCTTCGGGTATCTGTCTTGCCTTGGTGATAGTGCCCGATATGGAGGAGGTCCAGTGCCAGATCCTAGAGACGAAAAACCCCGCCGGGATGCTCAGCCCGACGGGGTTTTGAAAACCTTCAGGTTTCCGGATTTTTCTGCGTTCAGGCGCCAACCGCCATGCGTGGACCACCGGCCGAGAGATCTTCTTGCGGATCGCGCAGTACGTAGCCGCGGCCCCAGACGGTTTCGATATAGTTCTCGCCATCCGTTGCGGTGCTGAGCTTCTTTCTCAGTTTGCAGATGAACACGTCGATGATCTTCAGTTCCGGTTCATCCATGCCGCCATAGAGGTGGTTCAGGAACATCTCCTTGGTCAGGGTGGTGCCCTTGCGCAGGGAGAGCAGCTCAAGCATCTGGTATTCCTTGCCGGTCAGATGCACGGATTTGCCCTCGACGTCGACGGTCTTGGCATCCAGGTTGACCGAAATCTTGCCGGTCTTGATGATCGACTGGGAATGTCCCTTGGAGCGGCGGATGATCGCGTGAATGCGCGCCACCAGTTCCTCGCGGTGGAACGGCTTGGTCAGATAGTCATCCGCGCCAAAGCCAAAGCCCTTGATCTTGTTCTCGGTGTCATCGGCGCCGGAGAGGATCAGGATCGGGGTCTCAATACGCGACAAACGCAGCTGACGCAGAACCTCATGACCGTTCATATCCGGCAGGCCCAGATCCAGCAGGATCAGGTCATAGTCGTAGAGCTTTGCCAGATCGATGCCCTCTTCGCCGAGGTCCGTGGTGTAAACGTTCAGGTTTGCATGAGTCAGCATCAGCTCGATGCTTTTCGCTGTCGTGGGATCATCCTCGACCAGAAGAATGCGCATATTGGGTCTCCGCCTGTACTCTGTTGTCCTCAGGTTGCGTTAACCTTGCTTGGAAAAGGTTAATGTCCCGTTACCATGTTGGTTAATTTTCCCGGATCGAACAAGTTAACGCGGCGGTTTTTACCTCAGGGATTACGATAATCCTTCAAACGCGTGGTTTTGAGGGCGTCTTCGCCGTGATCGGCCACCGCAGCGACCCAGCTCCGGAACTCTTCTTCACTCAGATTATACAGACGTAGTGCCTCGGTCTGGGGAATCAATCCGTACAAAACCCCGCGCACAACCGCGGCCTTGCGCGATGCCACCCAGCGTTTTGTGGTTTGCGGCGGTAAATCCGCCCGAGTCATGACTGTTCCGTCCGGCAGAGTGACCGCACGGGGGCCATCAACTTTCTTTAAAAACATCGCTATGCCCTTACTAGGATGCGTAATCAGCTTGGTAGAGGCAGAGTGGCGCGCAGGCATTAACGGTAAGTGAAATCGCCCCCTTGAGAATACTTAGCATTTTCCTATATTCTTCGATGCTTTCCCTCTCCTCTTTCGGACCCGCAAGGAGTACGCCATGGCACTGGACAATGAGGCACCAGTGAATTCGCTAGGTTTTGCAAAATCGCCCGCCGAGACGCGCGTCGTCGTTGCCATGTCCGGCGGCGTCGATAGCTCTGTTGTGGCGGCCTATCTGGCGGAACAGGGCTATGATGTGGTCGGTGTGACGCTACAGCTATATGACCACGGGGCGGCGCTGGCCAAAAAGGGCGCCTGCTGCGCCGGCATTGATATTCACGACGCCCGCCGAGTCGCGGAGGAGCGCGGCTTTCCGCATTATGTTCTGGATTATGAGAACATTTTTAAGGATGCCGTGATTGACGAGTTCGCCGACAGCTATCTGGCCGGGGCGACGCCGGTGCCCTGCATCCGCTGCAACGAGCGCGTGAAGTTCAAGGATCTGCTGGAAACCGCCAAGGATCTGGAGGCCGATTGCATGGCAACCGGTCACTATATCCAGCGCAAAATGGGCGAACACGGGCCGGAGCTGCACTCCGCCGAGGATGCCAACCGCGATCAGAGCTATTTCCTGTTCTCCACCACGCCCGAGCAGCTCGATTTCCTGCGCTTTCCGCTGGGCCACCTGCCCTCCAAGGACGCCACGCGCGAGATGGCGGCGCAATACGGCCTGTCGGTTGCGGACAAACCGGACAGCCAGGACATCTGCTTTGTCCCCAATGGCGACTACGCCTCGGTGATCGAGAAACTGCGCCCCGGCGCGGCGGAGCCGGGACAGATCGTGCACGCCGATGGCCGCGTGTTGGGCGAACACAACGGTGTCATTCACTACACCATCGGCCAACGTCGCGGCCTTGGTATCGGCGGGCTGAGCGAGCCGCTCTATGTGGTAAAGCTCGATGTGGACCAAAAGCAGGTGATCGTCGGACCAAAGGACATGCTGGCCACCCGCCGGGTGCCGGTGCGCGAGATCAACTGGCTGGGGGATGAGCCTTTCACCAGCCGCACGGAATGGCATTTGAGCGTCAAGGTGCGCTCCACCCGCCCACCGCGTGATGCGATCATCCGACCGATCTCGGACACCGAGGCGGAGGTGGAACTGTTCTCCGCCGAGGAAGGCATTTCGCCCGGTCAGGCCTGTGTGTTCTATGATCCAAACGGCAGCCGCATCTTTGGCGGTGGCTGGATCTGGAGAGGTCACTAAAACAAGGGAGCCTCCGGGCTCCCTTTTGATTTGTTCAGACCCAGTAGAGTCGCCTCAAACCTGCGGCAATCTTTCAAGGACCGCACGCGCGGCACGCAGGCCGGGGGCATCGCCGCCCTCGCCAACCCGATCCATCGTCAGGCGCATGGCGTCCTGTTGTGCGTCAGGCGCGCTCAGCACCTGATCGAGACGTGCCGCAATATTTTCGGCGGTGCATTCGGGACCAAGGCATTCGGGAACCACGCGGGTTTCGCTCACCAGATTGACCAATGTCACCGTATCAATCAGCGCCATGCGCTTCATGATCTGCCACGTGAGCCAGTTGAACCGATAAGCAATCACCATTGGGGTACGCGCGGCGGCAAGTTCCAAAGACACCGTTCCCGATGCGGCCAAAGCCAGACCCGCAGTGGCAAAGGCTGCACGTTTATGCGCAGCAAACTCAGCGCCCGCATGATCGGCGGGATCAAGCACGATGCAGCCCTCTGGCCAGTCCATGAGTTTTTCACGCACCAAGGGCGCCACATGCGCGGCTGCGGGAACAACGATCCGGTGCTTAGGGTGCTTGGCGTGGAACTCACGCAGGGCTGCGCCGAAGACATCCGCAAGCCGTGCAACCTCGGAACGGCGCGAGCCCGGCAGGGCCAGCAAAACCGGCGCATCGCCCAGATCGAATGCCACACGGAACGCCGCAATCTCAGCCTCTGTCGCCTGGGGGTCCGCCACCACCGGATGGCCGACAAAATCGCACTCCATCCCGGCGGCTTCCATGTAGGGCGGCTCGAACGGCAACAGCGCCAGCACATGGTCGATGACCTTCGCCATCTTTGTCGCGCGCCCCGGACGCCAGGCCCAGACGGAGGGCGCAACATAGTGCACGGTGCGAATATCGCTGGCGTCCTTCACCAGCTTTGCAACGCGCAGGGAAAAATCCGGGCTGTCGATGGTGATCATCACGTCGGGCTGCATGGCCACCACCGCATCGGCGGTTTCCTGAATGCGGCGCTTGAGGTCGAAATACTTTGGCAGAACCTCGGCGATCCCCATGACGGAGAGTTCCTCCATCGGGAATTGCGAGCGAAGCCCCTCGGCCTGCATCAGGCTGCCGCCGACGCCTTCAAAGGACACAGCAGGAGACAGCTCCTTGAGACCGCGCATCAATGCGGCACCCAGCCGGTCGCCCGAAGGCTCACCAGCGAGGATAAACACCCGAAGGCTCATGGGATCAGGCCTGACGCAGCCAGAGGAACATGCCCCGGCGGTCGCAAGCGGCGATGACCTCTTCACGGTCCAGAACGATCACGCCCTCGGCCTCGAGGACAATGCCGTTCAGCCCGGCCATGGCCGCACCTTCGACGGTGGCCGGGCCGATGGTCGGCAGATCCGCGCGCCGGTCCTGTCCGGCCTTCGGGGCCTTGTAGAACAGACCACCCTGCCCGTCCGGACGATTGGCGAGGCTCGCGAGCATCCAATCCGTGCCAAACAGGGTCTCGATCGCAATCGCCTGACCGGACCGCACAGCACAGGCCTGCCCGATGTCGGCGGCACTCAGGCCAAAGGCGATGACAGCGGCGCGTTCGGCATCGGCCTTGTCGATCTCGCCCGGCTGCACCTTGGTCGGGACGCCCTCATCCATCAAGAGATCCGGCGCGATCTCATGGGCGGCCTTCACCGCAAATCCGCTCTGTTCGAGAATGCCGATCACCGCCCGCAGTGCCCCGTCGTCGCCTGCGGCAATCGCCGCCTGCAACACCGGCACCAGCGGCAACGTGGCGGCATCAATCGCGCCCGGGTCAATCTGGGGTCGCGTCACCGCGCCCGCCAGGCAGACCTCGGTCGCGCCCCGGGATTTCAGCTCTTCCAGAAAGCTGCCCAATTGTTCGAGGCGGAAGGTGATGTCGGCCTCGACGGTGTCCGGTTCGGACCCGGCCATGGCGCATACCATGGGGCGCTCCGGCAGCCGCGCAATCAATTCGGCGGGCAAGGCCCCGCGTCCGGCAATCAGTGCAATCATGTCGGGACCTTTCTCAGCCGCCGGGGGTCAGGAAATGGCGGTCGCTCTGACCGGTGATAAAGGCGACGATTTCCTGCACATATGCGCTGTCGTTCTCGTCTCCCAATCGGCGGGCGCGTTCGGAAAACGTGCCCTCGCCCTGCGCCAGCATCTGAAACGCCGCCCGAAGCGCGGTGATATCGGCGCGGCTGACACCACGCCGCTTGAGCCCGACGAGGTTCAGCCCGTCCAGTTCCCCGCGCGAGGCCTGCACCAGACCGTAGGGAATGACGTCGTTGGTCACCATGGTGACGGCGCCGATAATGGCACCACGTCCAATGCGCACGAACTGATGGATGCCGGACAGACCGCCAATGATGACATCATCCTCGAGAATGCAGTGACCGGCGACGGCGGCAGAGTTCACCACGATCACCCGATCCCCGATCTGTGCATCATGCGCGATGTGGCAGCCCGCCATGAACAGGCCATCGTCGCCGATGCGCGTCACACCGCCGCCCCCATCGGTGCCCGCATTCACGGTCACATGTTCGCGGATACGATTGCGCTTGCCGATGACGGTACGGCACTTCTCGCCCTTGAATTTCAGATCCTGCGGGATTTCCCCCAGCACGGAGAAGGAAAACACCACCGTGTCCTCGCCGATCTCGGTGTCGCCGGTGACAACCACGTGGGATTTCAGCACCACCCGGTCGCCCAGAACCACCTCAGCGCCGACGATGCAGAACGGGCCGATCTCGCAGCCTTCGCCGATTTTGGCGCCATCCTCGATAATGGCGCTGGGGTGAATGGTGCTCATCAGCCGTCCTTTCCGTCCCGGTCGATCATCGCGGTGAACTCGGCCTCGGCCGCCAGTTCGCCGTCGACCGTGGCCCGACCGGAGAATTTGAAGATCTTGCCGCCGGGCTTGCCGCGCACGGTTTCCACATGCATTTCCAGCACGTCACCGGGCACAACCTTGCGGCGGAATTTGCATTTGTCGATGTTCATGAAATAGATCAGCATATCGGTGCCGATCAGATCCATGCCGACCCCCAGCATCACGCCCGAGGTCTGCGCCATGGCCTCGACGATGGTGACGCCCGGCATGATCGGCGTGCCCGGGAAATGACCCTGAAAATGCGGCTCGTTCATGGTCACGTTCTTGATGCCGCGCGCGGACTGATAGCCGTCGATGTCAACCACCTTGTCCACCAGCAGAAACGGGTAGCGATGCGGCAGGATTTGCTGGATCAGGCCGATGTCGGCGCTCTTGAGGTCGGGATTGGCGTCAGCACTCATGGGTCACGTTCCGTTTGTTATGTTTGGTTTTCCCTACCAAGCCAGCGGGAACGGGGCAAGCTCAGGGCTCGTCCGCCGGGGCCACATCCGCTTCTGCCCCATCCCCCAGAATGGCATCGACACGGGCAATCGCCAGATCGGTCACATCAATTGCCTCGGCGCTCAGCAAAACGGTTGATTGCTCCAGGATCGCCGCCGCACCGGTCTCCGTCATGATCCGTTCCAGGATCGGGATCGAGGTCTGTCGGAATTCGCGGCGGGCCTCTTCGCGGGCGTTGGTGATTTCCAGAAACTTTGCTTCCTGGGTGCGCCGGGTTTCCTGAACCTTCTGATCAAAGGCCTCGGCCAGGGCGCGAAACGCTTCTGGATCGGTGGTGGACCGACGTTCCGCAAGGTCCAGCTCTTCGGCACGCAGCTCGGCTTCGATACGGCGATTTTCGGCCATCAGTACCGCGCTGCGCCCTTCCATCTCCTGCGCCACGCGCTTGCCATAGGCACTTTCGGAAAACAGCCGATCAGAGTGGATCGTCAGCAGCAGGCTGCTCGGCACCCCGAGGTTCTGCTCCGGTGAGAACCCGCCGAGCCCCACTGTGGAGCCGGCGCCCTGCGCCAGCGCGAGGCCACCGCAGGACAGCCAGGCCATCAGCCCGGCCATCCAGAGTTTGTGCAAGGTCGCGGCAGGTCGCAACGGGGTCAGAACCGCGCCTGAATGGTCAGGTCGAAGTTCCGCTCCTTGTCGTAGTCTTCCTTGACCAGCGCCTTGGAGAAGTTGAACCGCAAGGGGCCAAGACCGGTTGTCCAGAGCACCGAGAAGCCGACCACATGGCGGAAGGAGCCATCACGACCGACGACATTGCCGCTGGCGCCCGCATTGGAATCGTCCAGCCCCCAAAGGTTGCCCACGTCATAGAACAGACCACCACGGATCCCCAGTTCTTCGGGCAGGCCCAGCGGGAACTCCGCATCAAACCGCGCCACGGCATAAAGGTTGCCGCCAAGCGCATCGTCATAGGACCCGCCGCTGCCGGTGGCGGACAGATCCCGAGGACCAACACCGCCCGGTTCAAAACCGCGCAGGGTTTCCGACGACAGCAGGAAGCGATCCACGGTGCGGCTGTTGTTGTCACCGAGCCAGCCCAGATAGCCGGTTTCGACCGTGGCCCGCAGGGTGACTTCCTCGTTGAAGACCAGTTTCTGCGCCACGAATTTGCTGGTGGCGCGGATATATTCGTTGTCGCCGCCGAGGCCCGCGTAGTCAAATCCGCCCTGGATCAGGAACCCGGCGGTCGGGTTCAGCCCTGTACGGCGGCTGTCATAGGTGAAGGTCGCCCCCACGGAACTTGTGGTCCGCTTGCCCTCGGCAATATCGGCCCGCAGCACGGGACCGGCCAGCGGATCGCCATTGCTGTCATTGCCCCGGCTTTTCATCTCGTCCAGATCCAGCGCGTAGCGCAGTTGCAGGGACGTTGTGTCGCTGGCGTCAAAGGTGATCGACGGGCGGAAGATAATCGCGGAGGTGTCGTATTGCGAATAGCTGGATTCTGTCTCGCTGAGCCCCAGGTCGATCGCAAACTGAAGATCCCGGCCCAGCAGCTGAGGCTCCACGAACCGCAGGTTGTAGGCTTCTGTATCCTGCGCCGTGGAGATATTGAACGACAGCTTCTGACCCCGGCCGAGGAAGTTGTCCTCGGTGATCCCGATCGCCACACCGATGCCATCATCGACAGAGTAGGAGCCCCCCAGCGTGAACGAGCCGGTTGGCTGTTCCTCGACGTCCACATCGACGATGACTTCGCTTGGGGTGCTGCCCTCGCGCACATCGACCTCGGATTCGGAAAAGAACCCAAGCGCCCGGATGCGCTCGGCGCTGTTGCGGATCTCGCGCTGGTTCAACGGATCGCCTTCGACGATCTTGAACTGACGGCGGATCACCCGGTCGAGCGTGGTGGTATTGCCCTCGATGTCGATGCGCTCGACAAAGATCCGCGGGCCGCGGACCATGGCAAATTCCACGTTCAGCGTGAGATCCCGGTCGTTGCGGGTCACCCGCGGTTCCACCCGCAGGAAATCGATCCCCTGCTTGACCGCCAGCTGTTCCAGCGTGGTGATCGCATTCTCGATCACCAGCGGCGAATAGGTGACGCCCGGTTTGACTCGCAGCTTGCTGCGATACGCGTCGGGATCGGCTTGGGGGAATTCGCTGGTGACGGTGATCTCGCCAAACTCGAACTTCTGCCCTTCGGTCACATCCACCACCAGGAAGGCGGCATCGCGTTCCTTGGTCACCTCGGCGTTGACGCCATTGATGCGGAAATCGACATAGCCGCGCGAGCGGTAGAAATCCGTCAGCACCTGACGGTCGAACTGGATCCGGTCTTCGATCAGCGTATCCCGGTTGATCAACGCCCGCAGGAAGGTCGCCTGTTTGGTTTCCAGCACCCGACGCAGACGCCGGTCGGAGAAGGCGCGGTTGCCGACGAAGGAGACGCGCTCCACCTCGACGGTATCGCCTTCGGAAATTTCGAACACCAGATCGACGCGATTGTCATTGCGGCGAATGATACGTGGGGTGACGCGCGAGGCCAGACGCCCTTGGGCACGGTAGAGATCGGCGATCGCCGCCGCGTCCCGCTCCGCCTGATCGGCGCTGAACACCCGGCGCGGCGAGGACAGCACGACTTCTGAAAGGGCATCGTCCTTCAGACGTTTGTTGCCCTCGAAATTGATCCGGCTGATGGTCGGGTATTCCTCCACCTTGATGACCAGCGTGTTGCCGCGTGGGATCAGTTCCACGCTCTCGAACAGACCGCTGTCGAACACGCCGCGGTAGGCGTCGTTCAAGGCGCCGCCGCTTACCGTCTCGCCCCGCGCCAGCCCGGTATAGGCGACGATGGTCGAGCTTTGAATACGTTGATTGCCTTCGACACGCACATTGGTAAAGCGATAATCCTGGGCCCCGACCGAAAGCGGCGTCAGCCCCAATGCCAGGACCGCGGACAATGCGGTGGATCCAAGAAACCTCTTTGCAGAAATCGACATTTCACACCCCCGGCGTGTCACGCGGGCCTGTGCCCCGCTCTTCCCCCAAGTCATTCGTTTTTTAACCCAACTTTTTAGCAGCTTGAAAAAGGGCGTACCGGGTTTGCCTGCGGTTGTCAAAAACAAGAAAAGCAGCGGCGCAATGCCGCTGCTGTCTCGTTGCAGGGGGGTCACGTCCCTCTGCCTTAAAAATATGGCTGTGGCCGCCGGTTTCTGCGCCTGCTCAGAAGCTCGAGGCGATCCAGGATCCAGTCAGAATCGCCGCCGAAATGGCGCCCAGAAACAGCACTCGATCCACGTTGAGACGAACCAGCAGACTCAACCCCCGATAGGATTGCTCCAGCACTTGCATGATATGCTCCCGATTTTACGAAGACCGGTCAGGACGACCGGCCTTACTCACCCGGGATCTGGTCTACAGGCCGTTTGTGGCGAGAAAGCGGCGCCAATATGGCTCTCCGGCGCCGCCCACCTCTGATTGCATCAGCAAAACAGAATGTCGTTGCTGACGGAGAACAGCATCAGCCCCAGCACCAGCGCCAGGCCCATCATCATCAGCACCTGCATCGCACGGTCGTTGGGCGCCTTGCCGGTCACCGCCTCATAAGCGAAGAACACCAGATGCCCGCCATCCAGCACCGGCACCGGGAACAGGTTCAAGAGGCCAATGCCGGTGGACAGCGCCGCGATCAGCAGAATGAACTCCATCGCGCCCTGGCTTGCCATCGTGCCCGAGACCTCGGCGATCGCCACCGGGCCGGACAGGTTGCAGGTGCTGATCTGGCCGGTGATGATGTGTTTCAGCCCCGAGAGCGATTGCTCGATCATCACCCAGATCTGGGTGGTCGCACGCCCAACCGCGACCAGCGGAGAGATCGACTCGGAGGCCGGTTCAAACGCCAGCCCGCCGGCGATGCCGATCCGCCAATGGGTTGCAAAGCCGCCCTCCGCCGTCGGTTCATCGGTGCGACGGGGCGTCAGCGTCACCTCACGCTCTCCGTCGCGGTTCCAGACGCCGAGCGTCAGGGGCGCGCCGTTGCCGGCCTCGACCTTTTCCTTCAACTGGCCGAAGGTGAAGATCTCATCGCCGTCGACGCTCTGGATCACGTCCCCCTCGCGCAGACCGGCGTCAGAGGCCGCACTGCGCGGCGCAACCCCCGTCACCAGACTGGGGCTCAGATAGGGGCCGCGTACAATGCGTTCCGCCCCGTCACGCAGGACGCGGTACTCCAGCACCGGCTCCACCGGCACCGCCTGCTCAAACGCGCTCCAGGCGGCCTGATCGGTAAAGGCTGGCGTTTCCAGACCGCTGATCGCCTTGATCTCATCCCCGGGGCGCAGGGTCAGGCTTTGATCCGGCAACGGACGAAGCTCTCCCACGGTCAGAGGATCTTTCATCTGGCCTTGCACCAGGATCACCCCGGTGAAGATCACGATCGACAGGATGAAGTTGAAGATCGGCCCCGCTGCAACGGTGGCCGAGCGCGCCCAGAGCGGTGCGCCGTGCATGGTCATGCGCAGCAGTGCCGGGTCCTGTTCGGCTGCCGACAGGCTGCCGGTGTCCTTGCCCGAGGCCGCATCCGCATCCCCGAGAAATTTCACAAACCCGCCAAAGGGAAAAGCAGCGACCTGCCAGCGGGTGCCGCGCTTGTCGACACGGCTGGCCAGCACCGGACCGAATCCAAGCGAGAACACCTCCGGGTGGATGCCGCACCAGCGCCCGACGATGTAGTGACCGTATTCATGCACGGCCACGATGATCGAAAGCAGAACAACAAAACTGCCAACCGTGTAGAGGAACCCGCTCAGCTGCGAGACCAGAGATACTGCGTCCAAAACTCTATCCTGTTCGTTGCGTCACGACCTGATCCGTCGCCTGCCGCGCCAGATCGTCAACTCGGGTGACGTTTTCAAGTGTCATTGCGGCGTCAATAAGGCCCGGATGCGCCTCAAGCGATGCCAACACCTGTTCAGTTATGGTCGCCATGTCGAGAAAGCCAATGCGCCCCGCGATAAAGTGATCGAGCGCCTGCTCCTTGGCCCCGTTGAAGGCCGCACCGCTGAGGCCACCACGCGCCATGACCTCCTGCGCCAGCCGCAGCGCCGGGTAGCGGTCGGGATCGGGCGCGCGAAACTCCAGCTGCCCTGCCGCCGCAAGATCCAGTCGCGGCACCGGCAGCGTCTTGCGCTCCGGCCAGTGCAGCGCATAACCGATCGCATGGCGCATGTCCGGCGCGCCAAGGTGGCTCATCAACGCGCCATCGCGAAACCCCACCAGGGCGTGGACCAGGGATTGCGGATGCACCAGCACCTCGATCTGGCTGGGGTCGACACCAAAGAACTCTCTGGTTTCAATGACTTCCAACGCCTTGTTGAACATGGAGGCACTGTCGATGGTGATCCGCTGCCCCATGTCCCAATTCGGATGCGAGGAGGCCTGCGCCAGGGTCGCGGTCCGCAGGGCCTCCAGCGGCCAATCCCGAAACGCACCACCGGAGGCGGTGATGATGATCCGCTCGACCTCGTCGAGGCGCTCGCCCACAAGCGCTTGAAACACGGCGGAATGTTCACTGTCGACCGGAAGGATGCGGGCACCGTGGCGCTCTGCGGTCTGCATCAGAAGCGCCCCGGCACAGACCAGCGATTCCTTGTTGGCGAGCGCCAGGGTGGTCCCCTGCTCCAGCGCCTTGAGGCCCGGGGCAAGCCCGGCCGCCCCGACGATGGCCGACATGATCCAGTCCGCCGGTCGGCTGGCAGCCTCCAGCAGCGCCTCGGCGCCGGCGGCGGCTTCGACCGTGCTTCCCGCAAGGGCCGCGCGCAACTCCGGCAGGCGCGCATCATGGGCGGTGACGGCGATCTCCGCGCGCAGCTCAATGGCGTCCTGCGCCAGTTGCGCGATATTGTGCCCCCCGGTCAGCGCCACCACGTCATAGGCATCCGGCTGGCGGCGGATCAGGTCGATGGTGTTCTGCCCGATGGAGCCGGTGGCCCCGAATATGGAAATCTTTCTCATCGCCGATCATTCCTCATCCGCGTCGCAGGCGATCCTGTCAGGACAGGACCATCGCAACCACGAAACACAGCGCCCCGGCTCCCAGCATCCCGTCAAAGCGGTCGAACACGCCGCCATGGCCCGGGATCAACTGGCTGGAGTCCTTGGCGCCCAGGTACCGCTTCAATGCGCTTTCGGCGATGTCACCCGCCTGGCTGGCCATGGAGACCACCACCGACAGAGGGATGACGCTGGCGGGCAGCCCGCCGAGCCAGACAAACAGCACTCCGGTCGCCGCCGCGGCCACCCAGCCACCAGCGGTGCCGGACCAGGTTTTCTTGGGGCTGACAGCCGGCCAGAACTTCGGCCCGCCAAAATGCTTGCCCGCAAAATAGCCCGCCACATCGGTCGCAACCACCACCAGGATCAGCCAGAGCATCCAGCCAAAGCCATAGGCGTCACGCAGCCAGATCAGCCCGAAGCCCCCCAGCAGCGCCCAGCCCGCAATCATAAGAAAATAGCGGCGCCGCGACTGCAGTACCCAAGCCCCGGCCGCCAGCGGCACCGCCAGCACCAGCGGCATCAGCAGCAGGGGCAACATCGCGGCCAACAGTATTGCAAGCGCCGCCAACAGGCCGCAACCTAGGGCTGGCAGGCTCAGGTCGGCGCGGTACATGCGCAGCAGCTCCCAGAACACTGCCCCAAGGCATGCCGCTACAAACACGAGGAGGGCGACCCCGCCGATCGCCAGAGACCCGCCCCCGAGACCCAGCAGCACCGCAGCTGACAGGCTCCGGGTCCGTAAGTCGGCCCAACGGCCCGGCGTCTGCGCAAAAGGGGATCGGGCGCTCATGTCTTCACCGCGCCAAACCGCCGGTCCCGGCGCCCATAGCTGCGACACAGGCGCGCCAGTTCCTCGGCGGTGAAATCCGGCCAGAGCGTATCGATGAACTCGTATTCGGCATAGGCCGACTGCCAGAGCAGGAAATTCGAAATCCGCGCCTCGCCCGAGGTCCGGATCACCAGATCCGGATCAGGCAACACATGGGTGTCGAGGTAGCGCGGCAGCGTTTCCTCGTCGACGTTTTCCGGGTCAAGCTTGCCATCGGCAACATCCTGGGCCAGCCGCTTGGTGGCGCGGGCGACCTCGTCGCGACCGCCGTAATTGAGCGCGATGGTCAGATGCGTGCCGTCATTGGTCTCGGTTTCACGCTCCAGCGCATCCATCAGCTGGATCAGTTTCCGATCCAGCCGCACCCGGTCGCCGATAAAGCGCACACGCACGTTCTTGGCCGCAAGCGCCTTCATTTCCTTGGAGATATAGCGCCGGAACAAGCTCATCAGACCGGCGACCTCGACCTGGGTGCGTTTCCAGTTCTCGGTCGAAAAGGCAAATATCGTCAGGTATTTGACCCCGAGGTCCGGACAGCATTCCACCACCTCGCGCACCCGGCGGGCACCGGCGTGATGGCCAAACAGCCGCGGTCGCCCACGTGCCTGCGCCCAACGGCCATTGCCATCCATGATAATGGCAATGTGACGGGGCCCGTCACCAGAGCCATCCGGGTCCGCTGCGTCTACGGCCGGTGTGCCGCTGTCCGTCCCAAAGGCCATAAGCGCGGATCAGACCTGCATGATTTCGGCTTGCTTAGTCTCAAGCGCATCATCGACGGATTTGATCATCTTGTCGGTCAGTTCCTGGACCTCGGTCTCCCAGAACTTCTGGTCGTCCTCGGACATGCCGTCGGCCTTGGCCTTCTTGATCTGGTCCATGCCGTCGCGGCGCACGTTGCGGATCGAGACCCGGGCGTGTTCGGCGTATTGGCCCGCGACCTTGCCCAACTCGCGGCGGCGCTCTTCGTTCAGCTCAGGGATCGGCAGCATGATGATGGTGCCGTTGAGCTGCGGGTTGATGCCAAGACCCGACTCGCGGATCGCTTTCTCCACCTTACCCACGAGGGATTTGTCCCAGACATTGATGGTGACCATGCGCGGTTCCGGCACGTTCACGGTGCCGACCTGGTTGATCGGTGTCATCGAGCCGTAGGCGTCGACCATCACCGGCTCCAGCATCGAGGCGGAGGCGCGACCGGTCCGCAACGACGCAAATTCGGTCTTCAGGTTCGCCATCGCACCATCCATGCGGCGTTTCAGGTCATCGGTGTCCAGTTCGAAATCATCAGACATGCTGCTCTCCCCTTGCTTGAGGCGGTCTTGAGGACGGCTCTTACGCCATCAGGTATCTCTTGTATAGCGATCTCGGCGGACAAACACCCGCGAAACCTTCGGAACGTGGTGAAATTCCACGCAAAACAGGCGCCGGACTGGCGACGGCGCGAGGCGCCGTTCACCCTGGCCCAGTCAGCCGTGACCCTGTCAGCCGTGCACCTTGGTATAGGTGCCCTCGCCCGCCAGGACGCCCCGGAACCCGCCGGGTTCATCAAGGCCAAAGACAATCAGGGGCAGATTGTTGTCGCGCGCCAGCGCGATGGCAGAGGCATCCATGACCTTGAGACGTTTCGCCAGAACATCGTCGTAGCTGACGCTGTCATACCGCTTGGCATCATCGTTGGTCTTGGGGTCTTTGTCATAGACACCATCGACGCCGTTCTTGCCCATGAAGATCGCTTCGCAGTTCATTTCATTGGCCCGCAGCGTAGCGGCGGTGTCGGTGGTGAAATAGGGATTGCCGGTGCCGGCAGCAAAAATGCAGACCCGCTTTTTCTCCAGGTGACGCACCGCGCGGCGGCGGATATAGGGCTCTGCCACCTCATCCATGCGGATGGCGGAAATCACCCGTGTGAACACGCCCAGATCCTCGAGCGCGGATTGCATCCCCAGCGCGTTCATGACGGTGGCCAGCATCCCCATGTAGTCCGCCGTTGTGCGCTCCATCCCCTGGGCGGAACCGGACAGCCCGCGAAAGATGTTGCCGCCGCCGATCACCATGCAGATCTCGACGCCAAGGTCGTGCACCGATTTCACCTCTTCGGCGATTCTGCGCACGGTTGGCGGGTGCAGGCCGAACCCCTGCGTTCCCATCAGGGCCTCGCCGGAAATCTTCAGCATCACACGGTTATAGCTGGCGGCCGTCGAGACGTCCGGCTGGTCAGGGGTTTCGGGCATGTTGCGCTCCGCAATATGTCGGGGTTAAATCTCGCGGCAAAATGGAGCAAAAGCCGCCGAGGATCAATCCGGGCTGCCGGATAATTGCCGATCTTCTTCGGGCTCTCCCTCTGACATGGATGCGTTCCCCGAGGCGCACAGCGGAAAACATTGATAGATTTGACAAATATCCCCGCCGACCGTCCTGTGCTGATCGCCGGCCCGACAGCCTCCGGCAAATCGGAGCTGGCGCTGCGCATCGCCGAACGGGATGGCGGCGTCATCGTGAACGCCGATGCAAGCCAGGTCTACGCGTGCTGGCGGGTGGTCACGGCCCGTCCCACCGCAGAGGACGAATCCCGTGCGCCGCATCGGCTTTATGGTCATCTGAGCCATGATGCACCCTATTCCGCCGGACACTGGCTGCGCGAGGTCGCACCGCTGCTGACCGGGCCCGAGCGGCCCATTATCGTCGGCGGCACCGGGCTCTATTTCCTGGCGCTGACCGAAGGCATGGCAGAAATCCCCGCCACACCGGCCCCGGTCCGTGCCGAAGCCGACCTGATGTCGCTGGAGGCCCTGTCCGCAGAGCTGGATGCAGAGACATGTGCCCGTATAGACATGCAAAATCGCGCGCGCGTGCAACGGGCCTGGGAGGTGTTGCGGGCCACCGGACGACCGCTGGCGCAATGGCAGGATGACACCCCGCCCCCGTTGCTGCCTCCCGAGGCCTGTACCGCGTTGGTGGTCGAGGCGGAGCGCGACTGGCTGGAGGCGCGTATCCGGCACCGGTTTTCGCGAATGATGGCGGCGGGGGCCCTGGAGGAAGCCCGCGCCATGCAGAGCCGGTACGATCCCGCGCTGCCCTCCTGCAAGGCGATCGGGGTGCCGGAACTGATGGCCCATCTGCGCGGCGAACTCACGGTCGAGGAAACCGCGGAACGGGCCTCCATCGCCACCCGTCAATATGCCAAACGACAGCGCACCTGGTTCCGCGCCCGCATGTCGCAATGGTTAAAACTGGTACCGGAACCGTAAAAACGCGGCAAAATCCGCCTCTCTGACAGCGGTTTTTGGCCTTCTGGCGAAAAAGCGGCAAAAAAATTGATCGAATCACGCGCGCGGGTCAAGGTCCGATGCACTTAGGATTGGAACGACCTGAACGCCGCCATGTCATATGCCCCGCCTCTCTCCGGCCCGCTGGACGTCAGCCCGCTGCTGCGGCTCGTGTCCGGCGATTCCTGGCAGGTGGAGCTGGCGCATGAACGAGACTGCCACCTGTTGATCTGGGTCACCCGGGGCCAGGGACGGGCGCTGCTGGATGGGCAGCGTCGCGGTTTTGGCCCTCATACGGTGCTATCGATTCCCGCGCGATCGCTGTTTTCGCTGGAAGTCGGGCGCCAGAGCATCGGGCAGGTGCTGCGCATTGGCGAAACCATGCCCTGCGCCCTGCCCGACCAGCCGATGCAGATGCGGATCGGCGACATGCAGGAACAGGCCCGTCTCAACACATTGTTCGAGGCGACCCAGCGCGAGCAGCAGTTGGGGGACACCCACAGCCCCCGCGCAATCCTCAGCTACGGTGAACTCATCGGCATCCACCTGCAACGCCTCTGGGCAGCAGCGCCCGAGAATGGCAAGGTCAGCGCGGCCCGACGCCTGTCGCGGGCCTTCTGCCAGCGGCTTGCTGCGGATTCCGAGGGCGTCTTCAACATGGCGGGCCACGCGGCGGAACTGGGGGTGACGCCAACGCATCTGACCCGGGTCTGCAAGCAGGAAACCGGCAAGACCGCCGCCGCGCTGCTGACCGAACGCCAGTTGCACGCGGCACGCAGCCTGTTGGTCCGCACCAGCCTGCCGATGCGCGATATTGCCCATTCGCTGGGCTTTGGCAGCGCGGCTTATTTCACCCGTTTCATCACCCAGCACACCGGCGAAACCCCCAGCGCCCTGCGCAAGATGGCACGCGAGTCGGCCCGCCCCGCGGCGCTGGCGTCCTGACATCGGTGCACGCATCCTGATTGCTCCACCAAACTGGACACAAGTGTCGTTTTATCAAAACCGACAGGGGGAATGTCGCATTTTTACCGTCTGGTGCCGATACTGTGCATTGACGTCGGCCCGGATCTGTTGCCGTATGGTGAGGCTGAGAAACATTGTGACAATTCAACTACCTCAGCGCGATATAAAATAGCCCGCGACTGAGAACCTCGTGACCGAGGGCGCCCTTCAAATGACGGTCTAGAACAGGGAGACATCGATGACCACCACCACACTCAAGAGCTCGACCCCCCATTGGGCGGCAGAGATGCACGCGAAGGAACTGAAAGCCGGCAAGATCTCCCGGCGCGAATTCCTGACCCGTGCCACCGCTCTGGGCGTATCCGCCACTGCCGCCTACGGCATGATCGGCCTGTCCGCCCCGGCCCGCGCTGCCGGCGACATGCAGGAAGGCGGCACCATGCGTGTCCAGATGAACGTCCGCGGCCTGAAGGATCCGCGCACCTATGACTGGTCCGAAATCGGCAACGAGACCCGCGGCACGCTGGAATATCTGGTCGAATACAACAACGACGGCACCTTCACCCCCATGCTGCTGGAAAGCTGGGAAGTGAACGACAGCGCCGACGAATATACATTGAATGTCCGCAAGGGCGTGAAATGGAACAACGGCGACGATTTCACCGCCGAGGACGTGGCGCGCAACATCGCCGGCTGGTGCGACAAGGACATGGAAGGCAACTCCATGGCCGGCCGTTTCGGCAGCCTGATCGACCCCGACACCAACAAGGCCATCGAGGGCGCGATCGAGGTGGTCGACAGCCACACCGTGAAGCTGAAGCTGCCGAACTCCGACATCTCGATCATTCCGGGCATGGCGGATTATCCGGCGGCGATCACCCACGCCAGCTTTAGCGCGGATGATGCACAGAACGCGGTTGGCACCGGCCCCTATTTGATCTCCGAACTCGAGGTCGGCGTGAAATGCACCCTGACCCGCAACGAGGACCACACCTGGTGGGGCGAAGAGGTCTTTGGCCGTCCGGCGCTGGACAGCATCGAATACATCGACTTCGGCACCGACCCGTCCTCGTGGCTGTCGGCGCTGGAAGCGGAAGAAGTGGACATGCTCTACGAATCCGTGGGCGAATTCATCGACGTGATGGACGCGCTGGGCTTTGTGAAGTCCGAAGTTGTGACCATGTCCACCATCGTGATCCGTCCCAATCAGCTGGCCGAGGTCGATGGCAAGAAGCCCTATGCCGATCAGCGCGTGCGCAAGGCGTTGCAGATGGCGATCGACAATGATGTCTGCCTGGAACTGGGCTACGGCAACCGCGGCGTCGTCGCCGAGCATCACCACGTCGGCCCGGCGCACCCGGAATATGCCGAACTGCCCAAGCAGGAAGTGGACGTCGAAGGCGCCCGCGCCCTGATGGAAGAAGCCGGCATGATGGATTTCGAACACGAGATCATCTCCATCGACGACGACTGGCGCAAGAACACCACCGATGCGGTGGCCGCTCAGCTGCGCGACGCGGGCTTCAAGGTGAAGCGCACCGTCCTGCCCGGCTCCACCTTCTGGAACGACTGGACCAAATACCCGTTCAGCTCCACCAACTGGAACCACCGTCCGCTTGGCGTTCAGATCTGGGCGCTGGCCTATCGTTCGGGCGAGGCCTGGAACGAATTCGGCTGGTCCAATGAGGAGTTCGATCAGATCCTGTCCGACGCGCTGGCGATCGCCGATGCCGACAAGCGTCGCGAAATCGTTGCCAAGGGCGAGAAGCTGATCCAGGACGAGGGTGTCACCATCCAGCCCTACTGGAAATCGCTGTTCCGCCACATGCGCGAGGGCGTGATGGGGGCTGACATGCACATCTCCTACGAGCACCACCACTACAAGTGGGGCTGGGCGGCCTGATCGCCTGAGATCACGCCCACGCCTGATGCTCCGTCCCCGGCCCCTGTGGTCCGGGGGCGGACAACCCAAAGAAAAACAAGAACAGCTACACGATAAAAACGGCCCCCACCGGATCGGAAGACCCAGTTCCGGACCACATCAGGGCCAGCCGACCGCCAGTCTGCAGGGGATCACATGGGACTATTCATATTGCGTCGTTCGGGCGTGATGATCATCACGGCATTGTGCCTGACGTTCATCGTGTTCTTTCTGACCAACCTCTATCCGAACCTTGAAAAACTCGCCAAGACCGAGGGCAACTTCCGCATGTCGGACGAGGCCGTCGCCAGTTGGCTTGAGAAGAACGGCTACGCCCAGCCCATCGCGGTGAAATACGGCCAGTGGCTCGGGGTTGTGC
Organism: Epibacterium sp. MM17-32; assembly: GCF_022348205.1. Classification (NCBI taxonomy): domain Bacteria; kingdom Pseudomonadati; phylum Pseudomonadota; class Alphaproteobacteria; order Rhodobacterales; family Roseobacteraceae; genus Epibacterium; species Epibacterium sp. MM17-32. The sequence continues at coordinate 216,020 of NZ_JAKRFC010000001.1, read as the reverse complement.
CCGGCTGGACCCGCACCGAAGACGGCACGGTGACCGGCCGCTGTCTGGATGGCGGCGTCTCGCCCGAAGTGGCGGCGGATGCGCCGCGCTATTGTGGCATCATCCAGGGCGACTGGGGCTATTCCACCCGGTTCAAGACCGAGGTCGGCGAAATCATCGAAACCCGTCTGGGCAACACCGGCTACCTGATGATGTGGGTGCTGATCCTGATGGTGCCCTCCGCACTCATCATCGGCGTCCTGGCCGGCATGCGCGAGGGATCGGCCACCGACCGGTCGCTGTCGACCCTGTCGATCATGACCACGGCCACCCCCGAATATGTCTCCGGCGTGATCTTCATCGCGGTCTTTGCCTCCTCCACCGTGGGGCTCAAATGGTTCAAGGGCACCGCAACGGCGGCAATGGAGAACCCGACGTTCGAGAACTTCTTCCTGCCGGTGCTGACCATCGCGCTCTATGGCATGGGCTATATCGCGCGGATGACGCGCGCCTCGATGACAGAGGTGATGACCGCGCAATATATCCGCACCGCGCGCCTCAAAGGGGTCAGCTTTCCGAACATCGTTCTGAAACACGCCCTGCGCAACGCGCTGATCGCCCCCTTCACGGTCATCATGCTCCAGTTCCCCTGGCTCCTGAACGGCGTGGTCATCGTGGAAAGCCTGTTCAACTACAAAGGCTTTGGCTGGGCGCTTGTGGAGGCCGCCAGCAACAACGACATCGAGCTGCTTCTTGCGGTCTCCGTTGTCTCCGTCGTCGTGGTTCTGTTGACGCAGCTGATTTCCGATATCGGCTATATCTTCCTGAACCCACGTATCCGTATCTCTTAAGGCAGGAGGCTTTTCATGGATCCCTTGACCTGGACAGGCGCTCTTGCCTTTCTCAACCCGATCTACCAGATCGCGCTTCTGCTGCTGGCTGCGGCGATCGTGATCTGGATGGTGATGTCCATCCTCAGCGCCGGCACCCGTCAGGTGGCCAATGCGGACGGCACCGTCACGCTGGCGGGCAATCCGCAAGCGATGGCGAGCCTGGGCGTGCGCTTTGCGTTCCTTGCGGTCGCCGCCCTGTCGCTGGCCTACCTCCTGCTGGGGCTGGTGATGAACACCGGCGCCGGCATCGTCGGCGCGATGTCGCGCCAGTTGCTGCCGACCTGGGTCGCGCTGGTTGTGCTCTTTGGCCTGTCGATCAGCTTCAAGCGTCGCCTCGGCCTCTATGGCAAACTGTTTGACAGCCCCATCGGCATGATCGGCTTTGGCCTTGTCATGTTCTGGGTGTTCACCGGCATCTTTGCCGCCGCCGACCTGATCGCCACGCATGACCCGCTGGCACAGGTCTCCGGCATGAAGAACAAGGTTCCCGGCACACCGCTGCGTGGGGCCGAAGACGGCGAATACGCCTGGTATCTTCTGGGCGGTGACAACCTCGCGCGTGACGTGTTCTCGCGCATGGTCAAAGGCGCCTGGGAGGTGCTGAAATACGCGCCGCTGGCCACGCTCTTTGCCTTTATGGTGGGGATCACCCTGGGGCTTCCGGCGGGCTACTACGGTGGCCGTCTGGATACGGTGCTGTCGTTCCTTGCCAACCTCATCCTCGCCTTCCCGGTTATCCTGCTGTTCTATCTGCTGGTGACGCCGGAGATCGTGGCCACCGGCCTGCCACAGTTCATGGCTGTCGTGCTCTTTGCCTTTCCGATGGTGTTCTGCGGCGTGTTGATCCACTCGCGGTTCCGCACCCAGCCCAACAAGGACTACATGTGGCTGGCGCTGGTGCTGGTGCCCATGTTCCTGCTCTACATGTCGCTGATCAATGCGCGCGGCTCCAAGATCGACTTCTGGCCGCTTGATTTCTTTGACATTCCCGGCGGCGTGCTGGTGGTGTTCGTGTCGGTGGTCTTTGTGAACTCGCCCACCGTATTCCGCATCGTTCGCGGCCTGGCGCTGGACATCAAGACCCGCGATTACGTGGCCGCGGCGCAGACCCGCGGCGAGCGGCCCTGGTACATCATGCTGTGGGAGATCCTGCCCAACGTGCGCGGTCCGCTGATCGTCGATTTCTGCCTGCGCATCGGCTACACCACCATCCTGCTTGGGACGCTCGGCTTCTTTGGCCTCGGCCTGCCGCCGGAAAGCCCGGATTGGGGCTCCACGATCAACGACGGGCGCAAGCTGTTGTCGATCTACCTGCACCCGGCCCTGCCGCCCGCGGTGGCGCTGATGAGCCTGGTGCTGGGCCTCAACCTGCTGGCCGACGGCCTGCGCGAAGAGAGCCTCAAGGACTGATGTGAGCTTTGCCGGGGGCACTGCCCCCGGCCCCCAAGATATTCAGGGCCAAAAGAAGCGATCCCATATCGCCCGGCCCACCAGGGAGACAAAGATGAGCAAACTTGCAGACTACGACGGTCCGATTCTCGAAATCGACAAGCTGTCGATCTCCTTCTTCACCCGCCTGCGCGAAATTCCGGCGGTGATGGATTTCTCCGTCGCGGTGCAACCCGGCGAGGCCGTGGGCCTTGTCGGGGAATCCGGCTGCGGCAAATCCACCGTGGCGCTGGGCGTCATGCAGGACCTGGGCAAGAACGGTCGCATTGTCGGCGGCTCGATCAAGTTCAAGGGCCGCGATCTGGCCGAAATGAGCACGGAAGAGCTGCGCGATGTGCGCGGCAACGAGATCGCGATGATCTATCAGGAACCGATGGCCTCGCTGAACCCGGCGATGAAGATCGGCAAGCAGCTGATGGAAGTGCCGATGATCCACGAGGGGCTTAGCGAAAAAGACGCCTACGCGCGCGCCCTCGAGGTGGTGACGGACGTGAAACTGCCGGACCCCAAGCGGATGCTGAACTCCTATCCGCACCAGCTCTCGGGCGGCCAGCAGCAACGGATCGTCATCGCCATGGCGCTGATGTCGAAACCCTCGCTGCTGATCCTGGATGAGCCCACCACCGCGCTCGACGTGACGGTGGAGGCCGCGGTGGTCGAGCTGGTCAAGGATCTGGGCAAGAAATACGGCACCTCGATGCTGTTCATCTCCCACAACCTCGGGCTGGTGCTGGAAACCTGTGACCGGCTCTGCGTGATGTACTCCGGCGAGGCGGTGGAGCGTGGCTCGATCGAGGATGTGTTCGACGACATGCGTCACCCCTACACGCAGGCGCTGTTCCGCTCGATCCCGCTGCCCGGCGCCGACAAGAACGCGCGCCCGCTGGTGGCGATCCCCGGCAACTTCCCCCTGCCCCATGAACGCCCGCCGGGCTGCAACTTCGGCCCGCGCTGCGATTATTTCGAAGCCGGGCGGTGTGACTCCGGTGACATCCTGATGGAACCGGTGCCGGGTAATGACCGTCACCATACCCGCTGCCTCAAATTCCAGGAGATCGACTGGAACGCTCCCATCAATGCGGGCGAGCAGAAGGAAAAAAATGAACCCGGCCGCGTTGTCCTGAAGATGGACAATCTCAAGAAATACTACGAGGTCGCGGCCAATGCGCTGTTCGGTGGCGGTACCAAAAAGGTGGTGAAGGCCAACGAGACGCTGAGTTTCGAAGCCCGCGAATCCGAAACCCTTGCCATCGTCGGCGAGTCGGGCTGTGGCAAGTCGACCTTTGCCAAGGTGCTGATGGGGCTGGAGACCGCCACCGAGGGCGAGATCCTGCTGGACAACCGCAATATCGAACAGGTGCCGATCCAGCAGCGCGACGCCGGCACCATCGCCGATGTGCAGATGGTGTTCCAGAACCCCTTCGACACGCTCAACCCGTCGATGACCGTGGGGCGTCAGATCATCCGCGCGCTGGATATCTTTGGCATCGGCAAGAACGACGCCGAACGCAAGCAGCGCATGCTGGAACTGCTGGATCTGGTAAAACTGCCGCGCGCCTTTGCCGACCGCATGCCACGACAGCTGTCCGGTGGCCAGAAGCAGCGGGTGGGCATTGCCCGTGCCTTTGCTGGCGGGGCCCGGATCGTGGTCGCGGACGAGCCGGTTTCGGCGCTTGACGTCTCCGTGCAGGCGGCGGTGACCGATCTCTTGATGGAGATCCAGCGCAACGAGAAGACCACGCTTCTGTTCATCTCCCACGATCTGTCGATCGTGCGTTACCTGTCGGACCGGGTGATGGTGATGTATCTCGGGCATGTGGTGGAACTCGGGGACACCGAACAGGTGTTCTCGCCGCCCTATCACCCCTATACCGAAGCGCTCTTGTCGGCGGTTCCGATCGCCGACACCTCGGTGGAAAAGACCCACATCGTGCTGGAGGGCGACATTCCCTCGGCGATGAACCCGCCGTCCGGCTGCCCCTTCCAGACCCGCTGCCGCTGGAAATCCGAGGTCCCTGGGGGCTTGTGCGAAAAGGAAGTGCCACCGATCCGGACCCTCGACGGGGGCCACCAGATCAAGTGCCACCTGAGCGAAGAGATCCTCGAACGCATGGAGCCGGTGATCAAGATCGCCGCCGAATAGGGCTGTTCTAGGCCGGTCCATCCGGCCTTTGGCACAGGCCGGAGCTGGCTCCGCCCCGGGTCCGCACGGCCCGGCAGACCTGAGAAAACGGCCCGGTTTGAATGACTTAGGCGCTTCGGCCCATTGAACGGCCCGATCTGACAGGCCCCGCGCGTCGGACAGCACAGAAAACGGCTCCACCCTGCGTTGGGTGGAGCCGTTTTGTTTGTGTAACGGGCACAACCGCCAACCGTCTCTGCCCCCCTAGGGACGAGGGGCAGAACGTTGGATCAGCATCGCACCCTTATAGCCGGGCGGGATCTGTGCCGATGTACGTGCCCGCTCTTGCAAGCGGTCACGGTACGCATATTCAGCGCAGGGCTGCGTCGAACGCCTCCCAGGCCTCGACCCAGCGGGCGCCGCCCAGGGCGTCATAGACCGGCTTCAGCTGTTCTTCATAGGCCTGCCACTGGCCTTGGGTGTCCGGCGTCAACTCTTCCTGTCCCAGCATCCCGGAAATCGCATCCAGGTTACACAGCGCGTTGGGCGTCAGACAATCCACGTGGAAATCCAGCCCTGCATGATCCAGCAGCAGCGCGATTTCGGTTTCGGGACGCTGCACCAGCGCCTCGTAGGATTGCAGGCGCATCGCATCGCCCAGCGTCGCGGCATAGTTGGTCGCCGAGGAGTAGACCGTGCGCGTGACCTTGGCGATCCATTCCGGGCGCGACGCCAGCGCGTTGCCGTTCAGCACATTGGAGGCGACATTTGCCAGCGCCGTATCCAGCGGATGGCGCGACAGGAAGACAAACTTCGCCTCGGGGAACAGGAATTGCGCAAGCGCGAACTCCAGGCAGCCGAGCGGATGGGCATCCACGATCGTCTTGCCGCCCGCAACCTGCCCGCCCAGGGCACGCTCCAGATAGTACTGGCGGAAAATATCGACCTCTTCCGCCGTCAGCTGGTCCATCCAGTCCCAGTAGTTGCAGGGACGGTCGGTTTTGGCCAGATGCATGCGGATCGCACCGTGGGTGCGCGACAGCGCCGTGTTTTCGCCAACGCTGAACACGCCGGGGTGTTTGGCCAGGATCCGTTCCACCAGACCGGTGCCGGCCATGGGCATGCCGCCGACAAAGACGATCTTGGGCAGGAGGGTGGCATCCTCGGAGGCCGGACGCGGTTCGAACAGGGCTTCCTGCTCTGCAACCATCTCGTCAAAGATCGCCGGGGCAAAGGCGCCTGCGACCTCCTGGCGGGAGGATTGGAACAGGGTGTAGGCGACGTCGGTCTCACCCGCCGCATGGGCGATCTGCGCCAGCGCGTGATGAACCAGCGCCCGGTGGCGCGTATCCAGGTTGGTGCGCTCGGACAGCGACAGCAGACGCTGGGCGTAGATGCTGTCGACGCCGAATGTCTCGATCCCGTTGAGCGCGGTCAACGCCGGGATCGAATTGGGGTCCAGTCGCAGCACTTCTTCAAAGGCATGCGCGGCGCTGGCCAGATCTCCATTGGTCTGCAGCATCAGCCCCAGCTTGCCCCAGCCCGCGGCATCCTCTGGCGCGGCTTCGGTGATGTGGCGCATCACCTTGATGGCATTGGGATAATCGCGCATTTCGAAAAAGCAGTCGGCGGTCCGCTCAAGCAGGCCGATGTCCAGCTCGCCCGCTTGGACATAGGGCAGCATCACGCTGAGGGAGCGCGCAAATTTACCCGTGGCCATGAGACCGTCGACGGTTGCAAATGCCTCAGCCAAGGCATCGGGAGTTTGGCTGTTTTCTACCAGCATGTGATGTTCGCCCTTCTGTAACGATGAGGCCGAACCTGCTGGAGAGAAGTGAATCAGCGGTAAAGCGCTTGGTTCGAATTTGTGTCTTTTTCTTGGAATTTAACGCAGCATCGCCGCAAAGGTTACCCGTTACTCGCTCAGAAGCGGTTCGTAGCGCGCATCGGTCAGCGTTTTCAGAAAGGCCACCAGCGCATCAATCCGGCGTTCGTCCAGCGCCGGCCCATGGGTCAGCTCTGTCGTCGACAGGGTGTCCGGCACCGGGATCGTCCCCCAGGATGCGCCGGTCTCCGGGTTGATCTGCGCCACATCCGCCTTGCTGTTGTAGCGGTTGTAGAAGGTCACCACGGTGCGCAGATCCTGGAAGACGCCATTGTGCATATAGGGGCCAGTCACCGCCACATTGCGCAGGGTCGGTGTCTTGAACTTGCCGCGCTGGTGCGGATCGTCGACCAGGGGGTTGTCCAGCAGGCCGTTGTCGACCCACTCCGCCGCAACCCCGTTTTCCTGCCGGCCCGGCAAATTCGCCGGCACGCCGATATTGTGGTACTTGAAATCGGTAAAGGGCTCGGCCGGGTCCATCGCACTGCGGCGCAACTGATGACACTGGTTGCAGTTGGTGAACTGTTGCGAAAAGAACAGGAGCCGCCCCAGTTCCTCCATCTTTGTCAGTTCGGCCTCGCCGCGCAGATAGCGGTCATATTTGCTGTCGAAGGGCCGAAAGACCTCGGTCTGTTCAAACCGCGCCAGCGCCAGGGTGAGCGCATCATAACCTGCCTCGGTCTGTGAAGGGTCTGTAATATCAACGTCATAGAGGTCGCGAAATGCGGTCACATAGGCCGGGGTTTCGGCCAGGCGCGCGACCGCCTCCGCCTCTGTTTTCAGCCCCAGCTCGATCGGATTGAGGATCGGACCGCCGGCCTGTGCCGCAAGATCCCCCGCACGGCCATCCCAGAATTGACCGCCGACCCAATCGCCGGCTTCATTCTGGTGAAAGGCAGGCGACAGCATCGCATAGCTTGCCGTCGGCGCGTGCCGTGCGCCCAGAGACTGCCCGTCGTCCCCGCGTGAGAACGCCCCCGCCGCGTCGCGCCGGGGATCGGCGAATCCCGCCTCCGGATCATGACAGCTGGCGCAGGACTGGCTGCGGTTGGCAGAGAGGTCGGTTTCAAAAAACAGGGCCTGCCCCAGCGCCTCCGGCGTCGCAAACTCCTCGGCGCAGACAGGCGTTGCGGCCAGGGCAGCGCAGGCGACCAAACGCAAAAGCACGGACATGAAACCCTCCTTGGACTTGCGGTTCGACCTAGCGCAGCGGTTCCCGAGAATCCAGATGCAGAAAGGACGCATCCCTTGCGGAACGCGCCCTTTCTCCCTCCCACAGTCCCACCCGCGGGTATTCTTTGGTGTGGCCAGGATCAGGCCACGGCGACGATCCCCAGCGTCAGCAGGTTGATCGAGGCAAATTGCAACAACACCGGACGCTTGCCCGCGCGCAGCACGGCCCAGGCCGCAAGCCCGACGGCGCTGGCAAGGCCGAGCACGCCAGCGGCCGTGAGCGTGACAGCCACCCAGCCGCCCTGCGCCCCGCCAAGGGCAGTTTCCAGCACCAGCGCTTTCAACAGCAGGCCCACCACAGCGCCAAAGGCCACCCCCATTACTGTCGGGCCGATCTCGCGCCGTTGTCCGCGTCCATGTTGATCCAGGATCAGATCCACCAGCTCTGGCCGGGGTTTCGCACCGGCTTCCCAACCGAGGCGTGTCACCTGTCCTTGAAATGTTTTCCCACTCACCAGTCTTCCCTCCGTGTTGAGGGCGAAATTTACCTCCGATTAAGGCGGATTAATGACCGGTTAACGATAGCGCAGAGGCAAATGGTTAACGCCGGCGGAAACACGCCGCGCCGTCGGGCAAACTGGCAAGATCCGGCTCAGGGTCAGCCCTCAGCTGCCGAGGATCTTGCGCACGTAGGTCTGGGTTTCCTTGTAGGGCGGCACGCCGCCGTAACGGCTGACCGCATCCGGGCCGGCGTTATAGGCGGCCAAGGCCAGCCGCCAGGAGCCGAATTTGCGGTATTGCTGGGCCAGGTATTTGGCCCCCCCGCGCAGGTTTTCTGCCGGCACCATCGGGTCAACGCCAAGGATACGGGCCGTCTGTGGCATCAGCTGCGCCAGCCCCAGCGCGCCCTTGTGCGACTGCGCCGCCGGGTTCCAGTTGCTCTCCTGCTGAACCAGTCGCAGGAACAGGTCTTCGGGCACCCCATGGGCCCGGGCAGCGCTGCGCGCCACCTCGAGGTATTCCCCGCGATAGTTGCCGTTGTAGATCGGCAGGATATCATCCTTGAGGCTGTCGGGCTTCAACCGCGCCGACCCGCGATATTGCGTGGCCCCCCGCGTGTCGAGGAACTTTGTCTGGGCGGCAAAGACCTTGCGTTTGGACTTGTTCTGAAACAGGTCCGCCGCCGCCGCAGGGCTGGTGCAGACGGACAGGATAAGAGTAGCAATAGCAAAGCGTCGCATCGAATGGGCAGCACATCTGATTTTTCGGCTGAGCGCACTATAAACGAGTTTACCGCAAATGGAAGATATCCACATCTATCTGGCGTGGAGGTCGTTTTTACGCCGTCTCCACACGCCGGAGGTGGCCCGCCGCTCTTTCATCACCCGGTCAGGGTCGCTACTGTAACGGTCAGGCAACGGACGGGATTCGACCTCCTGTCCCGGCGGCCCGCCGCGACCGCTGTAGATCTGACACGATACAGAACAAGACAAAGACACAAAGGACAGGACCCACATGGCCGGATCCCTGAACAAAGTAATGCTCATCGGCAACCTGGGCCGCGACCCGGAAGTGCGCAGCTTCCAGAATGGCGGCAAGGTGTGCAACCTGCGCATCGCAACCTCTGAGACCTGGAAAGACCGCAACACCGGCGAGCGTCGTGAAAAGACCGAATGGCACTCTGTCGCGATCTTCAGCGAAGGTCTGGTCCGCGTGTGCGAACAATATCTGCGCAAGGGCTCCAAGGTCTTTGTCGAAGGCCAGCTGCAGACCCGCAAATGGCAGGACCAGAATGGTCAGGACCGGTATTCGACCGAGGTGGTCTTGCAGGGCATCGGCGGCACGCTGACCATGCTCGACGGACGCGGTGAAGGCGGCGGTGGTGGCGGCGGCTACGGCGGAGGCCAAGGTGGCGGCGGTGACTACGGCGGCGGCGGTGGCGGCTATGGTGGTGGCGGCAGCTACGGCGGCGGCGGTGGCAACCAGGGCGGTGGCTTTGGCGGCGGTGGCCCCTCGCAGAACATCGACGACGACGAAATCCCGTTCTGAGGCCCCGGCCCGGACCAATTCGCACAAGAAAACACCCGGTGCTGTCCGCGCCGGGTGTTTTTCTATCTCATTCTTGATCGGTACAGGGGCACGTTCCGCGCCGCCTCAGGCGCGCTGGCGCAACGCCTCTTCCAGCACCGCCAGAACCTTGTCCTGCGGCACATCTGCCGTAACGAAGGCCGCGCCGATGCCACGGGCCAGAATGAACCGGAGCTGGCCGTCCACCACCTTTTTGTCCTGCCCCATCAGCGCCACGAGATCCGCAGCCGGGGGCAGATCGCCGGGAATATCCGCCAGATCGGTCTTCATCCCCATCGTCTTGAGATGGGCGCGCACGCGGCTTGGGTCTTCCTGGCTGCACAGGCCGAGCTGCGCCGACAGCTCAAAGGCCAGCGCGCAACCGATCGCCACGCCTTCACCATGCATCAGCCGGTCGCTGTAGCCGGTCGCCGCCTCCAGCGCGTGGCAGAAGGTATGGCCGAGGTTCAGCAGCGCGCGATCCCCCTGCTCGGTCTCGTCGCGCACCACGATGTCGGCCTTCATCTGGACCGACCGGGCCACCGCCTCGACCCGCAGCGCCATGTCGCCCGCCGCCATCGCAGGCGCGTTGGCTTCGAGCCAGTCAAAGAATGCCGCATCCCCCAACAGGCCGTATTTCACCACCTCGCCATAACCGGCGAGGAAATCCCGCGCGCTCAGGGTGTCCAGAACCGAGGTATCGGCCAGCACCATCGCCGGTTGGTGAAAGGCGCCGATCAGGTTCTTGCCCTGGGGCGCGTTGATGCCGGTCTTGCCGCCCACCGAACTGTCCACCTGCGCCAGCAGCGAGGTCGGGATCTGCACGAATCGCACACCCCGGCGCAGGACCGCCGCGGCAAATCCGGCCAGATCCCCGATCACCCCGCCGCCAAAGGCGATCACGATATCACCGCGCTCCACCTTCTGTTCCAGCAGCCATTCCACCGCGCGGGTGAACTGCGGCCAGCCCTTGGTGGCCTCGCCCGGCGGCAGTGCCAGGGCGTCCATTTCGATCCCCTCGGCGGCCAGCCCGGCCCGCAAACTGTCCAGGTGCAGCGCGGCAACGGTCTCATCCGTGAGCACCGCCACCCTGGAGCGGGTCAGCAAGGGGGAAATGCGCTTGCCGGCCTCGGCAATCAGCCCCGGGCCGATCACCACATCATAGGCCCGGTCCCCCAGCGGCACATGAACGGTCTGTTCCATCACTCAAACTCCAGTACATCCGGCCGGCTCCGCAGTGCCTGCAGCACCCGGTCCACCATATTATCGATCGAGACCTGACCATCGGAATGCACGGTCAGATCGGCCTGTGCGTAGACCGGAACCCGCGCGTGATAGAGGTCGGACAGGGTCTTGTAGGGATCGGCGGACCGCAACAGCGGCCGTGTATCGCGCCCCCTGACCCGTTTCCACAGCACCTCGAGATCGGCCTGCAAGCAGACAGACACGCCCGCCGCGCTCATCACGGCGCGGTTGCGCTCTGCCAGAAAGGCGCCGCCACCGGTGGACAGCACGCCACATTCCTCCTGAAGCAGTCGGCAGATCACCTGGTGTTCCTTCTCGCGAAAGAAGGGCTCGCCATCGCGGGCAAAGATCTCGGGGATCGACATGTTCGCCGCCGTCTCGATCTCGTGGTCGCTATCCAGAAACGGCACGTCCAGCCGGGCGGCCAGCGCGCGCCCGACAGCTGTCTTGCCCGCCCCCATCATGCCCACCAGCACGATGGTCTTCTTCAGCTTTCCCGGCACGCGACTTTCTGCCGTCGCATCGGTGATTTGGTCTTTTTCGCTCATTCTTCCGTGAATGACGTGATATTGCCGAAAAGGCCATATATAAAACTCGCAAAACAGGCAAAGAAGCAGGCACCGGGACCCCCATGGCACGTTTGGCAAAATACTTGGCTTTCCTCATTCTACTGGCGGCGATCGCATTGGTCGGCTATGCCTATGTCGGCCCCTGGTTCGGCGCGGATTTCTCGGCCCCGTCCGAGGAAGTGCGCAAGCCCGTGGTGCTTAATGCCGACTAGGATTGCTGCCCTGGCCCTCGGCGGTCTTTTGCTGACAGCCACGTCCGGTCTGGCCCGCGACCCGCTGGCCGCGATCGACTGGCTGAAGACCGCACCGCCAGTGGCCAATATTCCCGACACATTGCTGCTTGAACCCCCGGTCGCACAAAGCGCCAACGGGCCGGAAATCACCGTGACTCCGCTGGAGCGGCTGCTGCCGCCGGTGGGATTGGTGTCGCATGTGCGCACGGGCCTGCCGATCACCCTGTGGCAGGGCAGCCCGCCGGACCGGGTGTCGGATTTGATCCGCGAGGTCCCGGTCTCCGGCCTGCCAGCGATGCAGTCGCTGCTGATGACCCTCCTCCTGAGCGAGGCGCGCCCGCCGTTTCGCGACGCGGATCAGGTGCTGCTGGCCCGTCTCGACCGGCTGACCGAAATCGGCGCCACTGACCCGGCCCAGGCGCTGGTCCAGGAGGCCGGCCCCACTGCGACGGCGGCGCGGTTTGAGCGCTGGTTCGACGCGACGCTGCTGAATGGCGACGAGGACCGCAGCTGCGCAGCCCTCACAGCCGATCCCTACCTGAAGCAGGACTACACCGCCCGCATCTTTTGTGCCGCCCGGCGCGGCGACTGGCCCACGGCGGCCCTGATGATGGAAACGGCGCATGCGCTGGACCTGCTGGATGGCGATCAGATGGCGCTTCTGGACCGGTTCCTCAATCCGGATCTCTATGAGGGCATGCCGCCCCTGCCGACGCCCTCTGCCCCCTCGCCGCTGGAATTTCGCATGTTCGAGGCCATCGGCGAGCCGATGCCAACCCGCGCCCTGCCGCGTGCCTTTGCCAGCGCCGATCTGCGCGACATCACCGGCTGGAAAGCGCAGCTTGAGGCCGCGGAACGCCTGACCCGAAGCCGGGCCATGAACCCGAACCAGCTGCTGGGTCTGTTCACCGAACGGCAACCGGCGGCCTCTGGCGGGATCTGGGACCGGGTGGCGGCGGTGCAGCGGTTTGACACCGCGCTCGCCACCGGCAGTGCAGAGGCGATCCAGAAGACCCTGCCCGCCCTGTGGACCGCAGCGCGTGAGGCGGGGCTCGAAATTGCCCTGGCGGATCTGTTTGCACCACGACTGGCGCCGGTGGCGCTGGACGGCAAGGCGGCGCGCATCGCCTGGCGGTTGCGACTGCTGTCCTCGGAATATGAGAGCGCTGCCGCCACACCGCCGGACAGCAGCCGCCAGAGCCGCTTTCTCGCCTCGCTCGCGCAGGGCCAACCGGATGCGGATCTGGCCAGCAGCGCGCTGGAAAAGGCCATTGCCCGTGGCTTTGCCCCGGGGGCCCCGCTGCCAGCCGCGCAGAAGCTGCTGCTGGATCAGGGGCGCCTCGGCGAGTCGATCCTGGTGACCATGAAAAGCTTTGCCCATGCCGCGGATGGCAACCTGGAGGCGACGGTGCTGTCGCTCACCGCGTTTCGCCAGATGGGGCTTGAGGACACGGCCCGCCGGGCGGCGCTGCAACTGTTGCTGCTGCCGCGCGGCTAGAGGAGGCATCGACCGCTCATGCGCGCACCGGATCAGGACCTTCAGTGGATCTCGACCTTTCTCGATGCCCAGGCCGCAGAGCTGGGCGCGGCGCGCAATACCTTGCTCGCTTATGGGCGCGATCTGCGCGATCTGGTGCAATGGATGGCGGTCAGGCAACTGAGCTTTGCCAAGGTTCAGCAGAGCGACGTCGAGGCCTACCTGATCTCCTGCGATGCCGAGGGGCTGAGCCGCGCGACCCGCGCCCGACGCCTGTCGGCAATCAAGCAGATATACCGGTTTGCCTTTGAGGAAGGCTGGCGCGACGACAATCCCGCGCTTCAGATCAAGGGACCGGGACGGGCCAAATCGCTGCCCAAGACATTGGACATCGCCGAAGTCGACCGCCTGCTGGAGGCCGCCCGCAACAGCGGCCGGCGCGAGATTGATCGACAGCGCAACACCTGCCTGATGGAGCTTCTCTATGCGACCGGGATGCGGGTGAGCGAACTGGTGTCGCTGCCGGTCTCCGCCGCGCGCGGAGATCCCAATCTGCTGCTGATCCTGGGCAAGGGCGGCAAGGAACGGATGGTGCCGTTGTCCCCACCTGCCCGCGCCGCCCTGTCAGAGTGGCTCACAAGCCGTGATGCGCATGAGGAGCACCGCGCGACACAGGGGCACAAACCCTCTCGCTTCCTGTTTCCCTCCCGCAGCAAGGAGGGGCATCTGACCCGTCACCGGTTCTACCTGCTGATCAAGGAACTGGCGGTCGCCGGCGGGGTCTCCCCCGACAAGGTCACACCGCACACGCTGCGCCATGCCTTTGCCACTCATCTGCTGGAAAACGGCGCCGATCTGCGCGCGATCCAGGCGCTGCTGGGACATGCGGATATCGCCACCACCGAGATCTACACCCATGTCCTCGATGCCCGCCTGGCCGAGCTGGTGCACCAGCATCACCCGCTGGCGCAGCAGCCCCCGGAGGAGGACTGACCTCCCCACCTGAGCCGCCGGACAGTGCGACTGTGTCAGAGCGTCGGAACCCGCACGCCACCCGCCGGAGATTGCGCCCCGACAAGCCTTGATCCGGCGTCCTCCAGCCCCCATAACCATGAGAAATCGAAGGATCTTCAGGACCCCCAATGGACAGCACAACCTCCATGCTCGACAGCTCTTTCTGGATCACCGCCGGCGGCATCGTGATGCTGCTGGTTCTTTCCGGGTTCTTTTCCGGCTCTGAAACCGCGCTGACCGCCGCCTCGCGCGGAAAACTGCGCAGCCAGGCCGACAAGGGCTCGCGCGGGGCGGAGCGGGCGCTGCAAATCACCGAGGACAACGAACGGCTGATCGGATCGGTCCTGCTGGGCAACAACCTCGTCAACATCCTCGCTGCATCGCTGGCGACCGCACTCTTTACCCGCCTCTTTGGCGAAAGCGGTGTTGCGCTTGCCACATTGGTGATGACGCTGCTGGTGCTGATCTTTGCCGAAGTCCTGCCCAAGACCTATGCGATTACCAACTCGGAGAAAGCCGCCGCCGCCGTCGCCCCGGTGATCGGAACGCTGGTGACCTTCCTTGCGCCCGTCGTCGGCGCGGTGCGGCTGCTGGTGCGCGGTGTGTTGCGGTTGTTCGGCGTAAAGATCGACCCGGACAGCCACATCATGGCGGTCCGCGAAGAGATCGTCGGCGCGCTTCAGATCGGCCATTCCGAAGGGGTGGTCGAAAAAGAGGACCGGGACCGCATCCTCGGCGCACTCGATCTCTCGGACCGGTTTGTCGAAGAGATCATGCTGCACCGGTCCAAGATCGAGATGATCGATGCCAGCGCCGACCCCGAAGCCATCCTGGAGCAATGTCTGACGTCTTCGCACACGCGCCTGCCGCTCTACCAGGACGACCAGGAGAATATTATCGGCGTGGTGCATGCCAAGGACCTGCTGCGCAAGATGTATGCCAAGATCGGCGGTCCCGATGGCGATGCCTCTGCGCTGCGCGACTTCCGGATCACCGAGGTCAGCAAGCCGCCCTATTTCATTCCCGAAACCACGACGCTGGACGATCAGATGCGCCAGTTCCTGCGCATGCGGACGCATTTTGCGCTGGTGGTGGATGAATACGGCTCCCTTCAGGGGCTGATCACACTCGAGGATATCCTCGAAGAGATCGTTGGCGAAATCACCGATGAGTTTGATCCGGCGGAAGAGAGCTTTGCCCACAAGACCGGCGACGGCAACTACATGGTGGAAGGCGCGACGACCATCCGCGATCTCAATCGCGCGATGGAATGGTCGCTGCCGGATGACGAGGCCAATACGGTCGCCGGGCTGGTCATCCACGAGGCACAGATGATTCCGACCGTTGGCCAGGTCTTCTCTTTCCACGGGTTCCGCTTTGAAGTGACCGCCCGCGAAGGCAACCGGGTGACAGGGCTGAAGATCCGTCCCCTGGACATTTAGGCCCGCGTCCGCTGATCCCTTGAAAAATGAGGTGTTTCGCTTCGGGCTTTGCCCGAAGCGACCAGCGCCGCGCGCGCCCCTGCGGGGCGCGCGCGGCGCTGGGCCCAACCGAAGACCTGGCGCAACAGCGGCAGGGCCTTTGGGCGGGAGCCTCCCCGATCCGCTTGCCTCCGACATCTGCTGTCGCATTTTGACTGGACTACTGGGCAGAAGTGTCCAGAATGATGGGAAACGCGATCCTGACAGGGAGACAGACCCCATGAAAACCACCACTCGTGTGGCCGTGATCGGCGGCGGCGTCGTAGGCTGCTCCGTCCTCTATCACCTGACCAAGCTCGGCTGGTCCGACGTGATGCTGATTGAACGGTCCGAACTCACCTCCGGGTCCACCTGGCACGCCGCCGGGGGATTCCACACCCTGAACGGCGACACCAATATGGCGGCGCTGCAGGGCTATACCATCAAGCTCTACAAGGAGCTGGAAGAGATCACCGGCATGTCCTGTGGCTTGCACCACGTCGGCGGCGTCACCCTTGCGGACAACAAGGAACGCTTCGATATGCTCAAGGCGGAGCGCGCCAAGCATCGCTTTATGGGGCTTGAGACAGAGATCGTAAGCCCCGAGGAAATCGCAAAAATCGCGCCTGTCACCAATACGGCAGGCATTATCGGCGGCCTCTATGATCCGCTGGACGGGCACCTCGATCCCTCTGGCACCACCCATGCCTATGCCAAGGCCGCGCGTATGGGCGGCGCCACCATCGAAACCCATTGCAAGGTGATCGAAACCAACCAGCGCCCGGACGGCAGCTGGGACGTGGTCACCGAAAAGGGCACGATCCACGCCGAGCATATCGTCAATGCGGGCGGCCTCTGGGCCCGCGAGGTTGGCGCCATGGCCGGCATCTACTTCCCGCTGCACCCGATGGAGCACCAGTATATCGTCACTGACGAAGTGCCGATGATCGCAGAGATCATCGACGGCGGCGGCGAGCACCCGCATGTGATGGACCCGGCGGGTGAAAGCTATCTGCGGCAGGAGGGCCGCGGCCTCTGCATCGGCTTTTACGAACAGCCCTGCCGCCCCTGGGCCGTCGACGGCACACCGTGGAATTTCGGCCACGAACTGTTGCCCGACGACTTTGACAAGATCGAAGACAGCATTGATTTCGCCTACAAACGCTTCCCGGCGCTGGCCGAGGCGGGGGTGAAATCGGTGATCCACGGCCCCTTCACCTTTGCCCCCGATGGCAACCCGCTGGTCGGCCCCGTGCCGGGCGTGCGCAACTACTGGTCCGCCTGCGCGGTCATGGCGGGCTTCAGCCAGGGCGGCGGAGTCGGGCTGATGCTGGCGCAATGGATGGTCGAGGGCGAATGCGAGCGCGACACCGCCGCGATGGACGTGGCCCGCTATGGCGACTGGATCACCCCGGGCTACACCCGCCCCAAGGTGATCGAGAACTATCAGAAACGCTTCTCCATCGCTTATCCGAACGAGGAGCTGCCCGCCGCGCGCCCCTTCCGCACCACGCCGATGTATGACATCTTTGACGGGCTGGGCGCGGTCTGGGGCCACTACTACGGCATGGAAATCCCGAACTACTTTGCCGCCGAAGGAGAAGCGCGATACGAGACCCCGTCCTTCCGCCGCTCCAATGCCTTTGACGCCACCGCGCGCGAGGTGAAGACCGTGCGCGAAGCCGTTGGCATCAATGAAATCCACAACTTCGGCAAATACCGTGTCCGAGGCGCGGGTGCCCGCGCCTGGCTGGATCGCATCATGGCCGGACGCGTGCCACAGCAGGGACGTCTCAGCCTGACCCCAATGCTGTCGCCCAAGGGACGGTTGATCGGAGATTTCACCATCTCCTGCCTGGCAGAGGATGACTTCCAGCTGACCGCCTCCTACGGCGCGCAGGCCTATCACATGCGCTGGTTCCTGCAGAATCTGGACGAGGGCGTCACCATCGACAACGTCTCCGATCAGGTCAACGGCTTCCAGATTGCGGGACCGCGCGCACGGGAGGTGCTGGCGGCTGTCACCCGCGATGCCACCGACCTGAAGTTCCTCGATGTGCGTCGGATGACGATCGGCATGGTGGACTGTGTGGTGCAGCGCGTCAGCTACACCGGCGATCTCGGCTATGAGATCTATTGCGACCTCGCCAGCCAACGCGCCCTGTGGTCAACGCTCTGGGCGGAGGGGCAAAGCCACGGCATGAAGCCCTTTGGCATGCGCGCGATGATGAGCCTGCGTCTGGACAAGTTCTTTGGCTCCTGGCTGTCGGAGTTCTCGCCCGATTACACGGCGGCGGAAACCGGGCTGGACCGCTTTATCTCCTTCAAGAAACCCGTTGATTTCATTGGCCGTTCCGCTGCTGAAGCCGAACGCGACACGGGACCGAAACGCACCCTTTGCGCCTTTGAAGTGGATGCCGATGATGCCGATGTGGTCGCCTATGAGCCGATCTGGCTGGATGGCGCGGTGGTCGGGTTCTGCACCTCCGGGGGCTACAGCCACCACGCGCAGAAATCCATCGCGCTGGGCTTTGTTCCCACGGATCGGGCGCAGGACGGATTGGAGGTCGAGATCGAAATCCTCGGCAAGACACATGCGGCCCGGCTGATTACCACGCCGCTGTTTGATGCCGATGGCGCCCGTATGCGGGGCCTGTAGCACGATGAACGGCCTGCGCTGTTGTCATTCGCGCGTCCCTTACGGGGCGCGCGTCGTTTCTTCGGCCACCGCGCTGCGCGCGCAAACAGGCGATGCCAGCCCAGACCAGCCATGACCTCTTGGCAGCGCGTGCTATCCTGACCAGAATGACGCCAGGAAATCACCGTTGTGAAACAGGATATCGGGGCACGCCCATGCATGACCACATCGCGGTATTGCTGCTGGCCGCCGGGGCCGCCACCCGCATGCGAGGACGGGACAAGCTGCTGGAGGAGGTCGCCGGACAGCCGCTGCTTGCCCGGTTGATCGCAAGAGCACAGGCAACCGGATACGAGGTTCTGGTCACCCTGCCCGACCTCGCCCATCCACGGGCGTTGCTGGCAAAGGACACCCATCGCGTGCCGGTTCCGGACGCCGCCGAGGGCATGGCTGCCTCCATCCGTGCCGGGGTGCGGGCGCTGCCGGAGCACATCACCGGCGTGATGATCCTGCCAGCCGATATGCCGGAACTGACCACCGCCGACCTGCGCAACATGGGCGAGGCGTTTGAGGCCTCGGGATCTGACCCGGAGGGCGCCATCTGCCGTGCCACCGGTCAAGATCAGGCCGGACACACAGTGCCCGGACATCCGGTCCTGTTCCCGCGCCGCTGTTTCGACGCGCTGAAGCAGCTCAGCGGAGACGCCGGCGCCCGGCACGTTCTGAACGGGGAACAGCTGCGCTCTGTCGCGCTTCCGGCAGCGCATGCGCTCACCGATCTGGATACCCCCGAAGCCTGGGACGCGTGGCGGCAACAGCACGACCGGCGCTGACGACGGGGGGGGGCTGCGCCTCAGTGCAGGATCATCTTTGCTTCGCGTTTTCTCAGCACCCGTCTGGCCGAGGGAAAGACCTCCTCCGGTTCCGCGTTCCGCAACTCCGGGAACAGCTCCAGGATCTCCGTGCGCGGCCCATTGTCGAGCCCCCGCAACGACTGGTCCCCAGGCTGAAAGCTCTCGGTCCAGGCACCGTCGGAGAGCACCACCTCATGCTCGGCAAACATGAAGTGGATATAGGTCACCGCCGTGGTCTCGATCGCATCAATCCCGATCAGACCGGTGAGGTGTTTGGCGGCCACCAGAACCTCGCGATCTTCGAAATAGAGCGCGGTCTTGTCATTGGCGACCAGCACCCGGTGGTTCGGGCTGACCATCATGTCGCGTTCCGGCAGTCCGTTGCCAAGCGCCCCCTGCCGGATCAGGATCGGCTGTAGATAGGACGCATGTGCAAGATCCTCCTTGCCCATGGCGTTGCGCCCGACCCAGCGGATCGCCTGGATGCCATTGTCGCGGGTAATGACACGGTCTCCGGCCCGAAGGTTTTCAACCGGGCGCTCTCCATTCGGGGTCGCAATCAAGGTTCCGGGCGTGAAACACGGGGTGACCCGTTTGCAGGATCGTGCCGGCGCGGCCTCGGTCGGTGATGTGGCGGATGTCTCGTCTTTGCGGCCCATTTTGTGCTCTCCTTCGCTCTTGCCCCCCACAGGAGCTTTGGTCGTTCCGCAACAGGCCGCGACCTGTCCTGACAGCAACCTCTTGGTGGACCTCAGGAATACCGGAGCCCCGCACAGGACCATAGGCTAAAACACAGTTAAAACTTTCGACATTGGGGCTGAACGCCGGCGCCCGGCCGGAGCGCCTGACCGCAGGCGACAGGATTGTTTCCCGATTGCCGCAGAGGCAGGCTGAACATTCGGCGCAGTAATGGCACGCATTTGGCTAAAATTTGCCACAATCTGTTCCGGCTTCAGATGAGGCCCGGGCCATTGTTTCCGGTTTCGAAACCGCACGGCTTCACGATGTTTTGGCGATAGCCTGCGCCATGAGCCGTCCCGACACGTCCGGTCAACGCGGGTTGCCCGAACAAACGCGACCTACACGCCGGATTGTTTCCCGACCTGGCCGCGCCACGCCAGACTGAGCCCACAATGACGCAGAGGCGATTCGATTCGCCGCTCGGGCACAGGGGCGCATCCGGGCGCGCTCCCCCTCTGCCATATTCCACCTGTCGCGGCGTGCGCCCTATTCTCCGATCCAGTCCGGCATGTCGGATTTCGACAGAAAGGCCCCGATACCGGCCTCCGCATCTCGTGCCATCATGTTCTCGGCCATGACGCGACCGGCGTAGGCATAGGCCTCGTCCAGCGACATTGCGGCCTGGACGTAAAAGGCCCGCTTGCCGATCTTTACCGCAGCTGGCGATTTCTCCGCGATCCGGTGCGCCATGCCGGCGGCGGCCTGCGACAGCTGGTCGAGGGGCACCACACGGTTTATCAGGCCCATCTCGGCGGCCCGCGCCGCGGGAACAAAATCGCCGAGGAGCAGCATTTCCATCGCATGTTTGGCCGCCACATTGCGCGAGAGCGCCACCATGGGCGTCGAACAGAACAGGCCAATATTGACACCGGACGTGGCAAAGCGCGCCTCCTCCGACGCAACCGCCAGATCGCAGCTTGCCACCAGTTGACAGCCCGCAGCCGTGGCGATCCCCGACACCTCGGCGATGACCGGCTGGGGCAACTCCACCAGGGTCTGCATCATGCGCGAACAGGTGGCAAAGAGATCCTGAAAATACTGAAATCCCCCGTCCGTGGCCTCGCGCGCCGCGGTCATTTCCTTGAGGTTGTGACCAGCACAAAAGTGATCTCCGGCGCCGCGCAGGATCACCACCCGGACCGAGCGGTCCTGCGCAATCCCGTCCAGCTCCGCTTGCAGGGCACAGAGCATGGCCTCGGACAGCGCATTGATACTGCGCGGCCGGTTCAGCGTCAGCGTGGTGACGCCGGCCTGATCCTGCCGTGTGACCAACGGGTCGATTGATTGATCCTCTGCCATGCGCGGCCTCCCGGTTTTCAGAGAGAGCCTAGTGCAGCCCCCGGCATGCGCCAAGGGGGAGGATGGATCATCCCAGATCAAACGCTGCGCAAACCTCATCCCGCATGCACGGCCCGGTCGCAACGGTCAACCGCCCCTCCGAGATCACCGGCGCATAGTCGCGCCCGTCCACAAGCTGCGCGTATCCGCCAGCCTCCTGCACCGCCAGCACACCTGCGGCGTGATCCCAGCAATGAAGCCCCTCGGTCTGGATGAAGTCCGCGTTGCCCTGCGCCATCATCCGGTATTCATGACACGAACAGCACAGCGCATTGACCCGGCGCGCGGCGATCATGCCCTGAACAAGGCGGGGTTGCTCGGCTGTCGGGAACAGGTAATGCGGCAAGAACCCGGTCGCCTCCGCAAAGGGACGCTCCGCTGCGACCTGCAACCGCTCCGGCGCCCGATCCGGTGCTGCAAACCAGCAGCCGCCCCCGAGGCTTGCCTGCACCCAATCGTCCATGACCGGATCATAGAGCAGACCAAACACCGTCCGGCCCCGGACGACAACCGCGAGGATCACGCCAAAGGTCGCAAGCCCATTGGCAAAGTTCCAGGTGCCGTCGATCGGGTCCAGGATCACCGCAACCTCCGCCTGCGGCAGCCGGGCCAGCGTGGCCGGATCGGCGCTGACCGCTTCCTCACCGATCACCACGGCGCCCGGCAGGATGTCCGCCACGCGCCGCGTCATGTGCCGTTCAGCTGCCACATCGGCCTCGGTGACCAGGTCGATGGTGGAGGATTTCTCTGTAATTGCTGCGGCGGAGAGATTGCGGAAACGGGGCATGATCTCTGCCTGCGCGGCCGCACGAACCATGGCAATCAACGCGCCCTCGGTGTTCTGATCCAGCCGCATCACCCGTTTCTCCTCTGCCAGCAGTCACGTGCCCTCCTATCCCGTTGCCGGAGAAAACTCACGCGCAAGCAGCGCGTCGCTCCATGAAATTTTCACGACAGCAGATCGGAGGATGGCGCGTTTGACCTTTCGTCGTGCTCTCTGCGGTCCTAACACTGTGGCGAAACCGCATTGGTGCAACGGCACGAGGAGAGACCCGATGAAAGTCAACGGCACGCACTACCGCTCGCTCTGGTGGGATGCGCAGAAAGGGGCGCTGCAGATCATCGATCAACGCTGGCTGCCCCATGACTTCCGTATTCAGCAGCTCGACACGCTGGCAGATTATGCCACTGCGATCACCGACATGCATGTTCGTGGGGCGCCGCTCATCGGGGCGACAGCGGCCTATGGCATGGCGCTGGCAATGGCGCAGGACAGTTCCGACGCCGCCCTCGCCCGCGCCTGGGAGCTGTTGCATGCCACCCGCCCCACCGCCATCAATCTCCGCTGGGCGCTCGATCGCTGCCGCGCGGCGCTCGCACCGCTGGAGCCGGGCGCGCGGGCCGACGCCGCGCTCCGCCTCGCCCATGAGATCGCGGACGAGGATGTGGAGATCAACCGGCGCATCGGCGAACATGGCCTTGCCCTGATCCGGGAGATCGCCGCGCAAAAGGCCGATGGCGCGCCGGTGCAGATCCTGACCCATTGCAACGCCGGCTGGATCGCCACCGTGGACTGGGGCACTGCAACCAGCCCGATGTATCAGGCCCATGACGCGGGCCTGCCGCTGCATGTCTGGGTGGACGAGACCCGGCCGCGCAACCAGGGCGCGCTGACCGCCTGGGAGCTGGGCAGCCACGGCATCTCGCACAGCTACATCACCGACAATGCCGGCGGGCATCTGATGCAGCATGGTCAGGTCGATCTGGTCATCACCGGCACCGACCGCACCACCCGTCAGGGCGATGTCTGCAACAAGATCGGCACTTATCTGAAGGCGCTGGCGGCCAAGGACAATGGCGTGCCCTTCTACGTGGCCCTGCCCTCGCCCACCATCGACTGGACCGTCACCGATGGCATCGGTGAAATTCCGATCGAGGAACGTCCCGGCCAGGAGGTGACCCATGTCCAGGGCAGCGACACCAGCGGGCGGATCAGTCCGGTTCGGGTGACGCCAGAAGGCACCCCCGCAGGCAACCCCGCCTTTGATGTCACGCCGCACCGGCTTGTGACCGGCCTCATCACCGAACGCGGCATCTGCGAGGCCAGCGCCGAGGGTCTGGCGGGCTTGTTCCCGGATCTGGCGGGCTGAGCCAACGGTCAAGACCAAACAGGAGACAGGGCGCTGCGTGCGCCCGTTTTCATGTCGATCAACGATGTGACAAGAAAGGGACGATCCGCTCAACCGAGCCGGATCTTGTGCCAAAAACCAATCGTGGGGTTTATGGCGGAGAGACAGGGATTCGAACCCTGGAGACGGTTTCCCGCCTACACACTTTCCAGGCGTGCGCCTTCGACCACTCGGCCACCTCTCCGTGGGGCGCATATCTGATGTATTTCGGGAGGGATTGCAATAGGCTTTGCGAGAAAAAGATCAGTTTTTTTCGCGACCTCCCATTTCGGTCTAACCACCTGTGAATATGGTATGAATCGCCCCTTCAAAACGGGGCATGTGGAACCGGTGTGGCGGTCTTCTGCCCGCCCGCATGGCCGTCGGGAGCCCCGGACGACAAACGCCGCCACGAAGGTCGCGGCGGCGTCATAGGTGCAAGGGCCCGGGGGGCTGTGATCGCCTTAGCGGTCCGCCTCCCCCTCTGCGCCGTCATCCGGTGAGAGATCCGTCAGATCGGGCTTTGGCGGGGCGCTCTGCGCTGCCCGCGCGTCCTCCTGAGGCGTAACGGCGTCCTCCGGCGCGGTGTCCGCGCTTGCCGCCTCGTCCTTCAGGGCTTCGGGGTTGCGAATCCAGATGTCACGCTGTGCAAACGGGATCTCGATGCCCGCCTCGTCAAAGCGTTTGGCAATCTCGTAGTTCATGTCGGATTTCACCGACAGCACCCAGTTCACATCGCGCAGGATGGCGCGGATCTCGAAATCGAGACTGTCGGCACCGAACCCCTGGAAGACCACCGCAGGCGCCGGGTTCATCAACACCATCGGATGCGATTTGGCGACATCCATCAGGATTTCCTCGATCTTGCGCGGATCGGTGCCATAGGCCACGCCCACCGGCACGATCACCCGGCCCACGGTATTGCCGCGGGTGTAGTTGGTGACGGTTCCAGAAATCAGGTCGGAGTTCGGAACGATCACATCGGTGCGGTCGAAGGTCTCGATCCGGGTCGAGCGCACCGAGATGTCGCGCACATAGCCCATCAGGCCGCCGACCTCGATCCAGTCGCCCTTGGAGACCGGACGTTCGATCAGCAGGATGATGCCGGAGACGAAGTTGGACACGATGGTCTGCAGGCCAAAGCCGATCCCGACCGACAGCGCACCGGCCACGATCGCCAGCGACGACAGGTCCAGCCCGGCCGTCGACACCGCGATCAGCGCCGCGAGGAAAATGCCGATATAGCCGACGCCCGAGACGATCGCATTCTGCCCGCCCGGGTCGATCTTGGTCTTTGGCAGCAGCGAGGAGCGCAGGCTGCCCTGCAACAGGCGGGTCAGCACATAGCCGGCGGCAAACACCACCACAAAGGTCAGAAAGATCGTGGGCGAGATCTTGGTATCGCCGATATTGAACCCTTCGAGGAAGCGAGACCAGAGCTCGGTCAGGTCCGACGTGCGGGCGCCCCAGATCAGGGCCAGGAATGGCAGGGAGACAAGCGCCAGCACAAACCCCGTCATCACCGCAAAGAGCGAATCCTCGGCGCCCTGCCCGTCGCGGGTCAGCCAGCCATAGATGTCGGACAGGAAGCGCTGCACCACCATGAGGGTGGTAACCAGCGCCAGCGTCAGGATGACCGGATAGATGATGGCGATCGCCGCGTTGATATAGCCAAAGGCGCCGACCACCGGTGCCACCACCGCCAGCACAAACACCAGGCGCCGCAATACGGACATGGCCCGGCTGGCCCCGGCAGCAATCGCGCCTTCGTCGTCGTCCCCTGCCGGATCGGGATCCTGTCGGCGCTGCTTGGCGCGAATGCGGTTCAGCCGCAGCAGCAGCAAGGAGGCCAGCAGGATCAGCGGCCAGCTGAGCACCGCAAAGGTGCCATCGTCGAAATTCTCGATCACATCGAGACGATCCAGCATCAGTTGCAGCACCAGCACAAAGGCCAGCGAGGCCAGCAAAACCCGCACCTGCCCCTGGGATCTGGGTTCAAAGGGGATCAGCTCATTGGTGATCTGATAGACATACAAACGCTCCCCCAGCCAGTGGGACGCGAAGAGCAGAAACGACCACAGCGGCACATCATCCAGCAGCAGCGTGCCCCGCACGCCGAGAATGCCCGACAGGTCGATCGCCCGCACCAGGAGCACGGTGCCGATGTAGGGCAGCAACACCTGCAACAGCGACACAATGAAACGCCAGACTCCGGTGCCCTTGCCGCCGAGCTCGCGCAGATAGGCGCCCGCGCGTTTGGCCCAGTGCCGCCCGCGTCCCAGCAGCAGCAGCGCGGCCGCACTCAGCAGCAGCAGCAGCGGCAACCGCGACCGAATGCTCTCCCGGGTGGTGGCATTGGCAAGGAGACCTGCGGTTTCGTTCCAGAAGGCCGCCAGCACATTGGCGGTGTCAGTTGCCGCGGATGGCCAGTTCTCCGGGTTGAGCGGCATCGGCGCCCGTTCCAGCAACTTGCGCGTTGCGCGGTCACGGATCAGCTTGTCGATTTCGGAGATCAACCCCTGGGCGCGGCTGTAGCCGAGATCGGCCAACACCTGCGGTGCGGTCAGATTCGCCAGCTGGCTCTGCAGCTCGTCGCGCAGGGTGGCGATATTGTCCGGTTCGCTGCTGCCCTCTTCGGGCGCGGGGCCAAGCGCCTCGATCTGGGCGCGCAGCGTCTTGATGCGATCGGCATTCTGGCTGCCGGCATCGAGGAACTGTTGCCGGTACTCGGTCAATTCAAGGCGCAGCGATTCCAGCGCCCCGTTGGAGGCGCGCTTGGCGTCCAGCACACGTTCGGCCCGGTTCGCCGTGCGCTGCCAGGTTTCGTAATATTCGCCAAGCGGACCGGACAGGTTCGATTGTGCCAGGTTGCGCGCCTGGGACAGCCCCGCCTCCGTCTGAGGCGCGGCGGAATCGGACGGCGCGTCAGCGGCTGCGGGCGCGGCGGTGGATTCGGTCGTCTGCGCCGAAACCGCCATCGGAAATAGCAAACAGGTCAGCCCGAGAAGGCCGACCTGGAAGAGTGTTTTCATACGGGTCATTGGGATCAGGCGTCCTCGAACACACCCGGGATCGAGGCGGGCGCGTGTGTCATCCATTCGGGCACCGGCAACCCCTTGTCCCTGAGGAAGTCGGGATTGAACAGTTTTGACTGATAGCGCGTGCCATAGTCACACAGGATGGTGACGATCGTATGACCCGGCCCCAATTCGCGGGCAAGCCGCACCGCACCGGCGATATTGATGGCCGAGGATCCACCCAGCACCAGACCTTCTTCATGCAGCAGGTCAAACACAAAGGGCAGCGCCTCGGCATCTGGCACCTGGTAGTTGAAGTCCGGGGTGAACCCTTCGAGGTTCTTGGTGATCCGCCCCTGCCCGATCCCCTCGGTGATGGAGGAGCCTTCGGATTTCAGCTCGCCAGTGGCGTAATAGGAATAGAGCGCAGCGCCATTGGGGTCGGCCAGGCCGATCTTGACGCCCTTGGGTTGCAGCACCTCGGCCACCCCCGCCAATGTCCCGCCAGAGCCGACGGCACAGATGAACCCGTCAACCTTGCCGCCGGTCTGATCCCAGATCTCGGGGCCGGTGGTTTCGACATGGGCCTGACGATTGGCCACATTGTCGAACTGATTGGCCCAGATCGCGCCATTGGGTTCGGTCTTGGCCAGCTCCGCCGCCAGACGTTCCGAATAGCGCACATAGTTGTTGGGGTTCTTGTAGGGCGCTGCGGGCACCTGAACCAGTTGCGCGCCAGCGAGGCGCAGCATGTCTTTCTTTTCTTCGGACTGGGTCTCGGGGATGACGATCACCGTCTTGAAGCCCATGGAGGCCCCCACCAGCGCCAGACCGATACCGGTGTTGCCAGCGGTGCCCTCGACAATGGTGCCGCCGGGTTTCAGGTCGCCCCGGGCAATCGCATCCTTGATGATATAGAGCGCGGCCCGGTCCTTGACCGATTGGCCCGGGTTCATGAACTCGGCCTTCCCGAGGATTTCGCAGCCGGTTTCTTCGCTGACTTTGTTCAGCCGGATCAGCGGGGTATGGCCGACCGCATCGGCCAGATCACGTGCAATGCGCATGGAGGTCCCTTTCACTCGTTCCCCATTG
The DNA here is from genome assembly GCF_022348205.1 of Epibacterium sp. MM17-32. Classification (NCBI taxonomy): domain Bacteria; kingdom Pseudomonadati; phylum Pseudomonadota; class Alphaproteobacteria; order Rhodobacterales; family Roseobacteraceae; genus Epibacterium; species Epibacterium sp. MM17-32. The sequence goes on along the minus strand of NZ_JAKRFC010000001.1, from coordinate 188,606 downwards.
ATGTAGCCGGGGGTCCACGCGATCACAAGGGTGCGTGCACCCGCTCGGCGGTCTCGATGCGATGTCAGCAGAATTCAGCGCGGAGACGGTCCCTGTGACGCGCCAGCCAGAGCGCCGCTGTCACCAAAGGCATGTCCTGAAAGGTACAATCGTCCACGCCTGCCATCAATTCTTGGAACGAGATGACTTTACTGCGAATATCCTCCCCTTCGCTCGGCACGCCGCCACCGCCTTCGATCACGGAGAGGTCGGCGAGGCCGCAGAAGATGTGGATATATTCGCCCGACGAACCGCTGGAGGGGTAGAGACTGCCGACTCGCTCCAGATGCGGCACGTCCAGCCCGGCTTCCTCCTTGGCTTCGCGCCGGGCGGCCTGCTCGGGTGTCTCGCCGGGATCGATCAGCCCCGCCGGCGGCTCCCAGGTCCAGGGCGCGGCCTCTCCGGCGATATAGATCGCCGCCCGGAACTGTTCGATCAACAGGACGCAATCACGCGCGGGATCATAGGGCAGCAGCACCGCCGCCTCGCCGACCAGCGCCACGCCGCGGTTCATCACCGGCCCCATGCTGCCATCGAACTTGCGGTGTTGCAGGTCCATCTCTTCCATGGCGAAGAAATTCACGTATTCCCGCTTGTGGGCATGCACGACCACGTCGCGCGCCAGATCATGCGCCGGGTCGGCGGGACGCGCCCGCGCGGCACACCAGGCCGTGGCGCGGCGGCGCATCGGCGCCAGCGATTTGGTCATCTCCTCTGCGGGTTTGCGGGAGTGATAGGCCATGATCTCTGCCGCCATCCGCGCCGCAACCGCGCCCCACTCCTGCGCCCATTCGGCCAGTGACACCGGCGTCCCGTTCTCCGGCGCATCATCGCGAAACGCGACTACCTCGCACGTGCCGGTGTCTGTCTCTGCCGCCAGACTGGTGGGTCCCTGGCCGAAACAGCGGTGATAATAGGTCAAGGCCGCACGCTGCGGTTCGGTGAGGCCGCGCAGACAGAGGCCATCGCAACGGTCGCCCTCCTGCCGCAGCAGCGCGGGGTGCGCGGCGGGCCCGCACAGCATCAGCCGATGGTCCGGAAGGGTCGCCGGGACCGCATCAATATCCCCAGCCCCCGCGCCCAGCACGGCCGCTCTCACCTCCGGCAGGCACAGCGCCCCGGCAACAAACACATCCATCCGGATCAAACCTCTCAAAAAATATCTATTTCCAACGTTTTGCAGACACGTCGACGATCACTCCGACCACTGCGCCGCCAATCACCAGGGTGATCAGAACCGTCGGAACGGCCATGATGAAGAAATACTCCAGACCGATGGTGAAAATCGCAGCCAGCGCTTCGAAGGGATCATCATACACGTGCCGGTGCGCAAGGCGGAACATTTCGACAGCCCCTTGCAGGAACAGCGCCAACAGGACAAGGACCGCCATGCCGGTCAACCCGTTGTTCACTCCGGGCACAAATCCGCGACCGGCGCGCGGGCCGATGATCTTCCAGCCAACAACCGCAGCCAACGCCATGTTCACATGGGTAAAATAGCCAAAGTCGGTGTTCTCCGGCATCAGCGGCATGATCTGTCCGGAAACCACAAAGGCCAAGGCCGCAAGGGCAAGGGCTGCCACAAGGCGCGCTGCGGTGGGCATGTTTTCTCTCGTCCTGCACGTCTGCTCGAATGCGGCCACGGTAGGCGCAGCACGGCGACAAATCCAGAGCCGATGGCGCCTTTTCCGCAATATAGCCGCAGGTTGGGCGCATCGGCAGCACGGATCGCGCCCTAACCTGTCTCTCTGCTGTCATGGTAGGCGTTCAAGGCCCGCTCTCGTCCAGCCTTCAGGTCGACCAGCGCAGTGGCCCGCGGCATCCCGGGCTGCAACTTCCAACTCATTGGCGTGGCCGCAAAGAAATCCGTCGCGGTCTGGGGCGGGTTCGATTGCCCTTCCGCCAGCCAGCTGCGCACATAGTGCCCTTTGGGGTCAAATTTCTCCAACTGGCCATCGGGATTGAAAATCCGAAAGAAAGGCGCGGCATCCGGCCCCGATCCGGCCACCCATTGCCAGCCCATGGCATTGGACGCAGGATCCCAGTCCACCAAACAATCCTCAAACCACTGCATCCCGAATTTCCAATGGATCATCAGATGCTTGGTGAGGAAACTTGCCACAATCATCCGGGCGCGATTGTGCATTTTACCGGTGACATAGAGCTCTCGCATCGCCGCATCGACAAAATCATAGCCCGTTTGCCCTTGTTGCCAGCGCAAGAGCGCCTCGCCCGGGTCGTCTTGCCATGGAAAACCGTCCCATTCCTCGCGCCAGTTGCGGGTCAGGATTTGCGGCGAGTGATACATCAGGTGATAGGCAAACTCACGCCAGACCACCTCTTTCAGGAAATGTTCCGCGCCCTGTTTGCCGTCCCGCATCGCCTGCGCGCCCAGATGCCACATCCGGTGCGGACTGATTTCGCCCCAGGCGAGGTTCTCCGACAGCTCTGACGTGGCCGCGCGCCCCGGAAAGTCCCGGTCCGCCTTATAGGTGGCGACACGCTCCTCAAGGAATCGGTCCAGCTGCTCCAGCGCCGCGTCCTCACCCACCTGGCAGTATCCTGCGACGATCTCAGCACCGCGGCGCATGGCGGCACTCATGTTGTAATCTGCAAGCTTGTCCGTTTCGGGCCACGCATCCGGCTTTGGCAGGTGTGCAGGCGCATCAATCAGACCCTCGACCTCCCGGTCGCGCACGGCCTTCCAGAACGGCGTGTAGACCTTGTACATACCGCCGTCTTTGGTCTCGACCGTCCAGGGTTCGAACATCAGCCGCCCCCCGGTGGATTTCACAGCAATATCAGCGGCTTTGAGCTGTTCCTTGATCTCGGTGTCGCGTTTGATCGCCTCTGGATCATAGAGCCGGGACCAGATCACATGACCGGCTCCGCTCTCCTTGATGACCTCGCGCAACACCGCAAGCGCGTCCCCCTTTCGCAGGGTCAATCGACTGCCGTGCCCCTCGAGCGTTTTGGCAAAACGCTCAAGCCCAAGCCCCAGCCGAAACTTTGGAGCCGCGCCGAGGGCCTCGTCTTGAGGGTCGTGGATATAAAGCGGAATGATCGGTCCGCCCGTCTCCAGCGCCGCCGTCAGGGCCGGATTGTCACGCAGGCGCAGGTCGCGCCTGATCCACCAGATCACCGGTCGGGTGTCAGCCATGGTCAGTCATAGTCCTTGCTCAATCAGATGTTACAGGACGCGATCTAGGGCCTCGATCAGCGCTGTCACCTCCGATTGATCGGTATAATGGGTAAAACTCAGCCGCAGCACGCCCTCGGACGGGTCCACCCCCATGGCGTTGAGCGCACGCACCGCATAGAAATCACCGCCGCCGGCCATGATACCCAACTCTGCCAGTTGTTTCGCCACCGGTTCTGCCGCACGCCCCAGCGAAAGCGCCACGGTTGGTGCACGATCCTCAGCCGCCGAAGGGCCAAGCAGCCGGATGTCGTTGCGATCCTTCACGGCGTCCAAAAGCGGTTGCAACAGCGCAATTTCGCGCTGCCGCATCAGGTCGTGCACAAAGGTCCCCATGGCTGCGCCCTTGGTTTCCGTCGCACCGTGATGGGCGGCGAGTGCTTCAAAATAGTCGACCATCCCGGCACAGGCGGCGACCTGCGCATGATCCGGTCCTGCCGGGGTAAAGCGCTTGTAGGGCACATCCGCGTTGAAATAGTGCGCCTGATTGGGCAGCAGCTCTGCGAGCGCCGGGTTGATGACCATGATCCCCTGATGCGGCCCGTAGGTTTTATAGGCCGAAAACAGATAGATATCCGGCCCCAGCTCCCCCACATTGGGCAGGCCATGGGGCGCGTAAGAGACCCCGTCGACACAGACAAAGGCCCCGGCGGCATGCGCCAGAGCGGTGATTTCGGTCACCGGATTGATCTCGCCCACCACGTTGGAACAATGCGGGAAACAGACCAGACGGACGCTTTCATCCAGCAACGGCTCCAGCGTGGTTGGGTCAAGATGCCCCGTCGCCGGATCAATCTGCCATTCCAGCACCTCGATCCCCTCGTCCGCCAGACGCCGCCAGGGGCCGGTGTTGGCCTCGTGATCCTGATTGGTGACGATGATCTTTTCGCTCGGTTTCAGAAACTTGCGAAAGGCCTGTGCCAGAACATAGGTGTTTTGCGTCGTCGAGGGACCAAAGCTCACATCTTGGGCACCCACTCCGAGAAGTGCCGCCAAACGGCTGCGCGCTTCGTCCATTTCGGCCCCCGCAACTTGCGAGGCCTCATAAGGTGCGTAGGGTTGGACCTTGTGTTCTGTGTAAAACCGGAAGAGGCGATCAATCACCTGACGGCAGGTATAGGACCCGCCTGCGTTTTCAAAAAAGGCCTGCCCTTGCAGTGCGGCCTGATCAAATGCTGGAAACTGTTTGCGGACAAAATCGATATCCATGGCGCGGCGCGTGCTCCCTTTGCGGATCAATGGCAGGAACAGTGCAATTTCGCGCCACAAGATCAAGCCCGGAAACGCCCCGTCGCGACGCCAGGACGCGCCGGGGCTGCGTGTCACGCAGGCGTCAGCCGCCTTAGCCGTTCACATCGACCACAACGCGCCCCTTGACCTGCCCGGCAAGAATATCCGCGCCCAATTGCGGCAGATCGGACAGTGTTGCGGGGTGCACCATGGCGTCGAGCTTGTCCATCGGCAGATCCGAGGCAATCCGCTGCCATGCACGCTGACGGTTCTCAAACGGCTGCATCACGGAATCGATACCCAAGAGGTTCACGCCGCGCAGCAGGAACGGAATCACGGTTGCCGGAAGTGCCGCGCCGCCCGCCAGACCCACCGCCGCAACCGAAGCGCCGTATTTCATCTGGCCCAGCACCCGCGCCAGCATGTCACCGCCAACCGCGTCAACACAGCCGGCCCAGGTCTCGCTTTCCAGCGGGCGTTTGACGGTCTCGTTCAGATCCGCGCGCGGCACGATCTGGGTCGCGCCAAGGCTCTTGAGGTAGTCTGCCGTCTCTGGCCGACCGGTGACCGCTGCCACCTCATAGCCCAGATGCGCAAGGATCGCTGTCGCCACCGATCCGACACCGCCCGCGGCCCCCGTGACCAGCACCGGACCGTTCCCCGGTTTCAGACCGTGATCTTCCAGCGCCATCACCGCCAGCATTGCAGTGAAACCAGCCGTCCCCACCGCCATGGCCTGACGCGCCGTGATCCCATCCGGCAGTGGCACCAGCCAATCCGCCTTGACCCGCGCCTTTTGGGAATAGCCGCCCCAATGGGCCTCGCCCACGCGCCAACCGGTCAGCACCACCTTGTCGCCGGGTTTGTAGCGATCATCCGATGATGCCTCCACGGTGCCTGCAAAATCGATCCCCGGCACATGCGGATAATTGCGCACCAAGCCGCCGCCCTTGGCGCTGAGGCAGAGGCCGTCCTTGTAGTTCACGGTGGAATAGTCGACCGCAACAGTGACCTCACCGTCGGGCAACTGATCCTCGTCCAGCTCCTCAATGGCTGCAGAGGCCTTGCCGCTGTCTGCGTCTTTCGTCATCACCAGTGCTTTGAACATGTTGATCTCTCCCGTTAATTCCAGAAATTCTCGTGGACGGTCGCATCGCGCATGCCGTCCGGTGTCTCAACCTCGACCTGCGTGCCCGCGTCCCAATGGGTCATCTTCACCATGCCGATGGCGACATTGGTGGTATGATCCGGCGACCATGTGGCCGAGGACACCCGTCCCACCCGGCGGCCATTGGCATAAAGCGGCCAAAAGCGATCACAGGGCGGCACCGCGTCGCCCGCAATGGCGATGGGGCGGATCTGCTGCACCGGGCCTTCCTTAGCGACCCGCAACAGGGCGTCGCGCCCGATACAGCCGATCGCAGTATGGGTGTTGCAGAAGCGGCCAAGCCCGCATTCATGCGGCGTGTTGTCGTCGGTCATGTCGTTGCCGTAACTCAGCAGGCCACTTTCGATCCGCTCGATCAGGTTCGGACAGCCTGCCCGCACCTCCAGATCCGTGCCCGCCTCAAACAGCCGATGCCAGAGCGGCATGCCGATGTCGCTGCCTTCTACGTAGATCTCGAACCCGCCCTGTTTGGAGTAGCCCGAGCGCGCCACCACCAGATCGCGCCCCTCGAACTGATAAACGCCAAAGCGAAAGAACCGGATCGCGCGCACGGTCTCGCCAAAGACACGCGCCATCAGATCCTCGGCCTTTGGTCCCTGAATTGCGAGCGGTGAGACATCCGGCTCATCCACCAGCACATCCAACCGCCAGCCATTGGCGATGCCTTTGACCCAATAGAGAAGATCACTGTCGGCGATGGAGATCCACCAGCGATCCTCGGCCAGTTTCACCGCCACCGGGTCATTCAGCATGCCGCCGGTTTCATCCACGATGGGCACATAGTAGCACTGACCGGGCATCATGCCGCGCAGATCCCGTGGGGTGAGCATCTGCATCAGGCGCCCCGCATCAGGGCCGCGCAACTCCACCTGCCGCTCGCAGGCGACGTCCCAGACCTGCACATGGCGTTTGAGGTGGTGATAATCCGCCTCGACGCTGTCGAACACCGTCGGCAGAAGCATGTGATTATAGACCGTGTAGCCTTTCACACCTGCCGCCTCGACCCCGTCGGAAAACGGGGTGCGGCGCAGGCGGCGGGACAGGGAGATATTAGGTTGAATAACGGCCATGGCGATCCCTTTCATGGCACGAGTGTTGGGATGAGCGGCGCGCCAGTCTGGCCGCCGCCCGGTGTCACCTTAGCGTGGACCTTTCCAGTCGATCTGGCAGATCTCGGCAGAGCGCCCGTCGAAATCCCATACCCGGCCAAAGGCGCGCACGCGGCCCTTGGTGGCCGTGGCGACGGTGATGTCCGGGCCCATCCAGTACTCGGTGTTGGTGACCACAATGTCCTGTTCGCTGTCGGCCCCGCCCACCGGAACAACCTCACCATGGATCTGCTTGCCCACGATCAGGCGGCGGGTCTTGCCTTCGGTTTCAAACAGCACCGGGGCGCGCTCCGCGCCGAGGAATTCGCTCACCAACACTTTGAAGAGCCCCGTGGTTCCCCTTGCTTTTCCAGAGAAAATATCGATCAGACCATCGTAGGCCTCTTCGCTTGCGCGCTCGTCGATATAGGCCGCCGCCTTCCAGTTGCCGCGCGCCATCAATCCCGGAATTTCCAGGATCAGCCCGACATTCAGACCTGACAGATCGGCGTCGCCATAGTGCCCTTCATCGATGCGCACGCCCGCCCAGGCCTGACAGTAACCTTCGGTGGGCGGATGCTTGCCCAGCGACACCACGCAGGGGCAAAAGACCGTACAGTTGCAGTTCAGGATCAGCTCGCCTTTGATCGCCCAGGGCATGAGCTCGGGCGCCGATGCGACTTGCGGGTTTGCCATGTGATTTTTCCTCCCAATTCAAACAGATGTCACAAGAAGCCAAAGTCCCGACGCGCAGAGGACAACGCCCATTGGACGGGTCAGCCAGCGCCCGATCTCGGGCAGTTTTTCCAGAACCATAAAAACCGTCGCCAGCCCCATAAAGACGAGGTTCATGACCCCACCGACAAAGGCCAAAAGCATCAGCGCCCAACAGCATCCCAAACAGACCGCACCAAGGCGCAGACCGTTGCGCAATGGGCCCTCCTCCCAATGCTGCATAAAGAACACCAACGGGCGGCGGCATTTGGACAGGCAAGCGTCTTTGAGCGGCGTGAACTGATAGCCCCCCGCAATCAACAGAAGCACCGCCGACAGCAGGGATGAACGGCTGTCGCCAAAGACGCTGACCATATCCGCATGAACCAGCGCCAGTTGCAGCGCGGCTGCCAGCAGTGAAAATCCAATCCAAACCATAAGATAGCCAAGAACCAGATCCCCAAACCGGGTTCCTTCCGCCGATTGGCTCAGATCATCATAGGTGGCAAAGGCCGGCAGCGCCGTGGGCGCCATCATCGCCGCCGACATCAACACCCACATCAGCGCCATCTTGCCCGCGCCTGCAGCATCCGGCGTCATGGTACACAGCGACACCCAGAAATCCGTACCATAAAGCACCCCCGCATCGCGCATCTCCGCGGGCACCGACATGGCAAACAACGCAGCCCAAGCCAGCAGAATACCACCAAAGAGCAAGAGCCAATGCAGGCCGCTCATCTGGCGAATACTCTCTGTCAGGCGCGTTTTCAGCATGGCTTTTGCGATGACCTCCCCGTATCGCTGCGACTCGATAGCTCTTGTGAATCAAATGTCAGACTTTTAAATGTCTGACAAATGAAATTTCCCGAAACCCCATCTGACGTGAGGGCAAACCGTTTTGAAGATCGACCCAAACAGCACCGCAGATCTCTCTGCCCAGATTGCCACGGCCCTTCGTGATGCCATTGTCGCGGGCGATCTGATCGTCGACGAACGCCTGCCCTCGGAATCGGAATTGGCCGAGCAATTTCAGGTGTCTCGCGCAACCGTGCGGGAAGGTTTGAAACGCCTCGCCGCGCAATCCCTGATCCGCACCCAACGCGGCGCAACCGGTGGGGCCTTCGTCAACCGTCTCAGTTTCGAGGACGCCTACAGCCAGCAGATCACCACTTCGACGCTGCTTCTGAGCATGAACGCGGTAAGCTTCGACACCGCCTGCGAGGCCCGATATGCGCTGGAACGAGCCTGCGCGCCGCTTTCGGCCAGCCGCCGCACCGCCGATCAGCTTGCGACCATGCGGGCAGAGATCTTTCGCCAGGGCCAACCCGGTCTCACGGATGAGGCCTTTTGTGCGTCAGACGTGGCCTTTCATCGCGCGTTGGTGGATGGGGCGCATAATCCAGTGCTATCCTATCAGCTAGCCGGTGCGGTGGAGGCGATGCAGCCGCTGATGAACATGATCACCTTCACGGCGCGGGATCGCGCCACCATTCTTGCGCTGCACACCACCATCACCGATGCCATCGAAGCCGGCAATGGAGACGCGGCGGTCGCGGGCCTCAGCGCGCTGGAGGAGGAAACGCGCAACCTCGCCGCTGATGTCTTCGCCCGCCGCGCGGCAAAGCGCTGACCCTCTTCATCTTCTTTCAAATATCCCCGCCGGAGGCCACGCGCGACAGCGCGTCAATTCCCCCCTTTAACTCCCCGCCAAACCACCCTATATTCGGTATGTTCCTTCGGGAACTATGGACATAAACGCGCTCGTAATAAGCGGATCGGACCCGGGGGCGGTACCCGGCGGCTCCACCAAATATCCTTCGTTTGGGGATTATGGGGCCGAAATAGGATCGACGGACGTCTAAAGGGGTTAGCTTTGTCTCGGCTGTCTGCCACCGTTACCGGCGAAAACAGTACAATTGCAAACGACAATCGTGCTCCGGTTGCTCTGGCTGCGTAAGCAGTCCGAGTCGAACCGACTTTAAGCCCTAGCGCCTAGCCGCGTTAGGCGGGGTTCGCAGGTACCTGGCAACAGAAACCTGCACTTTCACACCCGCGCCGCACCCCATACACCGATTAGCCGCATCATGTGGCGTTGCAGCCGCTGCCCGCGCCCTGCCCAAGTGGCCGCGTGACCGCACCCCAATATTTCACGGTGTCTTTACGGCTTATATCACACTCTGCTCTCGACTTTCCCTGCGCTTGCGCTGTAGGGGAGCGCCTTCACGCTCATAGAGACATCTGAAGCACATCTATCCATGACGAACAGCGCCCTCCTGCAACTTTGGTTCGAAGAAGTCTGGAACAAGGACAACCTCGAAATTATCGACGACTTGCTGGACCCTGACGTGGTCTTCAATGGCGCGCTGGATTCCGTCGTTTCTCCGGGCGTGGACTACAAGGAAGTCGTCACCGCAATGAAGGCGTTGCTGGATCAGCCGCAGGTGACCATTACCCACAGTCTTGACGATGGCGACCTGTGCATGGTGCGGGTCAAGGTCGAGGCCCTGGATCACAGCCATACCCGCAAGCTGGATTTCACCGGCCAGATGATGGTGCGGGTGCGCAATGGCAAGTTCTGCGAATTCTATTCCAATTTCGACTACCTGCGCATGTTCGAACAACTCGGGCAACTGCCAGCCGATTCCCTGCCCGTCTGCCTGACCGGCGCCCGCCTGACCTGGTCAGATTAATCCGGGCAGATTGATCCAGACAGACTGATCCGGGCAGACTGTCGCCCCTGCCCCGAACCAGCCCCATCGATAGGCCCCTGCGCCGACGCACCCTGGACAAAGATCGCCAAAGCGCTGGTCTTGATACGGTGCTCTGTTACAACGGCGCCGGAGCGGGAATCAGGGACGCGGGATGCCGGACGACGCCAGATCAACAGAGCCCTGTCCCAGCTGGACGCGGCTGTTTCACTGTTTCGGCCTGATCGGGCTGCTCAGCTTTGGCGGACCGGCGGCGCAGATCGCCCTGATGCACCGCGAACTTGTCGACCGGCATGGCTGGCTCAACGAAGATCAGTTTCTGCGCGGTCTGTCCTTCTGCATGCTGCTGCCCGGCCCCGAAGCGATGCAACTGGCGACCTACGCCGGCTGGCGGTTGCGCGGCATCGCCGGAGGGTTGCTGGCGGGCAGCCTGTTCATCCTGCCCGGCGCTCTGGTGATCGCCGCGCTTGTCTGGCTCTATGTCTCCTTCGGCACCCTGCCCGCAGTCCAGGCGGCCTTTCTTGGTATCAAAGCCGCAGTGGTCGTCATTGTCCTTCAGGCCCTCTGGCGGATCTCGCGCAAGGCGCTGAAAACCGCCGCGGCCTGGGCGCTGGCCCTGGGCGGCTTTGTGGCGATCTTCGCGCTGGACCTGCCGTTTCCGCTGGTCGTGCTCGGCGCCGGGGTGATCGGCCTGATCGGCCGGACCGCACCGCAGGACGACCTGGCACCGCATCTGTCGGTGCCTGCCAACCACTGGCGCACCATCGTGATCTGGGCGGGTCTCTGGCTGCTGCCGCTGCTGGCGCTGAGCCTGTCGGGCGCCACGTTTCTTGCCACGATCGGATGGTTTTTTGCAAAGCTGGCCGTGGTCACCTTTGGCGGCGCTTATGCCGTGCTGGCCTATATGACCCAAACCGTCGTCACCACCCATGGCTGGATCACCACCGGCCAGATGATCGACGCGCTGGGGCTGGCGGAAACCACGCCCGGCCCGCTTGTGCTGGTCACCCAGTTCATCGCCATGCTGGCCGGGGCACAGACCGGCGGCGCGGCAACCGCGCTGGCCGCCGGGGCTGTGGCGCTCTGGGCCACCTTCGCGCCGTGCTTCCTGTGGATCTTTGCCGCGGCCCCCTATGTCGAACGTCTGACGCATCACCCCCGCTTGCGCAGCGCCCTGAACGCCATCACCGCCGCCGTCGCCGGCATGATGCTCAATCTCTCGGTGTGGTTCCTGCTCCACCTGCTGTTTCGCACTCTGGACGAGATCCAGCTCGGTCCCATCGGCCTGCCGGCCCCCGCATTGCAGAGCCTTGACCCACGTGCGGTAGCACTGGCATTGATGGCTCCGGTTCTGGCCATTGCCCTGCGCGGCCGCATCCTCTGGTTGCTGGCAGCCATGGCATGTCTCGGGCTGATTGCCGATAGCTTCACGCTGGGCTAAAGACTACCGCCTTGGCTTGCAATGCCTTCAAAATAGGTCCAAAACTGAAGAGGAACGGGTGTGGGACCCGCTGTTGGAGCCAAGCCCGCACCTGCCAATAACAAAGGGTGAGACGATGTCCCGTCAGATCGATTATGGAAACCTGATGCATCGTGCCATGCGGGGCCTGATCCGCAATGTCCTCGATGACGTTGCCGCCAACGGGTTGCCGGGGGCTCATCACTTCTTCATCACCTTCGACACCTCGCATCCGGATGCCGAGCTGGCAGATTGGCTGTCGGACCGCTACCCGGGCGAGATGACGGTGGTCATGCAGCACTGGTTCGACAATCTCGACGTGGGCGAAGAGGGGTTTGCGGTGACGCTGAATTTCGGCGATGCGCCGGAGCCGCTTTATATCCCCTATGACGCGATCAAGACCTTTGTCGATCCGTCGGTGGAATTCGGGCTGCGGTTTGAAAGTGCCGGCGAGGACGATGACGAGGACTTGCCGCCGCTGGAAGTGGCCAGCGACCTGCCCGATGATGAGGAGGAAGACGTGTCCGACACCAAGAAGGATGCCGATGTGGTCTCCCTCGACAGTTTTCGCAAATAGTCAGGGTCGAGGCGCCGCCCCCGCGCGCGCCGCCCAACGAATGCAGAACGGCGCCCGGCCAGAGGCCGCGGCGCCGTTTTTCATGACGGTCGGATCACTGCGCGCCGGGTTATTCGCGGGTCAGGAAGGTCGAGACCGTGCGCGATGGCAGGCCGTTGCGGTGCAGCGAGAAATCCAGCCTCAAGCCCCCATCTGCAAGGGTGCGGTCATATTGCTGCATCAGGTAGTCGCCGTTTTCAGCCACATAAAGCGAGAACACGGTAAGCGTATCATCAATCACCCGCGCCCAGACAAAGGGTTCACCCTTCATCGGGTTCATCTGTACGGTGTGTCCAAACACATTGGTCTTCATCGCCGCCGCAAACACGCCCCGCCGCTCGGTCGGCTGAAACTCGATTTCGTAGGACTTCGTCTTTTTGCGCCCGTCCGCCCGGCGGATCGCGGTGCTCCATTGCACTTCGAACCCATTGTAGGTTTCACCGATGGTGACGCTCATATCGCGTTGCTCGATCGACCCATCCAGTTGCTCGACCTCGGCATTGCCGGAATATTTGCCGACAAACCGCCGCAGGTCAGCGTTGGCATAGGCGGCCTGCGTTGCCAGCACCACCGCCGCAAGAATGGCAAGGCCCCACAGCAAGAGACGTGTCATGTCAGGCAGGGCCCTGGTGCGGCGGATGGTGATACTGTGCATATCGCGGGTTCGAGCTCCTGTTGAATGGCGGTCTGGCGACTCTCTTTTGATGTAATCTATGCATCTTGCCCAAACTGGCAATGGCACTTGCGGAATTGCGGCAGTATACCGACCGCTGAGGACCCGATGCTCCGGGCATCACCACGCAGAACAATTGCGTCAGGCGGCCAGCCCGGGTAAACGGCATACATCAGTATACCACTTGCATGCGCCAAGTGGCCGAACCAGCGACGGAGACAGACACGATGTCGAACACCCGCACCGAAACCGACAGCTTTGGCCCGCTTGAGGTCCCTTCCGACAAATACTGGGGGGCACAGACTCAGCGCTCGATCATGAACTTCCCGATCGGCTGGGAAAAACAGCCCGTTGCCATCGTGCGCGCGCTGGGCGTGATCAAGAAAGCCTGCGCCATGGCCAACAAGGCCTCGGGCAAGCTGGATGCCAAAATCGGCGATGCGGTCATTCAGGCTGCGGGTGAGGTGATCGAAGGCAAGTTCGATGACAACTTCCCGCTGGTGGTCTGGCAGACTGGGTCCGGCACCCAGTCCAACATGAACTCCAACGAGGTGATCGCCAACCGCGCGATCGAGATCCTCGGCGGCGAGATCGGCTCCAAGGATCCGGTGCACCCGAACGACCACTGCAACATGGGGCAGTCCTCCAACGACACCTTCCCGACCGCAATGCACATCGCCACCGCGATGTCGGTGCGTGACGTGCTGGTGCCGGGCCTGACCAAACTGGCCGAAGGGCTCGAGGCCAAGGCGGCGGAATTCAAAGACATCATCAAGATCGGCCGCACCCATACGCAGGACGCCACGCCGCTGACACTGGGGCAGGAATTTGGCGGCTACGCGCATCAGATCCGTCAGGGTCTGGCCCGTGTCGAGGCAGCAATGCCCGGCATCTATGAGCTGGCACAGGGCGGCACCGCGGTTGGCACCGGCCTCAACACCGTGGAAGGCTGGGGCGAGGAAGTCGCTGCAAACATGGCCGAAATCACCGGCCTGCCCTTTGTGACCGCGCCCAACAAATTCGAATCCCTCGCCGCGCATGATGCGATGGTGTTCCTCTCCGGCGCCCTCGCGACCATCGCCGGCAGCTGCTACAAGATCGCCAACGACATCCGGTTCCTGGGCTCCGGCCCGCGCTCCGGTCTGGGCGAGTTGATCCTGCCGGAGAACGAACCCGGCTCTTCGATCATGCCGGGCAAGGTGAACCCGACCCAGGCCGAGGCGCTCACACAGGTGGCAGCTCATGTCATGGGCAACGACGCCGCGATCAAGTTCGCAGGCTCTCAGGGTCACTTTGAACTCAACGTCTACAACCCGATGATGTCCTACAACCTGCTGCAATCCATTCAGCTTCTGGGCGACGCGGCGGACAGCTTCACCGAGCGGATGCTGAACGGCATCCAGGCCAACGAGCCGCGCATCGAAAAGCTGATGAAGGAAAGCCTGATGCTGGTGACCGCCTTGGCCCCCACCATCGGCTATGACAACGCCACCACCGTTGCCAAGACCGCGCATAAGAACGGCACCACCCTGAAGGAAGAGGCGATCAAACTTGGCTTTGTGGACGAGGAGACCTTTGACAAGGTTGTCCGCCCCGAGCAAATGATCGGTCCAAAGGCCAAGTGATGGCAAAGCCGGTCAACCTGAACCGGTTTCGGAAAGAAAAAGCGCGGGCCGAGAAAAAGGCCCGCGCGGATCAGAACGCCGTGAAATTTGGGCGCAGCAAAGCCGAAAAGGCCCGCGACAAGGCCGTACAGAGCCGCGACCAGGCCCGACAGGACGGGCATAAGCTGGACGACTAAGCGCGCATCGCCACAAGGACCCGGAGCCTGAGCGCTTTGCGTCTCTGCAACACCGCCTGCCGATTCCCGCCGGAGACGGTGCGGATTGTTCATCCTTTCTTTACCTTTGGCCCGATCAAACGCATAATCTCTTCGCAAGAGGCCCCAAGGCCCACTCACTGTCGAGCAGCATCGGTTCCACGGAGGCATCACAGGCATGCCCACATTTACCTACTTCGTCTACACGGCGGATGCGCTGGATTTTTCCGGCGGTACCGTGCGTCTGGACCCGAACTACGACACCGAAGAAGACCGCCGCGTTGTCACTCTGCAGGACAATGACGCCAACCTCGACGGGGATTTCACCAATGACGAAACCGGCGCTGACGGCAACCAGCGCGGCACCGTGTATGAGAGCGATGGCACCACCCTCGCCAATGTCGACGGCAGCTTTGTCTTCAACGACCGCATCTATGCCGAAAGCCAGCTGACGCTGACCGGCGACGACGGCAGTGAGATCCAGGTCTATGTGCTTGAAAGCGGCGGTGATTTCGTTGGCTACCTGCCGAGCGCCCCGCTGCTGCGCGATGTGGATTACAGCTATACCAGCCACAATGTCATCAATGACGACGAGCTGACCGGCTACTATCGCTATCTCTATCCGCAATATGTCGGCGAGGATGCCACCGATCCGGGCGAATATTCCGAAATCGAAGGCGCCGTCGTGGTGTGTTTCACACCCAATTCGCAGGTCACCACCCCCAAGGGCCCCCAGCGTATCCGGACGCTTGCGGTGGGGGATTACGTGCTGACCCGTGATCGCGGCTACCAGCCGATCCGCTGGATCCACCGCCGCACCCTGTCGCGCCCCATGATCGCGGATCAGCCTCATCTGGCCCCCATCGTGTTTGAACGAAATGCGCTCGGGCCCGGCTGCCCCCAGCGACGGATGAAGGTCTCGCCACAGCACCGCATGCTGATCGAGAGCCACATGAGCGCATTGCTCTTTGCCGATAGCGCCATCCTTGCCCCCGCAAAGGGGCTGGTGAACGGGCGTTCCGTCTATCAGGATCAGAGCGGGGCACCGGTGACCTATGTGCATCTGCTGTTCGATCAGCACGAGGTGATCGAGGTCGACGGGCTGTTTTCCGAAAGCTACCATCCCGGCGAATGGGTCCTGAGTGCGGCGGAAGACGCGGTGCGCCAGGAACTGTTCCAGATCTTTCCCGAGCTGGCGACCGATCTGCGCGCCTACGGGCCAACCTGCTACCCTGCGGTGAGCGTGCGCGAAGCCCGTTTGCTGCGGGCCTGACCCATGATTGGCGAGCGCCCGAAGAAACGCTCTTTGACCCTGCGCGGGCATCGCACCTCGGTCTCGCTGGAGGATGCGTTCTGGGCGGAGTTCCGACGCCTTGCCGCAACAGAGGGGCGCGCCATCAATGAACTGGCCGCCGACATTGACGAACAGCGCGGCACCGATTGCGGTCTGGCCTCTGCTATTCGCCTCTATGTGCTCATGGCGCTAAAGGCCGAGGCTGAGGGCTAACGCTCTTTAAGGCGCAGCCAGATCCCATTGCGCGAGCGTACTGTCAGATGCGCCACGGGCTGCGGATCGCGTCCTTCCACGCGCTCAACGCGAAATCGGTGCAGCAGCTGGGCGAGGATCAAGACGCCCTCAACCATCGCAAATCCCGCGCCTGTGCAGACCCGCGGCCCCGCTGAGAATGGCATATAGGCGTTCCGCGCGCAGGTCTTGCCATTCTCGGTCTGCCAGCGACCGGGATCAAAGTCATCCGGTCGCTCCCACAGCCGTTCGTGCCGGTGCAGGTGCCACGGGCTCAGCACCATTTGCGATCCTTTTGGCACCTCACGGTCGCGAAACCGCTCCGGACATTGCGCCTCACGCACCATCATCGGCACCGGCGGATAGAGGCGCAGGGTCTCGCGAAACACATCCCGCGTCAGGCGCAATCGAGACACCGCCGCAAAATCCCCAGTGCCGTGTTCCGTGACCTCTGCCGCCAGCTTTTCCTGCCACTCTGGATAAAGAGCCATCAAATAGAGCGCCCACCCCAGCGCCGACGCACTGGTTTCATGCCCCGCCAAAAAGAAAATCGCCACCTGATCGACCATCTCTTCGGCGTCGAAGCCAACGCCCGTGTCCGGGTCACGCGTCGTCATGATCTTGGTGGCGAGGTCATCGGGGGCGGTTCCGGCCTCGATCTCGGCCAGACGCGCGTGTGTCAGATCAGAGATCAGGCGGCGGATGTGGGTGGCATTTGTGCGCGTGCCTTTGGGATAGAAACGCGGCATCCAGCGCGGCACGGGTACAAAGGCCGCAAGATTCAGGATTGGCTGCGCCTGTTGATAGGCGCGAAAGCGGGCAAAGACCTCAGAAGCCACCTCATGTTCGATCGGGATTGAAAACAGGGTGCGAAAGATCACATCTGCTGCGATATGTGAGGTCTCGGCCTCAATCTCCAGCGGGGTGCCATCCGCGCGCGGCACCAGGCGCGCGACACCTGCCTCGGCTGCCGCATGCATCGCGGGAAACGTCTCGCGCAGGCGCCCGCCCTCGAATGCCGGATCAATGATGCGCCGTTGCCGTTTCCATGTTTCGCCATTGGTCAGAAAGACGGAGTTGCCCAAAAGCGGCCTCAGCCCCTCGCCCACGCGATCGGATTTTGGGAAATCATCCGGGCGCTGCTTTAACAGCACCTCCAGAAGCTCCGGCTGGTTCACCAGAAAGGAGCGAAAGAACGGTGTGCGAAACTCAGCCATCCACGCGCGATAAAGCCGCTGCGGCTGGGCCGACAGGATATCGGCGCGAAACAGCTTCAGATACCGCCAGAGCGAGACTTTGTCCGGACGCGCCGGGGGTTTGGGGGGCAGCCTGCTCATCTTTCACTCACGGAGCGATACCCGCTCACAGGGTTTGCCAGTCGTGACCGAGAATGCCCCCGGTCGCGCAACCTCTCACCAAGGGTCAAAGGTCCGGCGGTGATGCGAAAATAGTCGTAATCCTTGGGCTGGTCGAACGCGCAGAGGTACTGGAAATGAAGCCGAAAATAGCGCCGTTTCAGCGCCTTCCAACGCGCGGGGCTGAGCGTCTGGGTGAAGGCTGCAGAAAACACGATAGGCCAGCGCTGCGCCTGTGTGGCGACGCCCGTCACGGCAACAGGATCACAAAGCGCAAAGGCACAGCCGTCGCCAGGGGCGGTGACATCATACCAGGGGATCAATTCTTGCTCTGACATCTCTTGCAGGTCCCGGCGCAGGCGCGCGGCACGCGGCAGGAAGGAGACCATCGGCACCACCTGCCCCAGCGTGAGGAAACCCACGTCGGGGCGTTCCTCCGGCAGGCCCGCGTGCAGAAGATCCGCCAACACAGAGACGCCGATATGCGCCCCCGACGAATGCCCCACAACCAGAACCTCATCCACCGCGTTCTCTTCCAGTGCGGCGCGAATGGCAGCGGTGAACGCCTGCATGCGCGCCTCGAGCTCCGCCGGAACAGCACCGCGCTGGCCCGCAGAATAGGCGTAATCATGCATCAGATAATAAACGAAGAGCTTATTGTCGCGGGATTTGAACGCCATCAAAAGCGCCACAGCGGCCCCTGCACCAGCGAAGATCTGCATCGTGCGCAGTACCCACTCCGGCAGCGCCACAAACCCCGCCAGCGCCTCTAGCCCAGATGCCACCCCGGCCCCGAGCAGCGCCGCAAGTCCAGCCTGAAGCAGCAGGATCACCACCGGATAAAGCGCGGCGATCACCGGTCCTTTGCGCAAATGCATCAGGCGCCACAAGGCACCGGAGCAGATGTAGATCCAGGCCGTACGCAGAAGCTGCCAATAGGTGGCAACAATCGAGCTGTTCATGCTGTGTTTGACGAGATCCGACCAGACCAGAACCTCCATATCCGTCTCGACCCGCGCGCCTTCAATCTCGGCCGAGACATGCCAGCCAAATGGCCCCCCGGTCGTCTTGGGACTGAGCGATAGCGCATAGCCGGAAATCTGCGCCTGTTCTGCGCCTTCGCTGCGATAAAGCTCGCGATACCGGCGCGGGTGGAACGGATCATAGCCCGGAATGTAGAACACCCGACGCCGGCGCACCGGTCTTGTGCTGGAGTTGCTGCTCATGCCCGATCTTCTTGCCCCGATCTTTTGACCATGAGCCTAGCGCAGCTTTGTGCGCAGCGTAAGACGGTGCGTGCAGCGGATCAGCCGAGCGTGGCAAGCGCGGGGAAGGTTTCCAGCAGCCAGAAGGAGAAGCTGGTGAACAATCCCGTCACCAGCATAAATCCAACAAGCAACAGCAACCCGCCCATCAGTTTTTCGATCAGCCCCATGTGGCGTTTGATCCGGTTCATCAGCACCATGGAGCGGTTGAGGAATACCGCAGCCAGCAGAAACGGCACCCCAAGCCCCAGCGCATAGACGCCAAGCAGGATCGTCCCCCGGCTGACGGAGGCCTCTGACGCGGCAAGCGACAGGATCGCGCCAAGTTGCGGGCCGATACAGGGCGTCCAGCCAAAGGCAAAAGCCAGCCCCAGAACATAGGCCCCAAGCGCCGAACCGCCGGATTCCCCGGTCTCCATCCGGGCCTCACGATCCAGAAGCGGGATACGGAACACCGATAGGAAATGCAGCCCGAACACGATCACTACAACGCCCGAGGCTTTGGCGAAAAGCTCCTGATTTTGCAGCACAAATGCGCCAAACGCCGAGGCCGTGAAGCCCAGGAGCAGGAACACCGTCGACAGCCCCATGACAAAGAACACCGCCGCCAGAATCGCCTTGCGCCGCGCCGCTGCCGTGCCCTGGATCTCGCCGATGGTGACACCGCTCATATAGGCCAGATAGGGCGGCACAATCGGCAGCACACACGGGCTCAGAAAGCTGATGATGCCCCCGACAAGGGCCACGAACATGGCGGGCAGAAGGCTCGCGTCGATGATCTCGATTCCAAACATAGCGCCTGCATAGTCGAAGCCATTCGCGGCGTCACCTGCACGGCTTGTCACATCCTTGTGGACAGGCTGTAACACGCGGCTTATCTCGGAAGGCATGACAGATTTTGACGCCACGCTGGACGCCATCGGCCTCCTCTGCCCGCTGCCCGTATTAAAAGCCCGCAAACGCCTGGAGCCCCTGCCAAAGGGGGGTGTCTTGCGCATTCTGGCCGATGATCCGGCGGCGATCGTCGATGTGCCACACTTCTGTACCGAGGCCGGACATGGGTTTCTGGGCATGGAAGACGCCGGTGCGCATCAGATCTATCTGATCCGCAAGGGCGCAGACTGACACGGGCCTGTCCCGCTGCCGCGGATCCCTGCCCGCACCGCTGTATGGCACCCCTGAAATAAATAAGGCGACCCGCTGAGGGCCGCCTTTTGTTTTTTGTCCTCTGGTCCTAGCGACCGACCGACCACCAACCGCGCCGCTTGGGCTTTGCAGGCTGTTCCGGCTCGGACTCCGCTGTCACAAGCTCCGGCTCGGGTTCAGGCTCTGGCGCGCTCTCTTCGGCAGCGGCCTCTTCGACAGGTGCCTCAACAGGGGCATCTTCCGTCGGTTGCGCCGCAGCAGGAGCCTCCTCACCGGTTGTCTCGGGCTCAGACGCCGCCTGTTCCGCTTCTGGTTGAGGCGTGTCAGCCTCTGCCTCAGCGACGACGGGCGCGGCATCTTCCGCCGCCGGTGCGGGGGCTGCCTCGGGGGTATCGGCTGCCGGCGCATCCACATCGGCGGCCTCCGCGACCACATCGGCAGCGGCCTCGACCGCGGCGGGTTCTGCACCCGCTTCAGCCGCTTCGGAAGCGTCGCTTTCGGCAGGGGTTTCCGCCTCTGTCACCTGCTCCGTATCCGCCTTTTTGCGCGAGCGGCTGCGGGTGCGGGTCCGGGTTCTCTTTTTCTTCGGCTCCGCCTCGGCGTCGCCCTCAGCCTCCGCTGCGGGTTCTGCGCTGGCGTCAGTTTTCGCCTCTGCGTCCTGAGCGGTCTCCTCGGCCTCTTTGGTCTCCTCAGGTGCCGCAGCCTCGGACGCGGTATTGCCACCGTTGTCCTGACCGTTCTCACCATTGCCGGACTTCTTGCGGCGACGGCGACGACGCTTGCGCTTGGGTTTGCTTTCGCCTTCGGTCTCCTCGGCCTCAACGGGGGCCGGAGCCTCCTCGACGACCGCTTCGGCAACCTCTTCCACCGCATCGATCTGATCCATGATGGAGGCGTCGACCGACACCACCGGGCTGGTCACCGCAGGAATGGCGCGCGAGGCGGTCTTGAACTTCTCAAGCGAGAAATCGGGGCTGACCAGCGTCACATCGCCTTCGATACGCACCGACAGACCATAGCGCGCCTCGATCTGCGCGATATGCTCGCGCTTCTGGTTCATCAGGTAGTTGGCGATGTCCACCGGGCATTTCACCAGCACCTCGCGAGAGCGACGGCGGGTGCCCTCTTCCTCGATCTGGCGCAGGATCGACAGCGCCATGCTGTCATCCGAGCGGATCAGGCCAGTGCCATGGCAATGCGGGCACGGCGCGGTGGTTGCCTCGATCATGCCGGGGCGCAGACGCTGACGCGACATTTCCAGCAGACCAAAGCCGGAGATACGTCCGACCTGAATGCGGGCACGGTCGGTCTTCAGCTTGTCTTTCAGCTTCTTCTCGACGGCGGCGTTGTTCTTGCGCTCGTCCATGTCGATAAAGTCGATGACGATCAGACCGGCAAGGTCACGCAGACGCAACTGACGCGCCACTTCTTCGGCGGCCTCAAGGTTCGTCTTGAGCGCGGTTTCCTCGATCGAGGCTTCCTTGGTTGCCCGGCCGGAGTTCACGTCGATGGCCACCAGCGCTTCGGTCACGCCGATCACGATATAGCCACCGGATTTCAGCTGCACGGTCGGGTTGAACATGCCGCCAAGGTAGCTTTCCACCTGATAGCGCGCAAAGAGCGGCAGCTGATCCTGGTAGTTTTTCACGTTCTTGGCGTGGGACGGCATGATCATCTTCATGAAGTCCTTGGCGATGCGGTAGCCGCGTTCGCCCTCGACCAGAACCTCGTCGATCTCGCGGTTATACAGATCGCGGATCGACCGTTTGATAAGGTCGCCTTCTTCGTAGATCTTCGCCGGTGCGATGGATTTCAGCGTCAGTTCGCGGATCTGCTCCCACATGCGCTGCAGGTATTCATAGTCGCGCTTGATCTCCGCCTTGGTGCGTTTTGCCCCGGCGGTGCGCACGATGAGGCCCGCGCCGGTCGGCACGTCCAGTTCCGCCGCGATGTCCTTCAGCTTCTTGCGGTCCGCCGCATTGGTGATCTTGCGGGAAATGCCGCCACCGCGCGCGGTGTTGGGCATCAGCACGCAATAGCGACCGGCCAGCGACAGATAGGTGGTCAGCGCCGCACCCTTGTTGCCGCGCTCTTCCTTGACGACCTGCACCAGCAGGACCTGACGCACCTTAATGACTTCCTGGATCTTGTAGCGCTTCGGACGCGGCTTGCGCGGCGGGCGAATGTCTTCCTGGTCATCGTCGTCGGCCACCGACTCGATGCTGTCATCCTTGTCGGCCGCGTCAGAGGCTTTGTCCTCGGTCGCGTCGTCCTTGGCCGCCTGCGCCGTGTCGTCATCCTGGACGTCCTCAGCGGGCGCGGCCTCTGCGGATGCGCCTTCGTCAGCGGTATCATCGACATCAGCCTCGGCCGCCGGGGCGGTCTCGGCGCTGTCGTCCCCGTTGGGCTCCTCCACGGGGGTCTCGGCGACGGTTTCCATCGGCGAGGTCGCTTCCGGCACCTCGGCAAGATCGACCTCTTCCTCGGTCAGGTCGATGGTCTCCATGCCGGAGATCTCGCCATTGGCGGCGGCGACGTCCTTGGTTTCCACCGCATCCGACGTCTTGGCCTTCTCGGCGCGGGTCTTGCTGCGCGAACGGGTGCGTTTCTTGGGCTTGGGGTCGTCGTCTTCCTCGTCCCGTGCGCGCTGTGCCTCGGCATAGGCGCGCTCCTCCTCCATCAGGGCCTCACGGTCCGCAACGGGGATCTGGTAGTAGTCCGGGTGAATTTCGGAAAACGCAAGGAAGCCGTGGCGGTTGCCGCCATAGTCCACAAATGCCGCCTGCAACGACGGTTCGACGCGGGTTACCTTTGCGAGGTAGATATTGCCAGCAAGCTGGCGTTTGTTTTCAGACTCAAAGTCAAATTCCTCAACTTTGTTTCCATCCACCACCACGACGCGGGTTTCTTCCGCGTGGGTGGCGTCGATCAGCATTTTCTTCGCCATTAGTCCTTGGATTGCACCATGCCAGCACAGGCCGCCGCCGGTCGGGGCGCATGGGACGCGGGGCGATTGCCCCTGATCCCGCGCCGGGTCCGGGTGGACGTGCATGTTGTGGGTGGTGTCTTGTCAGGGCGATTTTCGACTGCGTGGCGGACCAGGGAGTGCACAAAAGGGATTTCCGGCATAAGTGCGGAAAACCTGTCTCTGTGCTCAATAGTCTCGCGCGCGTCATCGCGGTTCTTCTCCGACAGGTGGGAGTATCCCGATCCCTGCCCGTTATTTCCTCTTTGATCTGACCGAGGTTCGGCCGCGTCAAAGCAGGCACTCTTCTGCCTCGCAATCTGCGAGACGATCTGGTCTGTCACCCCTGCCCCGGCTTTGGCCGGTCGGACATGAGGACAGAAAATCTCATGTGGGAACACCGTCAGATGCAGTGTTCGTACAGTCAGCATAAGGCCTGTGGATAGGTAATGACAATGGTCATTCTGCGCCGGGGCCGTCGCGAACGATATTTTCCAGTCATGCCCGCAAATATCCAAGGCAAGATTAACAGGCGCGCCCAATCCGACATTTTGGCGCGAAAAGCCCGCAAACAGGCGTCACTCTGCCGGGCTGACCGTGCGGCGCGTCTGCTGAAAATGCGCCTGTGCAGTGGCCACCGCCTCCTTCAGCGTCGGCGCAAAACGCTGCCCCACCGCGGGAAAGGCCCGCGATACGGGCCGCAGGTCCGGGATCTGCACGGCGAAACATCCGGCCCGCGCCGCCGCGGTGATGCCAAGGTCGCTGTCCTCAAAGGCCGCACTATCCCCCGGCGCCACCCCCAGTTGCTCGGCCCCTTGCACATAAGGGGCCGGATCGGGCTTGTTCGCCGGAACCTCATCGCCGCCGATCACCGCACGCAAACAGGGCAACAGCCCCGCACGGTCCAAGTGATGACGCGCCTTGTCGCCCAAGGTCGAGGTC
This sequence comes from Epibacterium sp. MM17-32, assembly GCF_022348205.1. Classification (NCBI taxonomy): domain Bacteria; kingdom Pseudomonadati; phylum Pseudomonadota; class Alphaproteobacteria; order Rhodobacterales; family Roseobacteraceae; genus Epibacterium; species Epibacterium sp. MM17-32. The sequence continues at coordinate 164,695 of NZ_JAKRFC010000001.1, read as the reverse complement.
ACAACCGCCATGGCGTGGCCGTCCGCATGCAGGGCCGCAAGGGTATCGGCGACCGTCGGCTTTACCGGTATCCCGGTCGCAAGGCGTTTCTGGCTGTGATGCTGCCAGGCCTGATCGAGCGCCTCGAAATCGCGTTCGGGGCCGATGAACTCACGCACCATCTGCTCGCCCTGCGCCTTGGCCGTGCCGATCAACCCCATGAAAAATTTCTGCATCTCATGCGGATCGAGGTCGAATTCCGGCCCGCAATCGAGGAACGCATCCAAGGTGAGCTGCTCCGTATCCAGGAGCAACCCGTCCATATCGAAGAGATACGCCGCCGGCATCAGCCCAGATAGTCGGAGCGTTGCAGGCCGTATTTCGCCATCTTTTCGTTCAACGTCCGGCGCGGCAGGCAAAGCTCGTCCATCACCGACGCAATGGAGCCCTTGTGACGGCGCATGGTGTTGTCGATCAGCATCCGTTCGAACGCTTCGACATATTCCTTGAGCGGCTTGCCCTCGGTCGTCATCACCGGCTGCATGTCTTCGTGGTCGCTCATCAGAAGCGAGGCAATGGTGCCGGAGCCGCGCCGCGATTGCAGCACCGCCCGTTCCGCCACATTGATCAGCTGGCGCACATTGCCCGGCCAGGGCGCCTGCAACAGCTGCGCGGCCTCCTGCGCGGTCACCTGCGGCGCATCACAGCCGTATTCCTCGGAGAATTGCTCGGACAGGCGGGTGAACAGCGTCAGGATATCCTCGCCACGCTGGCGCAGCGGCGGCACGGTGATCCGCAGTGCGGCCAGACGATAAAAGAGATCGGCACGCAGCACATCCTCTGAAGTCTTGCCCGCCTCCTGCAGGTTGGAGATCGCGATGATGCGCGTCTCGCCCGGAATCCCCTGCTCGTTGATGAAGTTCAACAGCTTGGCTTGCAGCGCTTCGCTCAGCGCCTCGACATCCTCCAGCACCAGCGTGCCACCACGGGCCTCTTCCACGGCCGGGAGCATGCTGTCCTCGGGCTGCATCGGGCCAAACAGACGTTTGGCGAGCGCGTCTTCTTCCAGCGCGGCACAGGAGACCAGCACGAATTTCTTGCCCGCCCGGCTGCCCACCGCATGCAGCGCATGAGCGACCAGGGTCTTGCCGGTGCCGGTTTCGCCGTCGATCAGCACATGGCCGTCGGCCTGGCCCAGATCGAGGATATCCTCGCGCAGGCGATCCATCACCGGACTGGTGCCGATGAGTTTCTTCATGATCTGGCCGCCGTCGGACAGTTCGCGGCGCAATGCGCGGGTGTCGAGCGTGAGACGACGCGCGCCGGTGGCGCGTTTGGCCAGCTCCGACATGCGATCCGGGTTGAACGGCTTTTCGAGGAAATCGAAGGCGCCGACGCGCATCGCCTCGACCGCCATCGGCACATCGCCATGACCGGTAATCATGATCACCGGCAGGGAGCTGTCAGATCCCATCAGTTTCTTCAGGAACTGCATCCCGTCCATGCCGGGCATCTTGATGTCGGAGATCACGATACCGGGATAATCCGGCCCCAGCTGCTTCAGCGCGTCCTCGGCGCTGGCAAAGGTTTCAGTGTCATAGCCCGACAGTGCCAGCCACTGGCTGATCGACTGACGCATGTCCTGCTCGTCATCCACAATCGCAATTTTCATGGCCTGTGCCATAAGTTGCCCTCCAGGTCGTGCCGCCTACTCGGCGGCCTCGATGCCGTCCACAAGGATCGGCAGTTGCATTTCAAACACCGCGCCGCCCGCCTCGGAATTGCGGGCCGTGAGGCGACCGCCAAGGTCGTTCACGATCCCCGAGGAGATAGCAAGCCCAAGACCAACGCCGTCGCCGGGTTGCTTGGTTGTATAGAACGGTTCGAACAGGCTGTCGAAGTCCTGAATGCCGTCGCCGTTATCCCGCACGGTCAGTGTCGCGGTTTCCCCTGCGGCAAGGATAATCTCCACCTCGGGTTCATCGACGGATTTGGTGGCGTCCAGCGCATTGCGCAAGAGGTTCACCATCACCTGTTCCAGCCGCATCCGGTCCGCCATGACATAGACCGGCTGTTCCGGAAGTATACGGGTAATTTTCACATGGCGCTGACGCAGTTGCGGCTCCATCATCGACAGCGAGGACGCCAGCGCATCGCCCATGTTTACAGGGCTGAACGCATCCCCGCCCTTGCGCGCATAGGATTTAAGCTGCCGGGTGATCGCGCCCATCCGCTCGATCAGGTCGTCGATGCGGCCAAAGGAGGACAGCGCCTCGTCCGGCCGGTTGCGCTGCAACAGCAGCCGCGCGCCCGCGAGGTATGTTTTCATCGCCGCCAGCGGCTGGTTGAGTTCATGGCTGACAGCGGCGGACATCTCTCCCAGGGCGGCCAGTTTGGAGCTTTGCGCAAGGCTCTGTTCGGCCACCGCAAGCGTCTCCTGCACCCGTTCGCGTTCGGCGATTTCCCGCTGCAGCCGGGTGTTCAACACGCGAAGCTCCGCCGACTCGCGCTGGAACAATGCCATCCTGAGCGCGGTCTTGCGGCTCAGCGCATAGAAGGCCAGCGCCAGCAGGATCGCGAAGCCCATGATTTCGAGGGCAATGACGGCGTTTACCTGCTCCCGGATCGAATCATAGGTGGTGTAGGACATCATGCGCCAGCCCTGAAACGGCACCCGCGTCTCCAGCCGCATCACCGCCTCGCCCTGCAGGTAGACATCCGTCGGCAGCGCGGTCCAATCCGCAGTGGCCCGGATCGCCCGCTGGATCGCGCCTTCGGGGGTTTGTTCCTTCAGTGCCTCGGCCTCGGACAGGCCCCGCCAGCGCGCCTCGGTGGCGAGCACCACGGTGCCGGTGCTGTCGGCGACCATCACCGCATCGGAAATCCCCGCCCAGGCGCGCTCGAACTTCTGCAGGTCGACCTCGACCATGATGACACCCAGCGTGCCGCTGCTGTCGACAAGACGGCGCGAGTAGGTGAACAGATAGCCTCGCACCTCGCGCGGGATCACCGAAAACACCGTGGAGTTCGAGCGGATCGCTTCGACGAAATAGGGCGCATTGCGATAGACCTCACCGAGACGAATGCGATCCGTGGCCGCCACCGTCCGCCCGTCCCGATCCATCAGCGTGATGGACGCCGCGCCGATCTCCTCGACAAAGGAGATCAAGCGTTGCGTGGACAGCGAGAAATCCTGGCTTTGCAGGGCGGAGATCAGGGCCTGATCGCGCGACAACAGCTGCGGCACGATCGCATGGCGGCGCAATTCGCTGACGAGGTTGCCGGAATAGAGTGCAAGCCGCAATTCGGCACGGTTGCGGGTGGCTTCGGTAAAGCTGTGGGTCAGGGTGGTATTGGTGAACCAGACCGTGCCCCCGGCAATCGCCATGAACACAACAAGCGCCACGCGCACGCGCCACGAAATGGTGCGTGAGCGCGACACATGACGCTTGGCAGGGCGCTCGGAGGGCGCCCGCGTCTTCTGTTCAGCGGGCTCTTCGGGGGCAGTCATGACGTAACAGTAGGTTTACCGCCCCGAAGGCTCAAGTCAGGCGTCCGTCAGAAGACCGGACAATGCGCGGAACATCGCCGCACCATCGGTGCCGCCATGGCCTTCGTCCGCCGCCCGTTCCGGGTGGGGCATCATGCCAAGCACGCGGCGATTTTCCGACAGGATTCCCGCAATATCGGCGACAGAGCCGTTGGGATTGTCCACATAGGTAAAGGCGATGCGGTCCTGATCCTTCAGCGCCTGCACGGTGGCCTCATCGGCATAGTAGTTGCCGTCGTGATGCGCGATCGGCACGCCGATCACATCACCGGCATTGTAGCCCTGGGTGAAGGCACTGTCCGAGGTCGCAACATTAAGGTCCACGGTCTTGCAGATGTACTTCAGCCCCGCATTGCGCAACAGCGCGCCCGGCAGCACGCCGGTCTCGGTCAGGATCTGGAAGCCGTTGCAGACACCCAGCGCATAGCCGCCGCGTTCGGCGTGATCGACCACCGCCTTGCAGATCGGCGACTGCGCCGCGATCGCACCGCAGCGCAGGTAGTCGCCATAGGAAAAGCCACCGGGAACGCCGACGATGTCCACGCCTTCGGGCAGCTGGCTGTCCTTGTGCCACACCATGGAGACGTCGAAACCGGCCTGTTCAAAGGCCACGGCAAGGTCACGGTCGCAGTTGGAACCGGGGAAAACGACGACGGCAGCTTTCATCACTGGATCTCGACGCTGTAGGATTCGATCACGGTGTTGGCGAGCAGCTTTTCGCACATCTCGGTCACATCGGCCTCGGTGGCACCCTCGGCCAGCTCCAGATCGATGACCTTACCCTGACGCACGCCTTCGACCTTGTCAAAGCCAAGCGCGCCAAGCGCGTGCCGAACGGCCTCTCCTTGCGGATCAAGAACCCCGTTCTTCAGCATCACATGCACCCGTGCTTTCATCGCGTCTTTCCTCAAGTTCCTGCGGGCGGGAGCATCAGCGCCCTGCCCTGTTGCGCTATTGAAAAACCCGCAAGACCGGCGGAGCAGACCTTGCGGGCGAAATCTCTCAGTTCACCAGCTGGGGCTTGCCCGGGGCTGGCGGGTTGTTCGGCATGACACCCAGACGGCGGGCGACCTCGGTATAGGCATCCGTCAGGCTGCCAAGGTCGCGGCGAAACACGTCCTTGTCGAGCTTCTGACCGGTCTTGATGTCCCACAGTCGGCAGCTGTCGGGGCTGATCTCATCGGCGATCACCAAGCGCTGGAAATCGCCGTCATAGATGCGGCCGATCTCGATCTTGAAGTCGACGAGGCGAATGCCGACGGCCAGCATCACGCCGGACATGAAATCATTGACCCGCAGCGCCAGGCTCAGGATGTCGTCCATGTCCTGCTGGCTGGCCCAGCCAAAGGCCGCGATATGCTCTTCGGTGACCAGCGGATCCCCAAGCGCATCGTCCTTGTAGCAATATTCCACGATCGGACGCGGCAACTGCGCGCCTTCCTCAAGGCCAAGCCGTTTGCACAGCGATCCGGCCGCGTAGTTGCGCACGATCACCTCCAGCGGGATGATCTCGCAGGAGCGCACCAATTGTTCGCGCATGTTGAGGCGTTTCAGGAAATGCGTCGGCACGCCGATCTGGCCCAGACCCAGCATGAAGAACTCGCTCAGGATGTTGTTCAGGACACCCTTGCCCTCGATCACGTCGTGTTTTTCGGCGTTGAAGGCCGTGGCGTCATCCTTGAAGTACTGGACGATGGTGCCCGGTTCGGGACCTTCATAGAGGGTTTTTGCCTTGCCTTCGTAAATCTTCTTGCGCCGCGCCATGGAGAGCCTTTCGGTATGGACCACCGGGAATCTGCCCCGATCCGTAGCGCTCTCATAGTGCAAGGGGGACGGTCCCGCAAGCGTGGCGCCGATCCCGCCCGCCTGCCCGTAGGGCAAAGGGCGGCTGCGGATCTGACGTTGCGTTAAATATACGCAATTCCGCACCTCTGCGCCATTTCGCGCCCTGTTGCGCCCTTCGCGTTGACGCTTTGTTCAAGAACGGGCGTTAGTTTGGGTGTTAACCGAATACGGACGTCCACGGATGTCCGGCCTCCCGTGGTGGGACCCGGGGACCGCGGTTTCAGTGCACAGAATGGCACGCCGCACCCTGACACAGATTGTGAAATCGGAATGCGGTGCGATGTGCTACCATGGACCTCCGGGGCAGGTCCGGCAGCGGCACGGCCCCGACCCGCAGGATCGACCGCATCACCACTTTGGGAGGGAGGAGCCGACGTGACGACCTTTGATGACCGCGAGAAGGCATTCGAAAACAAATTCGCGCATGACGCCGAACTGAGGTTCAAGGCAGAAGCGCGCCGCAACAAGCTGCTGGGCCTTTGGGCCGCAGATCTGTTGGGGCACCGAGACGAGGCGGCAGAAGCCTATGCCCAGACCGTCATCCTGGCGGACCTGGAATTGCCCGGTGACAGCGATGTGCTGGACAAATTGGCCCGCGATCTGGATGGCCGGGTCACCCGTGACGTGATCCGCGACAAGATGGCGGACTGCATGCGTCAGGCGGTGGAAGAAATCTCCGCTCAGACCTCCTGATCCCGACGGCTGCCGACCGGAAATACCCGGCACATCCGTCTGATAGTGACCTCGTGTCGACCGCGCGCCGTCTGTTTTTGGCGCACGGTCTGCACGCCTCAAGCATGGCGGATGCCCAAGATGACACCACGCTCCACGCGCAAACAGATCTTTGCCAACGCTTTGCGCGTGATCGCCCCGCTTGTCATCATGGCCACCTGCCTGCTGACGCTGGCCGACCATACCGATCTGCCGGCACTGCCGGATCTGCTGTCGATGGCGCGGCAGGTGCCTGTCGCCAACTGGATCGGCGCCATGGTCGCCACCGGGCTGAGCTTCTGGGCGCTGGGTCGGTATGATGCCGTGGCCCATCGGCATCTGGGCAGCGGGACGCCCGACCCGCTGGCGCGCCGCGCAGGCATGGCGGCCATCGCCTTTTCGCAGGCGGTGGGTTTTGGTCTGCTGTCAGGGTCCTTCGCCCGCTGGCGCCTGCTGCCGCGCCTGTCGCCCCTGCAGTCGGCACAGATCACCGGGTTTGTCGGCATCACCTTCATGACCGCCCTGGCGGTGATCTGCGGGCTGACCCTGCTGCTGATCGGCGCCACACTGGCGTTGCGGGCGGTGGGGCTTGGCATTCTGGTGCTGGCCATACTCTGCTGTGTGCTGTGCTTCCTGCACCCGGAATGGCGCCTGCGCGGTCTGAAGCTGCGGCTGCCGTCACTACAGGCCATCCTGGCGCTTGGCCTCTGGACCCTGATGGATGTGACCTGCGCCGGCATCGCCTTGTGGCTGCTGCTGCCAGAGGGCAGCGGAATTGCACTCGGCGCCCTGCTGCCCGCCTATTTCGTGGCCTTGGGTCTGGCCATCATCTCCTCGTCGCCCGGCGGTGCCGGCCCGCTGGAACTGGCCATGTTGTCCCTGCTGCCCGCGTCCGATCCGGCCGCGCTGATGGCCGGGCTGCTTGCCTTCCGCGCTGTCTACTACGGTCTGCCGCTGCTTGTGGCCGGTGTCGTGTTGCTCTGGCCCGGGCTGATCGGGCGCGCGCTGCCGGCGCCAGCCGTCACGGACACGGATCTGCTGGGGTCGGATGTTCGCCCCGCCGCCAGCCAACCCTTTGTCCGCCCGCAGGCCGAAACCGCCGTGATCCTGCAAAACGGCGGCCATGTCATGGCCTTTGGCCTGAACCAGGTGGCCATGCTGGACACGCCGCAGATCTCCGCGGTGCTGTTTGATCCGCTGAGCGGGCGCCATGGTGAAATCCCCGATGCCCTGCGCCGCCACGCCCGCGCCCGCAATGCCGCGGCCTGTTTTTACAAATGCAGCGCGCGCTTGGCGATCAGCGCCCGCCGCCGGGGGTGGAAAGCGCTCCGGGTGGCGCAGGATGCGATCCTCAGCCCCGCGGAATTCACCCCGACCGGGGCCAGCTTTCGGCAATTGCGCCGCAAACTGCGCCACGCCAGCAAGGCCGGGGTGACCGTCACACCGGCGTGGAGCAACCTGCCGCTTGCCGATATGGCGGCGGTGGACACCGCCTGGACCCAACACCATGGTCGCCCGCGCGGCACCACGATGGGTCAGTTCGAGCCTGGCTACGTCGCCATACAGATGGTCTTTCTCGCCTGGCTGGATGACCGGCTGATCGGTTTCGTCACCTTCCATCGCGCCGCCGATGAATGGTGTCTGGATCTGGTACGGCATTTGCCCGGCGCTCCGGATGGCACCTGTCACGCGCTGGTGCACAGCGCCATCGAGGCCGCGCGCGAGGCCGAGGTCGCCCGCCTGTCGCTGGCCGCGGTCCCCGCTCACCGATTTGCACGCCAAGAGGAGTGTGGATTGCGGCGGTTCAAGGCCAGCTTTGTGCCGCGCTGGGAGAACCGCTATATCGTCGCCCCCAGCTGGCCGCAGATGGCCCTGTCCCTGGCGGAGATGATCCGCATGATTCACCGCCCCGCGCGCCCCGAGATCACATGGCAAACGCCTCCCCAGTCCTCGCATCCGCCTCATGTTGATGTTGAAGAAAATGCAGTTGCGATGAAACGCTCTGCGTGACAGACGGACCCATCTTGTCGGTGGCACATCCCGCCGCTGACGCAGACTTGGCAAGTGGATACCAAGATGAGCAACAGTTTCCTCGATCTATTGCAGAGCCGCGACGTGCTGCTGGCGGATGGCGCCACCGGGACCAATCTGTTCAACATGGGTCTGCAGTCCGGGGATGCCCCGGAACTCTGGAACACCGACGCGCCGGACAAGATCAAGGCGCTTTACCGCGGCGCGGTTGATGCGGGCAGCGACCTGTTCCTGACCAACAGCTTTGGCGGCACTGCCGCGCGGCTGAAACTGCATGACGCGCAGAACCGGGTGCGCGAATTGAACCGCATCGCCGCCGAACTGGGACGCGAGGTGGCCGATACCGCCAGCCGCAAGATCGCCGTGGCCGGCTCTGTCGGCCCCACCGGCGAGATCATGCAACCGGTGGGCGAGATGAGCCATGCCGTGGCGGTCGAGATGTTCCACGAACAGGCCGATGCGCTCAAGGAAGGCGGCGTCGATGTGCTCTGGCTGGAGACCATCTCCGCACCGGAGGAATTTGCCGCCGCCGCCGAGGCCTTCAAGCTCGCCGATATGCCCTGGTGCGGCACCATGAGCTTTGACACCGCCGGGCGCACCATGATGGGCGTCACCTCCGCCGACCTGGCCAAACTGGTCGAAGGATACGACGTGCCGCCGCTGGCCTTTGGTGCCAATTGCGGCACCGGCGCGTCCGACATCCTGCGCACCGTCCTTGGCTTTGCCGCACAGGGCACCGAGCGGCCGATTATCTCCAAGGGCAACGCCGGCATTCCGAAATACGTGGACGGCCATATCCACTACGACGGCACGCCGGAACTGATGGGCGAATATGCGGTCCTCGCCCGGGATGCCGGTGCCAAGATCATCGGCGGCTGCTGCGGCACCATGCCGGAGCACCTGCGCAGCATGCGCGAGGCGCTCGACACCCGTCCGCGCGGCGACCGTCCGACGCTGGAGCAGATTGTCGACGTTCTCGGCCCGTTCACCTCGACCAATGACGGCACCGAAGACGGCGCCAATACCGGCTCAGAGCGCCGCAGCCGCCGGGGTCGTCGCCGCGGCTAAGCCGACGCATCGACGCCATGCCCTAACAAACCTGTAAAGACCGGGCCTCTGCCCGGTCTTTTCCGTTTCAGAACAGGCTGAGCTGGTCGCCGGGTTGCGCGGGACGGGCAAACAGGTCGCATCGCAGCGGCGAGGCCTTCTCCGACAGCCCCAGCCGGGTGCAGGCCAGCTTGAACCGGCGGGCAATCATTTCGGCGTAGTGCCCTTCGCCGCGCATCCGCTGCCCCCAGCGCGGATCATAGTCCCGCCCACCATGCATTTCGCGCAGGCGCGCCATCACCTTCTCCGCCCGGTTCGGGACATGGGCGTGCAACCAATCCTGCCACAGGCCGGAAACCTCGCGCGGCAGGCGCAGCATGATCCAGCTGGCGGCATCCGCGCCCGCATCGACCCCGGCCGCAAGCAAGGCTTCCAACTCGTGATCGGTCAGCCCCGGAACCAGCGGCGAGGTCATGATGCGCACCGGAATGCCGGCGCTGCTCAGCCGTTTGATCGTGGCCAGCCGGCGCACGGGCGCCGGGACGCGCGGCTCCATCCGGCGCGCCAGATCCGCATCCAGCGTGGTCACCGACACGCCGACCCGCACCAGACCCTGCGCCGCCATATCGGACAGGATGTCCAGATCGCGTTCGATCAGGGTCCCCTTGGTCACGATCGCCACCGGGTGGCGAAACTCTTGCAACACCTCCAGACAGGCCCGCATCAACGCATGATCGCGCTCGCAGGGCTGATAGGGATCGGTATTGGTGCCGATGGCGATCGGCGCGACCTTGTACCCCGGTGCAGAGAGCTCCTTGCGCAACAGATCCGGCGCATTTGGACGCGCCACCAGCCTGGTTTCGAAATCCAGCCCCGGCGACAGGCCGAGGTAGGCGTGGCTCGGACGCGCAAAACAATAGATGCAGCCGTGTTCACATCCCCTGTAGGGATTGATCGAGCGGTCGAACGGCAGATCCGGCGACCGGTTGTAGGAGATCAGGCTCCGCGCCATCTCCTGGCGAATCTCTGTCGCGACCGACCGCTCCGGCACGTCCTGATTCCACCCATCTTCCACCTCTTCGCGCTGCAGATCAAAGCGTCCTGACGCATTGCTGAGCGCACCGCGAGATTTACGACATTTGAGGATTTGAGAACCATTTCCATGCATAGTGGGACTATGACACGCCACGCAGAACAAATAAAGAACACTTGCGGAAAAGAATACAAAATCAACCTGCAACAGCAGCATGATTGCGGTGGTTTCATCACCAGAGGTCGGTTCGTAACGCGGCTATGTCGCAATCAAAACAGTTCACCCCGTCGTTTCTGTCACAAAAAGATAGAATAACGGCCAAACCGGGTACGCCCGCCAGCTAAGGAATCCAGATATGTCAGACGAAGAAGACATCATCCTCGCAGACCTCGATGACGAGGAACTGGTCCAACAAATGTTCGACGACCTCTACGACGGTCTCAAGGAAGAGATCGAAGAAGGGGTCAATATCCTGCTGGAGCGCGGCTGGGCGCCCTACAAGATCCTGACCGAAGCGCTGGTCGGCGGCATGACCATCGTTGGCGCAGACTTCCGCGACGGCATCCTGTTTGTGCCCGAGGTGCTGCTGGCTGCCAACGCCATGAAGGGCGGCATGCAGATCCTGAAGCCGCTGCTGGCGGAAACTGGCGCGCCGCGCATGGGCTCCATGGTGATCGGCACCGTCAAGGGCGACATCCACGACATCGGCAAGAACCTCGTGTCGATGATGATGGAAGGCGCGGGTTTCGAGGTTGTCGACATCGGCATCAACAACCCGGTCGAAAACTACCTGGAAGCACTGGAAGAGCATCAGCCCGACATCCTCGGCATGTCCGCCCTGCTGACCACAACAATGCCCTACATGAAGGTCGTGATCGACACCATGGTCGAACAGGGCAAGCGCGACGACTACATCGTGCTGGTCGGTGGCGCGCCGCTGAACGAGGAGTTCGGCAAGGCGATCGGCGCGGATGCCTATTGCCGCGATGCGGCTGTCGCGGTGGAAACCGCCAAGGAATATGTGGCGCGCAAGCACAACGCCATGAACGCCTGATATGGCTGCCGCGTCCCAGCGACGCGGCCGGGCGGCCCGGCTTTCACAGCGGGCCGCCCTCCCCTTGCCGAGCGGCACCTCTCTTGAGGACACGAGCCTGACGGAAAACGGTCTGGCAGCACCGGAGCGCAAGACCGGACGCATCCTGCTGATCGCCTGTGGTGCCCTCGCCCGCGAGATCCTCGACATCACGCGCGCCAATGGTCTCGACCATATGGATCTGACCTGCCTGCCGGCAAAACTGCATCTTTATCCCGACCAGATCATCACCCATGTCGAAGCCGCGGTCGAAAAACACCGCGCGACTTACGACCAGATCTATGTCGTCTACGCCGACTGCGGCACGGGCGGGCAACTGCAGGCCAAATGCGAACAACTGGGGGTGGAGATGGTCCCCGGCCCGCATTGCTATGCCTTCTTCGAGGGCAACGCCCGCTTTGAAGAACAGGCCGAGGCGGGCGAGATCACGGCCTTTTACCTGACCGATTTTCTGGTCAAGCAATTCGATGCCTTCGTCTGGCGCCCCATGGGCCTCGACAAGAACCCGGAGCTGCGCGACATGATCTTTGGCAACTACACGACGCTGATCTACCAATCCCAGGTCACCGATCCGGCCCTGGTGGCAAAAGCACAGGAATGCGCCCGCCGCATGGGTCTGGACTTCGTCCATCGTCACACCGGCTATGGCGATCTGGAAACAACGCTCAAAGGCTGGGGCGCAGCGCCGACATCCGGTGCCTCCGGCTAGGATCAGCGATCACAGCCCCCGCACCGGCTGACGCCGCCGCTCTCTCAGACCTGCCTCAGACCTGCGCGGCTGCCGTGTCGCGAATGCGTTCGATCATGGCGCGCAACCCGTTCGAGCGCTGCGCTGACAGGTGATCGTTGAGCCCGAGGCGTTCCATCTCGGCCCGCGCATCGACCGCGAGCACCTCTTGCAGGGTCAATCCGTTGTAGAGCTTGCGCAGCACCGCAATCAGCCCCTTGACGATCATGGCGTCGCTGTCGCCGTCAAAGTTAAAGACACCATTCTCGATCTGCGGATGCAGCCAGACCTGACTGGCGCAGCCATCCACCTTGGTCGCGGGCACCTTCAGGGCGTCCTCCAGGGGCGGCATCGCCTTGCCCTGTTCGATCACATGGCGATAGCGATCCTCCCAATCTTCAAAGAATTCAAAATCCTCGACGATCTCCTCGAAGGCGGCACTGGCCATGTCAAACCTCATCCTACTGTCAGGTGGCAACAGATCGGACCTAGGCCAGCGCAGGGGTCTTTTCAACCGCTTTTCAACGCCGCTTCAATCGGGTAGTCAGTTTTGCAAGTAACTCTGACTGCGGCAGGTATTCATGCGTATCACAATCGGCGCCCTTTTGGTTGGCACTCTGGTCCTGTCGTCCTGCGGCGGCTGGCGCGACTCGCGCATCAACCCCGGCAACTGGTTCGGACAATCGCGCGACAGCCGCGTCGAGGCCACAGCCGACGAGAACCTGAACCCGCTGATCCCGCAGGAGGAGGACCGGGTGAATCTGATCGGGTCACGCAAGGATGCGGAGCAAGTGGACAACAGCCTGCCCATCGCCCGGATCAAGGACATGCGGATCGAACGCACCTCGGTCGGCGCGATCCTGACGGTCGAAGGTGAAGCCGCACGCAATGGTGCCTACAAGGCCGAGCTGGTGCCGTCGGAGATCCAGGAGGCCGGGCGGCTGGAATACACCTTCCGCGTGACCTATCCCAAGAGCGCCACCTATCGCGGCACCGAGGCAACACGCACCATTCGCGCCGCCGTCAGCCTGTCGAACCAGGATCTGGCCGGAGTGCGGACCATCCGTGTCGTCGGCAAGGAAAACGCCCGCGAAAGCCGCCGCTGAGCCGGGTCGGCAGGGTCCCATCCCCGGGCGCATATTCCATCGCCGCCTTAAGACACAGCCCCCTTTCGTAACAGCGGCTTAGGTTTCGGCCCGCCCCTGCACTCCTGCTCTGACAGCGCGGCTGATCGTCGACCGCCCGCCCCAACGCAAAACACGCTCCCGCAGGGCGAAAGCGTGTTTTATCATCGGTTTGGATTTGGTCTTTCAGAGGTCGACGACCTTTACGACCTGCCCTTTTGCCGCCAGCGCCACTTCGCCATTGCACAGGCGCATGGCATCGGCGCCAAACACCTCGTGCCGCCAGCCTTTGAGGGCCGGAACATCCCGCTCTCCGGCGGCGATGGCATCCAGATCAGCGGAGGGCGCGATCAGCTTTGCGGCGACACCGGCGGTTTCAGTCTTGGCCTTCAGCAGCACCCGCAGCAGATCGGCCAGCGCGCCGTTGATCTGCATCTTTTCGCGCGAGCGATCCGGCTGCGGCATCTCGTCCTGCGGGCAGTTCACGCCACGCTCCACCGCCTTGAGGATGCCCTCGGCAATGGCGCCTTTGCGCGCCTCGCGCAGCAACAGGCGGGAGCCACCCAGATCGGACGGCGTGCGCGGTTTGGTGGACGCGAGTTCGACCAGCGCGTCATCCTTGTAGACCCGGTTGCGGGGCACATTGTTGGTCTGGGCGTATTCCTCGCGAAAGGCCGCAAGCTCACGCACCACAGCAAGGAACTTACCAGAATTGGTGCGGGTCTTGACCCGGCGCCAGGCCTCTCGGGGCTGGATATCATAGGTCGCGGGATCGGTCAGAACCTGCAATTCTTCGGCGACCCAATGGCTGCGCCCGGTCTTGTCCAGTTCTTTGCGCAGGTGTTCATAGATCTGGCGCAGATGGGTGACATCCGCCAGCGCATAGGTCTTTTGCGCATCACTCAGCGGGCGACGCGACCAGTCGGTAAAACGCGACGTCTTATCAAGGCCTTGCTTGCAGATCTTGCGCACCAGCGTCTCATATCCCACCTGCTCGCCAAAGCCGCAGACCATGGCGGCGACCTGCGTGTCGAACAGCGGTTTGGGAAAGACGGCCGCATCCACCCAGAAGATCTCCAGATCCTGACGTGCGGCGTGGAAGACCTTGACCACATCCTCATTGCGAAACAGCTCATACAGGGGCTCCAGCGACAGATCCCCGGCAAGCGGATCGACCAGAACCGCATCCGTTTCACCATCACCGCGATAGGCGATCTGGATCAGGCAGAGCTTGGAATAATAGGTGCGCTCTCGCAGGAACTCGGTATCCACCGTAACATAAGGATATTTCGCGGCCTCTTCACAAAAGGCGCGCAGTTCGTCGGTGGTGGTCAGAGTTTTCATCAAATGGGTCTTTATTAAGGGTTTCTGCCGCTCGGTTCCCCGTTGATACGACGAGTGCAAGCGGGTTGCAAACCCTCTAACGGCAAGAAAGGGCGCAGGTCAGTTCAGACGCAGAATGTCGCGCTCGCCGCGCAAATAGCGCGCAAGCACGGCGGGATAGAGGCGATGTTCCTGCACCAATACGCGCGCGGCCAGATCGTCCGGCGTGTCACCGGGCAGAACCGGCACCTCCGCCTGGCCCAAAATCGGCCCGTCATCCAGGAGCGGCGTCACCTCATGCACGGTGCAGCCATGCCGCTCATCGCCGGCCTCCAGCGCACGGTCATGGGTATGCAGGCCCTTATATTTGGGCAGGAGAGACGGGTGGATATTCAGCATCCGCCCCTCGAACTGGCGCACAAACCCGGCGGTTAGTACTCGCATGAATCCCGCAAGACAGACCACATCGGCGCGCGCCTCGAGGATAGGCTTTACCAGCTCGGCCTCAAACGCCTCGCGATCCTTGCCAAAGGGACGATGATCCACAACAGCCGTCGCAACGCCGCGCGCGGCGGCCTTCGTCAGCCCGCCAGCATCGGCGTTGTTGGACAGCACCAGACAGGGTTGGCCCGGATGATCGGCGTCCTTCAGCATACTGTCGACGAGGGACACCATATTGGAGCCCCCGCCGGAAACCAGAATGGCGACGCGTTTCTTGTCGCTCACAGCAGCCCGCCTGTGTAGCGGATGCCCTCCCCGGCTGTCACGGTGCCGAGACGCGCGACGGTCTCGCCTTCGCCCTCCAGCACCGCGGTCAGCGCATCGGCGCGGTCGGCCTTCACCACAAACATCATGCCGATGCCGCAGTTGAAGGTCTTGAGCATTTCACCCTCTTCAATGCCGCCGGTTTCCGCCAGCCATTTGAAGACGCCCGGAAGCTCCCACGCACCAAGGTCGATATCGGCCCCCAGCCCCTCGGGCAGGACGCGCGGCAGGTTCTCAGTGAGGCCGCCACCGGTGATATGCGCCAATGCATTGACGCCCCCCGCGCGTACCGCCGCCAGGGCCTGTTTCACATAAAGACGCGTCGGGGCCAGCAACGCCTCTCCCAGCTTGCCCGCGCCAAACGGGTTGTCGCCGTCCCAGCCAAGGCCGGAATATTTCACGATCTGGCGCACCAGCGAATAGCCGTTGGAGTGCACACCATCAGAGGCCAGCCCCAAGAGCACATCGCCCTCGCTCACGCCTTCGGGCAGTGCAGTGCCCCGTTCCATCGCCCCAACGGCAAAGCCTGCGAGGTCAAAATCACCCTTGGGGTACATGCCCGGCATCTCTGCCGTTTCACCACCGATCAGCGCACAGCCAGAGCGCACGCAGCCCTCGGCGATGCCTTCGATGATTCGCGCCGCGACATCGGTTTCCAGCTTGCCGGTGGCAAAGTAGTCGAGGAAGAACAGCGGTTCTGCGCCCTGACAGACCAGATCGTTGACGCACATGGCCACGAGGTCGATGCCCACGCCATCCACAAGACCGGTATCAATGGCGATGCGCAGCTTGGTGCCGACCCCATCGGTGGCACCGACAAGGATCGGATCCTCGTAACCGGCAGCCTTCAGATCAAACAGCGCGCCAAAACCGCCGAGGCCGCTCATCACACCCGGACGTGCAGTCCGCTTGGCCGCCGGCTTGATCCGGTCCACAAGCTCATTGCCCGCATCAATATCGACCCCTGCATCCGCATAGGTCAAACCGTTCTTGCCGCTGGTCATCGCATGGCTCCTTCCGTGAGGTTGCGCTGCCTTTACCGCTTTCAGTCAGATGTGGAAAGCCCCAGCTTGCCATTTCCCCCAGCATACTGTCACTTGCGGTATCCGACAGAACCAATACTTCGATGGATTTTAGTCGAACGCGTTAAGGTTGTGCAAAAACTCACCGGACTGCTGAGGGCGCACTGTAGGGCGATCCTGTACCCCCGGCCCCCCCCCATGCCTGTCCCCGTCGCAAGCCGTTGGCCACGGCCGGAGGGCTGCCTTGTGACATCGGCGGCCCTCCGGCTCTGCGCTAGATCACAGCCCGAATTGCCACGGCGCCTGGTCAAAGGCATAGGCCGCGCCGTCGCGCTCCACCCGTCCCAGTCCCGGGAAATCCAGGTGCATGCCGGTCACCAACAGCTGATCGGCGGCGGCCCGATCAAACATCGCCTTGCGGGTCTCTGCCGCCAGCGGCTGATCGACGTCGAAGGGAATGGTCCAGCCCGGGTTGGCGAATTGCAACGCGGTGCTGTGCACCACATCGCCCCAGATCAGCAGCGGCGTGGCGCCCGTGTCCAGCACGAAGCCCGAATGGCCCGGCGTATGTCCCGGCAGCGGCATGGCGTCAAAGCCCGGCAGCACCTCGCCTTCGCCGGCAAAGACCTTGCGCCGCTGCGCATAGGGGGCGACCGCATTCCGCGCCATCTGAAAGAACCCGCGGCTGCCCTCGTCAACCGAAGCCATGATCGCGTCATCATGCCAGAACGCCCATTCCGCTTCGGCCACCACCAGCTCCGCATTGGGGAAGGCCGCGCTGCCATCCGCAGCCAACAGGCCGCCGGCGTGATCGGGGTGCATATGGGTCAGCAATACGGTGGAGATCTGCGCCGGGGCGACACCCGCAGCCGACAGCGCCGCCATCAAGCCGCCCAGATCCGGCCTCATCAGCTGTGCCGTCCCGGTGTCCACCAGCGTGTACTGACCGCCGCGCTCCACCAGATAACCGTTCACCGGAATTTCCAGACCCTGCGGGCCTTCGGAATAGAAGCTGCCGGACAGAGTCTCCTCCGCGCGCGCTGCGTCATAGCCGGTGAAGGCCGCAGCCGGGACCGCGAGATGCCCGTCGAGCAAGGCTGTTATCGTCATCTCGCCCAGCCTGATCTGGTGCAGCACCGGCGCGGGCCCTGCGGGCGCGGCCTGTGCCAGCCGGCCAAACCCGGGGAGGGACAGCGACGCGGCACCAAGGCCAAGGGTTTTCAACAGGGTTCTGCGGGAAAGGGTCATAAGAAGCTCCAATATCCTGGGCCCGTCAATTACGGGCTGCACTGACCTTATCGCTTTGGTCTGGCATCCCCTAGCGGGGACCGTCTAATATGGGGTATTAGCACCACTGATAGGATGGACCATGGATCGGCTGTCACTTCTCGAGACCCTCATCGTTGCGCTGGACGAAGGCAGCCTGAACCGGGCGGCCCAGCGGCGCGACATGACGCAATCCGCGGTCAGCCAGCAGATCAAGCAGCTCGAAGCGCTGGTGGGGCATCAGCTGCTGCACCGCACCGCACAGGGTGTGCGGGCGACGCGCTCGGGTGCCTTGGTCTATGCCCATGCGCAGGATCTTCTGGGCGGCTTTGACCGCATGGCGGCAGAGCTGGATCAGATGCACAACAGCCTGTCGGGAGATTTCCGCATCAGCGTCAACAGCTTTCTGGGGCGCGGGGTGATCGGCCCCATGTTGCTGGACCTGGATCGCAGGCATGATGACCTCAACATCATCATGCGGATCGAGGACCGGCTGGTCGATGTGGTGCGCGAAAACTATGATCTGGCGATCCGCACGGGCCGCCTCGGCGATACCGATGGTGTCGGCCGCCGCATCGCAAGCCTGGAAACCGTGCTCTTTGCCACCCCGGAATATCTGGACCAGAAAGGCCGGCCCAGTGACCCCGAAGATCTGAAGCACCTGAAGTTCATCCAGCACCACGAGGACCAGACCAAGGGGTTCTTTCCATTGACGCGCAATGGAACCGAGCATCTGGCCCCGATCCGGGTCGGGTTCACCGCCGATGACCCGGACCTGATCATGCGCGCGGTCGGCAGTGGATCGGGCTATACCCGAGCGCCCTTGTTCTTTGTCCAGGACATGCTTCGGGACGGCACCTTCGAACAGGTTCTGCCCCACTGGAGCGCGCCGGAAAAGGATGTGTTTGCGGTGTATCCCTCGCGCCACGGCCTGGACCGGCGGCGGGATCTGGTGATCGACGGCGTGATCGAGCGCTTGCAGGAGATCCGCCACAATCGTCCCCCTCCCCGACTGCACGCAATCACCGCTTGACCTCTCCCGCGCCATTTCCTACCTGTTTGCGCAGGTGGGCCTGTAGCTCAACGGTTAGAGCAGAGCGCTCATAACGCTTTGGTTGCAGGTTCGAATCCTGCCGGGCCTACCAGATAATCGAGACGTCCCCGACAGCCCCGCTGCAACAGCCCCAAACGGCACCCTGTACCGCCAGCAGCGTTTGCCTGTGCGGGACGGCCTATACGTTCCAACATCAGGCGATAACGTCAGCGGCCCGCCAGATGCCGGCGGGCCGCGTTTTATATGCCCCTCATCACGGATGGGGGATCCGTCAGGGCCTGCTGGCCTTACTTACCCTCGTAGGTCGGCATGGACTTCAGCTTCTCTTCGGTCATCGGCACGTAAACGCGCACATCATCGCCATCGGTTGCGGTCATGACCTGGACCTCATCGATGCTCAGCTTGACGGGCTTTTCGCCGATACCGAGGAAACCACCCACATCAACAACGGCATGCGTGATGACCTGCTTGTCGTTCATGACCAATTCGGACACTTCGCCCATCCATTCGTCCTTGGCGTCATAAACCCGGGCACCGGTCAGAAGGTCTGCCGTCAAGGTCTTGTCGACCACCGGTTCATACTCGTCGCGCAATATCGGTTCGCCGTCCTGCGCCATCGTGTCGGCGGCCATGTCCTGTGCCTGCTCGGTTGTGTCAGAAATCGCCTCTCCCACTTCGGAGGCTGCGGTTTCGGCACCGGACTGCAGATCCTGAGCGGTGTTCTCAATGGCCGTTCCCGTTGCGTCGGCGGTTTGCTCGACCGCATCCGCGGCCTGCGCGACCTCCTGGTCCAGAGTGCTACGGGCATCGGTGTGGTAGGCCGGCGCGTTCTCGAAATCCGCCATATCGGCCTGCATCACCAGGAAGTAGTCCGAGGTGTCTTCCGCCGTGGCACTGTCAGAGACCCATTTCAGCGCATCCATGTCCACGGCGATCTGACGCTCGCCGATCCCGAGGAAACCGCCGATGTCCACGAGGACCGAGTCGATCATCCCGTCGCGGCTGAGCACGATATCATTGACCTCGCCAATGTTCTCCCAGCCGTCCTGGATACCGGCAAAGCTGTCCTCTTCAACAGCATCGCTGCTGGTGTAGATGCGCTGGCCGATGAACTCGGATGCGTGAATTGCCATCGGGTCGTTCTCCGCGCGGAACATCCCTGTTTCCGCCACGGCCATGGTCGAGGTTACGGTCAGCAAGGCGCTGGTAATAAACAGATGTTTCATTGGAACTCTCCTCATTGATTGGGCAGTGGTCTGTCGCGACGACACTCCCCCAACCAACCGGATGGGGTGAAAAATGTTCCTGAAAAAAACCACGTGCTGCCGCCGTTCTGCGCAAGAACCGGCTCAGAACCCGCACCCGGCCAAGGCGCGCACGGCGACGTCAGACCGCTGTGACACAGGTCGCAGCACGACCACGGTGAAGGTTTGACGGCGTCGCGGGAACGAGTTGGCGCGGGCTGCGTTGTCGTTGCGTCAGGGAGAGAGAACCAGATCATGAAACCCACGAACTCAGCGCCGGATGGCACAGCCTCACCGGCCTCCGATCACGCCGTGTCCAGCGCCACCTTCGATCAACCCGGCGCTACTGCGACGCAGGCCACGCACCGCAACCTGGTCCTGATCCGGAACTTTCTCGGTATCATCGTGGTCATCTGCGCCGCCGCGCTGATCTTCTTTGCCAAGGAGGTCATCCTCCCCTTTGTGCTTGGGGTGCTGATTGCGCTTACGCTCAGCCCCCTGACCCGAGGGCTCGCCCGTCACGGCGTCCCGCCCCTGATCTCGGCGGGCTTGCTGGTCCTGGCGGTTGCGGCAACGGTGGCCGGTGGCATCTACCTGCTGAGCGGCCCGGTCGCCGAATGGATTGACGAGGCACCGCGCATGCGCGCCGTACTCGAACAGCGGTTGAGGGCGATCACCTCCTCCCTGGAAACAGTCCGCGAAGCCTCGCAGCGTGTCGAAGACATCGCCGCCAGCACCGAAGATTCCGATGTCATCAAGGTCGCGATCGACCAGCCGGGGATCATTGCCTCGACCGCGCTTGACATCGTGACGCTGGCCACGACCGCGATGGTTGCGCTGGTGCTGGCGCTGTTTCTTCTGGCCTCCAACGATATGTTCTACCTGAAAATCGTGCAGAGCTTTCCCAGCCTGACCGAAAAGACCCGCGCCTTGCAGATCGTCTACAGCATCGAACGCCGGATTTCGCGCTACCTCTTGTCGGTGACGCTTATCAACGCCGGTCTGGGCGTCGTGGTTGGGTGTTGCATGTGGATCATCGGCATGCCGCAACCCGTGGTCTGGGGGGCGATCGCCTTCCTGTTCAACTTCCTGCCCTATATCGGCTCACTTGCCGGTGTGGTGCTCTGCGCGGTGGTGTCGCTGGTGACCTTCTCCGCCTTGTCCTATGCCGTGCTGGCGCCACTGGCCTATTTGCTTGCAACTCTGATCGAAGGGCAGTTCGTGACCCCGGTCTTGTTGGGGCGGCGCCTGAACCTGAACGCAGTTGCGGTGTTTGCGGCGGTGGTGCTCTGGGCCTGGGTCTGGGGCGTGGCGGGCGCCCTGATGGCGGTGCCGCTTCTGGTCTGTCTCAAGTCCCTGTGCGATCACGTGCCCGCCCTGTCCGTTCTTGGCACCTTTCTCGGCGACTCGAGCGCCCCAGCCGCACGCCCTGCCGCCTAGCACATTGGCAGCCGCGATTTGGTCACTCACCTGCGTCCTGCGAAACAGGCCAACGGCAGCCGATGCGCAGTTGTGCCCCAACGGCCGCCCCCGACACGAACCGGCACAAACCGGCACGAGCCGACACAAAAAAGCACGAAATCCGGGGGATCCCAATCGCGTCCCGCCGCAGTCACAAGAGCAAGACACCCTTGCAGATCTGCGGCACGCGATCAGCAATCAGCGGATTTCGTGCGGATGAAACCGGATTAAGGGGCAGTTGCGCCTAGAGCGCGCGCCCCTTGGGACCGGCAAAGTACCAGATGATAAAGCCGAGCACGGGCAGGATCAGGATCAGAAGCGTCCAGAGAATTTTTGCGCCGGTGCTGCTGCCACTGCTCCAGGTTTGCAAGATCGCGTAGATGTCCGCGATCAGGACCAGAAGGCCAAATATACCATATTCCATGTGCTGTCTCCTTGAAGCTGTTGCTTCGGAAACGCCTTAGTCGCGGTTTCGTTCCCGACCGGCAGAGACGGCACCGAGCTGACACCCGCGGAAACACGCACACGCCCCACCGGCGCGACCGCGCCACACGGGGGGTAATCTCCTCTGGCACCGCCCATCTGCCGGCGGCGCGTTTTCGCGGCGGGCCGCGCGGTCAGAGTGCAATCACGATGTCCGCCTGCAACCCTCCAAGCTCCTCGCTGGTTTCCAGTCGCAAGGTCCCGCCATGGGCGCGCGCGATATCCGCCACGATCGCCAGGCCCAGGCCAACGCCCGTGCCCCGATCCTGGTTGCGCGCTGGATCAAGCCGGGTGAACGGGCGCACCGCATCGCCCCGCAGATCATCCGGGATGCCCGGGCCGTCATCCTCCACCCGGATACGCAGAGATTTCTGCATCACCGCCACCGAGACCCGCGCACGGGTGCCGTATCGCACCGCATTGGAGATCAGATTGTCGAGCGCGCGGCGCACCGCAGCCACCCGCAGGGGCACCGGACGGTTGCCAACCGCCTCCACCAGCAGCACGTTCTTGCCCTGTCGTGTCCAGCTGTCCACCGCCTCCGAAACCAGGGCGCAGGGGTCGGCCTCCTCCATGGCACTGGTGCTCACCCCGCGCGAAAAGTCGAGAAAGGCATTCACCATGTTCTCCATTTCGGTGACGTCCTGCAGCATCGGCTTGGCGTCGTCATCGTCCAGCATCGACAGGCTCAGCTTCAACCGGGTGAGCGGTGTACGCAGGTCATGGCTCACCCCCGACAGCATCAGCGTGCGCTGTTCGATCTGCCGCTCGATCCGGGATCTCATATCGACAAAGGCCGCCCCGGCCGCACGCACTTCGGTTGCGCCGCGCGGATGATAGGGGATCATGCGCCCGCGACCAAAGGCTTCGGCCGCATCTGCAAGCCGTTTGATCGGTCGCAACTGGTTGCGCATATAGGCCATGGCGATGACGCCCAACAGAATGCCAAAGAAGACCATGATCACGATCAGCTGGTGCGGCGCGGCAACGCTGACGCGTCGGCGGCTGAACTCCACCTCCAACGGGCCGTGCCGCGTGTCGACCACCGTGCGCAGCACCTTGGTCCGCGGCAGCTGGATCGACAGGAACTCCGGCAGGCTCTGTGCCAGGGTCGCGCGCACGATCCGGCCCGAAAAATCCTCGAAATGGATCAGATCGGGGGGCACCGCGCCCGCCTCCAGAAATCGCACCGACATCTGCAACGGCCCCATCATCGGGTCGAGCCGGGCCAGCGCCGCCGCGCGATCCTCCGCCTGCGTCACCTCGTTTCGGATCAAGGTGAGCTCACGCACCATCGTGTAGGTCATCTGCTGGGTGATGTCTTCCAGATCGCGCCGGATGAACACAAAGGACACCACGAATTGCAGGGCAATCACCGGCATCAGCAGGATCAGCGCCGCTCGCCCGTAGATGCCCGAGGGCATTCTGGGGAGATAGTATTTGAGACGTGAGAGTTTCATGACTAAGCCTAGGCCTGGGCGCCGGTTGCAACGGCGCTCCGATACGGGAGGTGCCAGATGAACAGACCGCAAGCCGACACCGGGTTCAACCCCAAACCCGGTGTGCCCGAAGAGGTGGCCCCCGGGGTCCGCCGTCTGCTCGCGCCCAACCCCTCCGCGATGACCTATCGTGGCACCAATACCTATCTTGTCGGCGACAGCGAGATTGCGGTGATCGACCCCGGGCCGGCGTCGGACGCGCATCTGGAGGCCATCCTCAACGCGGTGCAACCGGGCGGGCGGATTGGCCATATCTTGGTGACCCACAGCCACCTCGATCACTCGCCGCTGGCGGCCGCGCTCCGGGAGGCCACCGGCGCGCCTGTCTATGCCCATGGCACGGCCACCACGGGGCGCAGCGCGATCATGGCCCAGCTTGCCGCCGAGGGCATGCTCGGCGGTGGTGAGGGCATCGATCACGGTTTCGTCTGCGATCATACTATGGCGGATGGCGACATCATCACGGGTGCCGGCTGGCAGATCGAGGCGCTGCACACGCCCGGTCATATCGGCAATCACCTGTGCTTCGCGATCGGGGGGCTGCTGTTCTCCGGCGATCACGTCATGGGCTGGGCCAGTTCCTTGGTCTCGCCCCCGGACGGCGATCTCACGGACTTCATGGCCTCTTGCGCGCGGCTGCAGCAGCGCCGCTGGACCTGTTTTCTACCCGGACACGGCGATCTGGTGCACGATCCCGCGGAGAGGCTGGCCTGGCTGATTGCGCATCGCAAAAGGCGCGAGGCCGATATCCTCGAACAACTTGCGCATGGCGCCGCCGACGCCCCCAGCCTGGCCAGGCACATCTACCGCGACACCCCCGACGCGTTGCTCCCCGCGGCGGAGCGCAATGTGCTGGCTCATCTTGTTGACCTCTATCAGCGCGGGCGGGTGCGGCCGACCGCGACATTGGCGCGCGACGCCACCTTCGAACTGTGCCGTTGAATTTTTTTCAGAATTTCACATTTCCCACTGGACGCCCCCGCCTGTGGCGTCTATATCGGCGCCCACACTCCGGCGTAGCTCAGCGGTAGAGCAGTTGACTGTTAATCAATTGGTCGTAGGTTCGATCCCTACCGCCGGAGCCAAAGATTTCAAGGACTCAGCGCTCGTTCGCTAGGTCCTTTTTTTCTTGTTGAATACGCTGTCGTCGCGAAGATACGCGCCCGTGCCGTATCTCGCCAAACCGACCAGAGCGCGACCTGCGTTTCCGCAATGTGATCGCAGCGGGGTTTTGGTGCATCGTGACAGATCTCGTCGTCCCGCATGATCAACTTGGTTCAATCCGTCGCCCGGCCAGATCGCAAAGGCAGTCGCCTGCGTCGTGAGGTTTGGGGCCAGATTTTCATACTATAGAGTATGTTTCACCGGTCTCCGGCAGCCGCGGCCGCAGCCGACAGTTGCGTTTCATGATCTCTGGTGCGGACGGCAACCAATCAGGACACGCACGAAAAAAAACGCGGCCCAAGAGGCCGCGTTTTCCTGAAAGGGTATTGTTGAGATCCGGATCAGAAATCGTCCCAGATCTTGGTCGCTTCGCTGCCACCACCGCTTGCGACTGCAGCCTGGCTGGGCTCCGGGGTGTAATCCCAATCCTCCCCATGCGCAGAGGGCGCTGTGTGCTGCTGTTCTTCGGCAGCTGGCACCAGAGGTTCCACATTGCGCGTGCCGGCGCCGAGTTTGAAATGTGACACCATTTCCGCGAGGTTGGTGGCATTTGCTTTCAGCATATGGCTTGCGGCGGTCGCTTCTTCGACCATTGCGGCGTTTTGCTGGGTCACCTGGTCCAGCTCGACCATGCCGCTGTTGATATCGCCAAGACCGGCCGACTGTTCACTTGCGCCCTGGGCGATGTCGGAAATCAGACCGGAGATCTGCGTGACCCGTTCGACGATATTGTGCAGGGCTTCGCCTGCCTTGCCGACCAGATCCACGCCGCGTTCGACCTGTTTGGAACTGTCGCCGATCAGGGTCTTGATTTCCATCGCCGCATCAGAGGACCGCTGGGCAAGCGCCCGCACCTCGGAAGCGACAACCGCAAAGCCACGGCCGGCTTCGCCCGCACGGGCCGCTTCGACGCCCGCGTTCAGGGCCAGCAGGTTGGTCTGGAACGCAATGTCATCAATCACACCAATGATCTGGGAGATATGGCTCGAGGATTGCTCGATCTCGGTCATTGCCGACACAGCGCTGTTGACAACGGTTCCGCTGTTCACCGCTTCGGATTTTGCCTCTTCCATGGTGTTGGCCACGCTGCTGGCCCCATCCGCAGCCTGACGCACGGAGGCGGTCAGCTCATCCAGAGCGGCAGCGGTTTCTTCCAGAGTTGCCGCCTGGCTTTCGGTGCGGCGCGCCAGATCGTCCGAAGCGGAACTGATCTCGGTCGAGCCGTTCTGAATGCTATCGGCGGCGTCGACCACGGCGGACACCGTGTCAAACAGGCGATTGACCAGCGCATTGAAGTCCGTGCGCAGCTTTTCGTAGTCTGCAGGGAAATCTTCGGTGATCTGCACGGTAAGGTCGCCGGTGGAGAGGTTGCCAAGCGCGTCGCTGAGCACTGTCACAACATGTTCCTGAGCGGCGTCCTGCTTGCGCTTTTCCTCTTCCATGCGTTGCTGTTCGGCTGTGGTGTCGCGGAAATCCACCAACGCTTTGCCAAGCGCACCGATTTCGTCCCGGCGGTCCGCTTCGGGGATATCCCGGGTGGTGTCACCATGTTGCAGCGCATCGATGTGGTTGACGACGTCGCTGATCGGACGCGAGACGGCAACCGCAATCATGTAGAAGATAACAGAGAAACCGGCAAAGATGGCAAATCCCAGACCCGCCGCAACCGTATTGGCGTGCATGATTTCATTGGCGATGATGGAGGTGTCCAACGCCCAAACCATGTTGCCGGCTTCTTCTCCTTCGAACAGGAGCGGTGTGCGGAAGTAGGTGAAGTCGCCATCCACCAGCCGGGTTTCCCCGGTTTCGAGCAACTCTTCTGCCTTCAGCGTCCAGGCTTCCTGCATTTCCTCGCCCTTGAAGGCTTCGGACAGCACGTCGCCGCTGCTGACGACACGCGCAAACACGAAGGTCTCGCGCTCGGCGAGGGAGGCCAGCGTGGTGTTGGCCAGTTCCTCGTCATAGTTCCATGCCGCGGTCGCAAGCGGTGCGGCAATATATGTTTCGGTCAGTTCGACCTGCTCCTCGAACCCGGTATAAAGCGCGGTCGAGAGGCGCTGTGCCCAGAACGTCGTGATAACGCCAATCATCATCAACAGACCAGCCATCCCGGGAAGCAGGATCTTCTGTTTCACTGGCATGTTCCGGAACCAAGACTTTAAGAACATGGTGTCCCTCCAAATCGTTCGGAGATACCATTGCGCAAGACACTTGTTATTTCGTTAAGTCGGGAGAGACCGCCGGCGCGATAAAGGGACCGCAAAATGCGGTATTTTAGTAAAACACGGATCCGCACCGCGCCTTGGGCCGCGCCTTGAAATGAGGCGCAATCACGCACGCATAAACCGCCTGCGAAGGCGGCTATTGTGTGCCCAAAACATTATGGAATTTTGGCTCCGGCGGTAGGGATCGAACCTACGACCAATTGATTAACAGTCAACTGCTCTACCGCTGAGCTACGCCGGAGTGTGAGGGCGGATATAGACGCCACAGACGGGGGCGTCCAGAGGAAAAAACGCGCTTGAAACCAGTTTTTTGTCGCGTGGTCCGGTCAAGTGCTGGCAGTCGCTCAGCGCATGCCGTTCCGACCGAACATATGCGGGCAAGTGATGGCGCCTCCTCGAAATTTCTGTCGCCGCCCGCCAATCCCATCACATCCTACGGATCGACCCGCATGTGGCTGTGCCTTGGGCACAACGCGCCATCAACACGACATCTAACGACCGACATAACGGTTCAGCAGACCGTCCGCGTTTTCCCAAGCCTGTCGCAACCCGTCCAGGTTCGGCATCGCGTTTGTATTGGCCTGTTCAATGGCCAGCATCGATGCACGCAGATCCGCAAATCCCAGCACCGCCGCAGACCCCGCCAGGCGATGCGCTTCCTGACGGTGGCCTTCTGTGAGTTCCGTGCTCTGCCCGAGCACCTCGTTGAGGCTCTGCATGTCGCTGCGGAACTCTGCCAGAAAATGTCGGGCCTTCTCCGGGCCAATGGCCTCGACGAACTGCGCAATATCCGAATCCTGGTCCGCCTGCGGCGGCGCTACAGCAGCGCCGCCCCCGCGCCGGGCCACTAGATCGGCCAGAGCAGCGCGGTTGATCGGCTTGGTCAGAACCTCGGCGAACCCGGCCTTGACGATCCGCGCGTGGTCCTCGGCCGCCGCATGCGCCGTCAACGCCACCAGATCGATCCCTTCTGCCAGCTTTTCCGCGCGCACCCGCCGCAGCACCTCCATGCCATCCACGTCCGGCATGCTGATATCGGACAGGATCAGATCGAAACGCTGCGCGGCGATCCGGTCAAGCCCCTCGGCGCCCCCGGCGGCTGAGACCACCTGATGCCCCAGATCGGTCAGCATCTTTTCCAGCAACAGCCGGTTGATGTCATTGTCCTCGATCACCAGCAGGCTCCGGGCCTCCTGCCCTGTTTGCGTATGCGCGACCTGGGCCGGTTCCGCCAGTTCCGCCGGAGGGAGCGGGATCGTAAAGGAGAAGATGCTGCCCTCGCCCGGTTCGCTTTCGCAGGAGATTTCGCCCCCCATCATCCGCACCAGCCGCTGCGAGATGGCGAGACCCAGGCCAGTGCCCTCGCTGCCGCGTTTGTAGCTGGGGTCGAGCATGATGAAGTCATCGAAGATGCGCTCCAGATCCTCCGGCGCGATCCCCTTGCCCGTATCTGCGACGCTGAACTCCACGACATCCGCCTCGCCACGCAGCACATCGACCGAGACTGCGCCATCTCGAGTGAATTTCAGCGCGTTCCCGATCAGATTCAGCAACACCTGCTGCAGCCCGCGGGTTCGCCCGCGCACCCCGGTTCGGTTGCCGATACTGCAAAACACGCTCAGCTCGTTGTTGTTGCGGGCCGCGTTGGCCTGCTGGCTGTCCACGATGCTGCCGACCAGTTCCTCAAGGTCAAAGACACGTTCCTGTTCCGGTTCGGCACCCGCTTCGAGGCGCGACAGCTCCAGCACATCGTTGACATGATGCAGCAGCAACTCACCGGACACCCGCATCGCCTGCAGATACCGTGCCTGCTCAGCCGAAGGGTTGCCATCCTCAAGAAGGTCAAGAGAGCCCAGGATACCCGTCAGCGGCGTGCGCATTTCATGGCTCATCACCGTCAGCAGCTTGTCCTTGGCCCGCTCGCCCGCCAGCGCGTCGTCGCGTGCCCGACGGAGTTCCTCTTCAGCCTGCAGGCGTGTTGAGATGTCGCGGATATAGCTCACCAGAACGGGGCTGCCGCCCGACCGGCTGATTGTCAGCGACACCTCTACCGGCAGTGCCTCGCCGGATTTGCGATAAGCGGTGAGCTGGATGCGTCCGTCACCGGCATCCGCGGCCACCGACGCCTGACCGATCAGGGTTGGATCAACGTCCACCAGCGTCTGGAAGGGGCGCCCCAGAGCCTCCTCCACCGTGTAATCGAACATGCGTTCCGCCGCGCCGTTCAAGGCGGTGATCCGCCCGTCTTCATCCGCCATCAGGATGGCGTCCAGCGAGGAGGTGACCATTGCCTCGGTGCGCGCGGCCTCTTGCGCCTGAAGATGGGCCAGCCGCTGCCCCCGCCGATAAAGAAACAATATCACCAGCGCCGTCAGGGTGAGCGCAAAGGTCAGCGTGATCACCACCACTGCCAGCCGAAGGAACAGCTGGTGCAACCGGCCGCGCTCGTCCCCGGCGGCGGCGGCCTGCAGCACCACGCCCATAAGGGCGAGATCGCGGACATCGTCGCCCTCGTCGCGGATCAACTGACGCAGCTCTGCCATGCGTGACAACAGGGTTTCATCCGCAGCATCGATCAGCGCCGCCTGCTCGTTCAACCCCTGACGCAGACCCTCAAGCAAATCACTGCCTTCCGGCGTCTCGCGAATACCCGCATAGGAGGAGCTTTCCCGAAAAGTGGCAATGCGGCTGTAATAGATGTCGAATTGACGGCGCAATGCGCGCAGGTCCGACGGGCCCTGAACACGCGCGGCGGCTCTTTGATATTTGAGAAAATCGACCTCGGCCTGCGACAAGGTCCATTGCAGGTTATCCGTTGCCGCGGATGACAGCGCCTCCAGCCGGGTCTGCACGTCCTTGCCCAGCCGAAAGGCCTGCACCGCCAGCAGCATCAGCACCACGGCAGCGCCGGTCAACAGCAGACGGTACAAAGTGTGGGCCGAGGGGCGGGTCACAGGCGAGAGCTCTCCCTATACTCCGCCGCATGTCGGGCGGGTCATTTCACGGTTATCCGATTCAACTGCCAGATGCTGCGGGAAAACACCTCTTCGGTACGGAATTCCGCGCCATCATCATAGGGGTAAATCACCCAGAGCGGCCCCTTGTCCCGCAGCGACATGGTTTCACCATTGCGCAGATAGGCAATGATCGGGCCACCGGGACGCACGTCGGACATCGGAATTTCCACGGCATAGTCGTTCACGGCCGCAGCTTCGAGGGTGCCGCTGTCGACCCCCACATGGGCCATCAGCCTGTCGAGAGGCACGCCCACGAATTCCTGCAGGCCGTCGCTCCAGATGGTGGTGGTTTCGATCTTGCGCTCCCCAACCGCGCGCAGGTCGGCGATCGAGAATTCATGACTGTCGCTGTCCGTGCGGAGCGTCAGCACGATATCATCCTCCGCGGCCGCCACCGGCAGGGAAACAGTGAGAGCAAACACCGCCATGAGGGCGGACAAAAGGCGTTTCATGAAGTGTCTCCTTACGCAAACCATACCCAGAGCGGGCGTGGGAGGATACTGGCACACCCCTGCCGCGAGGACATGAGCGCCTGTGTATAGTCTGCTAGACTTTCGTATAATATCGGTAAACTGCCGCACACAGGAGGCACCCGGTTGCCCCGGCCCGGACCTCTTGAGAGCGAATTAAACTCGACTCACCCGCCACAATTCAGCGGTTTTGGTGATTCAGGAGTTCGAAATGCAGAATACAAACACAACCGTTGAGTCAGAAAATGAGTCAGAAGTTGATAGATTCGAAACGTTTACGCCTGTAGGGTCAGATCAGAACAGTGAAAACAGGTTAAATGGCGATATGCGTATCCTTCTCGCAGACGATCATGACATGGTCCGTGACACCATCTCCGCTTATCTGACTTCGGAAGGCGGAGCAGAGATCACCACAACCACCGACCTGCCACGCGCCATGCAGGAACTCGAGGCAAACGGACCCTATGATCTGGTTCTGCTCGACTACAACATGCCGGGCATGAACGGGCTGGACGGGTTGCAGCGGGCGCTCAAGGCAAATGGCGGCCGGGGTGTCGCCATCCTCTCCGGCAGCGCGCCGACGCGCACCGCCCAGGAAGCGCTTGATGCAGGGGCGATCGGATTCCTGCCCAAGACGATGGGGGCGCAATCGCTTCTCAACGCCGTGCGTTTCATGAGTGCGGGCGAAATCTATGTCCCGGTCGAGCTGATGCGGCAAGAGGCAGCGGCCCCGGCCCATCCGCTGATTGCGCAGCTCAGCCCGCGCGAGGTCGAGGTGCTGAATGGTCTGTGCCGTGGCCAATCCAACAAGGAAATAGCCCGCGACCTGAACCTTCAGGAAGTCACCATCAAGCTGCATGTGCGCACGCTGTGCCGCAAGCTTGATGCCAAGAACCGCACCCAGGCGGCGCTCACCGCCAAGGAAGCCGGCCTGTTCTGATCGAAGGCGACGCGTTTGCGTCTCCTCTCGCACCCGCTATCGGCACACCGACATCCAGGCCCGATGAAACCCGCCCCTGCGCGCCCGCCTCTCGGGCCGGGGCGCGTTTTGCGTTCTGCGTCCATCCACAGGGATCGGTCTCGCCCTGCCCCCAGCGGGTGCCGGAAGCTTCCCCTCCGCGCCGTCAGAGGGCTTTGGCAGACCCAAACTCTGCACCGCCGGGCGTCCGCAACCAATCGCCCCGGATACTTCGGCCGCGCCCCGGTCGGCACCGCCGCGCCGGCTGATTTGACCCGGTGCCGATCCGATCACACTGCCCTTCCCGTCCTGTCGCGGAACGCCAGACAGGGACGCCTGAAACAAAAGAGACGCCCCGCGTGGGCGCGCGGGACGTCTGAGTGCCGTTGTTGCCTTGATCAGAGGGGGGGGAGTCAGGCAACTCCGGCGGGGGGAACAATTCCAGCGCGATCTGCGACATGCGCCGTGTCCGGCAGGGCGCTGACATGCAGCTGGATCAGTTGGAGCGGCGCCGATCCGGGGTTTTCGATCCGGCGCGAGCGACCGGCGGGCACGCGGGCGCTCTGGCTTTCCCAGACCAGGCGGACATGGTTGCCGAGGGTGATGAGGGCGGCTCCCTGCACCACAACCCAATGCTCGGCGGCCCCGTCTCCGGCGCAGAGCTCGACGCTTTCGCCCGGGTTGACCAGCAGGCGTTGCAGCGAGAACCCCGGCCCCATCGCCAGTGTCTCCTTGCGGCCCCAGTCATGCTCATCGCTGTGGGCACTCAGTGCATCGCCCGCCTCAGCCTCCACGAGGCTGGCGTAAACCGACATCATGTCCGCAGCGTGGGGATGCGCGCCTGCCGCCTGCCGTTCTGCGGCCAGGTCCGCCTCCCAGGCGGACAGGTCCTGCCCACCGGAGTGCCGTTCCGCGTCGCGATCCCGATCCCAGTCGGCATGCACGCTCCAGTCCACATCCAGCTGCACGGCCACGAGGTTATCCGCCTTCTGCGCCACCGCCCGTTCGAAGCTGAGCGTTTTGATCCGGCGATAGGTCCGATCCTCCAGCAGCGTCGCCTCGCCGATGCGGCTGGCACGCTGCGCCGCATTCTTCACGGCCAGGAAAATCCGGCTGGCATGGCGCTTGTAGGCAGCAAGCAAGGTATCCACACGTGCAACATAGATCCCCAACCCGCAGAGGTGATGGTTGCCGTGGAACAGGCCTGACAGCATCGGCTGCCGGTCCGAAGTGAGCACACGGTCCACCGATACCGGCGCCGAGGACCGCGGCGCGCTTGCGACTTCGAGCAGGCCGTGCCCCATGTAGGCGCGGCTGCGGCGCTGCCCCAGCATCACGATCTCGCCACGCTGGGCGGCGGGGATCGCATGGCACAGGGCGGTGTCCAGTTGCTGTGCATCCGCAAAATCGGCGCTGGCCGGGGCCACAACCACCAGCGCATGCGGCCGATCACGCAGCGCCATGAGCGCGCTCAGCACCGCCGCGGCCGGTTTGTGCTGCTCGGGTTCCAGGATCAGGCTGCTGCCGGCGACGCATTGCGCCTGACGTGTGGCCACGGTGGCGCAGTCCCGGGTCGCGACCACCAGCGGCGGCGCAAAGACATCCCCAGACAGGGCCGTCAACAGCCGCTCAAACCGGCTGGGCACCCCTGGGGCGTCTTCAAAGTGCAACGGGGTCATGTCAGACTCTGCAACGCTGGACGGAAGGGGCGTACCGGCGAGAATAATCGGGTGCAGCATGGGAACCTCGCTTGCTTGGTATATCATTGCATACAGTTTTAGACGAAGACGCGTCACAGACCTTCCTACCCAGACGTCGCTCTGCCCCTTGCGAAAGCATAGCGCTCCCCCTTTAGGATAGGTGGGAACCGCTCCGAGGGTCACAAATTTACTGAATTTATTGGTATCAGTCTTTGGCCGCGGAAATACTAACAGGCATTAACCATGATCTTTCCAACCAATTGGAATCATTAACCAAGATCAGATCTGCCGCCTGGTTTCTGATTCCGCGCCAGCTCCCGTCATGACGGTGCCGCCGAGTTCGGGGCTGACGTTCCCGCCCGGGTGCGTTAGGCTCAGCCGCATGAGCTCGATCACCTCCATTCGCAATCTCGGTCCCGCCTACGAACAGGCCTGTGCCCGCGCCGGCATTCACAGCGCCGAGGAACTGCGCGCCCTTGGGGCTGACGCGGCTTATGCAAAGATGCTGCAATCAGGCAGCAAGCCGCATTTCATCGGCTATTACGTTCTGGTGATGGCCCTGCAGGGGCGCCCCTGGAATGACTGCAAGGGCGACGAGAAGAAGGCGCTGCGCAAACGGTTCGACGCGATCAAGGCGCGCTCCTTCGACAGCGGGCAATCCGCCCTGGATGCGATATTGAACGAGATTGGCGTGGTGGAGCGGCGCCCGGGCTGAAGCGCATCCCGCAGGCACGCCCAGCCCTCTGGCCGGGTCTGCAGCTGTTGCCCCCTGCGTCCCCCTGCACCGTTGACCACTCTGCATAGCACGAGGGGACCGCTCTGCTGGGTATAAGAAAACCGCCACGCGTGGGCATGGCGGTTCTGTAGTACAGGGAATGGTTCAACGCTGAACCATTCCCTGTTGATAGTTTGATCGTTAAACGATCAGCCAACCAGCTCGATGCCGGAGAAGAAGTAGGCGATTTCCACAGCCGCGGTTTCCGGTGCGTCGGAACCGTGCACGGAGTTTTCACCCACGGATTCGGCAAATTCGGCACGGATGGTGCCGGGAGCCGCGTCCGCCGGGTTGGTGGCGCCCATGATTTCGCGGTTCTTCGCGATGGCGCCTTCGCCTTCGAGCACCTGCACAACCACCGGAGCGGAGGACATGAATTCGCACAGTTCGTCGTAGAAGGGACGCTCGGCGTGCACTTCGTAGAACTTGCCTGCCTGCGCTTTGGTCATGTGGATGCGCTTCTGCGCAACGATGCGCAGGCCGGCTTCTTCGAATTTGGCGTTGATCGCGCCGGTCAGGTTACGGCGGGTTGCATCGGGCTTGATGATCGAAAAGGTGCGTTCCAGTGCCATCAGGCGATCTCCTTGGGACATTCACGGGTCGATTAAGTGTCGCAGAGCCCGCCTGTGCGGACGCCGCAACGATCTGGCGCCGGGTAGCACGGCTGGTGCCGCATGGGAAGAGGGCTTGTCGCGCCGCAGGGGTGCAATTCGCCGCCCCGGTCAGGATTGGGCGGGTTCCAGCGGATCGGCGGCATCCACGGCCATCACGTAGAGCGCCGAGACCAGCGCCAGCAGACTGGCCGCCAGCATGATCCCCAGAACCATGAAAGGCGCATTGTCCGGCGCGACCAGAACCCCTGTCATGGACGTCAGCGCCGCGCCCAGCGCCACGGTGAGGGCCCCGGACAGCCCCGCCGCACTCCCGGCGAGCTCGGGACGCACCGACATCAGGCCCGCGCTGGCATTGGCAATGGTCAACCCGTTGCCCAGCCCGACGCAGATCGCAGACCCAAAGAAGACCCATTCGCTGCCCTGCCCGCTCCAGAACAGGCTCAGGCCCAGCGCCGGCCCAGCGCAGGAGATGACGCGCCCCACCAGCACCAGGGACAGCAGCCGGACCCGCTGCGCCAGCAGCCCGGTCACGAAATTCCCGGTCATGAAGCCCGCGGTGATAATGCCGATCCCCAGCCCCACCATGGCCGGGCTCAGATCGAACCAGGCCGCAGCCACCAGCGGCGCGCCGGTCACGAAAGAGTAGAACCCGCCGATTGAAAGGGCGACGCAGGCGGAGTAGCCCCAGAACCGGCGTGACGAGAACAGACGGGGATAGAGGCGCAGCTGCGAACGAAAGGTCGCGGAGCGGGTCGTATTGGTCTCTCCCATATCGGCCCAGGTGAACAGCATCACGCCACCGCCCAGCGCACAATAGAGCCAGAACCCCGCCCGCCAGCCAAACGCCATGTCGAGCGCCCCGCCGATCATCGGTCCCAGCATCGGCGCCAGCGCCATGATCATGCCCATATAGCCAAGTTTGCTTGCGGCGGCGCTGGGGGCATACATGTCGCGGATCACCGCACGCGACACCACCTGGCCGCTGATGATCGCCCCCTGCAACAGACGAAACCCCAGGAACACCCAGATGTTGCTCGCCAGTGCACACCCGGCAGAGGCCACCACAAAGAGACCGCAACAGACCAGCATCACGGGTCTGCGCCCGTATCTGTCGGAGAGCGGTCCCATCAGGATCTGCAACACCGCGGAGACAGCGAGATATCCGGCCACGGCGAGATTGGCGAGTGCGTAATCCGCGTCAAACGCCGCCGCGATCCCGGGCAGAGACGGCAGGAACATGTTCAGTGACAGCACCGACAGCGCGGTGCCGAACACAAGCGTCATCAAGGTCGGAGGCGATTGTGCCGCGCGCAGTTTCATGATGTGGTGTCCCGTCCTCCACAGGCCGGGCGCGAAGGCAGCCGGCGGCCGACGGTCAGTGAACCCCTAAACGCTCTCTGATACAAGGCAGGGATACAAGGCGGGTTCAGCGCAGCCGTGTGACCTCGACCGAGAGCGTGCCGGCGTTGTTGCGGTACATATGCCAGGCATCATTGGCGAACAGGTAGAAATAGCCGCTCTCGCTGGCCGTGAACGCGCCCTCCTGCGCCAGTTGGTGTATCTCGTGCGCGGCAACGCCCTCGCCATGCTCGCTGGCGCCCTGACCATTGGCCACCGCTCCGATCAGGGCGAACCACGGCGCGGTATCGACGCGGCGGGCAAAGATCACATCGGCCTTGGCCAGCCGCCTGATCCGGCGCAACCCGCGGCGCAGCGCTTCGGGGATGGTCGCCAGCAGATAGGCCAGCTTGCCCAGATGCGCCCCGGCGCGCGCGCCATCCGCAGTTGCGGGGATGGAGGCGTCCAGCCACTCCCCCCGTGCCCGTATCCTGTAGCGCCCGCCCGCCTCGATAAACAGGCCGGTGGCGTTCCAGTGCTGGCGCGCATGGGCGGCGACGGTTCGGGTCTGCCCCGGGTGCAGCACACAGGTGGGCCAGTAGCTGGCTTCTCCCGGCGGCGGGGTGCGGTGGCGGGCATAGACCGACGGGTCAAACCGGGTGCGGCTGCGCAGGTCGGATACCGTGGCAGCGTCCGGTGTCAGCTCCGGCACCGCGCGTGGACGGGTCGGCCGATAGAGAAACAGGCCGAGGCGGGACGTGTGCCGCCGCGCAAAGGCATCGGGCGCCAGTTGCCCCGGTGCAATCTCGCGCAGCCCGAGCCCCCGGGAGCGGGCTTCCGTCAGCATCCACTCCAGCGTCAGATCGCCCAGGCCGCAATCGGAATAGCTGCCCCCCACATCCCCGTGCACCCCCGGAAACCAGCGCTGCTCCACATCCTGACCCGGTGCCCAGCTGGTCCACAGAGTGGGCGTGAAATCATGACGCTGCTCGTCCATGCCCAGCGCGTGCCGGGCACATCGCACATTGCCGCCCAGCTCGGTGTCGCGAAACCCGTGTTTGCGCGGATCACCCAGCAGCAGCCGCAAAAGCCCCTTGTCATCGGGAATGCCCAGCGCCCCGACGGTGTCCCAGACCCCGATGAAGGCAAAGCCGACCTGCCCCGGGTCGTGAAAGCGCACCACCCCCAGGGGGCGCTCCTGCAACAGGGCGGCCTGCAAGGCGGTCTTTTCCGTTCCGGCCTTGCGTGATTGGTAGCGTTCCATCAGCCGGGTCACGACCTCCCAGGGGTCCTCATAGGGCGACAGGTGGTCCGGACGCAGATCGGCAAGCCCGACGTTGGACACCATGCCGGCAAGGCTGCGCACGGTGTAGGCGCCACGACTGAAGCCGAACAGAAAGATCTCGTCGCCGGGCGCATAGGTCTCCGCCAGGAATTTATAGGCGCTCATGATGTCATCTTCGAGCCGCAAGCCGATCGCCCCGCCGAGCATGCGACGAAAGATGCCCCCCGAGGTGCCGACCCCGGTACGGTAGTAGCCCAGCTGTTCGATACCGGCGTCGTCGCGCGCCGCCACCAGGGAATGCAGCTTGGCCACATTGGTCGGTGTCGGCGTACCGTCCTTGTGCTGGTCGGCGGTGTTCCAGGTGCCATCACAGCAGATAATCAATCGGCGCATCTCAAAATCCCCCCGCAGCCCGTCAATGCGGGTCCTGCCCCGCTCCGGCATGCTCAAATGCAACCTAGGGTAACACGGAACCCGGGTGCGCCAAGGCTGGAATTCCCCCTGCAGGCGCGGCCGGGCTTTGCCGCGCCGAAAGACGGATAGTCATTGACCCCCCGCGCAGGTTTCGACATGAGAGACCTCATGCTCAGGATCGATAACATCACCTATTCCGTCGAAGGCCGCCCCCTTATGGAGGAGGCCTCTGCCACTATCCCAACCGGCCACAAGGTCGGTGTCGTGGGCCGCAATGGCACCGGCAAATCCACCCTGTTCCGCCTGATCCGCGGAGAACTTGCGCTGGAGACCGGGTCCATCACCCTGCCCTCTCAGGCGCGTATCGGCGGTGTGGCACAAGAAGTCCCCTCGTCGGACACCTCCCTGATCGACACCGTGCTGGCAGCCGATACCGAACGTGCGGCGCTGATGGCCGAGGCCGACACCGCAACTGACGGCGCCCGCATTGCGGAAATCCAGACCCGGCTGGTGGATATCGACGCATGGTCGGCCGAGGCCCGTGCCGCCTCGATCCTCAAGGGGCTTGGCTTTGACGATCAGGACCAACTGCGCCCCTGTTCCGATTTTTCCGGCGGCTGGCGGATGCGTGTGGCGCTTGCGGCGGTGCTCTTTGCACAGCCCGACCTGCTGCTGCTGGACGAGCCGACCAACTACCTCGACCTTGAAGGCGCGCTTTGGCTCGAAAGCTATATCGCGCGCTATCCGCATACGGTGCTGATTGTCTCTCACGACCGCGGGCTTTTGAACCGGGCGGTGGGGGCGATCCTGCATCTGGAAGATCGCAAACTGACGCTCTATCAGGGCACCTACGACACCTTTGCCGAAACCCGCGCCGCGCGCATCGCTGTGGCACAATCCGAGGCGCGCAAGCAGGAAACCCGCCGCGCCCATCTGCAAAGCTTCGTGGACCGCTTCCGCGCCAAGGCCTCCAAGGCGAAACAGGCCCAGTCCCGCCTGAAGATGATCGAGAAGATGAAACCGATCTCGACCCCGCAAGAGGCCGCGCTGCGGGCGTTCACCTTCCCGGAACCCGAAGAGATGTCACCGCCGATCATCCAGATCGAAGGCGGTGTCACCGGCTATGGCGATGTCGAGATTCTGAGACGCCTCGACCTGCGCATCGATCAGGATGATCGCATCGCGCTTCTGGGCAAGAACGGTCAGGGCAAATCCACCCTGTCCAAACTGCTCTCGGACCGGCTGCCGCTGATGGCGGGCAAGATGGTGCGCTCGTCCAAGCTGCGCATTGGCTATTTCGCCCAGCATCAGGTGGACGAGCTTTATGTGGACGAAACCCCGATTGATCACCTGCGTCGGCTGCGTCCTCATGAGGCGCCCGCAAAATGGCGCACGCGCCTCGCGGGCTTTGGCCTGCTGGCCGCGCAGGTCGAAACCGCAGTTGGGCGGCTGTCCGGTGGTCAAAAGGCCCGCCTCAGCCTGCTTTTGGCGACGCTCGATGCGCCCCATATGCTGATCCTCGACGAGCCGACCAACCACCTCGACATCGAAAGCCGCGAGGCGCTGGTCGAGGCGCTCACCGCCTATAGCGGCGCGGTCATTCTGGTCAGCCACGATATGCATTTGCTGAGCATGGTGGCGGATCGGCTCTGGCTGGTGTCCGACGGCACCGTGGCGCCTTATGATGGCGATCTCGACAGCTATCGTGAAATGCTGCTGATGCGCGACAAACCCGCCCGCAAAGCGGATGCAAAAGCCGCGTCCAAGCCAAAGCCCAAGCGCGCGAGCCGCGATCAGATCCTTGCCCTGCGCAACGAGGTCCGCAAGGCCGAGGCCCGCATCGAGAAGCTGACCGAGATGCAGGACAAGCTGGACGAAAAGCTCGCCGATCCGGAGATTTACGAGTCGAGCCGTGCCGGTGACCGGGCGGTCTGGCAGAAAAAACACGCCGAATGCATGGACGCGCTGGACCGCGCCGAGGAGCTGTGGATGAAGGCACTTGAGAAACTGGAGGTCGCCGAGGCGCAATGATCGACACCGCGTTCCTGATCACCTCATTTGTGACGCTCTTTGTGATCATTGACCCCATCGGGTTGATGCCGGTGTTTCTGGCGTTGACCCAGGGCATGACCAGCAAGCAACGCCGCGCCATCGCCATTCGTGCCTCCATCACAGGGGTCGGAATCCTCGCGGTCTTTGCGCTGTTTGGCGAAAGCGTTCTGGGCTTTATCGGGATTTCCATGCCGGCCTTTCGCGTTGCAGGCGGTATTCTCTTGTTCCTCACCGCACTCGACATGCTGTTTGAGCGCCGCACCGCGCGCCGTCAGCACCAAGGCGACGAGATCGCCCCCGAGGATGATCCCTCTGTCTTTCCCATGGCCATCCCGCTGATCGCGGGGCCCGGTTCCATCGCCACGGTCATCCTTCTGACCGGGCAGCATCCGGGCATCGAGGGCTTTGCCTCGGTGATGGCCATTGTGGTGGCGGTGATTGCGCTGATGCTGGGGATGTTTTCGATTTCGGGCCTGCTGGAGCGCCTGCTGGGTCCCGTCGGCATCAATGTGGCAACCCGGTTGCTGGGCATGCTGCTCGCCGCGCTTTCGGTGCAATTCGTGCTGGAAGGTCTGCGCGCCTTTGGCTTTGCCAGCTAGACATAGATGCGGTGAACACCTACCTCCCTGATATGGAGGACGAAGACCGATGAATTCAGACGACATTGGCCAGCTGGTCTACCTCATCGCATTGCTCGCCGCTGTCGGGACATGGGTGTTCGTGCAGAACCGGCAGTCGCTGGGCAAAACGGTCCAGCAGTTGATGATCTGGGGGCTGATCTTCCTTGGCGTGATTGCCGCCTACGGCCTGTGGGGAGACATCCGCTCCACCGTGGTGCCGCAGCAGGCCGTGCACTCTTACGGCGGTCAGATCAGCGTGCCACGCGCGCGCGATGGTCATTACTACCTGACGTTGCAGATCAACGGCGATCCGGTGGATTTTCTGGTCGACACCGGTGCCAGCGACATGGTGCTGAATGCCGAGGACGCCCGGCGGATCGGTATTGATCCCGCCAGCCTCGCCTATCTCGGGCGCGCGATGACCGCCAATGGCGAGGTCCGCACCGCGCGGGTGAAACTGGACAGTGTGGCGCTCGGCCCGATTACGGATCGCAACGTCTCCGCCTGGGTCAATGAGGGCGCGTTGGAGCAATCCCTGCTGGGCATGGGGTATCTCCAGCGTTTCTCTGGCATTGAAATTCGCAACAATGAACTGATCCTCACCCGTTGAAATCGCGCCTCACGGCGCGGGCCTCCGGCGGGGATATTTGGAGTTAGAAGAGTATGGAACCTGCCACACAAGCGGCGCGCGCCCGTGCGGCAGGTCCTCTCCTAACACGGCCATCGGCTTCCCAGCCTGTTCCGCAATCCTATCAGTGCGCAAACTGGTTACCGAAACCTTTCTGCATGGCACAACTGACGCTCTTCTAACGCTAAATCTCCCGGGGTGAATTGGCCGCTCGGCCAAGAGGGGCAGCGCCCCTCATCCCCCGCTTTCGGCCTTTTTCTCCCAGCGGCCGCTTTCCTCGGACCAGTACTGCGCCTGACATCCAGCGGCGGTCAGCGCCTTCCACTGACCACGCGCGTGCTGCACCGCCTCCGCGTCGGTGCCATCAAACAGGATACACACACGATCCAGCGCGGTGACTTCCTCGGGCGCAACCTGCGCGCCGTCGATGCTCATCACACAGGTCGCCTTGTTCGGCGCCTCGGCCGAGGTGGTCAGCAGGATCGGTTGCAGCGCGTCATGGGGGCCACCCGCCAGCCCGTGCGGCAGGAAACTGGCGTCCCCGCCAAGCCAGAGCGTATCATCCAGCCACGCCAGCCGCTCCGGATCACGTCCGCGCACGGCGATACGCCAGCCCGCGCCCCGCGCCTTGTCCAGCAACACAGGCAGCGTTTCCTGCAAGGGCTTGCGGGTCAGGTGATAGAAATAGGCGGCCCCCATTGCGGTCTTACTCTGCCTCGAACTGATCTTGTACCAGACGGCTCAGCGCCATCACGCCCCAACCGGTCGCCCCTTTGGGCGCATAGGCGGTGTTGGATTTGACCGAAGCCACACCGGCGATATCCAGATGGATCCAGGGCGTGCCGTCCTTGATGAAACGTTGCAGGAATTGCGCCGCCGTGATTGACCCCGCCGGGCGACCACCGACGTTTTTCATATCCGCCACATTGGATTTGAGCTGATCGTCATAGGCCTGCCCCAGGGGCATCCGCCACGCGCCCTCGCCCTCGGCCTCGGCGGCCTTGAGGAATGCAGAACAGAGCTTGTCGTCATTGGAGAACACGCCCGCATTGTCATGCCCCAGACCGATGATGATCGCGCCTGTGAGGGTGGCCAGATCGATGACACCGGCCGGTTTGAACCGCTCCTGCGCATACCAGAGCACATCGCAAAGCACCAAGCGCCCCTCGGCGTCGGTGTTGATGATCTCGACCGTGTCGCCCTTCATGGATTTCACCACATCACCGGGACGGATCGCCGTGCCGGAGGGCATGTTTTCCACAAGCCCCACAAGCCCCACCACATTGGCCTTTGCCTTGCGCAGCGCCAGCGCCCGCATGGTGCCCGCAACAACGCCCGCGCCGCCCATGTCCATGGTCATGTCTTCCATACCCGCCGCCGGTTTCAGCGAGATGCCACCGGTGTCGAACACAACGCCCTTGCCCACCAGCGCCAGCGGGGCGGCGTCCTTGTCGCCGCCGTTCCATTTCATGACAACAACCTTGGAGGGGCTGGCCGACCCCTGGCCGACACATAGGAGCGTGCGCATGCCGAGCTTCTCCAGCTCTGCCTCCTCCAGAACCTCCACCTCAAGACCGAGCGAGGTCATTTCCTCCAGCCGCGCGGCAAATTCGGTGGTGGTCAACACGTTTGCAGGTTCGTTGACCAGATCGCGGGTCATATGCACGCCTTCGGCCACCGCCAGAAGCGGCGCAAAGGCGGCTTCGATCTCTTCGGGTTTGTTGTGGCCGATGGTCACGGTGCCGGGCGTTTCCGCATCTGCGGATTTATGCGCATCAAAGCTGTAGCTGCGCAGCGCCAGCCCCAAAGCCAGAT
Source organism: Epibacterium sp. MM17-32 (assembly GCF_022348205.1). NCBI lineage: Bacteria > Pseudomonadati > Pseudomonadota > Alphaproteobacteria > Rhodobacterales > Roseobacteraceae > Epibacterium > Epibacterium sp. MM17-32. Next base: position 122,363 of record NZ_JAKRFC010000001.1, on the reverse strand, counting down.
CGGCGGCGCGGGACATGTTCCCCGCCTTCACCGTCAGCGCTTTGTTGCCACGCGCTTCGGCCAGTTTTGCGCCTGCCTTGCGCGCCTCGATCGCGGTGATGCGACGGGGCAGCACAATAACATGCAGGGCCTCTACCGCCAGACCCGCAGGCCATGCCAGCGTGATCACCTGACCGGTCTTGGACTTGGCAAAACCATCGGAGGCGATCAGACGCGCCACCGCGCCCTTGCTCAGGCGATTGGCGCTGCGGGCAGCCTGATCCATCGTGCCTTCGGGCGTGACCACCACGGCCAGATGGCCTTCGACCTCGGCCAGCGATTTCGGATCAAAGGTGGAAAAACGGATCGGGGTGAGCGCGCTCATTCGGGTCTCCTGTGGTTGATCTGCTCTTGTCGCCGCTTGCGCATCTGGCTGACAGTCCCGTAACAGGTAGCGGTTGACCGAGATGAATACCAGAGCGGGCAGACCAGCGCGCCCAATCCTTGCCGATCAGGCAGGGGCCCGGGAAGATTGCAGTTTTCCCGCCCGCACAATTCCTCTAAGGTCCGGCGAACAGTCCGAGCGCAAGATCTATGGGGGGATCGGGTGTCACGCTACGACAGATATGTGCTGTCGCAATATCTTTTGTTCTTTGGCTTTTTTGCCTTGATTCTGGTGGCCGTGTTCTGGATCAACCGGGCCGTGAGCCTGTTTGACTGGCTCATCGGCGACGGGCAAGGCGTGATGGCTTTCCTTGAAATCTCGGTTTTGAGCCTGCCGAACCTCGTGCGTATGGTGCTGCCGCTGGCGGCCTTTGCGGCGACGGTCTGGGTCACCAACCGGTTGAATTCCGAGAGCGAACTGACGGTATTGCGCGCAACGGGGTCGAGCCCCTGGCAATTGGCCCGCCCGGCGATGGCCTTTGGCGTGCTGACCGCCCTGATGATGTCCGCCCTCAGCCTGGTGCTGCTGCCCGCATCACTGGCGCAGATGCAGGAACGGGAGGCCGAATTGTCACGCAGCGTCAGCGCCAAACTCCTGAAGCCCGGCAGTTTTCTGCATCCTGCGGACGGTCTGACCTTCTTTATCGGCAGCATTGACGACGATGGCACGCTCAACAATGTGTTCCTGACCGACCAGCGCGCCGCGACGACCGAGGTCACATATACGAGCGACAAGGCCTATCTGGTGCGTGATGGCGACGGCGCGCATCTCATTCTGGTTGACGGGCTTGCCCAGCGGCGAAACCTGGAGACCGCGCAGCTGTCGACCACCGCCTTTGCCGATTTTTCTTATCCCATCGGGCGCGTCACCCCGGAGATCGGCGACGGCCCCCGGCCGCTGCGCAGCATTCCCACGCGCGACCTGCTGTATGACCGGGCGCAGATCACCGCCACCGAGACACATTCCCCCGGCGCCCAGGCCGAAGAACTGCACCAGAGATTCGCGCGGGCCGTGGTGACGCTGGCCGTGGTGATGATCGCGGTATCCACTTTGATGCTTGGCGGCTTCAGCCGGTTCGGCATCTGGAAACAGCTGCTGGCCGCCTTTGTGCTGCTGATTCTGATTGAAGGATTGCGCGGCATCGTTGCCGCCCCGGTGCTGGAAGACGCGGCCATGTGGCCCTTGCTCTATCTGCCCGCTGGCTTGGGGCTGCTGATATCGCTGGTGTTCCTGCATCTTGCAAGCCGGCCGCAGCTGCTTGCCAGAGGGCGCTCCCGCCCGGAGGCGTCGGCATGATCCTCGACCTCTATTATGCCAAACGGTTCCTGCAATGGTTCCTGGTCATCACGGCGGTGCTGATGAGCCTGGTGATGCTGATTGACCTCAGCGATCAGTTCCGCCGCTTTGACAGCCAAGATCTGAGTTTCTGGCAATTGTTCGGGCTCACGCTCCTGAATGCGCCCGCCGCCCTCAGCCAGTTCCTGCCGCTCATCATGATCCTCACGACGATCGTGCTCTTTGTGGGGATGGCGCGCAGCAGCGAACTGGTGGTGACGCGGGCGATCGGACGCTCGGGGATCCGGGCGCTGATGCCACCGGTAGGCGTGGCGATGGTGATCGGCGGATTGGCCGTCAGTACGCTCAACCCGATCGAGGCTGTCACCGCCAACCGCTACAAGGCGCTGGTCGAGGACTATCGCCAACCCGGATCGGCGGCCGCGGTTTCCCTGACCGGCGAGGGCCTGTGGCTGCGACAGGGCGGGCAGAACGGCCAGTCCGTCATCCATGCGGTCAACTATCACGGCGATGCGCAGAATCTCGTGCTTTATGATGTGTCGATCCTCTCCTACGCGCCGGAAGGCGGGCCGGTGCGGCGCATCATGGCACAGGAGGCCTGGCTGGACGGCGCGGACTGGGTGCTGCGCGATGCCAAGGTCTGGCAGCTGGTGGTCGGAGTGAACCCGGAGACCAGCGCCCGGCGCCATGACGAGTTGCGCCTGCCCACCACGCTCACAAACGAGCGCATTCGCGATACGCTCAGCTTTTCCGAAGGCATCTCGATCTACGAACTGCCGGAGACCATTGCCTCCCTCGCCGAAGCCGGATTTTCGACCACGCGGTTCCGGGTCTGGTTGCAGGTTGAGCTGGCTCGCCCGCTGTTTCTGGTCGCCATGGTGCTGGTGGGCGCTGCCTTTACCATGCGCCACACGCGGTTGGGGGGCACCGGGGTCGCCGTGCTGACGTCGGTGCTGCTGGGGTTCGCGCTCTACTTCGTCCATAACTTCGCCCGGATCCTTGGCGAGAATGGACAAATCCCGGTTCTGCTGGCGGCCTGGGCGCCGCCGGTGGCCTCAATACTTCTGACAATGGGACTGCTCCTGCATGCCGAAGACGGTTGAATTCAAGAACTGGCGGCGAGGAGCGCTGCTGTCCACGGTGCTGCCCCTGTGGCTCGGCCTGTTGCCGGCGCCCGGGATCGCACAGCCTGTGGCGCCGCCGTCGTCGCAGGTCAGCGCGCCGGCCATGCTGGTCGCCGACCGCGTGTTCCTGTCACCGGATCGCAAGCTCGTTGCCGAGGGCAATGTGGAAGCGTTCCAGGGGGATGTGCGGCTTCAGGCCCAGCGGATCACCTATGATCGCGACAGGGGTGTGCTCAACCTCGAAGGTCCGATCCGCATCGACCAGAGCGGGTCGGTCACCGTATTGGCCAACGCCGCCGAACTGGACAACGGCCTGCGCAACGGGATTCTGCGCGGCGCTCGGCTGGTGTTCGACCAGCAGGTGCAGCTTGCGGCCTTGCAGATGACCCGGGTCGAAGGGCGCTATTCCCAGCTCTACAAGACCTCTGTCACCTCCTGCGATGTCTGCGATGACGGCCGCCCGCCGCTCTGGCAAATCCGCGCGGAACGGATCACCCACGACCAGGTGGAGCGGCAACTCTATTTCGAAGGCGCGCAGCTGCGGATCAAGGATGTTCCGGTGTTCTACTTTCCGGCGCTACGCCTGCCGGACCCGAGCCTGGAGCGCTCCACCGGGTTCCTGACCCCGTCACTGTCGAGCGACTCCAACCTCGGCGTCGGTGTCAAGCTGCCCTATTTCGTGACCCTGGGGCCGCATCGCGACCTCACCATCACGCCCTATATCTCCGCCAAGACCACGACCCTCGGCCTGCGGTACAGGCAGGCCTTCCGCAACGGTCGGATCGAGCTCACCGGCGCCTTCAGCCGTGACGACATCCAGCCCGACGACGGGCGTGGCTACCTGTTTGCAAAAGGCAGCTTCGACATCCGGCGCGGCTACAAGCTGAGCTTCGATCTCAAGAGCGTGTCAGACGATGCCTATCTTGCCGATTACGATATTTCCGACACCGACCGGCTGCGGTCCAGCATCACCCTGTCGCGGGCCCGTCGCGACGAACTGATCGAAGGTACGCTCTATCACTACAAGACCCTGCGCGGCACCGAGGATCAGGCGTTTCTGCCCGCCACAATCCTGACCGGCACATTTGAAAAACGCCTGTTTCCCAACCGCATCGGCGGCGAATTGCGCCTGCGCCTGAACACCAGCCACTTCAACCGCCCCTCCTCGCAGGAGGCCACCGCGACCAGCGCCAACGGGCGCGACATGACCCGAGTGTCCGCCGACGCCACCTGGCTGCGCAGCTGGATTCTGCCCTGGGGCGTGCAGGGCAGCTGGACGTTGGGTGTCGGGGTGGACAGCTTTGCGCTGGCCGATGATGGCGCGTTTGACAACGAGGCCACGCGCGTCACCCCCAAAACAGCGGTGACCTTTCGCCGACCGATGGCGCGCCAGACCGCCTCCGGCGCGGTTCAGATCCTCGAACCCATTCTGCAGATCGGCTGGACCAAGGTCAGTGGCGACAGCACCCCCAACGAGGCCAGCAATATCTCGGAATTCGATCAGGGCAACCTGCTCGCCTTGTCGCGGTTTCCGGAAACCGATGCGCGCGAGGACGGGCGCACCCTGGTTTACGGCGTGAACTTCTCGCATTTTGATCCCAGCGGCTGGCAGGCCACCGGCACCATTGCCCAGATCCGGCGCGAAGAGGCACAACCCGGCTTTACCTCCTCCTCCGGGCTGGACGGGCGCAACTCGAACCTCCTGCTGGCGGGCCAGATCGGCTTGCAGAACGACCTGACCCTCACCGCGCGCGGCATCCTCGACGAGGAGTTCTCCGTCACCAAGGCCGAATTCCGCGGGGATCTGCACCGCAACCGCGTGACCCTCGCCGGGAGCTACCTCTGGCTCCAGGCCGACCCGGAGGAAGACCGCACCGAGGAGACCTCGGAACTGTGGTTTGACGGCGCCTATGACCTGAACGAGACATGGCGCGCCGGGGCGAATATGCGCTACGACATCACCGATGGGCGCGCGACCCGGGCCGGGCTCGGCCTGACCTATCGCAATGAATGCGTCACCCTCGACCTCTCGGTCAGCCGTCGCTATACCTCAACCACAAGTGTTGAGCCTTCGACAGATTTCGGATTTACACTCTCGCTCAACGGATTTTCCGTGAAAAGCGCGACCACAACAAGCAGGCGATCATGCAGCAGAACGTAACCTCCCGCCGGATCACCCGGATCCTGACCACCTGGACCCGCAACGCTGCTGGCGCGGGCGCCCTGGCGCTGGCAGCGCTGTCGCTCCCCTCCGCATCTGCGGTCATGGCGCAGGGGCTGTTTGCTCCGGTTGTGATCGTCAACGAGGATGTGGTCACCCAGTATGAGCTGGAACAACGTGCGCTGTTCATGTCCGTCTTGGGCTCCGCACAGGGCGACCCGCTGGAAGAGGCCCGCGAAGATCTGATCGAAGACCGCCTGAAACAGGATCTGCTGAACGAGGTCGGTCTGACCCTGTCCGAGGCCGAGGTCACCGAGGGCATGCGCGAACTGGCTGGGCGTGCGAATATCCCGCTGGATCAGTTCCTGGCACAGCTCCAGGAGGCCGGGGTCGCCCCCGAGACCGTGCGCGACTTTGCCGCCGCGGGCCTTGGATGGCGCGAATATGTGCGCGGGCGCTTCCTCGCACAGGCGCGCCCCTCCCAAGACGAGATCGACCGCGCCATGGGCACCGCGGGATCCGGCAGCGTGCAGGTGCTGCTGTCAGAGGTCATCCTACCGATGACGCAGGAGAACGCCGCCCAGGTTCAGGAACTCGCCACGCAGATCTCTGAGCTGAAGACGCAGCAGGCCTTTACCGCCTCCGCCGCCCAGTTCTCTGCCGCCGACAGCCGCGTCGACGGTGGCCGCCTGCCCTGGATGCCGCTGACACGGCTGCCCACCCAGTTGCAGGAGGTGGTGCTGGGGCTGAAACCCGGAGAGATCACCCAACCGCTGCCCTTGCAGGGGGCGATCGCCATTTTCCAGATGCGCGGCCTGCGCGAAGTCGACGGACGCAGCACCAATTACGCCGCCATCGACTATGCCACCTATCGCATCCCCGGCGGTCGCAGCCCAGAGGCCCAGACACGCGCAACCGAACTGCGCAACGAGATCGACACCTGTGACGACCTTTACGGCATCAACAAGGGCCAGGCCCCGGAGCGCCTGGAGCGGATCAGCCGCGCCCCCTCGGAGATTCCACAGGACATCGCATTGGAACTGTCCAAGCTGGATGCCAATGAATCCTCTGCCGCCGTGACCCGTGACAATGGCCAGACGCTGCTGTTCGTGATGCTCTGCGGTCGCACCAGCGATGTGGTCGCCGCGCAGGAGAACGCCCGCGCCACCGTCGCCAATGCGCTTGTCCAGCAGCGGCTGAATGCCTATGCCGACAGCCTGGTCGAACAGCTGAAAGCCAACGCGCGGATCGAATACAAATGACCCGGCCCCCGCAGGTGATCGCGCTGTCCTGCGGCGAACCTGCGGGGATCGGTCCCGAGATCGCCGCCGCCGCATGGGAGGCGCTGCGCGCTGACTGTCCCTTTGTCTGGATCGGTGACCCCCGGCACCTGCCTGCCGAGACCAACTGGCAACAGGTCGCGTCCCCCGCCGATGTGCTGGAGCTCTGTGCCACCGCCCTGCCCGTCCTGCCGCTCACTTTTGAAGGCGATGCGACCAAGGGCACGGCCGACCCCAGGAACGCTGCCGGGGTCATCCAGTCCATCGAAACCGCAGTCGGGCTGGTCACCTCCGGTCAGGCGGCAGCGGTCTGCACCGCTCCGATCCACAAGAAGGCGCTGATTGACGGGGCGGGGTTTGCCTATCCCGGCCATACCGAATTCCTCGCCGCGCTTGCGGGCGTCGATCATGTGGTGATGATGCTTGCCAGCGCGCAGTTGCGGGTGGTCCCGGCCACCATTCATATCCCCTTGCGACAGGTGCCCGAGGTCCTGACCCCGGCGCTGTTGCGTCAGGTGATCACCATCACCGCACAGGGGCTGCGCGACCAGTTCGGTCTCCAATCCCCCCGCATCGCGGTGACGGGCCTCAACCCGCATGCGGGCGAAGGCGGCGCTATGGGCAATGAGGAACTCGACTGGATCGAGACGCTGATTGCCGACATGCAGACCGAGGGCCACCGGCTGACGGGGCCGCATCCCGCCGACACGCTGTTTCATGCCGCCGCCCGGCAGCACTATGACGCGGCCATCGCCATGTATCACGATCAGGCGCTGATCCCGATCAAGACGCTGGATTTCGACAAGGGGGTCAATGTGACCCTCGGCCTGCCCTTTGTTCGCACCTCGCCGGATCATGGCACCGCCTTCGACATTGCAGGCCAAGGCCGGGCCAACCCATCCAGCCTGATCGAGGCGCTGCGTCTGGCGCAATCCATGGCCGCCACGCGCGCGGCCTGAAGGGCGCGGACCACAGACAAACCTGCGCGCTGGGCATTTGCCCTGCGCACCGTTTCACAACAAAAGCCGCTTTCCAGATCGGTATCCGCCCCTTATGAAGACCCATCATGAGCGCCATCGACAATCTCCCCCCGCTGCGTGAGGTCATCGCGACCCATCAGCTCTCGGCCCGCAAATCGCTGGGCCAGAACTTCCTCCTGGATTTGAATCTGACCGCCAAGATCGCGCGTCAGGCCGGGGATCTGACCGGCTGTGACGTGCTGGAAATCGGCCCCGGTCCCGGCGGTCTGACACGGGGGTTGCTGAGCGAAGGCGCCCGCAAGGTGCTGGCGATCGAAAAGGACCAGCGCTGTCTGCCCGCTCTGGCGGAGATCGCCGCCGCCTATCCGGAGCGTCTGGAGGTGATCAATGGCGATGCGCTGGAGATCGACCCGCTGGCGCATCTGACGCCCCCGATCCGCGTCGCCGCCAACCTGCCCTACAACGTCGGCACCGAGCTGCTGGTGCGCTGGCTGACGCCCAAGGACTGGCCGCCTTTCTGGCAAAGCCTCACCTTGATGTTCCAGCGCGAAGTGGCCGAACGGATCGTGGCGCAACCCGGCTCCAAGGCTTACGGGCGGCTTGCGATCCTTGCGCAGTGGCGCGCGGAGGCCAAGATCGCCCTGTCGCTGCCGCCGGGGGCCTTTACGCCGCCACCCAAAGTGTCCAGCGCCGTGGTGCATCTGACGGCCCTGCCAGAGCCGCGTTTCCCGGCCGATGCGGCCATCCTCAGCCGCGTGGTGGCTGCGGCCTTCAACCAACGCCGCAAGATGCTGCGCGCCTCGCTCAAAGGCGTCTCGCCGCAGATCGAGGATCACCTGAACGCCGCAGGCATTCCGCCAACCGAACGCGCCGAGCAAGTCAGCCTGGAGGCGTTCTGCGCCCTTGCCCGCAGCCTCGCGCAGGCCTGACGCGTCCGCGGCCAGAACCGCCAGAGACACGCCCGGAATGACAAGAAACCCCGCAGCTCGTGCAGCGGGGTTTTCTTTTGTCTCGCATGGACAGGATGGGCCTTATTCGGCGGCTTCCTGCGGCTCATCCGGCTTTGGCTTGGGTTTGGCGCGGCTGCGTTTCGGCTTGGCCTCGGCCTCCGGTTTGCCCTCGCCGGTCTCCCCATCCTTGGGGGCTGCCGGTTTGCGACTGCGCGGTTTGCGCGCAGGCGCTTTCTTGGCAGGTGCAGCCTCTCCACCAGAGGTCTTGCCTTCGGGGGTTTCCACCAGGCCGCTGTCCTCTTGCGATGCAGGTGCCGCGGACTCGCGCGGATCGGCGATCTCGGGCTGAGGCCCATCGCCCGCAGCAGCCTCTGCCGCTTCGCGCTCCTGCCGTTCCAGACGCTCTGCCCGCTCGCGGTCACGCTCGGCCTGACGTTCGCGGTTCTGGCGTTCCTGCTCTTCGCGCTTGGCTTCGATCTCGCGCTGCGCTTCGTTCAGCATGCGCAGGTAATGTTCCGCGTGCTGCTGAAAGTTCTCAGTGGCCACACGGTCATTCCCAAGCTGCGCATCGCGCGCCAGCTGGTTGTATTTGTCGATGATTTGTTGCGGCGTTCCGCGAACCTTGCCCTCGGGCCCAGAGCTGTCGAACACGCGGTTGACAACATTGGCCCCATTCGGGCGATTACGGTTCGACTTCGAACGCGAACGTGATTTTGACGATCTCATATGCCTAACGTCAGCCTTGGTTCTAATTGTCGAAGACCGCGTACCGCGCATCCTGCGCATGGGCCTGCGAACTTTTTTGGGCTTGGCGTCGCCGAGAGGTCCGTTGACGTCCTCTTGCAACAGCGACACCTTGAGTAACCACGTTCCACCGTCACAAACAAGGGGGGAGCCGTGGTTTTTTGACTCTTTTTGCTCTGACACCTCAAAATATAGGGCAAATGGGCCGGAATGTCACGATTTTCGCCCTGAAACGACGCGATCCCGGCCATCCAGATCCGGCAGCACCACGACATCGACCAGCCCCTGCGCCCGCATCATCTGTGCCACAGCCGCCCCCTGGGTCGGGCCGATTTCCACCATGACGCGGCCCCCTTGCGCCAGATGACGCCCAAGCCCCGCGCAGATCAACCGATAGGCGCTGAGCCCATCGGCCCCGTCCGTGAGCGCCATCTGCGGCTCGTGATCGCGCACCTCGGCGGACAGCCCGTCCATCTCGTCCAGCGCGATATAGGGCGGGTTGGAAACGATCAGGTCGAACTGGCCTTCGACGGCGGAGAACCAGTCGGACTGGCGAATGTCTGCCCGTGCCTCGACGCGGTGCAACACCGCATTGGCGCTGGCCTGCAAACAGGCGGCCTCGCTCAGATCCACCCCCAGCCCCAGCGCGCCCTGCTGTTCCGCGAGCAGCGTCACCAGGATGCAGCCCGAGCCCACGCCGAGGTCCAGCACACGTTCAAACGGTTCCGCCAGCGCCGCCTCGATCAGTGTCTCGGTTTCCGGGCGTGGATCCAGCACCTCCGCCGAGACCTTGAAGCGGCGCCCGTAGAAATCCCGCTCGCCGATCAGATGCGACACCGGCACCCGGATCGCGCGCAGGGAAATCAGCTGGTCATAGCGCTCCGCCACCTCGTGCGAGAGCTCCTCGGGTGCGATCAGCGTCACCCGCGCTGCCTCGATCCGCGCCGCATGGGCCAACAGCACCCGGGCATCGCGCGCCGGATCATCCACCCCGGCGGCCCGAAGACGTGCGGTCGCAGCAACCATGGCCTGCGCGGCGGTGGTGGTCATTGTCCCATCTCCGCCAGCAGTTTCGCCTGATGTTCGGAAATCAGTGCATCGATGATCTCATCCAGATCGCCGCCCATGATCTGCTCCAGCTTGTAAAGCGTGAGGTTGATCCGGTGATCCGACATGCGCCCTTGTGGGAAATTATAGGTGCGGATGCGTTCCGACCGATCCCCCGACCCCACCTGAGAGGCACGATCCGCTGAGCGTTCGCTGTCGATGCGCTGGCGCTCCAGATCATATAGCCGGGTTTTCAGCACCTGCATGGCGATCTCGCGGTTGCGGTGCTGGGATTTCTCGGAACTCGTCACCACCAGCCCCGTGGGCAGGTGCGTGATCCGCACCGCCGAGTCGGTGGTGTTCACGTGCTGTCCCCCCGCACCGGAAGAGCGCATGGTATCTATGCGCAGGTCATTGGCGTCGATCGTGATGTCCACGTCCTCGGCCTCGGGCAGCACCGCCACCGTGGCCGCAGAGGTGTGAATGCGCCCGCCACTCTCGGTGACAGGTACGCGTTGGACACGGTGCACGCCGCTCTCATACTTGAGCCGGGCAAAGACACCATCGCCATTGATCCGCGCCACCAGTTCCTTGAGGCCGCCCAGTTCCGAGACCTGCTCTTCGATCACGTCGATCTTCCAGCCCTGCGCCTCGGCGTAGCGACTGTACATGCGGTAGAGATCACCGGCAAACAGCGCCGCCTCATCGCCCCCGGTTCCGGGACGGATTTCCAGGATAGCCGCACGGCTGTCGGCCTCATCCTTGGGCAGGAGCGCCAGTTGCAGCGCATGTTCCGCCTCTGGCAACGCCGCTTTCAGGGTAGGAATTTCTTCTTCTGCGAGCGCCTTCATGTCCGGATCGACCAGCATTTCCTCGGCCTCGGCCAGATCGCTCAGCAGCTGGCGATAGGCGCTGATCTGCTCCACCACCGGGCGCAGGTCGGAATACTCCTTGGCGAGTTTTGCAATGTCGCCGCCTGCCCCATCGGCCATTGCGGCCTCAAGGTACTGATAGCGTTGCAGGATCTGTTCCAGCCGGTCTTCGGGGATCATGTCGTGGCGTGTCTCGTTGTTGGGTGCGCCTCTTGCTTTGGCGCGGGGCTTCACCTGTGATAGGCTAGAGCCATGAAACATGCCAGTGGTCTTGTCCGGTTTGCAGCCTGCGCCGCTCTTGCGGGCGGGGCTGCTATTGCGCCATTCGCGCGGGCCGATGTCACCGGCCCTGGCGGCAAAACCATTGATTGCTACTGCACCGACACCCAGGGCGGGCGCATTGAGCTGGGCGAAACCATCTGCCTGCAGGTGGACGGGCGCATGTTCATGGCGCAGTGCCAGATGTCGCTGAATGTGCCGATGTGGCGCAAGGTCGAGGATGGCTGTCTCTCGGCGGCAAACCATTTCAGCCCGCTGCCCCAAACACTCCCGCGCCTCTAGGGCGATGATCGCCGGGCGATAGCCCGGCGCCCGGCCCAACGAGAGCGGATCAGCAATGCTGATCTGGCGACGGGCGGGAGCTTCCCCCGCTTGGGCTTGTCTTTACTCGGATGCGCGTTCCGGCAGGATGCACAAAAGCTCGTAGATCAGGTTGGCCGCCACCAATGCAGTATTGCCGGACGGGTCATAGGGCGGCGACACTTCCACCAGATCGCAGCCCACCACATTCAGCCCCTTAAAGGCCCGGATCAGCTCCAGCGCCTGCATGGTGGTCAGCCCGCCGATTTCAGGCGTGCCGGTGCCCGGCGCAAAGGCCGGATCAAGACTGTCGATATCATAGGAAATATAGACCGGACGCGCGCCAATATCGCGGCGAATTTCCGCGCCCATATTGTGCAGTGAACGGTTCCACAGCTCGGACGCCAGGAAATGCTGAAAGCCCCAGCCCTGTGGTTCCTTGAAATCATCCGGCCCATAGCCGGTGCCCCGCAGACCGATCTGATAGACCTTGTCGGCCTCCAACAAGCCCTCCTCATAGGCACGGCGGAACACCGTGCCATGGGTTTCCTTCTCGCCGAACATCTCGTCATTGACGTCGGCGTGGGCATCCACATGGATCACCGCGACGGGGCCGTGTTTGCGCGCAATCGCCCGCAGGATCGGCAGGGTGATCGAATGATCTCCCCCCATCGCCAGCGGCATCACCCCAGAGGCAAGGATCGCATCATAGCTTTCCTCGATGATGCGCAAGGAGTCCGCAAGGTTGAAGGTGTTGATCGCCAGATCGCCAATATCGGCGATATTGAGGGTCTCAAACGGTGCCGCGCCCGTGGTCATGTTATAGGGGCGGATCATCGCGCTCTCGGCGCGGATCTGTTTGGGGCCAAACCGGGTGCCGGACCGCCAGGATGTGCCAATATCCATTGGCACGCCCAGAATGGCCACATCCAGCCCCTCCAGCGAGGTGGCCTGCGGCAGTCGCATAAACGTCCCCGGCCCGGAAAACCGTGCCAGATCATTGCCGCTGATGGGTTGATTGAACTCGCTCATCGTCCTGTCATCCTCCAGCCCAGAAGGCAGATAATACTCATGGCCACATGGGCGCCCGCAATGGCGGTGGCGCCAGTGGTGTCAAAGGGCGGAGAGACCTCGACGATATCGCCGCCCACAATGTTGATGCCGCGCAGGCCCTTCAGGATCGCCTCTGCCTGCGCCGTGGTCAGACCGCCCCAGACCGGTGTCCCAGTGCCCGGCGCATAGGCCGGATCAAGGCAATCGATGTCAAAGGTCAGATAGACCGGCCGGTCGCCCAGAACCTCGCGGATCCGGCGCGCGGTCTCGACAGGGCCGATCTCATGCACGGTGGGCGCGTCGATGGTCGGCACGCCGAGATTGTCCTCATTGGTGGTGCGAATGCCCACCTGCACCGAGGTCGCGGGATCAATAATGCCGGATTTCACAGCCTTGTAGAACATGGTGCCATGATCGACGCGGCTGAAATCATCATCGGCCCAGGTGTCGCTATGGGCATCGAAATGCAGCAGCGAGATCGGCCCGTATTTCTCGGCGTAGGCCTTCAGGATCGGAAAGCTCACATAATGATCGCCGCCAATCGCAACCGAAGCGGTCTCGGCCGCCAGAATGCCCCGGATATGGTTCGTCAGCGTGTCGGGAAAGGCCGGGACATTGGCATAATCAAATGCCATGTCGCCGTAATCCACAATCGCCAGTTCGCTTGCAGGACATATGTCCCACCCATAAGGCGCATCCGGGCTTTGCAGGGCAGATGCCTCACGCACCGCGCGCGGACCAAGCCGGGTGCCGGGCCGGTTGGTCACCGCCTGATCGAAGGGGATGCCCGTGACCGCGATATCCGCATGGGTCAGATCCTTGCTGTAGCGCCGTCGCAGAAACGATGTTGCCCCGCCAAAGGTATTCTCAAAGCTGAGACCCTTAAGATCCTCGCGGGTAAAGGCTTGATCGACCTGTGTTTTTGCGTCTTCCAGCGCCATGTCGGACTGCTCCCTGTTCTCGGGTTATGCTCACGTCCTAGCCAATGCAGGCGGACTTGTCATCCGAAAGCCCGCCGCCGATTGCGATTTCACGCCAAAGGCTGTGCTTTCTCCACCAGACGGGCAAAGAACGACGCCCCGACCGGAGAGATCTCATCGTTGAAATCATATTCCGGGTGATGCAGCCCGGCGGTGTCGCCTTGACCAAGGAACAGATAAGCCCCCGGACGAGCTTGCAGCATATATGAGAAATCCTCCGCCCCCATCTCGCGGCCCGCATCCCCCTGCACATTGGCATCGCCAGAGATTTCGCGGGCAATATCGGTGGCAAAGGCTGCCTTTTTCGCATCATTGATGGTGGCCGGATACCCAACCGCGTAATCAAGCTCTGCGTCCACTCCGTAAGCCACCGCACAGCCCTTCACGATCTCATCAAAGCGCGCCATCACCATGCGCTGCACCTCCGGATTGAAGGTGCGCACCGTGCCGTTGATATAGGCGGTTTCCGGGATCACATTGTCGACGGTGCCAGTGTGAATCTGAGTGACGGAAATCACCAGATCCTCGGTCGCATGGTGGTTGCGGCTGACGATGGTCTGGATCGCTTGCGCCATGCCACAGGCCGCCATCACCGGATCACGGGTCTCATGCGGCATTGCGCCATGACCGCCCAGCCCTTTGATGTTGATGGTAAACTCATCCACCGCCGCCATCAGCGCGCCCGGCGTGGTGACAAAATGGCCAACCGGTAGCCCCGGCGCATTGTGCAACGCGTAGACTTCCTTGATGTCAAAGCGCTCCATGACGCCTTCCTCGACCATGATCTGCGCGCCACCGATCACCTCTTCGGCGGGCTGGAACAACAGCGCCACCCGGCCTTTGAAATTGCGCGTCTCGGCCAGATATTTCGCCGCGCCGAGCAGCATCGTGGTGTGCCCGTCATGGCCACAGGCATGCATTTTACCCGGCTCCCGGGACTTGTAGTCCAGATCGCGCACCTCGGTGATCGGCAGCGCGTCCATATCCGCGCGCAGGCCAAGGGTCGGCCCCTCGCCCTGACCCTTGATGATGGCCACAATCCCGTTCTGCGCGATCCCTCCGTGGATCTCATCAACGCCCAATGTCTCAAGGATCTCAGTCACATATGCGGCGGTCTTTACGGTGTCCAATCCCAACTCAGGGATCTGGTGAAGATGGCGTCGCCAGGTCTTCATGTCTTCAGCATAATCGGCGATGCGGTTCACGACCGGCATGGGGTGGACTCCTGTCAAATAGTCGGGATGATGCAGCAGAACACGAAATCCCGGGCAGGTGCAATGAGTGACGACAGGTTGATCCACGACGAAACCGCAGGCATCGAGCGGCTCTTGGAAATCATGCGCCGCCTGCGCGATCCCGAAACCGGCTGCCCGTGGGATATCGAACAAAGCTTTGCCAGTATCGCGCCCTACACCATAGAAGAGGCCTATGAGGTCGCCGACGCTATTGAGCGCGAAAAATGGGACGAGTTGAAAGGCGAGTTGGGCGATCTTCTGTTCCAATCGGTCTTTCACGCGCAGATGGCCGAGGAAGCCGGGCATTTCACCTTTCAGGACGTGGTCACCACCATGTCCAACAAGATGGTCTCGCGCCATCCGCATGTGTTTGGCGACGAGAGCCGCGATAAATCCGCCGACCAGCAAACCCAGGATTGGGAGACGATCAAGGCCGCCGAACGCGCTGCCAAGGCAGAGACTGGCGCACTGGATGGTGTTGCCGTGGGGCTGCCCGCCTTGCTGCGGGCCTACAAACTGCAGAAACGCGCCGCACGTGTGGGGTTTGACTGGCCGTCCGCCCAGAACGTGCTGGCCAAGATCGCCGAAGAATCTGCCGAGTTGGTCGAGGCCCAGGAGAACCTCACTCAGGATGAAGTCGAAGAAGAGTTTGGCGACCTTCTGTTCGTGATGGCCAATCTGGGCCGTCATCTCGGCGTTGAACCCGAAGCCGCCCTGCGCCGCACCAACGCCAAATTCACGCGCCGTTTCAAAGGCGTAGAAGCCAAACTTGCGACCCGCGGCAAGCGCGCGGAGGACAGTGACCTGGACGAAATGGACGCGCTTTGGAACGCGGTGAAGGCCGAGGAAAAAGCGCGATAGCCACGCGCGCGGTGCAGATCGCGGCTAGATCAAGGTGATCCCCGGCTCCTGTTGCAACCGCATCAGGTCACGCTCGTAACGCATTAAAAACGAACGCAGCTCTCGGGTGGTGAATTCCGTCAGTCCAAGCGGCTCCGGGTCGTTCTGGCCGGCGTCGATCACCGCGCGCCGGTCCTTGCGCGACAGTTTGCCCCCCTCGCCGTAGATCTCCTGCAATTCAACAAGGGCCCGATCCGTGGCCGAGGTATTCAGAGACCGGCTCGGCGGTGTAAGCGCTGCATCCTCCAGTCCCGGGGCGAGCTGGCGCAGCAGATCCACACGCCCATGCCTGTCCTCATGCCGCGCCACCACCAACCGCGATGGTTGCAAGATGTCGCGCACCTCGCGCAGCACCTCCACCCAGCCGCGATCCATGGCCAGATAGGCGGCGGCGGCAGCCTCGAAATCCGTCTCCACCGTCTCCTCCATCCGTTTGCGAATGCAGGATCGAAAGAACGGCCCATAGTCCCGCACCACAAACAGAACCGCCTGCACCGGCCCGTCGAGCGCCTGCCGCAGCGCGGTCAGCCGTTGTTCAGAGGCCGGATAAAAGGTGGCATTCTGGAAATGCACCATGCTGCCCAGGATATTCTCCTCCGACAGCAGGATGTTGCGATCCGCATCGGGCGCGATGTCCTCGGTCAGATGGCGTCGCGCCGCCTCGGCCATTTTGGCAGCGTCCTTTGAGCCGTGCCGGGGCGCGGGCAGCCGCAACGCCAATTGCCCGGCCCGGATTCCGTCCCGCGCCGGAAAGGCGACCGCATAGCCATGCTGCTGTAAACTGGCCCTGTTTTCATGCAGACACAGCTGAAACGAACTGCTGCCCGTGCGATGGGCGCCAAGATGGAGGAAATACTGCCGGGCCATGGTTTCCGTATTCTCGCGATTGTCGTGTCACTAGTATCAGGCGTTTTCCGGCTTGTCTGCCTCCTCCGCAGGTGGACAAATCCCACCCGGGCTGCGAGGGTCCGCGCAACAAGCCGAGGAGCATCAACCGACCATGTCCCCCCGCAAGATTATCATTGATACCGACCCCGGGCAGGACGATGCGGTTGCCATCCTGCTGGCGCTTGGCTCTCCTGAAGAGATTGACCTGTTGGGGATCACCACGGTGGCCGGAAACGTACCGCTGGCGCTGACGCAGAAGAACGCCCGCATCACCTGCGAGGTGGCAGACCGGCCCGAGGTCAAGGTCTTTGCCGGCTGCGATGCGCCGCTGGAACGTGCGCTTGTGACAGCCGAGCACGTCCATGGCGGCACCGGCCTCGATGGCCCCGACCTGTTTGAGCCCACCATGCCCTTGCAGGACCAGCATGGGGTCGACTTCATCATCGACACCCTGCGCGCCGAGCCCGCCGGAACCGTGACGCTCTGCCCGCTCGGGCCGCTGACGAATATCGGCGCGGCCTTTCGCAAAGCGCCCGATATCATTGATCGGGTTCAGGAAATCGTCCTGATGGGGGGCGCCTATTTCGAGGTTGGCAATATAACCCCCGCCGCCGAATTCAACATCTACGTCGACCCCGAGGCGGCGCAGGAGGTTCTGGCCTCCGGTGTCAGGGTCACCATGATGCCGCTCGATGTGACCCACAAGGCGCTGACCTCGCGCGCACGGGTTCAGGCCTTTCGCGACCTTCGCAGCCGCGTCGGCAGTTTCACCGCGGAGATGCTTGATTTCTTTGAACGGTTTGATGTTGAAAAATACGGCTCCGAAGGGGGGCCGCTGCATGACCCTTGTGTGATCGCCTATCTGATCCGGCCAGAGCTGTTCTCCGGTCGTCGCGTCAATGTCGAGGTTGAAACCTCCTCGGCTCTGACGCTTGGGATGACGGTTGCCGATTGGTGGCGCGTCACGGATCGCCCGGCCAATGCGCTGTTCATCGGTGAGGTCGACGCAGATGGGTTCTTTGCCCTGCTGACCGAACGGCTCGGGCGGCTATGAGCGCCTCGCTGCATCTGGCCCGTCCCGAAGACCTGGAAAAGCTGCTGACGCTGGTCCAGGGGTTTCACGCCGAAGAGGGCATCGACAGCACTGATGAGCAGCGACGCGGCGCGCTGCTGCCGCTCCTTGAAGGGATCCCCTATGGGGCGATCTACCTGATCGGGCCGGTGCGCGCGCCGATCGGCTATATCATCGTGACCTTCACTTGGTCGGTGGAATTTGGCGGGCTGGACGGGATGATCGACGAATTCTTCATCCGCCCCGCCGTGCGCGGGCGCGGTATCGCCACCGAAGTGCTCTACGCCCTGCCCCGCACCCTCGCCGAGGCCGGCGTGCATGCGCTGCATCTGGAAGTCGACCGCGACAACGAAGCCGCCGTCAAACTGTATTCCCGCGCCCGGTTCGAGGCGCGCGAGCGCTACGTGCTGATGAGCCGCAAACTGTAGTCCGCGCGCCCGGTACCGCTCAGTTGCCGGAAATCAGGCGCGTGCCGCTGGCAGAGGCGATCTGCTCATCCCCGACGGCGAACAGGATCGAACAGGCCCCGTCGCAGGCGTGGCCCTGGGCCATGACGGTGGCCAGCCGGACCCCCTGATCCTGTGCAACGGCCAGAATGCCTGCAATCCGTCGGGCTGCGGCCTCATCGCCGCCGCTCCCGGCCAACCAGATGGCGATCGGCGCATAGCGCGGCTCTTCCAGCATGGCGGCCTCAAAATGATGCAGGAAAGCGCCGAAATCGACCGCGTTGATCTCGCCATCCAATCGCAGCCCGCCGGGAACCCGGCTCCAGCCTGCATTTGCCTGTGGTGCCTGCACAACCGCCGCGCCGATCAGGCTTGCCATCAGCGCGGCTGACAGGCGGTTTACTCGAAACATGACACACCTCCAAAAGGTTACGAGGTGTCGCAGTTCTTGATTTGCGACGTGGTCAAGCGTGTCATAAAGTCGTTACAAAAGATATATCACGGGGGACAGGCGCCCTGCCGCCCCGCAACCTGTGGCCGGATCGCCTAGATTTTCGGCAGCGGGAAAGGGGCATCAAATCCGCTGTCCATCAGGCTCTCCTCAAAGGGAAATTCGGACAGAAGCTCGATGCCGCTGTCGGTCACCAGCACCTGTTGTTCCAGCTTGACGCCTTCGCGACCGCCCTCCTCGCCAATGTAGCTTTCGACGCAGATGGTCATGCCGGCCTCGATCACCCCGTCATAGCCCGCATCCGGGAAATCGCCGTGGTGATAGAGGTAGGGATACTCCCCCGTCATGCCGCAGCCGTGCGAGGACAGGTAGTAGCGGTTGGCGTAGTATTTCGCCGGGATGTCCCAGGCGCGGTCTGCATAGTCGCGAAAGCTCATGCCCGCCTTCAGGATGCCCATGTTGTGATAGACCTGCTCCACCGCCGTCTGGTAGAGCGCGCGCTGGGTATCGGTCGGCTTGCCCGGACCCGCGTGAAACGTACGCGAGAAATCCGAGTAATATCCGTGGCAGCCCACCACATCGGTGTCCAGCGCCACCAGTTCGTTCTCGCCGATCACATGGTTGGCGGTCTCCTGGAACCAGGGATTGGTCCGCTCGCCCGCGTTCAGCAGCCGGGTTTCGCAATAATCGCCGTTCTGTTCGATCACCGATTTGTGCAGCACCGACCAGAGTTCGTTCTCCGTCAGCCCCGGGCGCAGCGCATTGCGCAGCTTGTGCACCCCGACCTCGGTCGCCCGCAAGGAGGCGCGCACGCATTTCATCTCCTCGTCGGATTTGATCGCGCGGGCCATCTCCACCGGCTCCTGCGCATCGACGATGGTAAAGCCTTCCTCCTTCATGGCGATCGCCGTGCCCGCATTCATCCGCTCCATGCCGACGGTGGCGCCCTTGCCCACCAGAGACGCAATCAGATCACCCATTTCGCGGGCCCATTTGCGCTCCCGCTCGGCGATCTCCGGCCCCGCCGCCACAAAAGAGGCGGTCATCGCCGGGCGCACCTCGTCCACCGTCTCATACCCATCGGCCAGATGCAGGCAGCCGGTGAATTCGAACAGGATCGTCTTGGCCTCGGTCACCAGCAGATAGCGCGAGGGCGCGTTGCGCATGGAAAACACCTGCATGTTGCGGGTGCCGGTGGCGTAGCGGATGTTGATCGGATCCGACAGGATCACCGCGCCGACGCCGCGCTTTGCCATTTCCTTGCGCAGCTGCCCCAGCCGGTAAAGACGCACGGCCTTCAGGTCGATCCCCTCACTCTCCGGTGCCCGGTCCAGGAGCGCAATACCGCTCAGGTCGCTGCGTTCTGCGTGCCAGTCGAAATTTGCCATTGGGCAGATCCTTCTCAAGGTGCGTTTGCTTGGCGCCAGTCTGACGCAGCACGCGGGGGCTTGTGAAATTCCAAATTCCCGGCCATTTTCCCAACCTATGGTTATGAAAAACTATCGCCGGAACCTGCCGCCTCTGGACGGGCTGATGTTCTTTGAGGCCGCCGCGCGGCACATGAATTTCTCGCGCGCGGCGGAGGAGTTGCTGGTCTCCCAGACCGCCGTCAGCAAACGCATCCAGCAGCTGGAGGCGCATCTCGGTCGCGCCCTGTTCCTGCGCGATGGGCGCAGACTGCGGCTCACCGCCGAGGGCGAGAGCCTGCGCGACCACGCCAGCCTGTTGCTGGATTTTGCCGAGATGACCCTCTCGAACCTGATCCAGCGCCCGGACGCAGCAGTCCGGATCGCCACCAACAGCGCCGTCTCGCTGTTCTGGCTTACCCCCCGTTTGCGCAGCTTTGGCCTCTCGGCCGAGGCCGCGCCGGTGGAAATGGTCACCACGGATCAGATCGGGGCGCTGTTGGATGGCGGCAACGACCTCGCCATTCTCTACGGCAATGGCCATTGGGAGGGCATGGACTGCGTTTCGCTGTTTGCCGATGTCATGCTGCCGGTCGCCGCCCCGGAGGTCGCAGCCCTAATGCGCCCGGATCGGTGTCTGGCCGATCACGCTCCCGAAACCGCGCCGCCGCTGCTGACATTTGACCGTCTTTCGCCAGATTGGACCAACTGGCAGAATTGGCCGGGCTTGCCCAACCTGGCGGGGTGGAAAACCCTACCTTGCCGCACCTATGCGCAGTCCATCGGCCGGGCGCTACAGGGGGATGGCATTGCGCTCGGCAGCCGCCATCTCCTCGATTTCGAACTCAGCAGCGGGGCGCTGGTGCCGCTGCTGCCGGAGCTGCCGCACCCGCGCAATGGCTACTATCTGGCCCATCAGGCCAACCGCCCCCTGTCCGACGCGGCAACCCGCCTGTACAGGAGCCTCCTGGCACGCTGACCCCGCTTCGGTCCGGTCAGACCCGCACCAGCGGCACATGCGGCGCACAGCTTTCCGGGATCAGCCCGGTCAGCCGGGGATCATCCGCGATTTCCACCGCGCGCCGATAGGGCACAAAGCCCGACCGGATGTAGAACGCCAGCGCCGGCGCGCTGTCGAGGGTGCAGGTATGCACAAAGAACCGCGAGATCGGTCGCTTGAACGCGCGCTCCAGCGCATGTTCCATCAGCCACCGGCCTACGCCACCGCCGGTCAAGGCAGGCGACAGCCCCAGAAACGACAGCTCGCAGGCCCCGTCCTGCATCCATTCCAGTTCCAGTAGCCCGAGGTCGGTGCCATCCTTTTGCACGGTCCAGACTTCGACGCTGTCCGATGCCAAATGCGCCTCCAGTGCCGAGGGCTCCATCATCAGCCGCGAGAACCACAGGTATTCCTCCCCGACCAAACGGTAGAGGTTGAGATAGGCCTCGGCAGAGGGCGCGTCATGCAGTTGCACACTCAGCTCCGGCAGATCCGGAACCGCGCGCGGCTCGGGGCGCTGGGTCATCTCAAGATAGGTCACCACCGAAGCGATCTTACCGGGCGCAAGCTCGGTGATTCCATCAGGCAGGGTCATGGGGTCCTCCAACGGGTCAAAGGTCAGTTGCCACAGGCTAGTTCACCACAAGAGCCCAGCACAACCCCCTGCCCTAAAACGAAAAACGCCCCGGATTTCTCCGGGGCGCCTGTCACGGTCAAAGGCGGGATGCTCAGCCCTTGAGGATCGAACGACCGGCGTATTCCGCGATCTCGCCGAGGGTTTCCTCGATGCGGATCAGCTGGTTGTATTTCGCGAGCCGGTCAGACCGCGCCAGCGAGCCGGTTTTGATCTGACCGCAGTTGGTCGCGACGGCGAGATCGGCGATGGTGGCGTCCTCGGTCTCGCCCGAGCGGTGCGACATCACATTGGTATAGCGCGCGCGATGCGCCATATCGACCGCCTGCAGGGTCTCGGTGAGCGAGCCGATCTGGTTCACCTTCACCAGCATGGAGTTGGCACAGCCGCGCTCGATGCCTTCGGCCAGACGCACCGGGTTGGTCACGAACAGATCGTCGCCGACCAGCTGCACCTTGTCTCCGATCTGGTCGGTCAGCGCCTTCCAGCCGTCCCAGTCATCCTCGGACATGCCGTCCTCGATCGAGATGATCGGGTAATCCGCAACCAATGCTGCCAGATAGGCGGCGTTTTCTTCCGAGGTCAGCGTCTTGCCCTCGCCGGACAGGACGTATTTTCCGTCCTTGTAGTATTCGGTCGCCGCGCAATCGAGCGCCAGATAGATGTCCTCGCCGGGCTTGTAGCCGGCCTTCTCGATGGACTTCAGAATGAAATCAAGCGCTTCACGGGTGGAGGCAATGTTGGGGGCAAAGCCGCCCTCGTCGCCGATCCCGGTGGACAGACCCGCCGCCGAGAGCTCTTTTTTCAGGGTGTGGAACACCTCGGAGCCCATGCGCACCGCGTCGCGGATGTTTTCCGCAGAGACCGGCATGATCATGAATTCCTGAATGTCGATCGGGTTGTCCGCGTGCTCGCCGCCGTTGATGATGTTCATCATCGGCACCGGCAGAACCCGTGCGGAAGTGCCGCCGACATAGCGATAGAGCGGCTGGGTGGTGAAATCGGCTGCCGCCTTGGCCACCGCCAGCGACACGCCGAGGATGGCGTTTGCGCCCAGACGGCTCTTGTTGTCGGTGCCGTCGAGTTCGATCATCGCGCGGTCGATGGAGACCTGCTCGGTGGCATCAAAGCCGACCAGCTCATCGGCAATCTCGCCATTGACGGCCGCAACCGCCTCAAGCACGCCCTTGCCCATGTAGCGGGACGTGTCGCCGTCGCGTTTTTCCACTGCCTCATAGGCACCGGTCGATGCGCCAGACGGCACCGCCGCGCGGCCCATGGTGCCGTCTTCGAGAACGACGTCGACTTCGACGGTGGGGTTGCCCCGGCTGTCGAGGATCTCGCGGGCGTGGATGTCGATAATGGTGCTCATCGCAAATGGTCCCTCACTGTGACACGATTTGCCCCCGGTCATAGCAAGCCCGTGTAAAAAGTAAACCGGAGGCGTTATCGCTAACGGATGTATTTCGAGAGGTTTAACCCTAACATTGGAAAATTTTCGCCAGCCCACCGATTGCCGCCCTGCACACCACGACAAAAATGACGCAGCAGGACCGGGAAGCCTCGGAGTGATAGCGCTCACCCTTGCGCCCGATCCTTAACAGGTCAAGCATGCGCGCATGTCCAAACCCGTCCGATTCCACGAATTTCTCCTCAGCAACGCGCCCTATCTTTCGGCGGGTGTGCTGCTGACCTTTCTATCGAGCTTTGGGCAGACCTTTTTCATCTCGGTCTTTGCCGGACAGATCCAGACGGAGTTTGGTCTCAGCCATGCGGGCTGGGGCGGGCTTTATATGGTGGGCACCACGGCCTCGGCCCTGGTGATGGTGGCGGCGGGGGGCCTGTCGGACATTCTGCGGGTGCGCCAGCTCGGTGCCCTCGTGCTCTGCGGGCTGGCGGCGGCCTGCGTGCTGATGGCGCTCAATCACAGCTACTGGGTCTTGCCACTGTCGATATTCGCGCTGCGGTTATTTGGACAGGGCATGAGCACCCATCTGGCGATCGTCGCCATGGCGCGGTGGTTTGTCGCCACGCGCGGACGGGCGCTGTCGATTGCGGCCCTTGGCGTTTCCCTCGGCCAGGCCCTTTTGCCACTGATCTTTGTGGCACTGATGACGATACTGGACTGGCGCACGCTCTGGCTGGTCAGCGCCGCCGTTTGCCTGATCGGCGCGCCGGTGTTGGTGCGGCTGCTGTCGCAGGAACGCACGCCGCAATCCACCTCAGAGGATGTCAGCAGCACCGGCATGGACAACCGCCACTGGACCCGCTGGGAGGCCCTGCGCTCGCCGGTGTTCTGGCTGATGGTGCCGTCCATTCTGGGACCTGCGGCCTTTACAACGGCATTCTTCTTTCACCAGCTCCATTTCGCGACTACGAAAGGCTGGACCTTGCTGGAACTGGTGGCGTATTTTCCCTTTTTCACCGTGATGTCGGTCGTCTCCATGCTGGTGGCGGGCTGGGCGCTGGACCGCTGGGGCGCCACACGGCTGATGCCGCTTTATCAGCTGCCCCTGGTCGCGGCCTTCGTCATCTTTGCCACCGTCTCCAGCGGGGTGGGCATGGCTGCGGGGTTCTTCTGCATGGCCGCCTCGGTCGGGGCGCATTCGGTGCTGCCCAGTTCGTTCTGGGCCGAGGTCTACGGCACCCGCAGCATCGGCGCGATCAAGTCACTGGTGATGGCGGTCATGGTCTTTGGCACCGCCGTCGGGCCGGGCCTGACCGGGTTGCTGATCGACCTTGGTATCAGCTTTGACAAGCAAGGCTATGGGATCGCGGTATATTTCCTGCTCACCACCCTCTGCATGGTGATCGGTGTCGCTGCGGCACGCGGGCGGCTGATCGCGGCGCCCGCCTGAGATCAGGCGGGCTGTACCGCCATCCGCGCAGCGCGACGGGCCAGACGCCGTTCACGCACAAAGGTATAGAGCCCGGTGGCAATGATCAGCGCCGACCCCAGCAATGTCATCGCATCGGGGCGCTCGGCAAATACGATCGCGCCACCAATCATCGAAAACACCAGGCGCGAATAGCGAAACGGCGTGATGACCGCCGCATCGGCGATCCGCGTCGCGGTGACGATACCGTAATAGGCAATAACCCCGAACAGCGTGCCGCAGGCAAGCATGCCCCATTCGAACGAGGTCGGCGCGACCATCTGCTCGCCTGTGAGCAGCAACAGAAGCGCCCCGGCCACAACCACCGCCGCATAGGCCTGCACGCTGACGATCGACGACGGGATGCTGACATTCATGCGCCGGGTCATCAAATCCCGCGCCGCCACGCAAAGCACCGAGATCAGCACCAGGAGCGCGTTTGGCTCAAACCCCTCCAGACCGGGACGAATGATCAGCAACACCCCGACAAAGCCGACAAAGATCGCGCTCCAGCGGCGCCAGCCCACCTGCTCGCCGAGGAACAGCGCCGCCCCCATGGTGATCGCCAGGGGCGTGGCCTGAAACACCGCTGCCACCACAGAGATATCCACCAGCGCCAGCGCGGTGGCAAAGCTCATTGCCGCCCCACCCTCTGCCAGCGCCCGCAGGATGGGCATCATCCGCCAGGCTGCCGGATTGCGCAGGCTTTGCCGCTGCACCGTCAGGGCCAGGAAGAACACAACCCCGGCGCCCAGTCCGATCAGGATCAGGATCTGCCCCACCGGCAAGCCGCCGGACAGCTGCTTGATGAACAGGTCCTCGATGGTAAATCCCACCATGGCGACCAGCAGCAGCAGAATACCTTTAACGTTGTCCATGGGGTGCATCCTCATACGGCGGCGAAGTCGGGGTTGCTTCGGCATCGCGCGATGCGACCGGTTGACGCAAGCCGGAAAACGTCGCGGCCTCACCAGAGTTTGTGACGCCAGCCATGACAATTCGTGATGAAAGGGCGACGATCAGCCGTCGTTCTTGATCGGAACGCCGTAAAGTTCCAGCTTGTGCCCCTTCAGGCGATAGCCCAGCTTTGCGGCGATCTTTTCCTGAAGCGCCTCGATTTCGGGGTCGCAGAACTCGATCACCGCGCCGGTGTTGAGGTCGATCAGGTGGTCGTGATGGTCCCGGTCCGCATCCTCGTAGCGCGCGCGCCCATCGCCGAACTCCAGCCTGTCGAGTATGCCGGATTCCTCGAACAGCTTCACCGTGCGGTACACGGTGGCCAGGGAAATCCCGTTGTCGATGGCGTTGGCGCGGGCATGCAGCTCTTCGACATCGGGATGATCGAGGCTTTCCTGAAGAACGCGGGCAATGGTCCGGCGCGGTCCGGTCATGCGCAGGCCCTGCGCCTCGCAGCGGGAAATGATCGTGTCGGTCATGCCTGTCTTATCCCTGTCACTCGATGCGGGGGTGCTTGCTTGGCGCTTCTTTTTAGCGAATGCAACCCCCGTCGAAAACAGCCAAGTCACACAACAGGTCATTGACATTTACCGCACGGGCCGCCATTTGGCCTTCAGGCATACCCTCTGCCGCGTGAGCAGAGCCCCGTGACCACGCCGCCCCGCAAGGGACCGGCGCGTGATCTCCGGCCGGATCCCGGCAGGACGTCACAGACATATCGGGGGCTGATCAGGGATGCCATGGTTCCAAGATCACGCGTGGGGCTAGTTGCGAGAGATCGGCCAGACGGCATGCGGCCGTCCGGGTCTGAGGTCTCCGCCCCACTGAATGATCGGGAGGTACGGGCTGAACGCCTGCCCCCGAAACGGCTGTGCGCCTGCGAGCGGCAGCCGTTGAGAGGACGTTGAATGACTGAATTTTCCACGATGGACCTGCCCAAGCACCTGCACACCCGCATGGAAGCCATGGGCTTTAACACTCCCACCCCCATTCAGGCGCGCGCGATTCCGCATGCCCTGAACGGTCAGGATGTTCTGGGTCTCGCCCAGACTGGCACCGGCAAGACCGCGGCCTTTGGTGTGCCGCTGGTGGCGCAGATGCTGGCATATGGCCACAAGCCCGCCGCCGGGACCGTGCGCGGTTTGATCCTTGCCCCGACGCGCGAGCTTGCGAACCAGATCGCCGAAACCCTGCGTGGCCTTACCGAAGGCAGCCCGCTCAAGACCGGGCTGGTGGTTGGCGGTGTCTCCATCAATCCGCAGATCAACCGCCTGTCCCGTGGCACCGACATTCTGGTCGCCACGCCCGGACGTCTCTTGGATATTCTCGACCGCAAGGCGCTGGATCTTGGATCTTGTGACTTTCTGGTTCTGGACGAGGCTGACCAGATGCTGGATCTGGGCTTTATCCATGCCCTGCGCAAGATCGCAGCACTTCTGCCTGAAAAGCGTCAAACCATGCTGTTCTCGGCCACGATGCCCAAGCAGATGAACGAGATCGCAAATGCCTATCTCAAGAGCCCCGTGCGCATTGAAGTGACCCCTCCGGGCAAGCCCGCCGCCAAGGTCACCCAGTCCGTGCATTTCATTGCCAAGGCAGAGAAACTCAGCCTTCTGAAGGAGTTGCTGGCCAAACATGATGGCGAGCGCACGCTGGTGTTTGGCCGCACCAAACACGGCATGGAAAAGCTGATGAAGGTGCTGGACAAGGCAGGCTTCAAGGCGGCGGCGATCCACGGCAACAAAAGCCAGGGCCAGCGCGAACGAGCGCTGAAGGCCTTTAAGTCAGGCGAGATCACCGTGCTGGTGGCGACGGATGTGGCCGCGCGCGGGCTGGATATTCCGGATGTGAAATACGTCTATAACTACGAGCTGCCCAATGTGCCGGATGCCTATGTGCACCGGATCGGCCGCACCGCACGTGCGGGCAAGGACGGCCAGGCCGTGGCCTTCTGTGCCCCCGATGAGATCGGCGATCTGAAGGCGATCCAGAAGACCATGAACATCACCATTCCCGTGGCCTCGGGCCGCGCCTGGGAAGAGCTGCCCGATCCGGCCGCGAAACCCGCACGTGGTGGCGGCGGACGTGGTCGCCCCGGTGGCGGTGGCGGCCGTGGCAAAGGCAGCGGCAAGCCCGGTGGTGGGCGCCGTCGCTTTGGCGGGGGCAAACCCGACGGGCAGCCCGGTGGTGGCGAAGCCCGGAATTCCGCTGGCGGTGGCGGGCGGCGTCGGCGCCAGTCCTGAACGAAGCGCTCTTTCGAGCAGCGCGACTACGTCGCGCAGGCTCAAGATCCGTGGATCTTGAGCCTCCCTCCCGGGCATTCTCCCGTCCCTTTCATGGGCGCTAAAGCGCCAACAAAAGCGTTGGGCCGCGCAGGCCGCGCCAAAGGCGCGGCCTGCGCCCCCGGGCGACGCGGAACGCGGCGCAAAACCTCTTGCCTTAACACGAAAGATCCGGGACAGATCCCGCCGTTCAGGTGCCGCAGAACGTCGCCCGCACCACCTCATCCTCCGCAGGGGGGCGGCGCAGATCGGCAAATTCTTCGCTGTTCTCAAACGGCGCCGCCAATGCGGTCATCAGACGCTCGAACGGCGCATAATCACCAGCCACCGCCGAAGCGATCATTTGCTCGATCCGGTGGTTGCGCGGGATCAGAACAGGGTTGGCGCGCGCCATCCGCGCGTCGATATCCGTTTCACTTTTTATACGCTCTTTCCAGCGCGCCTCCCACGCGTCAAAGATTGCAGGCTCAAGAAACTGATCGCGGGCATTCCCCTCGAGAAGCGCACGGAAGCTATTGGTAAAATCGGCCTGGCCTTGTGCCATCACTTGCAGCAGATCGCTCACCAACTCCAAATCGCCCTCAGCGACAGTGCCGATGCCGATCTTTGCACAGAACCGGCGCAGCCAGGCTTCTTGCAACAGATCCGGCATGGCGTGGACGATTTCGGTTGCTTCATCCAGCACGCTTTCGGGATCGTCCTCCAGCTGGATCAGCGCCGTGGCGAGTTGCGCGAGGTTCCAGACCGCGATCTGCGGCTGGTTCGCATAGGCATAGCGCCCGGTGCGATCAATTGAGGAAAACACCCGGTTTGGATGATAGACATCCATAAAGGCGCAGGGACCATAATCGATGGTTTCCCCCGCGATGGAGGAGTTATCCGTATTCATCACCCCATGAATGAACCCCACGCCCATCCACGCGGAGATCAGCTCTACCTGTGCATCCCGCACCGCTCGCAGCAATCCCATCGGCCCCTGCGCTTCCGGGTAGTGGCGCGCAATAGCGTAGTCCGTGAGGGTCCGCAGCGCCTCGTGATGGCCGCGCGCGGCAAAGATCTGAAAGGTGCCCACGCGCAGATGGCTCCGCGCCACGCGGGTCAGAACCGCCCCGGGCAAGCCGCCCTCACGCCAGACCGTCTCGCCCGTTGCCACGGCCGCCAGCGCCCGCGTGGTCGGGATGCCAAGCGCGTGCATGGCCTCAGAGACCACATATTCCCGCAGAACCGGGCCGAGCCATGCGCGCCCGTCGCCATTGCGCGAATATGGCGTGGGACCAGAGCCCTTGAGCTGGATATCACGGCGGATGTCATCGGTGCCCACAACCTCGCCCAAAAGCACCGCGCGCCCATCGCCAAGCTGCGGGTTGTAGCTGCCAAACTGATGCCCCGCATAAAGTTGCGCCAGCGGGTCAGCGCCCGGGGGCACCACATTGCCGCCAAAGATGTCGGCCAGTTCCTCATCGTGCCCGCGGGTGATCCCCAACCGGGCGGCAAGCGCGTCATTAAAGGCAATGAGCCGAGGGGCCTTTACCGGGGTTGGGGCCTGCCGACTGTAGAACTCAGGCGCAAGTTGCGCATATGTATTATCAAACGGGATATCGAGGGTCATGGGCCGAACATATGCCGTCCCACCCGAATTGCCACCCGCAATCACACCAACTCCGGAGCCGTAGTGCATGACGCAGGACATGAGCGCAGATGAGATTATCCAGATCCTTGGACTGGAACGTCACCCCGAAGGCGGCTGGTACCGCCAGACCTGGGTTGAGGAAACGGGCGAAGACACCCGTGGCCCCTCGTCTCGGCCCTGTGGCACCTGCATCTACTTCTTGCTTGGCGCAAGCGAGCGCAGCCACTGGCACCGGGTCGATGCCACGGAAATCTGGCTCTATCACGCAGGCGCGCCGCTCATCCTCTCTCGTTCTGAGACCGACCAAGGCCCGGCCAGCGATCACCTCCTGACCCCAAACCTGCGGGAGGGCCGCCCGCAGGTGATTGTTCCCAAAGATCACTGGCAAGCCGCACGTAGCACCGGCGCGTGGACATTGGTCAGCTGCACGGTGTCGCCGGGGTTTGAGTTTTCCGGCTTCACCCTCGCGCCCGAAGGCTTTGACATTCCACGCAACTAACCACGCCTGAGGTATTTCGCTTCGGGCAAAGCCCGAAGCGACCCGCGCCGCGCAGCCGTTCCGGCTGCGCGGCGCTCGGCCCAACGGGAGCGGGTGCATTTCACATGCTGCCCGCGACGGGCGGGAGCCCCCCCGTACTTGAGAGACACATTAACTGGCGCGCGCAGTCCAGCCCTCGGGCACCGTCACGATGCCGCCGCCGACGCAGGCGCGCACGCCGGTTGTGCGGGGTGCGGAGGTTGCCATGCCCCGCGCCACCCGCACCGCCAGATAGGCGAAGGCCTGTGCCTCCAGCATATCGCCATCCAACCCAACCGCCTCCACTGGCTCCACCGGGCAATCCAGCGACACGCTGAGCATTTCCATCAACACCGGATTGTGCCGCCCCCCACCGGTGACCAGCACCTTTGCAGGGGCCTCCGGGCAATGGTCCATCCCCTGCGCCACCGCAGCGGCGCACATGGCTGTAAGCGTGGCGGTGGCATCCGCATCGCTCAACTCGGTCACAAGGCCAATCATTTCCGGAAAATCATTTCGGTCCAGAGACTTCGGCGGCATCCTTGAGAAATAGGGCTCTGCCAGAAACAGCTCCAGCGCGCCATTCTCGACCACGCCTTCACTGGCCACCTTGCCGCCCTCATCCATCTGAAGGCCAAGACGCGCCTGCAGGAAATCATTGATCGGCGCGTTGGCAGGCCCTGTGTCAAACGCCAGCAAAGCACCCGCATCCTCGGGGCGTTCCACCCGCGGATCAACATAGGTGAGATTGCCGACCCCCCCGAGGTTCAGAAAACACAACGGCTCCGTTGCACCAATGTATCGTGCGCAGGCGTGGTGAAAGAACGGCGCCAGCGGTGCGCCCTCGCCGCCCATACTGACATCATCAGTGCGGAAGTCCCAAACCACCGGTCGCCCCAGTGCCTCCGCCAGGGAGCCACCGTCGCCCACCTGAAGCGTGCCCTGCAAGCGCGGCGCATGGGCCACCGTCTGGCCGTGAAATCCGATCAGATCCACATCCAGATGATCCTTCATCACCTCGATATGCGCGGCCTCAACCACCCGTGCCGCAGCCGTCACCGCATCGCCACTCCATTGGCCGAGGGCCGCCCGCAGCACCTCACGTTCCGCGCTTGAATAGGTGCGATAGCCCGTCTCGCCAAAGCCGAAAATCGCCTGTCCGTCGGTCTCCAGGACCGCAACATCCACCCCGTCGAGCGACGTCCCGCTCATCGCCCCCAACGCCCGCACCGGGCCTGACTTGGATATGGCTTTGCCCATCGCTGCACTCTTCCTTGCAAAACCGGGCCTTCCCGCCCGTTGGCAGACATATTACACCGCGCATTTTGTCCCGAAAACAGGTTCCAACCCTTCGCGATGCGATTTATACAGCCGCTTGCATATTCAAAAGCCGAGGCATGCTATGACCTACCATCCGAAATCGGACTTCATCGCCATCATGATGGAACGCGGGTTCCTGGCGGATTGCACCGATTATCAGGGGCTCGATGAGGCGCTGGTGAGCGGTACGCAGACGGCATATATCGGCTATGACGCCACGGCGCAGTCGCTGCATGTGGGTCACCTTCTGAACATCATGATGCTGCGCTGGCTGCAAAAGACCGGCCACCGTCCGATCACCCTGATGGGCGGCGGCACCACCAAGGTCGGCGATCCCTCCTTCCGCTCGGACGAACGCCCTCTGTTGGGGCCGGAGCAGATCGACGCCAATATCGCCGGCATGCAGAAGGTATTTGCCAAATACCTCGACTACGGCGAGACCGGCGCGATGATGCTGAACAACGCCGAGTGGCTGGACGATCTCAATTACCTTGAATTCCTGCGCGACATCGGCCGGCATTTCTCGGTGAACCGGATGCTGTCCTTCGAGAGCGTGAAATCGCGTCTGGATCGCGAACAGTCGCTGTCCTTCCTCGAGTTCAACTACATGATCCTGCAGGCTTATGACTTCCTCGAGCTGAACCGCCGCTATGGCTGCGTTTTGCAGATGGGCGGCTCGGATCAATGGGGCAATATCGTCAACGGTATCGACCTGACACGCCGGGTGCTGGATCACGAGATCTTTGGCCTGACCTCGCCGCTTCTGACCACCTCGGACGGGCGCAAGATGGGCAAATCGCAGGGTGGCGCGATCTGGCTCAACGACGAGATGCTGAGCGCCTATGAATTCTGGCAGTTCTGGCGCAACACCACCGACGCCGATGTGGGGCGGTTCCTGAAGCTCTATACCGAGCTGCCGGTTGCGGAATGCGACCGTCTGGGCGCGCTGCAAGGGTCTGAGATCAACGAGGGCAAGATCATCCTCGCCAATGAGGTCACGACGCTCCTGCACGGGGCCGAAGCCGCCAAAGCCGCGGAGGCCACCGCGCGCGAAGTGTTCGAGAAAGGCGGCGTGGGCGATGATCTTCCGACCCTGTCGCTCTCGGCTGCAGAGCTGGGCGACGGTATGTCGATCGTGCAGATCATTGTAAAATCGGGTCTGGCCAAATCCGGCAAGGAAGCCAAGCGGCTGATTTCCGAGAATGGCGCAAGGCTCGATGATGCACCGCTTACGGATGCGGGTTTGATGATCGACGCGGCAGCGCTTGCGTCGCCGATCAAGCTCTCTGCGGGCAAAAAACGGCACGCGCTGGTGCAGCTCGACGGCTGAGCGCCTCGCGCAGATCAAGAGCTGTCAGGAGGGGCGTTGCCCCTCTTGGCCTGCGGCCCATTCACCCCGGGATATTTGGGGTTAGCAGAATGTGCTCTGTGATTTCGCACCTTTCGGCTTCCGCATTAGAGGAAGGCGAAATCGATCAACGTCAGGATGACAAAGGTTGGGATTGACAACGCCGTGGCGATCAGCAGCGCCGCGCATTTTGTCATGCGCGCGCCGGGGGCGGTTTTTCCGTAGATTTTAACGGCCTTTTTCATGATCTCATTAACCATGAATTAGGTTTCCATCCTGTTAATGGCGTCATGTTTGATCTTGGCTCCGCAGCTGTCATGCCCCGCACCCTGAAGCGTACAGAAACCATCCGCGCGCTCCCGCAATCGACCGAGTTTTCGCGCGCTCTGCAGATGCTGGGGCAGCCCCCAATGCATCTGGACCGCATGCAGGATATGCTCGTATTGCGGCGAAAGATCTGGGGCCTGCCGGTTGCGATGATCAACCGGGCGGAGTTTCACAAACCCGCGCGCCTGCTGGAAATCCTGCAGGAAGAAGGGCTGCGACGCACCCCGGTGATCCTGTCGCCGGAGCGCCCGGTGCCCGAGCTTGCGCGCCTCGGGGCGCTGCCGCTGATGACTCCGGCCAGTGTCGGGGCTCTGGATATCCATCCGGATCGTACGCTGCGACGCAGCGGGCTGGAGCAGAAATGGCGCAATCGCCTGTCTCATGCCGAAGCACAACCGCTGCGGATCACCCGGCAGAATATGCCGATGGCCCCCGATCATTGGCTCCTGCGCGCGGATGCCGCCCAACAGCAGAAACGCCGCTATCGCAGCTGGCCCACCGCCCTGACGCTGGCCTACGGCGAGGCCAATCGCGGCGCGGCCAAGCTGTTTGAGGCGCATGAGGGGCGCGAGACGGTGGCGGGCATTCTGGTCCTCACCCATGGCGACGGCGCCACCTATCACATTGCCCACAGCACGGATCGTGGGCGGGTTCTGTCGGCGCATAACCTGTTGATGTGGAGTGCAATGGACTGGCTCGCCAGCAAGGGCATTCGCCAGCTCGATCTTGGGGTGATCAACACCGAGGATGCCAGCGGGCTCGCACGGTTCAAACTGGGAACCGGCGCCCGTCTCGAACGGCTCGGTGGGACGTGGCTCTATTGGCCGCCGCTGGGGCGGCGACTTGCGCCTATTGCCTCGATCGACCTGAACCTGATGGGCACCTGATCCAAGGGCCAGGAGCCCGGGACAGCACTGGACAGCCTCCTCTTGCCGTGGTTATTTGAACGCATGTTCATTTCATGGGAGGAGCGGGACAGATGAAACTCGCAACCACACGCGCCGTGGTCACTGGCGGCGCATCCGGTCTGGGCGAGGCCACCGCCCGTCATTTCCGCAGTGCGGGCGCCGAGGTGACCATTTTGGACCGTGATGTTGATCGCGGCACCAAAATCGCCGAAAGCATCGGTGCGCATTTTGCTGAAACCGATGTGACCAGCGAAGACAGTGTTGAGGCCGCAATCGCGCTGGCGGTGGAGAAAATGGGCGGATTGAGCGCGGCTGTGAACTGCGCCGGCATCGCCCACGCGATCAAGACAGTTGGCCGTGACGGCCCGCATCCCCTTGGCGCGTTTCAGAAAACCGTCGATATCAATCTGGTCGGAAGCTTCAACGTCTCGCGTCTGGCAGCGGCAGAGATTGCAAAAAACAGCCCCGAAGCAGATGGCGCGCGAGGCGTCATCATCAACACCGCATCGATCGCCGCTTTTGACGGTCAGAAGGGCCAGGCAGCCTATGCGGCGTCCAAGGGTGGTATCGTGGGTATGACCCTGCCCATGGCACGAGATCTGGCCTCTTCAGGGATTCGGGTGATGGCGATTGCGCCGGGGATTTTCATGACGCCGATGCTGGCGGGCCTGCCCGAAGACGCACAAGCCCAGCTTGCCGCCGATGTGCCAAACCCCGCTCGACTGGGGCAGCCGGAGGAATACGCACGTCTGGCCGGGTTTATCGTCGAAATGGGCTATCTGAATGGCGAGGTGATCCGCCTCGACGGTGCGTTGCGGATGCGCTGACGCCCAGATGTCAACGGCGGGAGCCCTCCCGCCCGTCCTCACCGCCCCAAAGGGACGGATCGATCCCGTTGGGCCGAGCGCCGCGCGCGCCCCGCAGGGGCGCGCGCGGCGCTGGTCGCTTCGGGCAAAGCCCGAAGCGAAACACCTCATCCGGCCGCTTTTTCTTCCAAGAGCAGCCATTCCTCTTCGGATGCGGCCAGTTTTTCCTGACGCTCCACAAGCGCCTCAGTGGCTTTCTTGAACTTCACCGGTTCGCGCGTGAACAGCTCTGGATCTGCCATCAGCTCTTCGAGCTTGGCGATCTCCTTTTCCAGCCGGTCAATCTCGTCGGGCAGCGCCTCAAGCCGGTGCTTTTCCTTGAAACTGAGCGCCTCTTTGGGCGATTCGACCTTTGGCTTCGGCTTAGAGGCTTTTGTCTTTTCGACCTTTTCGGGTCCCTCGACCGGCGCGCGCTGTGCGAGATAATCGCTCCATCCGCCCGCATAGGCCGTGGCCTGCCCCTGCCCTTCCATCGCCACCGTCGTGGTCGCCACACGATCCAGAAAATCGCGATCGTGGCTCACCAGCAGCACGGTGCCATCATAGGCGTCCAGAAGCTCCTGCAGCAGATCCAGCGTCTCCACGTCGAGATCGTTGGTCGGCTCGTCCAGCACCAGCATGTTCGACGAGCGCGCCATCAGTTTGGCCAACAGCAGCCGGGCCTTTTCACCGCCCGAAAGCGAACGCACCGGCGCGCGGGCCTGGCGCTCATCAAAAAGGAATTCCTTCAGATAGCCCACCACATGTTTGGGCTGTCCGCGCACCATCACCTGATCCGCCTTGCCGGAGATCCCCATCAACGGATCGGCCGTGAGGTTCTCCCACAGGCTCGAATCACCATCGAGCTGATCGCGGGTCTGATCGAACACGGCGATTTCCAGATTGGTGCCCAGTTTGACCGTGCCCTCATCCGGGGTTTCCTGCCCCAAGAGCATCTTCAACAGCGTCGTCTTGCCCACCCCGTTGGGGCCGACAA
Organism: Epibacterium sp. MM17-32; assembly: GCF_022348205.1. Taxonomy (NCBI): domain Bacteria; kingdom Pseudomonadati; phylum Pseudomonadota; class Alphaproteobacteria; order Rhodobacterales; family Roseobacteraceae; genus Epibacterium; species Epibacterium sp. MM17-32. Next base: position 86,834 of record NZ_JAKRFC010000001.1, on the reverse strand, counting down.
AAGCCACGCGCTCGCCGCGCTGCACCGTGAGGGAGAAGTGGTTGAGGATCTGCTTGTCGCCAAAGCTCTTGGCGATGCCCTCGGCCTCGATCACCTTGCGGCCGGATTTTGGCCCCGCCTCCAGCTCCATCGCCGCCGCGCCCTGCCGCTTGATCTGGCTGGCGCGTTCGGATTTCAGATCCTGCAAGGCGCGCACCCGGCCCATGTTGCGTTTGCGCCGGGCCGAGATCCCCTCAACCGCCCAGCGGCTCTCGGATTTGATCAGCCGGTTGAGCTTGTGGCGCTGCATGTCCTCGTCTTCCCAGACCTTGTCGCGCCAGGCCTCAAAATGCTCAAACCCCTTGTCTTGGCGGCGCACCTGACCACGGTCCACCCAGAGCGTGGCGCTGGTGAGTGCGCGCAGGAACGCCCGGTCGTGCGAGATCAGCACAAAGGCGGCGCGCGTCGCGGCGAGCTCGCTCTCCAGCCAGGAAATCGCTTCAATATCAAGGTGGTTGGTCGGCTCATCCAAAAGCATCAGCTCGGGCGCTTCGGCCATAAGCTTGGCCAGCGCCGCGCGCCGACGTTCCCCACCCGACGCGGTTTCCACCGGGCGGGCGGGGTCGAACTTCAGCCCCTCGCCCGCGCGCTCCACCTTATAAAGCTCGCCGGGTTCCAGCGCCGAGGCCGCAAAATCCCCCAGCGTGGCAAAGCCCTCCATTTTGGGGTCCTGCTCCATATAGCCCACGGAATTGCCGGGTGGGATCACGATGGAGCCGGCATCCGCCTCCACAAGACCGGCCATGACTTTCATCAAGGTCGATTTACCCGACCCATTGCGCCCCACAAGCGCCACCCGGTCACCGGGCTGCACCACGAGGTCGAGGTCGGAAAACACCGGATCGCCACCAAAGGTCAGCGAAATCCCGGACATCTGCAAAAGAGGAATACGTGCCATAGGAGCGGAGCTAAACCGCGCCGCTGCCTTCGTCAACGTATCATGAGATGCAGAAGGTGCGCCTAGCCCGCCACCGCCCGCAGCAGGCGCTTGCGGGCGGGCGGGATGGCACCGATTTCAAGGCCGGTGAACACATGCAGCGTGTTCATATGGCGGTCGACCACCGCGTGATCGCTGACCCAGCCGCCCATCATCAGATAGGTGCGCAGCAAGGGCGGCATCCGGAGCATCGCTTTCTTGGCGTCAGGTTTGCGGCGCAGCCGCGCGGCAAAGCGGAACACATCGGGCGCCTTTACACGGGGCAGCCAGCGTTTGGGGGCCAGATGGCGATGCTTCAGCATCGCAAAGGCATCCAGATAGTCTTCGGTCTCGGTCCCGGCAAACGACGAACAGCCAAACAGCATCTGGATGTCTTCGCGATCCACAAAGGTGGTCATCGCCCCCCACGCGACGCGCAGAATGTCCGGGTCGTTCCAGCCCTGATGGATGCAGAACCGGCCCATTTCCACCATCCGGCCCTCAAAATCCTGCAGCCCCGAGAGATCGTAATACTGCGCCGAATAGGTGCGCGCGACCTCTGCGCCGCCTTCCAGCACCAGCATGCGGAAACAGCACACCAATGCCCCGTTGCGTGTATCTTCGACCAGCACATGGGCGCAGGTGTCGTCAAACTCGTCGCGGTCGATTTGCGCGGTGCGAAAACACAGCGTCCGCAGAGCCTGAACGGCGGCAACATCCGCAGCGCGCGTTGCAAGCCGGGCGCGATAGCGTCCCTTGCTCAGCAACAGGCCGTCATCATCACTGTCGGTGGGGCGGGAAGAGCGGGAGGGAATCGCCATAATGTGCTCGCGTCTGCTCATGTTTCCGTCGCAACCATCCCGTCCGGGACGAGATGTTGCGCTTTGCTATCATGACACATGTGAAGCCCGAGTGACGAATTCACCCCCTGCTGCCGGATTTCACGCCTGAGGGGCGGCGTGAACCGCGTTACTGTTGCAGGAAGCTGCCCGGGTTGAAGTTGCCCAGGTTGCCGATCAGCTGACGCAGGAAGGTCTTGTCCTGCAAGCTCGAATCGGTGACCCGGCGCTCCAGCGGGATCGCGCGGCCGTCCTCCAGCGTGTAGCGCTGCACGCTGTCCACCACGCCGCGCCCATCAAAGGTGATCGCCACCAGATCGCGCGAGACCACCTGCGGCGCCTTGGCACCATAGAATTTCATCCGCGAGGTCACATAATAATAGCCGCTGTCATCCACCAGAGAGTCGATGGTCGGTTCCCCGACGGTTTCCGCCACCGAGTCGCGGGTGTCGACGCCGACCACCACCTCGTTCAGCAATTCGGGACCGGGCACCCAGCCATGTTTGCGATATTGCGCCGTACAGGCCGTCACGACGACAACCGAGCCGACCAGTAGCGCGGTCCGCAGCACGGATTTAACGGTCTTCGGTGTTGCAAACATGCGCATCCCCTGCCCATCGGCTTGATTAAGACTGAAGTCCCGATTACCTAAACCGGGCCTGTGGTTCAAGAAATGAAAGTACGCACGTGAGTTCAGACCCGACATCCCCGACCGCCAAGCGGGTGGCCGACCTGCCCCAGAACCGCCCGGTGCCCTTCACATTGGCGCCCGAGGCTGGCGTCCTGGCAGAGCTGGCGCGCGAACTGGACGTCGAGACCCTGCGCAAGCTGCGCTTTGAAGGCGAGATCAAGGCCCGCGGCAAACGCGACTGGACGCTCTCCGGCAAGCTCGGCTTCACCGTGGTGCAGCCCTGCGTGGTAACGCTGGAGCCGGTGACCACCCGCATCGACACGACGGTCGAACGGCTGTTCTTGGCCGATCTGCCGGTGCCGGAGGCCAGCGAGGTCGAAATGGGCGAAGATGACAGTATCGAACAGCTCGGCGATGTCATCGACCCGTTCGAGGTCATGGTCGAGAGTGTCGCCCTGCACCTGCCGCAGTATCCGCGCAAGGCGGATGCCGAACTCGGCCAGCATCTGCATGCCGAACCCGGCACCACCCCGATGACCGATGAGGACACCCGCCCCTTTGCCGGGCTTGCAGATCTGCTGAAACCGGGCGACAAGGACAACTGAACGCGCCGGCCGCGCCTGCGACACCGCACTCAGCCAAAAAACCGCTTGCGCAAAAGCAGATTCGCAGTATTTTCGCGCGCTCATCGGAATTTTTGGTTGGACATCGGGACGGCTGCGGCCTACACGCACGTCACACCGCCCGTCAGACCGATTGACACGGAAACATGAAACGCGCCCGACGGCTCCTGCTGCCTGACGGCCCCAGTTAGACAAAGGTTGAGACATGGCTGTCCAACAGAACAAAGTATCCAAATCGCGCCGCAACAACCGCCGCGCGCACGATGCCCTGGTTGCTGCAAACCCGAACGAATGCTCGAACTGCGGTGAACTGCGTCGTCCCCACCACGTGTGCCCCTCCTGCGGTCACTACGACGACAAGGAAATCGTTGCACAGGCCGACGAGATCGACCTGGACGAAGACGCAGCCTGAGCCAAAACGGGATCACGAATGCCAGGCAGGCACGCAGTCGTATGACGGGTAACACCGCTCCATCGCAGGCAGATGCCCGCCGCACCGTGATTTCGGTGGACGCCATGGGTGGTGATGCCGGACCCGCAGTTGTGGTCTCTGGCATCTCCAAATCCGCCCGCAAGAATCCGGACATCCGGTTTCTTCTGCATGGCCCCATCGAACAGCTGGAACCACTCGTGGCCCGCAGGAAGCACCTGAAGGGCCGCGTGGAACTCCGTGACGCGCGCGACGTCGTCACGATGGAAGACAAGCCAAGCCAGGTCATGCGCAACGGCAAGGGCACCTCTATGTGGTCGGCCCTCGAAGCGGTGCGCAATGGCGAGGCCGCTGGCGTCGTCTCCTGCGGCAATACCGGCGCGCTGATGGCGCTGTCGATGCTGCGCCTGCGCAAGCTGCCCGGCGTCAATCGACCGGCGATCGCGATTCTCTGGCCCTCGCGCAATCCGCAGGGGTTCAACGTCATGCTCGACGTCGGCGCCGATGTGCGCGCCGATGCAGAGGATCTGCTGCAATACGCCCTGATGGGCACCTCCTATACCCGCAATTCGATGGACATCCCCTGCCCGCGCGTCGGGCTGCTGAATGTCGGCACCGAAGAGCACAAGGGCCGCGCCGAGCTTAAAGAGGCCTATAGCCTCATCGCCCAGAACGCGGAAAAAGCGAATTTCGAGTTTGTCGGCTTTGTCGAGGGCAGCGATATTCCCGGCGATATCGCCGATGTGATCGTCACCGACGGCTTTACCGGCAACGTAGCGATCAAGACCGGCGAAGGCACCGCCAGCCTGTTGCGCTCCGCCATGCGCGAGGCGTTTGAGTATTCCGTCCTGTCGCGTCTGGCGGCGCTTCTGGCCTATACCTCGCTGTCGCGCCTGTCCAAGCGCATCGACCCGCGGCGGGTCAATGGCGGGATTTTTCTCGGGCTGAACGGCACCGTCGTCAAATCCCACGGCGGCGCTGATGCGACCGGCGTGTCGGCCGCGGTCAAACTCGCGTTTCTTCTTGCTGAACAGGGCTTTGCGGAAAAGCTCGCGGCCCGGGTTGCATCCGCCGTAGAGCTTGCCCAAGATGACGCAGCGTCCACCGACGCAGACGAGCCCGGCGATTCTGAGGCCGGGCACACGAAGTAAAAGGCAGGGAAACGAATGACGCGACGCGCAGTTGTGATTGGCGCAGGGCACTACCTCCCAGAACGCATTGTAGAAAACGCGGAATTCGAAGCCACGCTGGATACGTCCGACGAATGGATTCGCTCCCGTTCCGGCATCGAGCGCCGTCACTTTGCCGCGGAGGATGAGACCACTTCTCAGATGGCCACCCGCGCGGCCGAGGCGGCGCTGAAATCCGCCGGGCGCAGCGCATCGGAGGTGGATGCCATCATCCTGGCAACCTCCACCGCCGATCTGACCTTTCCCTCCGCCGCCACCATGGTGCAGTCGCAGCTTGGCATGACCAACGGCTTTGCCTTTGACGTGCAGGCGGTCTGCGCCGGTTTTGTCTATGCGCTGTCCAATGCCAACGCGCTGATTGCATCAGGTCAGGCCGACCGGGTGCTGGTGATCGGGGCGGAGACCTTTTCGCGTATCATGGACTGGACCGACCGCTCCACCTGCGTGCTGTTCGGCGATGGCGCCGGGGCGCTGCTTCTGGAGGCGCAGAACGGCGCTGGCACCGCGGACGACCGTGGCATCCTGGCCACCGACCTGAACTCCGACGGGCGCTACAAGGACCTTCTTTACGTGGACGGGGGCGTGTCGACCCAGTCCACCGGCCATCTGCGCATGCAGGGCAACCAGGTGTTCCGCCACGCGGTGGAAAAACTCGCCGCCACCGCCCATACCGCGCTGGCGCGCGCCGGGGCCAGCGCCGAGGATGTGGACTGGATCGTGCCGCATCAGGCCAATATCCGCATCATCCAGGGCACCGCCAAGAAGATGGGCTTGTCGATGGACAAGGTGGTCGTGACGGTTCAGGATCACGGGAACACCTCTGCTGCCTCGATTCCTCTGGCGCTCTCGGTCGGGGTCGAACGTGGCCAGATCAAACCGGGCAACCTCATCGTGACCGAAGCCATCGGCGGCGGGCTGGCGTGGGGTGCCGTGGTTTTGCGTTGGTAATACGGCCGAAACCGCGCCTTCCAATTCATTGATATTGACAGGGAAATTGCCCTCGCCCTATTGTTTTTGAAAACAACGGGGATGGCAATGACTGAAAAGACGATTACGAGAATGGATTTGAGCGAAGCCGTGTTTCGCGAAGTTGGCCTGTCGCGCAACGAAAGCGCTCAGCTGGTCGAGAGCATGTTGCAACACATGTCCGACGCGCTGGTGCGGGGCGAGCAGGTGAAGATCTCCTCTTTCGGCACCTTCAGCGTGCGGGACAAATCCGCCCGCGTGGGGCGAAACCCCAAGACCGGTGAAGAGGTCCCGATCCAGCCGCGTCGGGTGCTGACCTTCCGGCCCTCGCATCTGATGAAGGACCGGGTCGCCGACGGTAACCGCAAATAAACCAAGATCTGATAGCGAGCGCCAATCAGAACCGGCCCCCTCCGGGGCCGCAACCCGTGCGGAGCTTTCGCACCCAGAACAGTAGAAGGTCGCCCCAATGTCCAAGTCCCCTGACGCCTTTCGCACCATCAGCGAAGTCGCGGAATGGCTGGATATCCAGGCCCATGTGCTGCGGTTCTGGGAAAGCAAGTTCAACCAGGTCAAACCGGTGAAACGCGCCGGCGGGCGGCGCTACTATCGTCCCTCCGACATGCTGCTGTTGGGCGGCATCCAGCACCTGCTGCACGAGGAAGGGCTGTCGATCAAGGACACGCAGGCACTGATCCGCGAAAAGGGGGTGCAGCATGTTCAGGCGCTCTCCAAATCGCTCGATCCCGAAGAGGAGCCGGTCGAGGCCAAACCGGTCAGCAAATGGGCGGACGAGGATCAAGCCTCTGATCCCGCAGAGAAAGCCCCGCGTCGAAGCGCCCTGGATCGCGACCCGCCGGAAGGCACGGAACCGCCGCCGCGCAAGGCCGCTCCGCCCACGCCGCCCCCCTTTGAGCCACCGTCGGCAGCGCCGTCTACGCCACCAACCGCCCCCCCGTCCGATGCCGGACCCGCGGCCCCCGTGCCCGCCACCGCGCGTTCTGATGCGGCCCCCAGCACCCCCGCGCCGGATGGGACCGAGGCTGACGTCGCGCAGGCGCCGCCCGCCGCCACCAGCGCAGAGCAGCCGCAGGCGCCCGATGCCGCCGTGGCCCCCGTCCCCCCGGGCCCCCAGGGGCCATCGGCAGAACCGGACCAGCCCATCGCCGCGGATTCCGTCGCCCCCGTGACCTCTCCCGAGGTCAGCGCAAGGACAACGCAGGCTGCGGAGCCCACCGAGACCAGCGCGCATCCGACCGCCCCGGCGGAGCCTGAGGTCGCGCCATCGCCTGCCCCGGACGCAGCGCAGACACCGCCGCAGGCTGGCGAGGTTGAACCCGCATCCACTCCCGCAGCCCCTGTCGTCGCTGGCGCAACCGACGCGAACCACGAGGCTGACACGGGCACACCGCCGCCAGCCGCGCCCGCGCCCTCACGCGGCGGTCAGATCGCCATGCCCTTTGATCTGCCTGACACGCCGCCGCCGTCCCGCGACATGGCAACACAGGCCGCAGAGACCGCGCGCCTTGTGCCCAAACCTCCGGCGGCATCCGCCCCGGCGCAGGCGGCGGACGGCCAGCCTGATTTCTTCTCTGCTCCCGCAGCACCTGCCACATCCGCTGAGACGAACCCATCCGACGATGACGGAGGGGCTCCTTCCGCGCCGGACAGCGCGCCGATGGCCACGGACGCGCCCCAAGAGACGCCGCCGCACCCATCAGTGCCCGAAGCCGATGACAGCGCCGCAACGCCAGGCCCCACCTCCGGGATCGACCCCACCGCCGGGATCGAAGAGAGCGCTGCACCCGACGACGACGCGCCTTCCGTGGCCGCTGAGGACGAAGCACCGCCCGCACCGTCGATGGCTACACCGCCCCCCTCTTCCGCCCCCTCGGCCACAGACACCGCCGCGATCGAGGCATCTGATGCCGCCGCTCAGACCGACGCGCCGGACATGCCACAGGCTGAAGAGCCAGCCGCACCCGCCACCGAGACCTCCGACACGCTGACCTCTGGCATACTGACCTCCGCCAGACCGGCCCCTGTTGCCTCCGCGCCCAGCCAGACGCCGCAGCCGGATGCCCCTGACGACGGAGAGAATGCCGACACCCGCACGGTTTCGGAGATTGCCGAGGCCATGGCGGCCGTATCTGCCGGGGTGCCCCCGGAGCCTCAGTCCGAGGTCGATCTGGGCGCAGACAGCGATCCGGTGCTGGATGCCGCTGCGGACGATGCTGCTGTGGAAGCAGCCCCCCTGGATGCAGCGGAGGTGCAGCCCGGCGACAGCGCTCCGACCGAGGACGCATCCGCTGACACTGATATCGACACCGACGACACACCGGAGCAGAGCGTGCCTGCCGCTGCCGCCCCTGCGGACACAGGCGCAGAACCGCGCGATCAGGACTTCGCGACAGAGACGCCTGCCGAGGACGTGCCGGACACTGAGACCACAGCGCCCGATCAGGATCCCACCGAGGACACCAGAGAGGACGCCGGCGCCGAGAGCCTGCACGATCAGGTAGACGCCCCCCTAAGGGCCCGCGTTGTGGACGCGCCCGATCCGCCGCTCCCTGGCCTCTCCGGCACCGGTGCCGCGCAGGGTCCCCTGGCGCGTCTGTCGGCGCTGTCCGGCCTGCCGCCTGCCGCCCGTGCCGAACTTGCTGCAATCGTCAAAGACCTGCGCGCCTGCCTGCCCCCGCGCTGATCCCACAGCACGGACAGGCGGTGCAGCGGTGCCTTGAAAAAGCGTGAAAAAATCAAATTCGCCTCTTGCCCCTGCCGCAAAAAGCAGTAGAAAGCTCCAACAACGGGCTATGGCGCAGCCTGGTAGCGCGTCCGTCTGGGGGACGGAAGGTCGCAGGTTCGAGTCCTGCTAGCCCGACCATAACAAAACGCCCGAGCGGTCATCGCTCGGGCGTTTGTGTATCCGCCGCCTGCTTTGCCGTTGGTTTTCCAAAAGATTTCGCGGCGTGCATCGCATATGTTGTGGCACGACAGAATATGCGTCAGCATCCCTCGGGACAGGGACGCCATCAGGGGAACGGCATATGACCGGTGTTTTGCCCAGCCAGACGATCGAAACCATGCTCGCGCGCGACGAGATCAAACTCGCCGCCCCCTTGATTGAGGGCCAAATCCAGCCCGCCAGCCTCGATCTGCGATTGGGCACCGTTGCCTACCGGGTGCGCGCGTCGTTCCTCGCGGGTCAGGGCCGCACTGTGGCCGAGCGGCTTGAAGAGTTTGAGATGCACCGCATTGACCTCAGCGATGGCGCGGTGCTGGAAAAGGGCTGCGTCTATGTGGTGCCCTTGATGGAATCGCTGGACCTGCCCTCAGACGTCACCGCCGTAGCCAACGCCAAAAGCTCCACCGGGCGGCTGGACCTTCTCACCCGCACCATCACCGATGGCGGCGAAGAATTCGACCGCATCCGCGCAGGCTATTCCGGGCCGCTCTATGCCGAGATCTGCCCACGGTCGTTTTCCGTTCTGGCACGTCCCGGCATGCGCCTCAATCAGATCCGCTTTCGCAACGGTCAGGCGGTGCTTGACGACGCCGCTCTGGCCAAGCTGCACGCCGACACCCCGCTGGTGGATGGCGAGGCTGTCATCGAGGATGGGCTGGGCTTTTCCGTCGATCTACGCCTGCCCGGCACCGATCTGGTGGGCTACCGCGCCAAACCGCACACCGGCGTGATCGACCTCGACCGGATCGCCGCCTATGACCCCCGCGACTATTGGGAGGAAGTGCGCAGCGACAAGGGCCGGATCATCCTTGATCCGGGCGCGTTTTATATCCTCGTCAGCCGCGAGGCCGTGCATATCCCGCCCGAATACGCCGCTGAAATGGCGCCTTATCTGGCGATGGTGGGCGAGTTCCGGGTGCATTACGCGGGCTTTTTTGATCCCGGCTTTGGTCATGCCGAAGCGGGCGGCGCTGGCTCTCGCGGGGTGCTTGAGGTGCGCTGCCATGAGGCCCCTTTTGTGCTCGAACACGGGCAAGTGGTGGGCCGTCTGGTCTATGAGCGCATGGCCGAGCTGCCGCAGCAGCTCTATGGCGCGGGCATTGCCTCCAACTACCAGGGCCAGGGGCTAAAGCTCTCCAAGCATTTCCGCGTGCCGGACTAACCGCCAGATCAACGCGGGTAGCTGATGCTTTCCAGATCCGCCGTGACATCGGCCTGCGCCGCACGTTCCAACACCGTCGACAGCGTCAGATAGGTGCTGGTGCCGCGCACGCCCTCAATGTCGTAGATTTTGGACAACAGCCCCTCCAGCGCATGCGGGCTTGCCACGCGGACCTTCATGATCAGGCAGGTATCTCCGGTGGTGGAGTGGATTTCCTCCACTTCGGGAAACTGCTCCAGCGCGATAATCTCGCGGGTCTTGCCCCAGCCGATGGTATCGACATGAACAAAGGCGAGGATGGGTTTGCCCACCTGCGCGCCGTCGATCTGTGCTACGGTGGCCTTGATCGCGCCCGACGCCCGCAACCGTTTCACCCGCTCATGCACCGCCGGGGCCGAGAGGCCGACCTGCTCGCTGATGGCGGCATAGGATTGGGTTGCGTCGCGGCTCAACGCGCCTAATATTTTTCGGTCCAGGGCATCAATGCCCCGGCTGGAACGGGAGCTGCTCCGAATGGTCTCTGTTTTTTCCATCGCTCGGTCTTTAACATCTTCACAGAATGAGTTTCACCGATTAGGCCAAACTGCCGAATGAAATTCAACATCAATCGAGACCTCTCATGTCACCTTCTGCCCCGCCGCTCTGGATCTCTATCGCCACATTGATGTGTGCCATTGCCATCGTGGGCACCAATGCGCTGCTGCTGTCACCATTGGTGCAGACGGTGGGGGCGGATCTTGCGGCCAGCCCGGCGCAGGTGCTCTGGGCCTCCAGCGGCTATGGGCTAGGGGTGGCTGCGGCGGCGCTGATGCTTGCGCCCATAGGCGACCGCATCGGTGCAGGCCGGCTGCTGCGGATGGCCCTCGCCGCGCTGACACTTGGCTTTGTCGCCAGCGCGCTGGCCCCCACGCTGGTCGCCCTGATCGCAGCACAGGTGCTCTGTGGGATTGCCGGGGGGGCCGCACTGCCGTCGATCTACACCATGGCCGCCGTGATCGCGCCAAAGGGCCGCGAGGCGCGTGTGGTGGGCGCGGTTCTCACTGGCTGGACACTGTCGCTGGTGCTTGGCGTCAGCCTTGCCGCGTGGAGCGCAGAGCTGGTGGGGTGGCGCATGGTCTACGGCGCGCTGGCGGCGCTCTGTGCGCTGGTCTGGGGGCTCAGCGCTCCGCTGGCACGTCTGGACGAGCCCGGCGGATCGGCAAGCTCCCCCCTGAGCGCGCTCAGGGTTCCGGGGATGGGACGCGGCATTCTGGCCTCTGTCGGGCTGATGCTCAGCTTCTATGTGACCTATTCCTACACCGGCGCCCATGCCACGGTCACCCTCGGTCTCAGCACCGGTCAGGCGGGACTGTTGCCGCTGATCTATGGGCTTGGCTTTGGCGGCGCGGTGCTGCTCGACCCGCTTCTGGACCGGATCGGGATGGCGCGGGCCACAACGCCGGTTTTCCTTGCGCTGAGCGCTGTTTATGTGGCGATGGGGATCTTTGGTGCCAGCTATCCGCTGTTTCTTGCACTGGCGGTGCTTTGGGGGATCTTCCAGCACTTTGGGCTGAACCTGCTGGTGGCGCGTCTGACGGTACTGGATGTGCGCCAGCGCGGTGCCATCATGGGGCTTTACTCCACCACCACATATCTCAGCGTCTTTGCAGCCCCGTTTGTTGGCGGGATTGGATTTCAGGTCCTCGGCATCCTTGGCTGTGTGCTGATATCAGCCGCGCTCACCACCATTGCCGCGATCGAGGCGCTAAGCCTGCGCCGCACGCTCCCCTTCAGGACTGATCCCGCTGCGCCCGACGTGCCCGACGCGCCTGCCTGACGGCCCGAATGCGCTCACGCTCGGCCTGTTCCTCCGGGGTGCGCTCGGCACGCTGCGGCGGGTGATCGCCACGGCTTGATTTCTTGCCGCCACCGCGTTTGGCAACAGCGTTGATCCCGGCGTTTACGCCCGCGTTCACCGCCCGCCCGATCAGGCGGCGCAGGACCATATTGGCGATCCGGTCAAATCCCATAAAAACCTCGCTGGGGTTGCTGTGATATCAACTGCACTCTTCCATATAGGGGCGGAGTGCGGCGATTTCTTGGCATCGCGCACATGCGTCAGTCTTCGTCGAACAGCTCTGGTTGTTCCTCGTCGCGGCGTTCGTCCTCGCTGTCGCCCTGACCAATGGGGAATGCGCCCGGTGGTGGGCGGTTTTCCAAGAGCCCGGCGGCGCGCAGCTCCTTGAGCCCCGGCAGATCGCGCGCGCTTTCCAGGCCAAAGTGATCCAGAAAGACCGGCGTCACCACAAAGGTCACCGGCCGCCCCGGTGTCATCTTGCGCCGCCCCAGCCGGATCCACTCCATCTCCAGAAGCTGGTCGATGGTGCCACGCGACACCGATACGCCGCGGATTTCCTCGATTTCGGCCCGGGTCACCGGCTGGTGATAGGCAATGATCGCCAAAGTCTCGATGGCGGCGCGCGACAGCTTGCGGCTCTCCACCGTTTCCTTCTGCATCAGATAGCCAAGGTCCGGGGCCGTGCGCATCGCCCAGGCCTCGCCCACTTGCACCACCCGCACGCCGCGCCCCTCATAGCGCTTGCGCAGATGCTCCAGCGCCTCGCCGGGGTTGCAGCCATGCGGCATGCGCGACATCAGATCGCGCACGGTCACAGGCTCCGCACTGGCAAAGAGCACCGCCTCCACCATGCGTTCCTGTTCCGCCATGGGGGGCGCATCGAACAGGCTGTCGCTGTCACGGCGCGGCGACTGCTGCGCGTCACTCTGGGTCTGGTCGTCCATCAATTCTCCTCTGGCCGGTTGCGCAGCTGGATCGGGGCAAATGTTTCGCTCTGGCGGATTTCCATCTTGCCCTCCTTTACCAGTTGCAACGAGGCGGCGAATGTGGCGGCGGTGGCCGAGCGGCGCTTGACCGGATCACTGTGCCAGCCATCCGGCAGGTAGCTCAGCATATCGGTCCAACTGCCGGTAAAGCCAAGCAGCCCGCGCATGCGTTCCAATGCTTCTTCCATGGTGAACACGCTGTCACGGTCCATCACAAAGGGGCGGAATTCATCCTTGGTGCGGATGCGGGCATAGCCCTGCATCAAGTCGAGGAGGTTCGCCGTATAGGTCACCGTCTTGATGCGCTGCACATCCTCGGCCTGTCCCCGGGCAAAGAAATCACGCCCCAGCCGGTCCCGCGCCATCAGCCGGGCCGCCGCATCGCGCATGGCCTGCAAACGCTCCAACTGGAAGGCCAGATGTGCGGCGAGTTCCTCACCCGAAGGGCCTTCCTCTTCGGGGTCCGGGGGCAGCAGCAGGCGGGATTTCAGGAACGCCAGCCAGGCCGCCATCACCAGATAGTCAGCGGCCAGCTCGATGCGCAGCTCCTTGGCCTTTTCCACAAAGGTCAGGTACTGGCGCGCCAGCTCATAGACAGAGATCTGACGCAGATCGACCTTCTGCGTGCGCGACAGCGTCAGCAGCAGATCAAGCGGCCCTTCAAAGCCCTGCACATCCACGATCAGCGCCTCGGCTTCGAGCCGCTCCTCGACCGTAAGTGTGTCCTCTGGAAATAGCGAGTCTTCGTCAGCCATATACCTGTCCGCCCATGAGGGCAGATAGTTCCGCTTCCACCGCCTCGGTGTCAAGCGCAGCAGGGGTTTGGCGGCAGGCAAGTGCCGCCTCGGCGCGCCGTTGTGCGGCGTCAGTCATCAGGCCGGCAGCCTCCACAACGGCAGCACGCGCCGACAGCGAGGAGTTGCAGAACAGCGCAACATCGCAGCCTGCATCGAGGGATGCCCGCGCAATTGCCCCGGCCGCCATGTCTGGATCGTCTGGCCGCAGGCCGGACAGCGCCCGCCCCTCCCGTTTTGTCGAAGACAAACCTCCGGTTTGACGGGAGGGCGCTTCGTCCCCACCCAGGCTCGGGCGCTGTTCTGGTTGCTGAAGCTCAGGTGCCCACAAGGCCTTCATCGAGATGTCATCCGTCATCACCAGACCATCATAGCCCAGTTCCTGCCGGATTACCTGCATCATCACAGGCGAGAGCGTCGCCGGGCGCGGATCAAACGCGTCGTAAACCAGATGTGCCGTCATCGCCATCGGCAGATCCCTGAGCTGCGCAAAGGCGGCAAAATCCTCGGCCCGCAGCACCTCAGCCGGGGCCGTCACATGTGGCAGATCATGGTGGCTGTCCATGGTGGAGCGCCCATGTCCGGGGATATGTTTCATCACCGGCACCACGCCCCCGTCCAGATGCCCCTCGGCACAGGCGCGGGCAATGGCGGCCACATCGGCGGCATCGGTCCCGTAACAGCGATTGCGCAGGAACGGATGCGTGCCCGCGCCCGCGACATCCGCCAGCGGCGCGCAGTTGCTGTCGATGCCAAGGTCGTGCAGTTCCGCCGCAATCAGCCGCGCCCGCAGATACATCGCCCGCATCGGGTCAGAGGCCGCCTCCACATGATCCAGCGCCGGACGCCACTCGCGCGCAAGCGGTGCGCGCAGCCGCTGCACCCGGCCCCCTTCCTGATCAATGGTAATCAGACAGTCATGCCCCGCCGCCGCGCGAAACTCATCACACAGCGCGCGCAGCTGATCGGCGCTGTCGATATTGCGGGCAAAGAGGATAAAGCCAAAAGGCGCTGCCTCGCGGAACAGCGCCTTTTCATCAGCCGTCAGACGCAGACCTTCTGCGTCGAGGATCGTCGCGCCAAACCGCATCGGCTCAGCGCATTGTCACAGGAATGCAATCGGCATTGCCCGCCACCAGGGCCGAGCAGAAGCGACGCGCGTCCGACAGGTCCTCGAACCCATGGGCGCGCAGACGGTAGAAAATCCGGCCACCGCTCTCGGCACGCTGCACCACGCGGGATTTATCGTCGAAGAACTCACCAAATTTGCCGCTGATCCGGGTCCATTCGCTACGCGCAACCTCGGCGCTCTCATAGGCGCCCAGCTGTGCCAGCCGGGTGCCCACGGCGAGGCTCTTGGGGTCGACCTCCGCCGCGGCGCTGCGTTGCGGCGCCGCGCTCTCGTTTGCGGCCACAGGGGCAGGCGCAAAACGGGCCGGCCGGACAAGCGGACGCGGCGTGACGCGCACGCCGGGGGCATTGCGCACGGCTGCGGATACTTTGGTCGCATCGATCGAGGCCACCGTGGCACCGTCCAGCGGTTCCGGCTGCACGATCGCCGCTGAGGTCTCGCGCAGATCCTCAAGCGGCACCGCCCCGTCGGTCAGGGACGCCACCAGCGCGTCGATATCGTTGCTGCGCTGCTCGATCGGAGAGACATCGGCCTCGGGCGCTTCAGAGGTTTGCGCAACCTCGGCCGCCGCGCTTGCCGCGGCTTCCAGCGCCGCTTCCTCTTCGGCCGCTTCGGTCAGGGTCGGCACGGGTTGGTCGTCTTCGGTCAGGGCAATCGCCTGCGGCGCAAGCCGCAGCGTGTCGGCGGGATCCTCGGCGATGCCGTTGGCCGCGACCGCGTTCACCGCCAGCCCCTGATGATCCGCCAGCTCGCCACCGGGATCTTCGGGCGCCACCCGCATCGGGCCGGACACCGCGCTCACCACCGGCACGCCGGAGACATCGCGCATGATCAGCTTGTAGCCCCAGACAGAGATGCTCACCACCAGCGCGATCGAGGCCGCAGCGCCCAGGAACGCGGCCATGCGGCCCAGCTCTCCGCGCCCCGCTTGCGGGGCAAACAGCTCTTCCTCGTCGCCGCCATAGCCATCGCCATAGTCGCCGACATAGTCATACCCCGCATCCGGGTAGCCATCCGCCGCCGCATAGGCGCCCGCGGAGCCGCCGCCGGCACCGGCGCCGGAAAAGGTTCCGACGTTTACCGATGGGGACGGGCTGAGGCCAAAGCTGGGATAGGGTGTTTCCGGCACCGCCGCCTCGACCACGGGGTCCTCGGGGGCTGGCGCCGGCTCTGCCGCGCGAGAGTATTGATGAGAGGAAAACGGATCGAAGGCCACGCCCCCGTTATCACCATCGCCATTTGAAGAGGGGGCGCTGGCGCCCACCTGTGCAAAATATGCCATATCCGCCTCACTGCCCTTGTGTCACAGGCGGCCCGCCTGAAATCCGGCGGGGCCACTGCGCATCGGGTCTCTTGATCTGCCTCGATCCGGCGGTTCGGGTGACTTTGGTGTCACATCTCCTGCGCCGGTTTGACGCCAAGAATACCAAGCCCGGCGGAAATGACAATGGAAACAGCCCGCGCCAGCGCCAAATTGGCATGTGTTGCCGATTGGCTGCTCTCATTAACAAATCGTAAACTTTCTTCAGATTTGCCAAGGTGGTACAGCCCGTGCAGATCAGACGCCAGATCATAGAGGAAGAAGGCAATCCGGTGCGGTTCATTGGTGCGCGCGGCGATCTCCACCTGGCGCGGCCACTCGGCGACTTTCCGCGCAACCGACAGCTGCGCCTCGTGTGTGAGCAGGCTCAGGTCCGCCGCGTTCAGCGTCGCATCATCGCAGGCGATCCCCGCCTCGCCCGCCTTGCGCAGGGTCGAGCAGATCCGCGCATTGGCATATTGCACGTAGAACACCGGGTTGTCCTTGGACTGCTCCAGCGCCTTGTCGAGATCAAAGTCAAAGCCCTGATCGTTCTTGCGCGTCAGCAGCATGAACCGAGTGACATCCGAGCCGACGGCATCAACCACATCGCGCAGGGTGACAAAGGTCCCTGCCCGTTTGGACATCTTGAATTCCTGCCCGTCCTTGAACAGCTTCACCAGCTGGCAGAGCTTGATATCCAGCGGCACCTGACCATCGGACAGCGCCGACACCGCCGCCTTCATCCGTTTGACATAGCCACCGTGATCGGCACCAAAGATGTCGATCAGCATGTCAAAACCGCGACTGACCTTGTCATAGTGATAGGCGATGTCCGGCGCGAAATAGGTCCAGGCGCCGTCGGATTTCTTCACCGGACGGTCGACGTCGTCGCCGTGTTCGGTGGACTTGAACAGGGTCTGCTCGCGCGGCTCCCAATCGTCGGGTTTCTTGCCCTTCGGCGGCTCCAGCACGCCCTCGTAGATCAGCCCCTTGGCCTCCAGGCTCTCCAGCGCCGCTTCGATCCGCCCGGTGCCATAGAGGGATTTCTCCGAGTAGAAGACATCCATCTCCACGCCCAACAGGCCGAGATCCGCGCGGATCAGATCCATCATCATCTCGGTCGAGAACGCGCGCACCTGTTCCAGCCAGACATCCTCGGGCTGGCCGACAAAGGTATCGCCGAATGTCTCCTTCAGCGCCGCACCGACGTCCTTGAGGTATTCGCCGGGATAGGTGCCATCGGGGAATTCCACGGTCTGCCCATGGGCCTCCAGATACCGCAGATAGGCGGAGCGGGCGAGCACATCGACCTGCGCGCCGCCATCATTGATGTAGTATTCGCGGGTGACGTCATAGCCTGCATAGTCCAGCAGGCTCGCCAGCGCATCGCCAAAGACCGCACCGCGGGTGTGGCCCACGTGCAAGGGCCCCGTCGGGTTGGCGGAGACATATTCGACGTTGACCTTCTTGCCCTGCCCCATGTCGGAGCGGCCATAGGCCTCGCCCTCATGCAGCGCCTTGCCCAGCACGCTTTGCCAGACCGTCAGATCCAGCCGCAGGTTCAGGAACCCCGGCCCCGCCACCTCGGCAGAGGTGATGCGCGCATCCTGCGCCAGCTTTGTGGCCAGCGCCTCGGCAATGTCGCGCGGCTTGCTCTTGGCGGGTTTCGCCAGCACCATCGCCGCATTGGTCGCCATGTCGCCATGCGCCGCATCTCGGGGCGGCTCCACGGTCACATTGGCAAAATCGAGCCCCTCCGGCAGCGTGCCTTCAGCCGTCATGGCCGCGAGGCTGTCGATCACAAGCGTACGAATATCGGTAAAGAGGTTCATATCTGGCGTCCCATAGGTATCAGCCTCTGCGGATACCGAGGGGCGCGCTCAGGGTCAACCGTCGAAGCGGCTCAGCGCAGGAGGCGGACCAGCGGGTCCTCCTCTGTCTCCCTGCGGATCACCGGACGGCGCAGCCCGGCCACAAAATAGGGATCGCGCTGGATCAGCCGCATCACATCCTGCCGGGTCTCGGCCTCGACGGTCCAGATGGCGCCGGGAAAATCCTGCATCGGCGTCAGGGCCAGCGGGCCGCCGATCTGCAACCCCGGGCAGGCGCGCACAAAATCGATATGCGCGGCACGGCGCGCCGGATCGGTCCGCAGCGCCGAGACGCCGTCACTGTCCTCGAATGTCACAATCCAACACGGCATGAGCGGTCCTTTCGCTCCTGCATGTGAAACAGCACGCGGGCCGCGCATAGGGCCAGCGGCACGTCATGATAGCGCCAGTTGCCCGGTCAGCTGGCCAACTCGCCAAGCGCCAAGCGGTCATAAAGTTGCAGCGCAAAGCGATCCGTCATCCCGGCGATATAGTCCGACACGATCCGCGCCCGATCCGTTTCGGTCTCGGCCCGGCCAATCTCCTCGTGCCAGCGCTCCGGCATCGCCATCGTGTTCTTGAGGTAATAGGCAAACAGCGCCTTCACCACCACGGCGACGCGCTCGCGCACCACCATCACCGAGGGCGCGCGGTACATCCGCGTGAACATGAACGCCCGCAATTCCTTCAACTGCGCCCAGACCTCGTCCGAGAACGTGACCACCGCATGATCGAGCGCTCGGATCTCTTCGACCGACTGCACACCAGAGGCGGCGATCTTGGCCCTTGATGTGTCGATCACGTCGCTCACCATCACCCCAAAGAAGCGGCGCAACGCCTCGTGACGGCGGCGGTTCTTGTCGAGGCCGGGGTATTTGGCATCCACCTCCGCATAGGCCGGCGCGATGATCGACAGGCTGCACACATCGTCATCGTTGAACAGGCCCGCGCGCAGACCGTCATGCAGATCATGGTGGTTGTAAGCGATGTCATCCGCCAATGCCGCCACCTGTGCCTCGGCGCTGGCATGGGTGTGCAGCTCCAGATCGATCCCGTTGTTGCAGGCCGCCAGCGCCCAGGGCAGCTCGCCAACCACGGGGCCGTTGTGCTTGGCAATCGCCTCCAGCGTCTCCCATGTGAGGTTCAACCCATCAAATTCGGCATAGTGTTTTTCCAGCGCGGTCACGATGCGGATCGCCTGCGCATTGTGATCAAAGCCGCCGTAAGGCGCCATCATCTCGTGCAGCGCATCCTCGCCGGTGTGGCCAAAGGGCGTGTGACCCAGATCATGCGCCAGCGCCACGGCCTCGGTGAGCTCCTGATTGAGCCCCAACGCCCCCGCAATCGTGCGCCCCACCTGCGCCACCTCGATCGAATGGGTCAGACGGGTGCGGTAATTGTCGCCCTCATGCTCGACAAAGACCTGTGTTTTGTGCTTTAGCCGCCGAAAGGCGCTGGCATGGATAATCCGGTCCCGGTCCCGCTGGAACGGCGAGCGAAAACTGCTCTCTTCCTCGGAAACGGATCGCCCGCGCGAACGGTCGGGCATGGTGGCATAGGGCGCGTACATGTGTTTCTTTTCCCCGGCAAATCTTGTCGCCTCGCGCGCACCTTTCTATATTTGACCTGACGCTGCAACACGCCATCGGAGAAAACCAGCATGCAACTGCCCCCAAAAGTGACGGATCGCGCCTTTGACCGGCTCGCCGAAATCGGCGCAGCGGATCAGGGTCAGGCCCTGCGCATCGCGGTCGAAGGCGGCGGCTGCTCGGGCTTTCAGTATGAAATCGCGCTCGACACGCCGAATTCCGACGACCTCGTGCTCGAAGGCAAGGGTCAGAAAGTCGTCGTCGACGAGATCTCCCTGCCCTTCCTGGAGAACGCGGTGATCGACTTTACCGAGGAACTGATCGGTGCGCGCTTCACGATCGAGAACCCCAACGCCACCTCCAGCTGCGGCTGCGGCACGTCGTTTTCGATGTAACGCGCTTGCGCCGCCACGGCTTGGGTCCGGCGGCGCGTGCCCGGGCACCTCAGCCGCCAGGACAGGATGTGGTCCGTATATCCAGCGCGTGACCAACCGTCGCTCGGGCGCTGATCGCAGTCACAGACAAACGCGCAGACCGGCTAACGCTCAGCGCCCGGCCCGCCAAGTGCCACGGCGCCGCGCCCGTCCCGTGGATACGATATTGCGCGCCTGCGTCCGCCGCCGACCGCCGCCGGGCACTGCGGGCAGGCGTGGCTTGGGCTGCGCCGCGGCGCGCGCGGCCTGCGCCTGGTCCCACACCAGGAACACACCGGAGGCCGCGACCACCGCCATGCCCAGATAGGTCGTCACCGGCGGCACCTCGCCAAAGGCGACCAGCCCGATCAGTGCCATCCAGACAAATTGCAGGTTCAGCAAGGGTGTCACGGTATAGGCTGGCAGATGCCGCAGCGCCAGCACCAGCAGCCAGCGCGCGCCAAACAGCAACACCGCATAGGCCCCCACCCAGGCCAGATCCACCGCCGTCATCGGCTTCCAGACAAAGGGCAGCATGCAGAGCATCACCAGCCCCAGCGTCAGGTTCGGATAGAACACCTGCGCCAGCACATTGCCGTCATAGCGGCTGATGTAGCGCGCCATGACGATGGACAGGGTTCCGAAACTCATGCCGGCCATGGCCATCGCCGAGCCGGTGAACGCGCCCATATGCACCCCCGGGTGCATCACCAGCAACCCGATGCCGCCGAGGCAGATCGCCAGCCAGACCGCAGGCCGGATGCGCTCTTTCAGGATCAGACCGGACAGCACCGCCGCCATCAACGGCATGAGCGCGACAAAGACAAACACCTCGGCCAGGGCCAGATACCGGAAGGCAAAGTAGAAGCTGGTGCAGGCCAGAACGGTCGCCACCGCCCGCACCGCCATCGCGCGCGGACACTGTGTCCGAAGGCGCTCGGGATGTCCCTGCATCCGGCTGGCCACCAGGCAGAACCCCGCCACCAGCAGGCCGGAGACGGCAAACAGCTGCGCAGGCGCAAACCCCGTGGCGATCAACTTGGTGATCCCGTCAGCCCCGGCAATCAGGCCGGTGTAAATCAGAACCGCCAGAACCCCAAAGGCGACCGGACTCATTGCGGCCCAACCTGCCCAAATCGCGCGAAGGTCTCAAAGAAGGCCTCGAACGCGGGCGTGCTGGCCTCGGCCTGCGCCAGAACCTCGCACTCTTCGGCGCTCAACGCCTGGCACAAGGTGCTCTTGATCTTTGGCCAGTCTCCTGGCGCCTGGTCCAACAAGGTATAAAGCGCCATCGACACCCCCCGTAACGCACCGGGGCTATGCGGCCCCTCAATCACTACCGACCCTTCGCAGTCTGCATCAGAAAAGGCCGTGCGTCCAACCACAAGTTGAAACCAGTTGCACATAAGGTAGGGATGGTAGTCATCATTGCCGACCCATCCGCGGGCCGGGGTGAGGGAAAACCCGTGCAGCTGACGGTCCAGCCAGGCCTGCCACTCCGCGGGTGGCGTCTCGTTGCAGAACCGCATTGCGATGCAGATTTCCGACAGCAAATCAACATCTTGGTCGAGATAGGCCACCAGCCCGGCAAACAGCAGGCTCTGCCATTCCTCCGGCTCCAGCTGCAGCGGCCGGCGCCCGTATTCGCTCAGGTAGAAGACCACATGCGTCAGCTCATAGGCGGCCTTGCGATTGGGCACCGCAAATTCCGCGCTCTGGCGCATGAACGCGCGCAACCGGTCGTCGAGCCCGTCCACGCCAGCCAGCTCGATCCCCCTGCGCGCGAGGAGCCTGCGCGCCTCCGCCCGTTGCAGATCGGACATTTCACTGACCCCGACCGCCCGGCGCGCCACCCAATCCGCCATGACCTCACCACGCGTTCCCGGCAGACCGAGATCCTCGAGATCCAGGCAGATCGAGAGAATGAACCGGTAATACTGGCGAAAGAAATTCAGATGCCGCAGGCTTCCTTCATAAAAAGGAAACAACGGCTCCATTACTTCACTTTCTATTTTACTACCTGTGGTTTCTAAAACATTCAGAAGCTCTGCATTCTCTTTCAACCACAGAACATCAAGACGATCCTTTCGAAATGAACCAAAACTCTCGAGGAGTCCCGGGATTGGGGATTCAGGTTTACGCGCCTGCGCCAAAGAAAATGAAAGCACTTGCCCCATGACAGCCCCCAATGTTCGGAAAATGAAATTTGCCCCGGCCGGAAACTGGATCACACCTCCATCCCGGCCGGGGATGGTAAATTACTTCACCGGATCGAGGCAGGTCGAAGACACCATATGGGTATCGTCGCCGGCGTGCAGATCACCCTTGGATGTGGAAATACATGTGGAGCTGTAGAGGGATACATGCGCGCCCTCATGTTCACCACCGAGGCACGTCGAGCTGACCAGGCCCACATTCTCACCCGCAAAAGCACCGGAAACGGTTTCGGACACGACAACAGTCTTTTTCAGAGCACCCATGATTTTTCTCCTCATCTGGATAAATCGATAATTAAAAGCTGCCAGCCCTCCAAAAATAATCAAGCATTAAATTGCGATACGCCAGAAATAGAGAATAAACCTTACATTAATTTCGATTAACAATAAATTGATTTCGGGATGCATTCGGACTTACCCACAAAAAATCCACAGCATTACCCACAACTACAAAACTGCAAAACAAATTGAAGCACCGACAGGTTGTGCGTGCATTCTTGCTAAGCGGGATCGCAAAGGGTGATTCTCTCGCAAACCGGGTATCTGCGCTTGGCTTTCGCCGCGGTGCCGGGGGACGCCTTGCGGGGGGCGGAGTTTTGGGCGATAGACATCGCAGCACGTTCAATTCGGAGGCCGCCATGAAGATCGCCAGTTTCAACATCAACGGCATCAAGGCCCGTGTGAACGCCCTGGCCGACTGGCTCGACGAGGCCCAGCCCGATGTGGCGGTGCTGCAGGAGATCAAATCCGTCGACGAAGCCTTCCCCCGGGAGATCTTTGAAGAGCGCGGCTATAACGTGGAAACCCACGGCCAGAAGAGCTTCAACGGGGTGGCGATCCTGTCCAAGCTGCCGCTGGAGGATGTCCGTCGTGGCCTGCCCGGGGATGACAGCGACGAACAGGCGCGCTGGATCGAGGCAACGGTGGTGGGCAAACAGGCCCTGCGTATCTGTGGCCTCTACCTGCCCAACGGCAACCCGGTCGAACTGAACGATGACGGCACGCCGGTTGCCGGGGGGAAATATGCATATAAGCTCGGCTGGATGGCGCGCCTGAAGGCCCGCGCCACCGAGTTGATGGCGGAGGAGATGCCGGCGCTGATGGCGGGCGACTACAACATCATCCCCCAGGCCGAGGATGCCAAACGCCCCGAGGCCTGGCGCGAGGATGCCCTGCACCGCCCCGAAAGCCGCGCCGCGTTTCAGCGTATCGTGAACCTCGGCTTTACCGAAGCCTTCCGCGCCCGCACCCGTGGCCCCGGTCACTATACCTTCTGGGATTATCAGGCGGGGGCGTGGAACCGCGATGACGGCATCCGCATCGACCATGTCCTGCTGACACCGCAGGCGGCGGATCTGCTGCGCGACTGCCAGATCGACAAGGACATTCGCGGACGCGAGAAACCGTCCGATCACGTTCCGATCTGGGTTGACCTCGATCTCTGACGCAAAAATCGCGTACAGCGGGCGCCCTCCCGCCCGTCGCGGACAGCATTAAAATGCGCCCGCTCCCGTTGGGCCGAGCGCCGCGCAGGCGCGCCCGAAGGGCGCGCCTGCGCGGCGCTGGTCGCTTTGGGCAAAGCCCAAAGCGAAACCTCTCCTCAAATTCAGGATTGATTAGCGCGCCGTCTCGTCGTGGCGATAGATCCAGTCAAACTGGCTCACCATTTTTTGCGGCGCAAGCGCCCCTGCCACACGCAGGATCTGATGGGCAGGCCAGCTCAGTGGCGGGCGCAGGTGGTATTTCCACGCATTGCCATTGGCCGCCTCCACCACCTTGGCCACCCGGGCCCGGCGGCGCAGCTGATAGGCCGACAGTCCCGCCTCAAGATCATCCGCAGCGGACAGGCAATCCGCCAAGGCATAGGCATCTTCGAGCGCCATATTCGCCCCCTGCGCCATAAAGGGCAGCGTCGGATGCGCCGCATCCCCCAAGAGCGCCACGCCATCACGCCCCCACACCTGCGCCACCGGGTGGCGGAACAGCCCCCAGAGCTTCACGTCACGCACATCCGCCAGCATCTCCGCCGCAAGACCCCCGAACATCGCAAACGCCCGCCGCAGGTTGTCGGGATCGTCCCCGTGGCTCCAGCTTTCCTCCGCCCATTGCCGCCGCTCCTGCGCCGCCACCAGATTGACCAGCGAGCCGTCTTTCAGCGGATAGGCCACCAAATGCCGCCCCGGCCCCATAAAGACCTGCGCTTCGGCCGCCAGATCAAACCGGTTTGGCACCGTCGCCCGCCACGCCACCTGTCCGGTAAACTTTGGCGCCCCTGCGGCGTTGAGCACTGGCCGCACCCGGGAATGCAGCCCATCCGCGCCGATGACCAGATCGGCGCCGCATTTGGCGCCATTGCCAAGCTGCACCTTCGGACGCGCGCCCGGCACCACCGTGCTTACCTTTTGCAACAGGCGCAGCTGCACGCCGGAGCGGCGCACTGCATCCGCCAGCAGATTGATCAGGTCGGCGCGGTGCACGAAGTAATAGCGCAGATCATGGGCGTATTGATCCAGATCCAGCCGCAGCACCTCGCGCCCTTCCCGGTGATGGCGCAGCACCACGGCGCGGGCGCGCTGCGAACACCAGGCCAGATCATCGGCCAGACCCATCGCCTTCAGCACTGCAACGCCATTGGGCGTGACCTGCAACCCAGCCCCGACCTCGGAAATTTCCTCGGCCTGCTCCAGCACCGTCACCTGCGCCCCCTGGCGCTGCAACAGGTAGGCCGCTGCAAGCCCGCCAATCCCGGCGCCGATGACCGTTATCCTGATATCCTTGAAATCCATGCACCCAATGCCCGCTTGCCAAGAGCAAGCTCATAACAAAAAAGCGCCGGAGCAAAAGGCCCGGCGCTTTATAAACTTGTGGATGACTGTAAAATTAGTCGTCGCGATGGACCTTCTCGCGCCGTTCATGCCGTTCCTGCGCCTCAAGGCTCATGGTGGCGATCGGGCGGGCGTCGAGACGTTTCAGGGAGATCGGCTCTCCGGTCACGTCGCAATAGCCATATTCTCCCTCGTCAATCCGGCGGATCGCGGCGTCGATCTTGGCCACCAGCTTGCGCTGACGGTCGCGTGTGCGCAGCTCGAGGGCCCGGTCGGTCTCTTCGCTGGCACGGTCTGCCACATCGGGAATGTTGCGGGTGTTTTCTTGCAGGCCCTCGATGGTATCCCGGCTTTCATCCAAAAGCTCGGCTTTCCAGTTCAACAACTTGCGGCGAAAATACTCCATCTGCCGTTCATTCATAAACGGCTCGTCTTCGGCCGGGCGATAGTCCTCCGGCAGAAACACGTCCTGCTTCATTTCGGCTCCTTCGGTCTGGCCCATAATCTTGGTCTCTTCAATCTTTCCAAGCATCATAGCTCCCCCATGCCGCAGCGTTTAATCCCAAGCGCCGCGAATGTCACTACACAATAGTTGCGCGCTGTGATTATACCGGACCCTGGCAGATCAATTCGGCAATACTAAGGCGCAACCGGAGGAAGAGTTGATGAGATTTCAGGGCACTAAGGATTACGTGGCCACCGAGGACCTGAAAGTCGCGGTCAATGCCGCCGTCACGCTGGAGCGCCCCTTGCTGGTCAAGGGCGAACCGGGCACCGGCAAGACCGAGCTGGCAAAGCAGGTTGCCGACGCGCTTGGGTTGCGCATGATCGAGTGGAACGTCAAGTCCACCACCCGCGCCCAGCAGGGGCTTTACGAGTATGATGCCGTCTCGCGCCTGCGCGACAGCCAGCTTGGCGAGGAACGCGTCCACGACGTCAGGAACTACATCAAGAAGGGCAAACTCTGGGAGGCCTTCGAGGCGGATGAGAAGGTCGTGCTGCTGATCGACGAGATCGACAAGGCCGACATCGAGTTCCCCAACGACCTGCTGCAAGAGCTCGACAAGATGGAGTTCCACGTCTACGAGACCGGCGAGACCATCAGGGCCAAGCACCGCCCGGTGATGATCATCACCTCCAACAATGAAAAAGAACTGCCCGACGCATTTCTGCGCCGCTGCTTCTTTCACTACATCCGCTTTCCCGATGCCGACACCATGCGCCAGATCGTCGAGGTGCATCATCCCGGCATCAAGGGCGACCTGCTGTCCGCCGCGCTGACGCAGTTCTACGAAATCCGCGAGACGCAGGGCCTGAAGAAAAAGCCCTCCACCTCCGAGGTGATCGACTGGCTGAAGCT
This sequence comes from Epibacterium sp. MM17-32, assembly GCF_022348205.1. Classification (NCBI taxonomy): domain Bacteria; kingdom Pseudomonadati; phylum Pseudomonadota; class Alphaproteobacteria; order Rhodobacterales; family Roseobacteraceae; genus Epibacterium; species Epibacterium sp. MM17-32. The sequence continues at coordinate 60,747 of NZ_JAKRFC010000001.1, read as the reverse complement.
CTTGCTGGCCGAGGACCTGAGCCCAGAGGATCTGAAACGGGATGGCGCCAACGCGCTGCCAAAACTGCATGGTGCACTGCTGAAGAACGAACAGGATGTGCATCTGTTCGAACGCCTCGCCTTCATGGCCCGTCGCGGGCGCTGAGCAGCCCCCCCCGAGTTCCGCCGTTTCAGCCCCGGGCAGAGCCGTTTCAGCCCCGGGCAGAAGGGTGCCCCCGCCCCGAGACCGGGCGGGGCGCGGTTGTTTCAAATTCTTGCCTCAATTTTCTGCAAAGACTGTCATACTCTACCGGGGCTGCCGGTCTGGCGGCGATGCGGGGCATGTTCGATTGACGATTTTACTTTCTCTAGCCGCACGGACACCTCGGAGTCTGGCGGCGGTCACAAGACCCATGGCCCTGGCCGGTCTGGCGCTGGCACTGCTGGCGGCAGGATGTGACACGGCCGGATCTCCGCCCTCGCGCGCCTCCTCGGCCTCGACCTCGCTGACGCTACCCCCGATCCGCACCTTTCCCACCCGCGCCGCCACGCCGGCCCACCGTGCCAACAGCGATATGGCGCGGGACTTCCTTGATCTGCACTTTCAGCTCGAAGGCGGAACACCGCTGCCGGTCTTCACCCGGTTCGAGGGCCCGGTGCGGGTGGCGATCACCGGGCAGCCGACGGTCACGATGCAACCGGATCTGACAGCACTTCTGGCACGGCTGCGCGCCGAGGCCGGCCTCGACATCCGCATGACCCAGGAGCCGGGCACCGCCAGCATCACCATCGAGGCCGTGCCGCGCCATCGGATTCAGCGCCTGCTGCCCCAGGCCGCCTGTTTCGTGGTGCCCAATGTCAGCTCTCTGGAAGAGTTCCGTCACAACCGCCGCGCGCCGCAGACCGACTGGAAAGAGCTGCGCAGCCGGGACCGGTTGGCCATCTTTGTGCCCAATGACGTCAGCCCGCAGGAACTGCGCGACTGCCTGCACGAAGAGCTTGCACAGGCGCTGGGACCGTTGAACGACCTCTATCGCCTGCCGGACTCCGTGTTCAACGATGACAATGTGCATGCGGTGCTCACCGGGTTTGACATGCTCATCCTGCGCGCGACATATGACTCGGCCCTGCACACCGGGATGACACGCCAGCAGGTGGCCGACCGTCTTCCCGCGATCCTCGACCGGCTCAATCCGCGGGGCCGCACGCAGGCCCCTGCCCCGTTGCCAGCCACGCCCCCCGCCTGGGTGGCGGCGGTTGAAACCGCGCTGGGGGCTGGCTCCAGCGCTGCCGACCGCAGGCGCGCCGCCCATGCCACCGCTGCCATTGCCCGGGACCTGGGCTGGCGCGACCACCGCCGCGCCTTTGGGCATTTTCTGGTGGGGCGCTCCGAACAGATCCGCAACCCCGCCTTGGCGCAGGCGCATTTCCGCACCGCGCTGACCTATCTTGGCACCGGCGCCGACACCGCCAAACACCGTGCCCTGATCGAATCGCGCCTCGCCGCCTATGCCTTGCGGGCCGGTGACCTCGACCGCGCGAGCACGCTGATCGAACGCGCCTTGCCCGCTGCGCGACGGGGCCAGAATGCCGCGCTGCTGTCCACCCTGTTGATGCTCAAGGCACAGCTGGCCGACCTCCGCGGCGATCCGCAAGCTGCCGCTGCCCTGCGCACCGACAGCCTTGGGTGGGGGCTCTATGGTCATGGCGCCGAGGTGCCCTATGCCAGCCCGCTGCAGGAGGTGGCCGCCGCACACGAAGCGCCACGCCCGTAACCCGCGCCCCCGCGCTGGAGCCGGCATCCTCCCAGCCCCGCCACCGGGCCTTTGCACATCCCGGACTCGCAAGCTATATGCGACACAACCGCCCCCTTCCGCTGGTTTGATCGCGTCCCTAAACCGGCCCCGGGGGTCCACTCCGCGCACTGGCGGTCTCTGACCGGTCAGTCCTAATCTGAATGAGACCCGTCATGATCGTGATCTTCGCATTGCTCTTTGGTGCAGCCCTTGGTGCCTTCAAGGCCCGCAAACGTGGCGGCAATATCGCCGATATGCTGCAATACGGGGCTGTCTACGGCATGATCTTTGGTATCCTCGGCCTGTTCGGCACCATCATCACCCACCGCATGCTGGTCTGACCCAAAGCGACGGAGACCCCATGTTTCAGCCCTTCTTCGAGAACTTGCGCGCCGCCGCCGTTCCGGTCTCGCTGCGCGAATATCTTGCGTTTCTGGAAGGGCTCAAGGCCGGTCTGGTCACCTATGACGTGGAGGCGTTCTACTACCTCGCGCGCGCCGTCATGGTCAAAGACGAGCGCAACCTCGACAAATTCGACCGCGCCTTTGCCGCCACCTTCGAAGGTCTCGACCAGATCCCCGCCTCTGCTGTGATGGAAGCCGTAGACATTCCCGAGGAGTGGCTGCGCAAGATGGCGGAGAAACATCTCTCGGCCGAGGAACGCGCCGAGATTGAGGCTCTTGGTGGCTTTGACAAGCTGATGGAAACCCTGAAAGAGCGCCTGAAGGAACAACAAGGCCGCCATCAGGGGGGCAACAAATGGATCGGCACTGCCGGAACCTCGCCCTTTGGCGCCTATGGCTACAACCCCGAAGGCGTGCGCATCGGCCAGAAAGAAAGCCGCCATCAGCGTGCGGTCAAGGTCTGGGACAAGCGTGAATTCAAGAACTTAGACGGCGATGTTGAGCTGGGCACGCGCAACATCAAAGTGGCGCTCAAGCGTCTGCGTCGCTGGGTTCGCGAGGGCGCCCGCGAAGAGTTGGACCTCGACGGCACCATCCGCTCGACCGCCGAGAACGGCTATCTCGATGTAAGAACCCGGCCCGAGCGCCACAATGCCGCGAAGGTCTTGTTGTTTCTCGATGTGGGCGGGTCGATGGATCCGCATATCAAGCTGGTGGAGGAATTGTTCTCCGCGGCCCGCAGCGAGTTCAAGCATCTGGAATACTACTACTTCCACAATTGCCTCTACGAGGGGGTATGGCGCGACAATCGCCGCCGCTGGGATGCGCAGACCCCAACCCATGAGGTGCTGCGGACCTATGGGCCGGATTACAAATGTATTTTTGTCGGCGATGCGTCGATGTCTCCTTATGAGATCGCCTATCCCGGCGGGGCGAATGAGCACTGGAACAAGGAGGCCGGTCAGGTCTGGCTGGAGCGCGCCCGTGCGCAATGGAACTCGCATCTGTGGATCAACCCGGTGCCGGAGAAATACTGGGAATACACCCATTCCATCCAGATGATCCGCGAGATCTTTGAGGATCGCATGGTGCCGATGACGCTCGACGGGCTGGAGCGCGGCATGCGGGAACTGACACGTTGAATGACGTGCGAAATATGCCTTAACGCATTGTAAAGGCTACGCTCTCTCAAATTGCAACCCGCATTTGGGGGAGCGCGAAGCCTGCTGGCCCACAAAAAGTATCAGCCCTATTGCCCCACTGTTTCGCGCACGAAACAAAAGGTCAGCTTTGCTGCCACATACTCAAGGGACACAGGGCCCATGCTATCCCCAGAGCCCCCACGCCGCCAACAGGACCACCGGCACAAAAAGCCACCCCTGCGGCAACACCCCATAGGACACCCCGCGCAAGGGCGGCCATGCGATGCCAATGCCTGCGGTCACGGCTGCCAGCAGTATCCCCGCCAGCGCCATGTCAGTGCGCCCAAACGCAGCGAGACATAAAAACAGCGCCATCAGCGCCAATGCTCCGGTCACCAGATGCCAGCACAGAAGAACTGTTTCACGCACGACCGGGATGAGCTGCTGATCCGCAGCAAGGGGCCGCGCACATTGCCGTCCCCCGACGATCCCATGCACCAAGGTCCAGACTGCAGCCAACGCCGCCGCACTCAGTAAGAAGACATTCATCGGATCAACTCCTGCTCAGTCAATAGGAGTGAACACCGGCCCCGGCCAGGGCGCTATAGGAACAAATGTCGCGATGCATCTAGCAAACTGGGAGGCTCCCGCCCCTTTCAACACAGGCAAAGCCTGCATCAAAAGCGTTGGGCCGGGCGGCGGCCGCGCCGAAGGCGCGGCCGCCGCCCCAGCGCGATTTGCAAAGCAAAGCGCAACACCTCCCCTGTTTCACTGGCCGCACGCGGCTCAGGCGCGGTCCAGCACCTCAACCGACAGGATCGTGGGCAGGTGGCGTGCAATCTCCTGCCATTGGTCGCCTTCGTTGAAACTGGCAAAGACCGATCCGGAATTGGTGCCAAAATAGACCCCTGCCGGGTCACGCCGATCCCCTGCCATGGCCTGACGCAGCACGGTGAAGAAACACCCCTCCTGCGGCAGCCCGTCCCGACAATCCTGCCAGCTCTCGCCTCCATCGCGCGAGCGCCACACCGCTGCTGCCGCGTCCGGTGGAAAGCGCCCGGCGCTATCCCCGTTCAGGGGCAGCGTCCAGATCGTGTCCGGGTCGCGGGGATGCACGTGGATGGGAAACCCAAAGGTCGAAGGCAGGCCGGCGTTGATGTCGTCCCAGCTGCGGCCACCATCGCGCGACTTCCAGACCCCATGGTGGTTTTGCTGATAGATCAGCTCATGATCTCCCGGAGCGCGCACCATGTTATGAACGCAATGCCCGGTCTCGCCATCGCGCGGCCCTGCGGGGTGGTCGTGATGCGCGCAACTTTCCGCATTGGACATCCGGTTGCGCCGCTCCCAAGTCTCACCGCCATCCTCGCTCGCAAAAACACCGGCTGCCGAAATCCCGCACCACAGGTGCGACGGTCGCTCCCGGTCGGTCAGGATCGTGTGCAGCACCAGCCCTGCCGCGCCAGGGTTCCAGCTGCCTGCCGAGGGATGATGGCTCAGCCCCTCAACAAGGGTCCAGTTCTCGCCGCCATCGCGGCTTTGCAGCAATGACGCAGGTTTGGTGCCCGCATAAAGCACCCCCTGCCCGATACCGATGGACCAGATCTGCTGGAAGTCGCTGCCAAAGGGCAGCTCGACGGGTTCATAGCCGATCATTGCCGCAAAATCGGGATCCTTTTCGGCCCAGTCATCAGTGGTGCCTCGGGTGAGGCGCGTGACTTGCCAGCTTTCGCCTTGATCCGATGAGCGCCAGATCCCGGCCCCATTCCACTCGCTGCCGCCACCAGCCCAGATCGTCCCGCTCTCGGCATCGCCGACCACATGGTTGATCGGCCAGCCGTCGCAGAAGGGGCCGCGCACGTGCCACCCGGTACGCTCCGTGCCCCCGTCGATCAGAAACGCGCCCTTGGTCGAGCCCACCAGTACCGTGACCGTGCCATCCATGCTTCCCCCCTCCCGTGTCGCCAGAATTGTGCCCTAGGGTAACATGGTGCTGGCATGCGGCCCCTTTAAAATTACGCGAACCGCTTGCCGCAGAGCCAAAACCCGCCCATATCAGGTTCATGCTGAGACTAACTCCCATCCTTTTGGCGGTGATCTACGGGCTGGTGATGTACCGCCTGTCCGTTTGGCGCACCCACCGCGAACTTGATGCCCGCTCGACCGAGCTGGCCGATCCACATCTCAAGCGCATGACCGACCGGCTTGCCGCCGCGCTGGAGTTGCCGCGCATCCCGGTCTACATCTATGAGATCGACCCGGTGAACGGTCTTGCCGCCCCCGATGGGCGCATCTTCATCACCCGTGGGTTCTATCGCAAGTTCCAGAACGGCGAGGTCACGGATGCGGAGCTGACAAGCGTCATCGCGCATGAGCTGGGCCATGTGGCACTGGGGCATGCCAAGAAACGGATGATCGATTTCTCAGGCCAGAATGCGCTGCGCACCGTGCTGATGATGGTGATCGGACGCTATATTCCCTTTATCGGCCCGTGGATCGCGGGTGTTCTTACCAGCCTTCTGGCGGCGCGCCTGTCGCGCGGCGATGAATACGAGGCCGACGAATATGCGGCCGCCCTTCTGACCAAGGCCGGGATCGGCGTGGAGCCGCAAAAGAGCCTGTTTCGCAAGCTGGAAGAGCTCACCAACTCCCGCGCGGGCATGGCGCCTGCATGGCTGATGAGCCACCCCAAGACGGATGAGCGCATTGCCGCCCTAGAGCGGCTGGAACACAAATGGGGCGACGCCTGACCCGCCGGTCCGGCCCTCTTATTCTCCTCGCCCCCTTGCACCCGCCCGCCGCGATCCTTACCTAAACCTTCCTGCAAGGAGAAGGTTTTCATGCGCTATTCCGTCCTCGACCTCGCCCCGGTGCCAGAAGGATCCACCACCGCTCAGGCGCTTGCCAATAGCGCCGATCTGGCCCAACACGCAGAGCGTTGGGGCTATCACCGCTACTGGCTGGCGGAGCATCACAACATGCCCGGTATCGCCAGCGCCGCAACGGCGGTGATGATCGGCCATATCGCGCAGGCGACCTCTACCATGCGCATCGGCGCGGGGGGCATCATGCTGCCCGATCACGCGCCTTACATGGTGGCAGAGGCCTTTGGCACATTGGCCGAAATCCATGGCCCAAGGATCGACCTTGGTCTGGGGCGCGCACCGGGAACCGATATGGCGGCGATGCGCGCGATGCGACGCGGGTTGCAGGACTCCGGGGATCCGTTTCCGCAGGACGTGCAGGAGTTGATCTCTTATTTCGGGCCACAGCGTGAGGGCAGCACTCTGCGCGCCATCCCCGGCGAGAACACGCAGGTGCCGGTCTGGATGCTGGGGTCGAGCCTTTACGGCGCGCAGCTTGCGGCAACACTGGGGCTGCCCTACGCGTTTGCCTCGCATTTTGCGCCGCAAGCGCTGGAGCAGGCTTTTGAAGTCTATCGCCGCCAGTTTCGCCCCTCACCGACCCTCGCAGAACCCCACGCGATGCTGGCGATCAACGTCTTTGCCGCCGAGAGTGATGCCGAGGGCGAGCGGCTGCGCACCACCATGCAGCAGGCTTTTGCCCGCCTGCGTCTGGGCATGCCCGGCAAGCTGCCGGCGCCCGTGGACAATATCGCGGATGTGTTGACGCCGGAGATCCTGGCGGGGGTCAATCAAGCACTGACCATATCGGCGACGGGATCAAAAGAGACGGTGCGCGGAGATCTTGCGCGATTGATCGAGACCTTTCAGCCAGATGAGGTGATCCTGACCGGGCAGATCCACGATCACGACGCGCGGCTGCGCTCCTTCGAGATCGCGGCAGAGATTTTGGGCAACAGCTGACAAAGGACGGCCCCCGAGCCTGGGTGGGGGTAAAGCCCCCTCCCATGGGGAGGGTCGGGGGCTGTCCGACCTCTCGGTCGGACGTGGCCTTGTTATTGACCCAAAGCCTTAGCAACACGTGGCAAGCGCGCCTTTTTCAACAGCGCCCGCATCTGCCAGACCTCGCCGGACAGCCGGTTCGCCTCTGCCAGAACCGCCTGCCCCACGGCTTCAATACCCTCAGGATCCTTCAGCCAGAAGTCATAGAGCAGCTCATCTGGCGCGATACGCGTCAGCCCCTCCTCCGCCAGCGTCTGGCGGGGAAAGTCCTTTGCATTGACGGTCACGATCCCATCTGCATGGCCCGCAATCGCAGCGGCAAGCACGTGAATGTCATTCTCATCCGGCAACCACAGACGCGCCTCAAGGCCCGAATTGGCCGCAACCGCCGCCTTTGGCCAGCCCGCGTTCAACAGCGCGATCTCGGCCTTGGCCTGCGCCGCACCGGTGGGACCAAGTTTGACCGCTGCCCGTTCCCACTCACCCAAAATACGCGCCGACCAGAGCGGCACAAAATGCCCCGCCCGCGCTGCCCCCAACAGCATCTCGCGCATCACCGTCGGGTAGAGCACACAGGTGTCCAGCAGCAGCTTCACAGGTAGGCCCTCAATCGAGACGGAAGAACACGGCCTTCAGATAGCCGCTCTCGGCCAGTTGCGGCATCTGCGGATGATCCGCGCCAGCATAGCCCGTGTGGAGCAGCTGCCCACGCCGCCCGCCCTTGCCGATCCCGCGTGCCGAGGCATTGCGGAACCGGGTCAGATCCGCCGCATGAGAGCAGGAACACAGACCCAGATACCCACCAGGCTTGACCAGAGGAGCCGCCAGCTTTGCCACCCGCTCATATGCGCGCAAACCCGCCTCAAGCGCTTGTTTTGAGGGCGCAAATGCGGGTGGATCACAGACCACCACATCAAATTGTGCGCCCTCTGCGCCAAGTGCCGCCAGCACGTCAAAGGCATCGCCTTGACGGGCTTTAAACCTGTCGCCGTGGCCGGAGGCCGCGGCGCCCGCTGTCGCAAGATCAAGCGCGGCAGCAGAACCGTCGACACAGGTCGCATGCCCCGCGCCCGCCGCCAGCATCGCCAGACCAAAGCCCCCCACGTGAGAGAACACATCCAGCACCCGTGCGCCCGGCGCCACCAAACGCGCGGCAAAGGCGTGGTTGTCGCGTTGGTCATAAAACAGGCCGGTCTTCTGCCCGCCGGTCAGATCCGCCATATAGGTGGCGCCATTCATCACCACCGGCACCGGTGCCTCGGGGGCCGCGCCTTTCAGCACTGCGTTCTGATCGTCCAGCCCCTCAAGCCCACGGGTGCGCCCGGAGGCGTTTTTCAGGATCACCGTGCAGCCGGTGACCTCGCCCAGCGCCTGCGTCAAAGCCTCCAGATGTACCTCTGCCCAGGCCGCATTGGGTTGCATCACGCATGTGTCGCCAAAACGGTCGATCACCACGCCGGGCAAACCATCGGCTTCGGCGTGCACCAGACGATAGAACGGCGCATCATACAGCTGGGCGCGCAACTCCTGCGCCCGCGACAGGCGCGCGGCACACCACGCCACATCAATCTGCGCTTCCGGGTTGCGGTCCAGCATCCGGGCGATGATCTTGCTCTCGGGGTTTATGGCCACCAGTCCGAGGCTGCGGCCCGCCTCATCCTCCAGCACCGCGAGGCTGCCGGGCGCGAGTTTCTTGGTGCGCCGGTCGGTCACCAGTTCGTTGGCATAGACCCAGGGAAAGCCGTGGCGGATGGCGCGGGCATTGGATTTGGGTTTCATCTTCACGCGCGGGCGCGGCGGCAGGGTCAGGTCAGCATCTGTCATGCCCCCACATAGCGCGAGTTCCCGCCTGCCCCAAGATAGAAAACGCATCACCGCCCCAAGGGCTGGCGCGCCGCCCGCGAGGCCGGTCAGTCAACCGTCAGGTGCTGCCTCTGCTCACCAGGCACCAGCCGTCGCCCAATGTGGGCTGTTGTCCGAAGGCATCGGGGCGATCGCCGGGGCAATGCTTCCCAGGGGCGCCAGAGTCGCATTCCGCGACGGCACATCCACCGCCCCGCATGCGGCAAGCGATCCGCCCAACGCAAGGACTGCCAGAAAACGCATGAAACCCATGGAACCCTCCTTCGTGCCGCCTTTGCGCGCACTCTTTCTGTCTGCTTGGCAGGGTTTTGTCGTGCAAAGAGGGCAGGAATTCGACGGAACCGGAACATTTTAAGGAGTTGTTAACCACAATCCAGCGCGCGGCCGTCGAGACCAGCGACGGGGCCAGTGACCAGATCAACAACGGGGCCGCCTGTCACCACCGACGCCGAGTTCCCGGCCAGCGTCCGGATCAGGACGCCGGATCCCGTGGCCGGGAGCGCCAGCCCCCGCGCCGTTTGGGGCGCTGCTGCCCCCCGGCCAGCCCGTCGCGCAGGACCACGGTCATCGGATGATCGGGATGGGCCGCGCCGTAATGGTCGAGCAGCACCGAGAGCGCCGCCTCGGTGTCGGTGTCCACCGGCATCGACAGCGCCCAGTCGAAAAAGATGCTGCGGCACTGGCTGGGGTCAATGCCCTCGATGCGATAGGATTCGCGGATCAGCCCCTTCGGGTCCAGTTCCTGAAGCTCAGAGGTCTGTGTCGTCATCCGTCTTGATCTCCGTTTCTTCTGCCGCGAACTGGCCCACACCCGCGTCGATCCGCACGGCCGCGCTTGCATAGGCGTCCTCAAGGGCCTGCTGCAACAGGCCGATGGTATCGTAACCGGTGCTGCGCAGCAGGAAGGCCGAGCCCCCCTCACCCCGCACCGCACCATCAGAGCCCTTGCCCGCAATCAGCCGCGCCGCGCTTTGTACCGCCCAGCATAGCCGATAGGCGGCGCCCAGCGCCTGCGCATCCGCGTCATCCAGCCACCCGGAGGCGACCCCGGCGGTCAGCCCGTCCTGCACCGCGCGCGTGGGCTGCCCGGCCAAGAGCGTTCCGGCCTGCGCCACCAATTCGATATCGAGCATCCGGCCCGGGCCGGTTTTGGCGTCCCACGGCCCGTCGGGCGATTTTGCGGCCGCAAGCCTGCGGCGCATCTCGGCGACCTCGCGCAGGACGTCGGTGCGATCTCGGGGACGGGCGAGGAAATCGCAGCGGAATTTTTCCAGATCCCGCGCGAGTGTGTCCTCTCCGGCCACCACACGCGCCCGCGTCAGCGCCAGATGCTCCCAGACCCAGGCGTCGTTCTCCTGATACTGGGTGAAGCTTTGCCAGCTGGTGGCCACCGGCCCCTGATTGCCGGAGGGGCGCAGGCGCATGTCGACCTCGTAGAGACGCCCCTCCGCCATGGGGGCGGTCAGGGCGGTCACCATCGCCTGGGTCAGCCGCGCATAGTAGGGCCGCACCGCCAGCGGGCGCTTGCCATCGGACATCTCCTCCTCCAGCGGATCGTAGATCATGATCAGATCCAGATCGGAGGTCGCCGTCAGCCGCCCTGCCCCCAGCGAGCCCATCCCGAGGATCACGCAGCCGCGCCCCGGCATCGGCCCGTGTTTGGCGGCAAATTGCGCGGCGACCTTGGGCAGCAGGCCAATGATCACCGCATCGGCGAGGTCGGCATATTGCTGACCGGCAGTATCGGCATCGATCAGACCGCGCAGGTGATGCACCCCGGTGCGAAAGTGCCATTCGCGGTGCCAGCGCCGGGTCAGGTCAAGCTGGCGTTCATAGTCGCTCTCACTGTCCAAGGCGTGCTTGAGTTCCGCAATCAGGGCCTCACGTCCGGGCCAGTCGGCAAAAAAGCCGCCATCGAGCACCGCGTCGAACACCGATGCATTGCGTGACAGGTAATTGGCAAGCGCCGGCGAGGTGCCAACAATATCGACCAGCAGATCAATCAGTTGCGGGTTGGCCTCAAAGAGAGAAAACAGCTGCACCCCGGCGGGCATTCCGGCCAGAAACCCATCCAGCGCCAATAGCGCCTCACCCGGATTGGCGGTGCGCGACAGGCGGCTCAGCAATTCAGGCTTCAGACGTTCAAAGATCCGCGCGCCGCGATCAGAGCGCAGCGCCGGATAGCTGGGCCAGCGCGCAATCACCGATTGGTCGAGATCCTCCGGCAGCGGCTCTGCCGCTCTGGCGCTGGTGCCGGGGGCAAAGAAATCCTCGGTCAGACAGTGCACCTCTTCCAGTCGCTCGCGCAGATCCGCGATAAAGGCCTCCGGCTCCACGTCCATCAGGCAGGCCACGCGCGACAGACCTTCTTCGGAGGTGGGCATGCGGTGGGTCTGGGCATCATGGACCATCTGGATGCGATGCTCGATCTCGCGGTGGTCGCGGTAGTGACGCACCAGCGTGTCGGACACCTCCGCCGAGATCCACTCCGCGCGCGATAGCGCCTGCAACCCTTCGACGGTGCCCCGCACCCGCAGCGACGGATCGCGCCCCCCTGCAATCAGCTGGCGGGTCTGGGTGAAGAACTCAATCTCGCGGATCCCGCCGCGGCCCAGCTTCATATCGTGCCCCAGAACCGTGATCGGGCCACCGGTGCCTTTGTTCTCGCGGATGCGCAGGCGCATGTTGTGGGCGTCTTCAATGGCGGCGAAATCCAGGTGCCGCCGCCACACGAAGGGCGTCAGCGTCTTGAGGAACTTCTCGCCCGCCGCGATATCGCCCGCACAGCTGCGCGCCTTGATATAGGCGGCGCGCTCCCAGGTGCGGCCAAGGCTCTCGTAATACTGTTCCGCTGCCGCCATCGCCAGCGCCACCGGCGTCACCGACGGGTCCGGGCGCAGCCTGAGATCGGTACGAAAGACATAGCCCTCGGCGGTGCGATCGTTCAGCGCCGCGCTCATATTGCGGGTGGCGCGTACCATGGCCTGACGGGCCTCAAGGAAATCATCCCGTTCAAATCGGGTTTCATCAAAGAGGCAGATGAGGTCGATGTCGGAACTGTAGTTCAGCTCATAGGCGCCCATCTTGCCCATGGCAAAGACGCTCATCCCGCCTGCGGTGGCGATGTCGTCTTCGCTCATCCCCGGCAGCTTGCGCCGTTTGATCAGCAGCGCGATTTCCGCCTTCAGCGCCACATCCACCGCCAACTCACCAAACCGGGTGAGCGTGCCCGTGACCTCTTCGAGCGGCCAATGGCCCGAAAGATCGCACAACGCACAGAGCAGTGCGATCCGGCGTTTGCCTGCGCGCAGCACAGACTTCACCTGATCCGGGGCAGAGGCGCGGCAGGTTTGAAAGACCGCGTCGCGCGCGCCTTCGGGATCGGACAGGGCCGCCTCGATCCAGTCGCGCTCGGATTGGATCAGCGTCTTCAGGTAGGGGCTGCTGCCGGCGGCCCCCAGGAGCACGGCCCTGGCATCGGGTGCCAGATGCGCAAGACCGGCAACCGCCTCGGTCCCGATGTCCGGGTCCAGCGGGCGGGGGCAGCGATGTATCGTCAGCGAGGTCGTCATGGCGAGAGACTGTGGCGCGCAGCCGGGAGGGTCAATCCCAATCTCGCGCCAAAGCCCGGATCACTCCGGTAACAGATTTGACTTTTTCAAATGCGCTGGCCGAGCACGGAGGCCGCAAAAGACTCGGGAGGATTAAAAACGACAAAATGTCGCATAAAAGGAGGTATTCCTTACCAAATTCCGGCGCACTACCCACTTCCACGAATGCAGAAACTGCGATATTATGGTAACGTGGTCACGTTCCCGTTTCGGGGACCGAGTGATTCAGGTAAACAGTACAGATGTCCAGGCACAGTCTTTGTCCTGGATTGCCGGGCGACAGTCCGGATTTAGCGTAAAGGTTAACACGTGGTTTTGGGAGCGTGACCGCATCCTTGGCCTTCCTTCATCAGACGCCGTCGCGCGTCCCGAGGTCGCATGGCTCAGCCATTGGTGCTTGCGCCGCGTTTTCCGCCTGTTTTTCGACGGATATCCTGTAATCCTGACCCAAGTGACACGCTCCACCGCCGGTGCCCCACGCGCAGCGATGGGTGATGTCCCGGCGCATCGGCGCGCCTGGCCTTGCTCCTGATCTGTTAAGACTCGGCCGCGTGACCGGACCCCCTCCCTGTCAACAGATGCATCGCGCCCCTGCGACAGAACCGGCAGGTGGACAGGCAACCTCGCGTCGTCTGGCCGGGAGGCGACCAGACCGGCCGACGACGCAGCGCGCCCTGCCCTCCCACCTGAGCGACGACCGAATCCGTAAAACCAGCCCCGAATCCGCCGGGTCTGCGGAGCAGACTGATTCTGTCGGAAAGCGCATGCGTCTCGTGTTTTTCGGAAGTCCAACACGATCACCGACAACCGGGGGCTGCAAGATCCGCGTCCTGCCTACATCAAGAATTGAAAATTGTGAATATAATTCAATGCAAGCTTGACTAAACTTTGAGCAGCTTACGATGATTATACGTAGGAGAAGCTTTTCTAACCCAAATTTGTACCAGTCGCGTAAAGAGTGGGCGGATAAAGAGTAAGAAGGGGCCGTGAGCCCCCAACATGCGGCCATTTGCAAAGGTTATTTGCAGCCGAGACATTTGGCCATTTCGAGTAGTGCATGACGAATTCCTGCCCTTGTGCAGAGGAGCACTCGTTGTGAACTATATAAGTGACGTCAGTGAAGGGTATCACCCGTTTGCACCTGACGCGTCCCAGCCAAAACGACAAACATCGGTTCTGATTACCGGCGGCGCGGGGTTTCTCGGGTCATGGCTGTGCCATCGCTACATCGAGAAGGGCTATCGGGTCTATTGCCTGGACAACCTGTCGACGGGGCGCATGGCCAATGTGGCGGATTTGATCCCGCATGCCCGCTTTCACTTCATCAAACATGATGTGGTGCGGCCGGTCAGCCTGCCCGGTCCGGTCTCGCTGATCTACAACATGGCCTGCCCGGCCTCGCCGCCGCGCTATCAGGCGGATCCGATCCAGACCATGCGCACCAGCGTCAGCGGTGCCATCAACCTGCTGGAACTGGCCCTGACCCATGGGGCGCGCATCCTCCAGGCCTCCACCTCGGAGGTCTATGGCGACCCGGCCATCAGCCCGCAGCAAGAGAGCTATCACGGCAACGTCAATACCATCGGGCCGCGCTCCTGCTACGACGAGGGCAAACGGGCGGCGGAGACCCTGTTCCACGACTACCACCTGTGCCGGGGGGTCGACATCCGCATTGCGCGGATCTTCAACACCTACGGGCCGGGCATGGACCCCGACGACGGGCGCGTGGTGTCGAACTTCATCACCCAGGCCCTGCGCGGGGCGCCGATCACCATCTACGGCACCGGCGCGCAGACCCGGTCGTTCTGCTACCGGGACGATCTGGTGGAGGGGCTGATTGCCCTGATGCACTGCCCCCGGGGGCTCAGCGCGCCGGTGAACATCGGCAACCCGGAGGAATTCACCATCGCGGCGCTGGCCGAAAAGGTGCTGGCGCTGACCGGTGCGCGCTCGCGGATCAGCTATATGCCGCTGCCGCAGGATGACCCCTGCCAGCGCTGCCCCGACATCAGCACCGCACGCGCGCAGCTGAACTGGCAGCCCCGGGTCTCGCTGGCGGAGGGGCTGAAGGAAACCCTGGCCTACTTCCGCACCACCGCTCCGCTTGACGGGCACAAGAGCCAGGTGGCGATATGAGTGACAGGCCCGCAATCCTGGTGACCGGCGGCGCCGGGTTCATCGGCAGCCACGCCTGCAAGGCGCTGGCCGCGGCCGGGTATCTGCCGGTGGCGCTGGACAATCTGCGCACCGGTCACCGCAGGGCGGTGAAATGGGGGCCGCTGGAAGTGGCCGATATCCGCGACCGCCGCGCCCTGCGCGACGTGCTGCGCCGGTATCGGGTACGGCTGGTGATGCATTTCGCCGCCGCCGCCTATGTCGGCGAGTCGATGCAGAAGCCCGGCTTTTACTATGACAACAACGTCTGCGGCACCGTGGCGCTGCTGGCGGCGATGCAGGATTGCGGCGTCGGCCAGATCGTCTTTTCCTCCAGCTGCGCCACCTACGGCATCCCGACCCGGCAACCGATCCGCGAGGACCAGCCGCAGGCGCCGATCAACCCCTATGGGCGCAGCAAGCTGATCTGCGAGCAGATCATCCGCGACACCGCCGCGGCCACCGGGCTGCGCTTTGCGATGCTGCGCTACTTCAACGCCTGCGGCGCCGATCCCGAGGGCGAACTGCACGAGCGCCACGACCCGGAAACACATCTGATCCCGCTGGCGCTGATGGCGGCGGCGGGCACCGGTCCGGGCCTCAAGGTCTTTGGCACCGACTACGACACGCCCGACGGGACCTGCGTGCGCGACTACATCCATGTCAGCGATCTGGCCGACGCCCATGTCGCTGCGATGCGGTGGCTGCTGGAGGGGCGCCAGGATCTCACGGTGAACCTGGGCACCGGCCACGGGCACTCGATCCTCGACATCCTGAGCGCGATCGAGCGCCTCAGCGGGCGCAAGCCGCGCTGGCAGGCGGCGCCGCGACGCGCCGGCGATCCGCCGGTGCTGGTGGCCGATCCCGGCCTGGCCCGCGCCCGACTTGGGTTTGTCGCGCAGCACTCCACCTTGCCCACGATCCTGCGCGATGCGGCGGCCAGCTTTGGACTGGAGGTGCGTGATGACATCCCGGCCTGACAGCATCGCCCCCATCGCGGCCTCTGGCCCGCGCCCGCCGGGAGCGGCGCAGCCCGGGCCACCGGATCGCAGCCTGACATCGCTGTGGTCGCCGCGCCAGCGGTGGCGCAACCGGGTGATGATCCTGCTCTGGGCGATGGGGCTGGTGTTCTTCTGGAGCTGGTGGCTGCGCCCGGAGCATGCCGCCAGCGGGCCGCAATACTGGCTGACCACCCTGGCGCTGGCGTGGCTGAGCTTTCTGCAATGTTTCTTTATCGCGGTGTTCCCGCGGGCCAGCAAGCCGACCGGTCCCGTGCCGGATGCGGATCGCACCCGGGTGGCCATGGTGGTGACCAAGACCCCATCGGAGCCGCTGTCGGTGCTGAAGCCCACCTTGATGGCGATGCTGCATCAGACCTATCCGCATGACACCTGGCTGGCGGATGAGGCCCCGGACGCCGAAACCATCGCCTGGTGCGAGGCCAATGGCGTGCGGATCTCCAGCCGGCAGAACCGCCCCGACTATCATCGCAAGACCTGGCCACGCCGCACCCGCTGCAAAGAGGGCAACCTGGCCTATTTCTACGACACCTATGGCTATGCGCGCTATGATTTCGTCTCTCAGCTGGATGCCGATCACGTGCCGCGCCCCACCTATCTGGCGGAGATCCTGCGCGGGTTCGCCGACCCGACTGTGGGCTATGTGAGCGCGCCGAGCATCTGCGCCAAGAACGCACATCAAAGTTGGGCCGCACGCACGCGTCTTTATACCGAGGCGAGCTTTCACGGGATTTTCCAGTCCGGCTATGCGGCGATCCTGGCGCCGATGTGCATCGGCTCGCATTACGCGGTGCGCACCCGGGCGCTGCGGGACATCGGCGGGCTGGGACCGGAGCTGGCGGAGGACCACTCCACCACCCTGCTGATGAACGCGGGCGGCTGGCGCGGCGTGCATGCGCTTGACGCGATCGCGGTGGGCGATGGTCCGGCCAATATTGCCGATCTTTGCACCCAGGAGTTCCAGTGGTCGCGCAGCCTGGTGACGCTGCTGTTGCAATACACGCCGCGCTACCTGGCGCAGTTGCCGCTGCGGCTGAAGCTGCAATTCCTGTTCTGCCAGCTGCTCTATCCGCTGATTGCCGGCTTCATGACCCTGTTCTACCTGATGCCGATCGTGGCGATCCTCTTTGACATCCGCTACGCCGAAGTCACCTTTCCCGCCTTTATTGGTCATCTGGCGCCGCAGGCGCTGGTGCTGACACTGCTGGTCTATCTGCTGAAGGGCGACGGCTATCTGCGCCCCGCCGATGGCAAGGTGATCGCCTGGGAGAAAGCCCTGTTCCTGGTGCTGCAATGGCCCTGGGTGCTGTGCGGCTGCGTGATGGCGCTGCGCGACACGCTGAGCGGCGGATTTGTCGACTTCCGCATCACCCCGAAGGGAGAGGCCGCGCAGTCCAGCCTGCCCTGGCGCATCGTGCTGACCTATGCGGCGCTGGCGCTTGGCTGTCTGGTGCCGGTGCTGCTGGTGGACGATGTGGCACAGGCGCAGGGCTTCTACCTTTTGTCGGCAATCAATGGTATGATCTACACGGTGATCACCGGCGTCATGGTGTTTCACCACTACCGCGGTGCCAGCGCCCGGTCAGAGCCTTTTGACCTGCGCGATGCGGCCAAGACCCTGCTGCCCTACGGGCTCGCCGGGGTGCTGATGGCCGCCGTATCCGCCCGCGGACTTGAAAGCACCCATGCGCTGAGCACCGGGCTGGAGCCCCTGTCGCTGATCCGCGTGCAATATGCCGTCGCAGGTGCCGGGCTTGGCGCGCCCGGCGATCCCATCCTGATCTTTGATCCCCATTGGCGGGATCGCAGCCACACATTGACCCCGGAGGAGTGACATGACCCAGCCAAAGCAAAGCCCGATGCATCGCGGCGTTCTCGGCGCTGTCGTCGGCGGCGCGGCGCTGGCCGTGCTGCCGCTGGTGGCAGCCGCAGCCCCACCCGGCGACCTGCCGTTCGGCGCCTATGATCCAACCGGCGGATTTTCCGATGACCCGGACGTGCAGATCGAACATCTGTTCCTGCCCTGGGAGGACATCTTCCTGCCGTCGCTTCTGGAGGCGGACGCCTATGCACAGGAACGCGGCCGGTCGGTTCTTGTCACCATCGAGCCCTGGACCTGGAGCCGCAGCGAGCGCAACACCGCCACGGCGCTGATCGAGGGGATCTTCGACGGCAGCTATGACAGCAACCTGCGCGCCATCTGCGGCACCTTGGCGGATTTCGACTCTCCGGTCACCATCCGCTGGGCGCAGGAAATGGATGACACCTCGGGTCAGTTCATCTGGGCGCAATGGCGGCCGGAGACCTATATCGCCGCCTATCAGCGCGTCGTCGACATCTGCCGGGAGACCTCGGATCGATTTGACTTCATGTGGTCGCCCCTCGGCTTCGAGACGCTGGCCGAGTTCTATCCCGGGGATGATTACGTCGATGTCATCGGCCTGTCGGTCTTTGGGCTGCAAGCCTGGGAACAGGAAATCCTCGGCGCGGAGCAGAGCTTTCACGACATCTTCAAGCCCCGCTACGAGCGGGCGCTGCAATTCGACCTGCCGATCGTGGTTGCCGAGCTCGGCTATGTGGGCGATGCGGACTATGTAGCGGATTGGAACGAGACCGTGCGCCAGGATCTGGAGGACTATCCGGAACTCCAGGCCGTGGTCTATTTCAACCAAAAAGAGGTCTACCCCTGGCCCGATGGCTATGGCCTGCCGGACTGGCGGTTCCCGCAAAACACCCTGGGCGAGGTGCAGGCCGCGCTGGGAGAGTGACGCCTCACCCCGAACATCGGCAGGTTTCCGCACATGGACCTGCCCCAACACCCCATGAGGACCCGCCCCTGGCGGGTCTTCGTGTTTCAGGCACTTAGCCAAGGCCCCGACGCGGACCGGCACCGGAATGCAGACAGGGGTGGCGCCTCCCCGCTCCTGTTCATCTGGGTTAACGCGATATTAGCCTGCCGCGGCGACAATGGTTTTGTCGGCCCTTTTCCAGTTTGCTAATCTGCGCCCAGGGTTCGACCCCGAAGGCAGCATAACGCCCGGAACCGGGCATAAAGAGGCAGTGAACATGGCAAGACTCGCATTTGCGTGCGTGACCTCACGCGCATTCTTCTTTTCCACATCCGCCCGGCATCTGGTCCGCAAGGGTATCGCTCCGGCGCTGCTCGCGGTCGGCGCCGCGATCCTCGCCCCGACCGGGGCGCAGGCAAACTCCGCCAAGGGCGAGGCCGCGCCACAGCAGATCCGTGTGGCCACGGCAAATCTGAACCTGTTGAGCAGCCCGCCGCGCAAACCGACAAAGACCACCCGCCCCGTGCGTCAGGTCGGCAGCGGCAGCTATATCTGCTCTGCCGCCGGGTTCGGGCAGCGCTCCCGCTGCTACGCCAACTGATCCGGCTTCGGCCGCTACGCGCGAAACAGGATATGCGATACGCTCCCCGGCTCTCTCTGCGCCAGTCCGCTGTTGCGGCGCGCTGTTCGCACATGGCTGGCCTGCTGCTGGTCGCGCTGGTCATGATGGCGGCCAGCCCCAGCGCGTCACGGGCGCAACAGGCCGGGGTCGGCGCCTGGGAGAATTCCGATTACGGCATGATGTCCTGGATCGAGCGGCAGCCGGGCTTGCAATGGTATTACAACTGGCGGGCGGATCCGCTCTGGACGCCCGCGCCCGTTCCGCGATCCGTGGAATTCGTGCCGATGATCCACAGCGCAAAGAACGTCGGTGACCCCATTCGCAGCCAGCCCCGGCCCCGCGCCCTGCTGGGGTTCAATGAACCGGACGGCGGCAGCGGTGCGCATCAGGCGAAACTGAGCGTCAAACGCGCGCTCCGTCTCTGGCCCCGGCTCGAAGCGCACGGCCTGCGCCTGGGCAGCCCCGCCACCACCCAGGGCCAGACCCTGGGCGCGGGCAGCTGGCAGCAGCGGTTCATGCAACAGGTGGAGGCCCGCGGGCTGCGCGTCGATTTCATGGCGGTGCATTACTATTCCACCGATGGCGACGTGCGGGCGTTCCGCGACTGGCTGATCGCGGTGCATCGCACCTATGGCCGCCCGATCTGGGTAACCGAGTTTGCCCATATCGACTGGCGCCAACCCGCCCGTGCCAGCTATCGCCAGAATGCCCGCTTTGCCCGCGAGGCCAGCCGGATGATGGACGGGCTTGCCTTTGTCGAACGCTACGCCTGGTTCGCCGCCAACCCCTACCCCTGGAACGGACGGGTTCCCGAAATCAACCTGGTCAGCGACGCCTTGCAGCCCACCCCGGTGGGGGCGGCCTATCTGAAGGCGATCCGCAGCCGCGGACCGCGCCTCTCCGCCCTGCAATAGGGGCAATACCCCCGCCGCAGGCGGGTCCGCACCGCCCTGTCCTCCTTGTTTGTTTTCAAACTGTTATTGTTGATTTTACATTGGTTTTGTGCCACGCTCAAAACAAGATCTCCCAAATCTCCAGCGGCATGACGTTCTCGGGTTTCATGTCACTGGCGGGCGCGAAACGGAGCAGGTTTCGCGGCACATGCGTCGTATTTCACGCGCCATGTGACGAGAGGAGCATTGTCTATTGTTTTCCATACAGGCGCTGTTTGGAGGATGGTTGATGAGTATCCCGAATGCCGTTTTGAGTGCCTCTTTGCTGGTGGTGGGGAGCCTTGTGCTCTCTGCCACCGACACCCGTGCCGAGATGCCGGACCCGGACAACTCGGCGCCGCTTGCACCGGACTATGTCTATCGCATGTTTGCCGGGAAATCCGCCGACTGGGGCGGCGGATCCGGGGCCTATTGGGCGCCGGACGGTCGTTTTGTGGCGGTCAACCAGGCGGAAGGCAGCATTGGCGCCGGGCGCTGGTATGCCACCAACCGCGGCCGCATGTGCTACGAGGCCGATTGGGCCTGGCGTCAGGATTTCGGCGTCGAACGCAGCCGCGTCAAGACCTGCACCCGGTTCCGCGTTGATCGCAAGGGCACCATGTGGTCGACCACCGGCGGTCTGAACGGGCCCTGGTTTCCCTATTCCACCGCCCCGCTGTCACCCGGAGACCAGGTGAGCAGCACCCATAGTGCTCTCGCCGCAGAAATGGGACTGGTGGCCTCGACCGAGTGATCCGCGTGAGGACGCCAGCACATCTCCCTGAAAAATATACATAAAATCAAACTCACATGGGATTGACGCAGCCGGCGCGAGGCACTCTGTCCGGCTGCGCGCGCGCAAATTCAAAGTAAATGTGAAAAACATTTACATACACCCTTGAAGGCGACCACCCGACTGCACATATCGGTGATGTAAATGATGTTTACATACACAACATCACCCCAGCACCGTGGAGAGACAGATGACGAGTTACACGACCAACCTGCCGCCGACCCCGCATCAGGGGTGGCTGGCCAAAAGCGAAGCCTGGCTGGATTCCAAGGGCAAGGGCGCCTGGATCGCAGCGATGGTTCTCGGTTTCATCTTCTTCTGGCCTGTTGGCCTCGCCCTTCTTGCCTATATGATCTGGAGCAAACGCATGTTCAAATCCTCTTGCCGCAAACGGTCCCATCATATGCATCGCGGCTTTCACGCGATGAAATCCAGTGGTAACAGCGCGTTTGACGCCTACAAGGCCGACACGCTGGCCCGTCTGGAGCAGGAACAGAGCGATTTCGAAGCCTTCCTCGCCCGGCTGCGCGCCGCCAAGGACAAGGCCGAGTTCGACCAGTTCATGGATGAGCGCGCCCGCCATGCCGGCGACGAGTCCGAGGATGAGGCCACAGACGACGACGCGGCCACGCGCCCGGCCAGCCAGGCCTGATCGACACCATCGCCCTGCCCCGCCACCGGGGCCGGGCCCTTTCCCTCTGAGATCTTGCAGGAGCCCCGTATGACCGCCCTCCCCGATCCTGACATCCAGGCCGAGTTCTACTCTGGCGTCGCGCCAAAGCGCCTGTTTGCCTTCCTGATCGATTCCGTTCTGATCTTTGCCATGGCCGCCGTGATCGTGCCCTTTACCGCCTTTGTCGGCCTGCTGGTCTGGCCGGCGCTCTATCTGACGGTGGGGTTTGTCTACCGGGTGGCGACGCTGGCCAATGGCTCGGCGACCTTGGGTATGCGGTTCTGCGGCATCGAGTTGCGCGAATACTCCGGCGCGCGCCTCGATAGCGGTAGCGCGCTCTTGCATACGGTGGGCTATACGGTGTCGATGGCGGTGCCTGTCCTGCAGATCATTTCCATCCTGCTGATGCTGACAACCGCCCGGGGCCAGGGGCTCAGCGATCACATGCTGGGAACCGTGATGCTGAAACGGCGCGCCTAGCATCACGCTCCGTCATGGCAGGTCTGCGCCGCAGGCCCGCCCCTGCCTCCCCCGCCGCCTGCGCGCGTGTGGGGGCCATTCGCGTTAATCCATTTTTCACATCGCCACTTGTCTGGAACGAGGCTGTTGTTATCATCACATAAATACCCGAGGTGCTATCAGCCCCCCGGACCAGTCCAACCCATTTCAATCACGACAGTCTCACACCAAAACAGACCAGAAAGCCCACGACCTCCCGCATGCGCCACACCCTTCCGATCGCCCCCCAGTTCTATGTGACGGCTCCGCAGCCCTGCCCCTATCTGGAGGGTCGGATGGAGCGCAAGCTGTTCACCGCGCTGCAAGGCGACGGGGTGGAGCAGCTGAACAACTCGCTCAGCCAGCAGGGGTTTCGGCGTTCGCAGAATGTGCTGTATCGCCCCTCCTGTTCCGACTGCTCCGCCTGCATGTCCGCGCGCATCAATGTCGAGGCCTTTCGCGCCACCCGCAGCCAGCGCAAGACCCTGAACCGCAGCCGCCACCTGGAACGGCGCGCCACCTCGCCCTGGGCCACCGAAGATCAATACGCGCTGTTCCGCCAGTATCTGGACCAGCGCCACGCGGATGGCGGCATGGCGGATATGGATGTGTTCGAATATGCCGCCATGGTCGAGGAAACCCCGGTGCGGACACGTGTGGTCGAATACACCGATCCGGACACCAATGCCCTGATCGCGGTGGCGCTCACCGATGTGCTCGATGACGGGCTCAGCATGGTCTATTCCTTCTACACGCCCGACCTGCCGCAGAATTCGCTCGGCACCTTCATGGTGCTCGACCATATCGAGATCGCGCGCGAGGCGGGGCTGCCCTATATCTACCTCGGCTACTGGGTGCCCGGCAGCCAGAAGATGGGCTACAAGGCCAACTTCTCGGGGCTGGAGGTCTATTTCGGCGGCGAATGGGTGCCGCTGAAGGACCCCGAAACATTCGCCGCACAAGAGCACCCGCTGTGCACGGCGCCGATTGCCGAACAGGTGGCCAATATCCAGCTGCCGCAAGGCAAACACCCCTCCAAGAGGTAACCCCCTGCAATATCTCCACGCAGTCTCCCTCGTCGTACCGGACTATGACGCGGCCATCGCCTTTTACTGTGGCACGCTCGGCTGGCAGTTGGTGGAGGATGTGGATCAGGGCCATAAACGCTGGGTGCGCATCCAGCCCCCCGGCACCACAGCCGATCACAGGCAAGGCAGCCTGATCCTGGCCCGCGCCGACGGGGATCAGCAACAGGCCGCCATCGGCAACCAGTTCGGCGGCCGCGTCGGCCTGTTCCTCGCCACGGACAATTTTGCCCGCGACCATGCCGCCATGCAACGCGCAGGCGTGCGCTTCGAAGAAACGCCTCGGCATGAGCCCTACGGCACCGTTGCAGTCTGGCGGGATCCCTTCGGCAACCGCTGGGACCTGATCCAGTTCACCTGACCCCGAACCGCGCCGCCGCCCGCAGATCCGCAACATTGGCGGCCGGCCGCGAGGGGCACCGCCCCGAGCCTGGCTCAGAACAGCAAAAGGCCCCGCCGCAGCGGGGCCTTTTTCCGTTTGGTTGGAGTGTCCGATCAGTTCGGGATCAGCGCCGGCACCAGGGTCACGATCGACGGGAAGAACCACAGGATCGACAGCCCCACCACCTGGATCAGCACGAAGGGCAGCACCCCGCGGTAGATATGTCCGGTGGTGACCTCCTTGGGCGCCACCCCACGCAGGTAGAACAGCGCAAAGCCAAAGGGCGGCGTCAGGAAGGAGGTTTGCAGGTTCACCGCCACCATGATCGTCACCCATTTGGGGTCGAACGATCCGCCATAGATCACCGGCCCGACAATGGGGATCACGATGTAGATGATCTCCAGGAAGTCGAGCACAAAGCCAAGGATGAACAAGACGATCATCACGATCAGGAACACCGTCAGCTCATTGTCAAAGCTCTTCAGGAACTGCTGGATGTAGTGTTCGCCACCAAAGGAGATCACCACGAGGTTCAACAGCTGCGAGCCGATCAGGATGGTGAACACCATCGAGGTGACCTTGGCCGTTTCGCGCACGATCGGCGTCATCACCCCGCCCCGGAACAGCACCCAGATCCCGTAGAGCAGACCAAAGAGCGCAAACAGGTAGCAGGCATAGGCAAAGAAGAACGCCGCATAGCTTTCTGCCGGCACCACGTCCTGATTGATGCGCAGATCGAAATTCACGCCGGTCAGGATCGCGAGGATCACCGCAAAGGTGGCCCAGATGATGATATTGCCGGATTGGCCCTCGTCCTTCAGACGACGATAGGCTGCCAGCATGATCGCCCCACCGGCCCCTAGCGCCGCAGCCGGCGTCGGGTTGGTGATCCCGCCCAGGATCGAGCCCAGCACCGCGACGATCAGAACCAGCGGCGGGAACACCACCCGGATCAGATCATTGCGGGCACAGCGCGCCGCCGCTTCCTTGCAGCCATAAAGCGCAAGCGCAGTCGGCAACAGCATCCACGCCACCGTGGCCGAGGCCGAGGTGGTCGGCGAAATCGCCAGCACATCCACCAGCGCCAGCAGCAAGAGGCCAATGGCGCCAAGGATCAGCGGCTTGGCATCGCGCGAGGGGGCAACCCCACGGCCCACCGCCAGCGTCAGACCCAGAAGCACGATCATCGTCGCAATGCCGGAGCCAATGGGGGCTGCATTGCCGATCTTCTGCTCCAGCGCGGTGGTCAGCTCTTCTTCCGACAGCTTATGCGCCTCTTCCACGCCGCCGGCGGCGTCGATTTCGGCTTGTTCCGCCACGGCCGCATCCCAGGCCGCCTGACCATGCAGGTCGATCATCGCCGCCTGACACTCCGGCCCCACATTGGTGCGCAGGCTTGCAGTCTGCCCCGCGTCGGAGAAGGCCGAGACGGTGATGTTCTGGCTGCCGACGATATTCATGCTGCTCAGGAGCACGGTGCCGACAATCAGGGCTGCCGGAACGCCGAGGAACCAGGTGAGGCTTTCGCCGCGGGTGATCGGCTCCTCATTGGCCGCCCCCATCTGCACCGCAGGTGCCTTGTGCGGATTAAGGAGCGCATAGCCAAAGGCATAGAGCGCATAGAGAAGCGCCAGCATGATGCCCGGCAGCAGGGCCGCCTGGAACAGCGTGCCCACCGACACCACCGCAGGCTCACCGAGATAGGTCAGCGCGTCCGTACAGCCCGCTTCCTGCGCCCGGTTTTCCTGCGCGGTGGAATAGAGATCACCGGCCAGCGTGCCCAGAAGCACGATCACGATGGAAGGCGGAATGATCTGTCCCAAGGTGCCTGATGCCGCGATCACACCCGTCGCAAGCTCCGGTGAGTAGTTGTTGCGCAGCATGGTCGGCAGGGCCAAGAGGCCCATGGTCACAACGGTTGCGCCCACGATCCCGGTGGAGGCCGCAAGAAACGCGCCCACAACCACGATGGACACCGCCAGACCGCCCGGAAGCGGGCCAAAGACGCGCGCCATGGTGGTCAGCAGATCGTTTGCGATCTTGGAGCGTTCAAGCGTGATGCCCATCAGGACGAACATCAACACCGCCAGCAGCGTTTCAATGGATGCGCCTGCCAGAACCCGCTCATTGATCCGGTTCACGATGAAGGACACGTTGCGGTCCATCGCAACTTCCCAGCCCTGCGGGAACACGGGTTCGCCGATCCGTGGCAACTCCGGGTATCGGAACACGGAAATCACGTCGGGCTTCACGCCGGAATTGACAATATCGCGGTAGGCCTGACTGGAGGTGTCAATGGCCTGGTGGATCAGCAGACCGGCACTGTCCAGTGCGGCGATGATCCCAAAGGAGATGACCCCGGCGCCGCCGATGGCAAAGGCCACCGGAAAGCCCGAGAGAATGCCCCCGAAGAGGCAGAGAAAGACGATGATCAGGCCGATTTCGACGCCATCAAGTCCGAATAGCATGGGTGCTGTCCCTTAGTTAATGAGCGCCTTCATAGGCTTCTTCGCCTGCGCCAAGGCTGTCCTTGTCGAGGTATTTCCCTTCCGACTCCTCACCCTCGATGAACTCGAGGAAAGAGCGGTAAAAGAACGCCACCGCATGCAGGAACACGAGGCCCGCAAAGGCGACCAGCAGGATCTTGAAGAGGAAATAGCCGTCAAAGCCGTTGGGCGAGAACCCGATGGTTTCCACGTTCCAGCGCAGCGCGCGGGCCTTCATCACCAGACGATCCAGGGCATCAGAGGCCGAGGGGTTCGGCACGATCAGGTGACGCCACAGGAAGAACCAGCCGTACATCCACGTCAGAACCGCAACCGGCATCATGAAGATCAGCGAGCCGACCATATCGACCACGCGTTTGGCCCGATGCGAAATCCCGGCATAAACGAGGTCCACCCGCACATGGCCGCCCTGCACAAAGGTGTAGGTGACACAGAAACACACCACGAGCGCGTTATAGAGCTTCAGCTCTTCGGCGAACCACGAGATGTCTTTTTCCAGCGCAATCCCGAGACCAAAGCTCATGTCCGGGCGGGCAAACACGCGCTGCATAAACACGATGATGATCTGCTGAACCACCATCAACAGTCCGGCCCAGGCAAAGAAACGGCCCAGACCGTTGGCAAAGCCCTCAAGCGCACGCACCATGCCCCACATGAAGCCGCGGAAATAGATCCCGACGCCTGTCAGCACCAGGAATGTGGTAAAGACCACAAAGAAGAACTCGACCGAGCCCCCGTAGTAGACAAAGCGCATCACCGCTTGCTTGTCCTCGGTGGTGCCCGCCCAGGTCAGCCAGTCGAGCCACAGCTCGGGATGGGTGACGGCATAGCCGAGATTGTAGAAGGCGCCAAAAACATTCGAGGCGAGCCACCAAAGGAAGCCGCCGATCGCGCCGAAAAAGGAAATACTCATGTCGTCCTGCATGGCTCCCCCGGAAGGTCAGGCAGGCGGTCGGGCGCGTCTTTCATCGGACAGGTCCGGCGACGCGGCGCATCAGACCGCGAGTGCAAAAGAGATCCCCCGCATCAGACGCGGGGGATCCGTTTCAGGCGTGTCGTGGGACCTTAGCCCAGAACGCGGTCGCGCTGTGCCACATAGGTGCCGGACGATGTGTTGATCCACGCGGAGGAGGATTTCATCGACGCCATGGCGCTGTCGTAGATCTTCTTGTAGAGATCGTCGCCCATGTTTTCCTGGTGCACTTCCATCGACGCCTTGCCGAAGGCATCCCAGACGCTGTCGGGGAATTCCATGACCTTGACGCCACCGGCCTGCAGACGCTGCAGCGCCGCACCGTTGTTGGCGAGGAACTGGCTCAGGTTCCACTGGTGCGCTTCGGCAGAGGCGATCTCGATCACCTTCTGATGCGCCGGCGACAGGCTCTCGAAGACGTCGCGGTTGGTCGCAACAGAGAGACCCGCACCCGGCTCGTGGAAGCCCGCGGTGTAGTAGGTCTTGGTGATTTCCTGGAAACCGGCTTTTTCGTCCGCCCAGGGGCCGATCCACTCGGTGCCGTCGATCGCACCGGAGGACAGCGCCTGATACACTTCGGAGCCCGGGATGTTCTGAACGGAGGCGCCCAGTTTGCCCAGCGCCTTGCCGCCAAGACCCGGCATGCGGAACTTAAGGCCGTTGAAGTCGTCGGGGCTGTTGATCTCCTTGGAGTACCAGCCACCGGCCTGCGCGCCGGTGTTGCCGCCGAGGAAGGATTTCAGACCAAAGATCTGACCCAGCTCGTCGTGCAGCTCCATGCCGCCGTCCTGATAGTACCAGTTCGCCAGTTCCTGCGCGGTCATGCCAAAGGGCACGGCAGTGAAGAACGCATAGGCCGGGTGCTGACCGACGAAGTAGTAGTCGGCACCGTGATACATGTCGGCCTGACCGGCGGTCACGGCGTCAAACACCTCGAACGCGCCGACGAGTTCGCCTGCGGCCTTGAGGTCAACCGTCAGCGCGCCGTCGGTCATTGCGGTGATGCTGTCGGCCACACGCTGTGCGGAGTCATGCACGCCGGCAAGGCCACGGCCCCAGGTGGTGACCATGGTCAGGGTGCGGTTGCCCTGCGCATAGGCCGGAGCCGCCAGCGCGGCGGATGCGGCAGCAGCGGAGCCGCCCATAGCAGATGTCTTCAGAAAGGATCGACGATCCATGTTCTTTTCCTCCCAAAACGTATTGGCCGCTCCGACACACGATTGTGCGCCCTTCCTCGCGCGGCCTTCTTGAAGTGGCACAACCCTACCCTGCCCGTGAAACATGTGAATACCAAGTACTACGTAGAAACGGCGATTTTTTTCACTCGGATCGCTGTCATTCACAACTTGGACCCACCCGTTCGGGGCGATCACACAAGGCCGACAGGTTTCCGGGCTTTGATTCCGCGCGCCAGTGCCGTAACGATTCGAAACGCACCCCGCACGCCCGCCCAAAGAGCCATATTCGGGACCACACGATGATCCGGCGCCTGTTTCGTCCGAACTACGCACAAAAGCTGTCACTGCTGGCCACCCTGCCCCTGATCGTGGCGGGCCTGTGCATCGCCGCGCTGGTGGCGATACAGTCCCGCTCGATGGCCGAGCGCGAGATCCAGGTGCTGGAGCGGCAGCTGATCGAGGCCAAGAAGGCCGAGCTGCGCAATTATGTCACCCAGGCCCGCAACGGCTTCATGCATATCTACGGCCCCGCCGCCCCCGATGACCAGGCCGCCAAGGAAAAGGTGACCCAGACCCTGAGCGCGATGATCTATGGCAAGGATGGGTTCTTCTTTGTCTACGACTACGACGGCACCAATCTGGTCAGCCCGCGCCAGACCGAGTTCATCAACCGCAACTGGTCGGGGCTGACCGACGGCAATGGGGTGCCCATCGTCGACACCTTCATCGACATCGCCCGCCAGGGCGCAGGCTGGCACAGTTTCATGTGGGAGAAACCCTCCACCGGCGAAGAAGCGCAGATGATCGCCTATGTGGTCGGGCTGCAGGACTGGCAATGGGCCGTCGGCACCGGCGTGTTCATCGACGATGTCCTCGCCTCGATCGCCAGCTCGCGCCAGGAGGTCGAAAATCGCGTGCGGCGCACCTTTCTCTATATCGGGGCGATCACCCTGGTGGCGCTGATCCTGGTCTTTGCCTCCGGCATGCTGTTGAACATTCGCGAGCGGCGGCTGGCAGATGCCAAGCTGAAGGAGCTGACCCAGCGGGTTTTTGATGCCCAGGAAGAGGAGCGCGGCCGGGTGGCGCGCGAACTGCACGACTCCATCAGCCAGCTGCTGGTCGGGGTGCGCTATGCGCTGGAGACCGTGAAACGCCGGATTTCGCGCGGCGAGCATGACGCGGTGGCGCAGCCATTGGATCGCGGCGTCGACGGGCTGGCCACCGCGATCACCGAAGTGCGCCGCATCAGCCGCGACCTGCGCCCCGGCGTGCTGGATGACCTCGGCCTCGGCCCGGCGCTGAAGGCGCTGACCGATGACTTTGCCACCCGCACCGGCATCGACACCGAGTTCACCACGGTGGTGTTCCGCAACCGTCTGGACCAGGAAGCAAAGATCGCCCTCTACCGCGTCGCGCAGGAGGCGCTCACCAATATCGAACGCCATTCCGGAGCCACCCGCGTCACCATGGATCTGCGCGGTCATGCCAAGGGCGCAACCATGCGAATCACCGACAACGGCAGTGGGCTGCCCCCGGAGCAGGCCCGCAGCGGCGCCGGGATCGGGCTGCGCAACATGCAGGAACGGATGGAACAGCTTGACGGCACCCTGCGCATTCTGTCATCTCGCAACGCCGGTCCGGGCAAGACCCTCGGCAAGAGCGGCAGCGGCACGGTGATCGAGGCCAGCCTGTCGCTGAGCCACCTGCTGCCCCCCGGCGACGAGGTCGCGGCCCATCGCCTGCCCTGACGCGGTCCAGACCGGGAGCGAGGAACATATCATGCAGAACATTACCCGCATCCTGATCGTCGACGATCATCCGATGGTCGCCGAAGGCATTCAGTCGATCCTGGAAAGCTATGCCGACATCGATGTGGTCGGTGCGGTCTCCGGCGGCCGCGAGGCGATCGCCCGGGCCGAGGATCTGTCCCCGGATGTGATCCTGATGGACCTCAACATGCCCGATGTCGGCGGCCTCAGCGCCACCGAGATCATCCTCGAACGCCGTCCCGAAACCCGGGTGCTGATCCTGTCGATGCATGACAGCCCGGAATATATCTCCACCGCCCTCAGCCATGGCGCGGTGGGCTACGTGCTGAAGGACGTGCAGCCCGAAGAGATCAAGACCGCCATCGACGCGGTCATGCGCGGCGAACAGTACCTGTGCACCGGCGCCGCCGGATCGCTGTCGCCCGGCACCGGCAGCAACCGCGAGGCGCTCACGGGGCGCGAACAGACCATCCTGCTGGAACTGGCACAGGGCAAATCCAACAAGGAAGTGGCTATCGCACTCGATATTTCGGTGCGCACGGTGGAAACCCATCGCAAGAACATCAAGCGCAAGCTCGGGATCTCCTCCACCGCCGGCCTCACCCGCTACGCGCTGGAACACGGCGTGTTGCAGGGCACCGGACGCGGCATCTGAGCCCGGTATCGGCGCAGGCGGCAGTGCGTCCCGAAACGGGGGCGCTCCCGCCCGTCGCCGGACCGGCGTGGCCGATCCGCTCCCGTTGGGCCCGGCGCCGGGCTGCCGCCCGGCGGCCCCTCCGTCCGCCCCTTCGCCTTTTCCCAAAAACCTCGGAGCGCGAGGCAGCGCCTCGCAACCGGCAGCGCACAGGCGCTGCTGAACCTGTGCGCCGCAGGCGCCCCGCTGAGCAACCGTCGCCCCGCCAGCGTTTCAAAACCCCGGCCCGTTCTTGGCAAAAATGTCCGAAATCCCCACCGCAGAGAAACAAAACGCCACACCACCCCTCCAAATCGGCATTTTTGCGGTTGACCCTCCGCGCCGCCGCCCATAATGTCGCCCCGGAACGCATGAAGGAGCCTCTGACGATGGCACAGCTAGTCGTAATCGTAGGACACACGCGCATGGGCCGGTGACGGTAGACCATAATCAAACCCATGCGCCTCCGATCCTCAAAATCGGGGGCTTTTTTATGCCAAACCCGCCGCGCCCGACGCCATCAAGATCGGCCTCGGGGCGACACAGACGAAAGACGATGTCGTGAACTGGAGCAAAGCAGATGACACGTGAAATGACCGGCGCAAAAATGGTTGTTCAAGCCCTCAAGGATCAGGGCGTGGACACGGTATTCGGCTACCCCGGCGGCGCTGTCCTACCCATTTACGATGAAATCTTCTTGCAAAATGACATTCGCCACGTGCTGGTCCGTCACGAACAGGGCGCGGTGCATGCCGCCGAGGGCTATGCCCGCTCGACCGGCAAGCCCGGCGTCGTGCTTGTGACCTCAGGCCCCGGTGCCACCAATGCGGTGACCGGCCTGACCGATGCGCTGCTGGATTCCATCCCGCTGGTGGTTCTCACCGGCCAGGTGCCCACCTTCATGATCGGCTCGGATGCCTTCCAGGAGGCCGACACCGTCGGCATCACCCGCCCCTGCACCAAGCACAACTGGCTGGTGAAGGACACCGACGCCCTGGCCGCCACCATCCACGAGGGCTTTCACGTCGCCACCTCCGGCCGCCCCGGCCCGGTGCTGATCGACGTGCCCAAGGACGTGCAGTTCGCCACTGGCAGCTACCAGCCGCCAAAACCCTCCGCCTCGCACTACCAGCCGGTGGTCAAGGGCGACATGGAGGAGATCACCGAGCTGGTTGCCGCCATCGAGAAGGCCGAACGCCCGGTGTTCTACACCGGCGGCGGCGTGATCAACTCCGGCCCCGCCGCGAGCCAGCTGCTGCGCGAACTGGTGGAGGCCACCGGTTTTCCGATCACCTCGACCCTGATGGGGCTGGGCGCCTATCCCGCGTCCGGGGAGCAATGGCTCGGCATGCTCGGCATGCATGGTCTCTACGAGGCCAATATGGCAATGCATGACTGCGACCTGATGATCAATATCGGCGCCCGCTTCGACGACCGGATCACCGGCCGCATCGACGCCTTCTCGCCCAACTCGAAAAAGGCGCATATCGACATTGATCCCTCCTCGATCAACAAGGTGATCCGCGTCGACATCCCGATCGTCGGCGACGTGGCCCATGTGCTCGAGGACATCCTCAAGGTCTGGAAGAGCCGCGGGCGCAAGACCAACCGGGCCGCGCTTGAAAAATGGCAGGGCCAGATCTCGGAATGGCGCGCGGTGAACTGCCTGACCTATGCCGGCTCTCAAAAGACCATCAAGCCGCAATATGCTCTGGAGCGCCTCGAAGCATTGACCAAGGGCCGGGATCGCTACATCACCACCGAGGTGGGCCAGCACCAGATGTGGGCGGCGCAGTTCCTGGGCTTTGAAGACCCCAACCGTTGGATGACCTCCGGTGGCCTCGGCACCATGGGCTATGGCACACCGGCGTCGATCGGCGTGCAGATCGCCCATCCGGATGCGCTGGTGATCAACGTGGCGGGCGAAGCCTCCTGGCTGATGAATATGCAAGAAATGGGCACCGCGACCCAGTATCGCCTGCCGGTGAAACAGTTCATCCTCAACAACGAGCGCCTCGGCATGGTGCGCCAGTGGCAGGAGCTGCTGCATGGCGAGCGCTATTCCCACAGCTGGTCCGAAGCGCTGCCCGACTTCGTGAAACTCGCCGAAGCCTTTGGCGCCAAAGGGATTGTCTGCTCCGATCCGGCGGATCTGGATGATGCCCTGATGGAAATGATCGAATATGACGGGCCGGTGATCTTTGACTGCCTGGTGGAAAAACACGAGAACTGCTTCCCGATGATCCCTTCGGGCAAGGCGCATAACGAAATGCTGCTGGGCGCGGCCGAGACGCAGGGCGTGATCCAATCCGGCGGCGCGGTTCTGGTCTGATCATCTGAGGTTTGCTTGCGAGGCGCGCCGCTCGCGCCTCGCCCCGATTTTTCGAGGAAAGGGACTGACATGTCTGCCCTACACATCAAAAAAGGTGCTACCAAGCACTCCGCCTATAACCTGCGCCCGAATTTCTCCGACGTGCAGGAGCGGCACACGATCACCGTGCTGGTGGAAAACGAACCCGGCGTATTGGCGCGCGTCATCGGGCTGTTTTCGGGCCGTGGCTACAACATCGACAGCCTCACCGTGGCCGAGGTCGACCACACTGGGCATCTGAGCCGCATCACCGTGGTCACCACCGGCACGCCGCAGGTGATTGAACAGATCAAGGCGCAGCTCGGCCGCATCGTGCCCGTGCATGAGGTCACCGACCTCACCGTGGCGGGCCCCTTTGTGGAGCGTGAACTGGCCATCGTCAAAGTGGTCGGCGAAGGCGAAAAACGCGTCGAAGCCATGCGGCTTGCGGATATCTTCCGCGCCAAAGTGGTGGATACCACGCTCAACAGCTTCATTTTTGAGATCACCGGCACCCCGGACAAGATCGATGCCTTTGCCGATCTGATGCGCCCGCTTGGCCTGACCAAGATCGCGCGAACCGGCGTGGCGGCGCTGTTGCGCGGCGAATAACGCCCCTTCTCCCGGGCGGCCAACATCCGCGGCCTGCCCCACCGGCCTTGGTCGCCTCAGACCAAGGCTGAAACCTGAAAAAAGCGCATCCTTTGATGCGCTTTTTCCATTTTGGTCTCCGAAATGCGTCCCATTGGGCTGAGGTCACTTTGACCCGTCTGTTGATGGCCAAGCCCTCGCGACAGAACGGTGGCGTCTAGAGCGGCGCTGACTTGCAGCCTATGCTCGTTACCAACGTCCCGCGATTGGCTGGGATAGCGCCACTCCCACAAACGCTCGTGCTGATGACATTACTCCGGGTACGACTGTCGCTGTGCCGCGTCACGCCCCCCTCCTCACGGCCCGATAGGGACCGGATGGCACAGGCGGAGCGGGTTGCCCCGCCGCACTCTGGCAGCGAGACGGTTGCGCCGGGAACAGCCCTTCAGGCCTCAGGCCCGCATGCGATCCGGGAAGGACAGAATCGTGGCGCTTTCGCGCTCCTGCCGCTGTGCCGGCTTGCGGCGAAGTTCGGACCGCTCCCCACGCTCTGGCACCGAGAGGGTCGCAACCTGTGCACCGCGATAGCCATTGCTGTCGCGTCGGTTCCATCGCTCTCCGGCCTGCAGGGCATCCGCAAGCGTGCTCTGGGTCTGGGCTTCCAGAACCATCACATTCTCCGCAATACGCATATTGCCCTCGTAGTGGGTCTCGAATTCCACAAGGTCTCCCTTGTTCGGAACACAGCCCTCCCGCGCCTCCGACGGACGCAGGTAATACGCCAAATCTCTTTGATCTTCACACCAGATAACCGCCTTGTTCTTGGCGGTATCGGCCCAGACGACAACCCCGATCATAGCATTCCCCATGCTTTTCCGACTCCATTGTGCGTCAATTCGGAAGTCTCAAACATCCCAAACTGTCGAATAGGGAATTGCAATTTGTGTCTGCATTGATACTATTAAGCGTCACATAGAGCTCATTTGCATCCAATTCGCGTCACATCTTGATGCAGTTCAGGGCCAGCCAGCATTTTGCGGAACAAACATGTTGAAACATAACCGATCTCCCGCCGAATTGAGGACAGTGTTCGGGGACAATCTGCGCAGCCTGTCCCGCGACTACCCGTCGATTTCGGAACTTTCACGCAGGCTGGGGATCAATCGCACACAGTTTAATCGCTACCTGTCGGGCGAGAGTTTCCCGCGGCCGGACGTGCTGGACCGGATCTGTAGTTTCTTCGATGTTGACGCCCGTATCCTGCTCGATCCCGTGCAGGCCCTTGCCCCGCCGCAGGGCAATGTGGTCCACAGCGATTACCTGAAGGACTTCTTCGACACCGGCATCACCCGCGTCACCGAGGATGTCTTCCCCTCCGGCTTCTACCGGTTCACCCGCCGCAGCTTCATCAGCGAAGAGAGCTTTGTTCTGGGCATCGTCCATGTGCACCGCATCGACGGGATCACCTATGTGAAGGGCTATGAGCCGCGCGCCGGCATGCGCTTTCAGGGGCTGTCCACCTACGGCCCCACCCGCGAATACCGCGGCTACATGACCTGTCACGAGGACGGCGTGGCCTTTGTGCTCAGCCGCCGCAACACGCTGACCTATTCCTTCAACTATCTCGCCCGGGTCTCTGCCGCCGAAAACAGTCTCTGGACCGGCTATGTCGCCCGCACCATCCGCGAAAGCGAGAGCGGCGAACGGGTGCTGCGGATGATTTATGAATATCTTGGCAATGACGTCAGCACCGCCATTGCCGCGGCGCGCGGATGCGGTTTTACCAGCGCACCGGACATCATTCCCTTCCACAAGCGGCTGTTGCAGCTGGGCACGCCGTTTCGCTGATGCGTCACGCGGCGCTGTCGCGCAGCAGCTGATAGAGATGCCAGCTGGAGTGCCCGAGCCATGGCAGCACCAGCAGCAGCCCCAGAAACCCGGGCAAGAGCGCCAGGAACGTCAGCACCGCCACCAGCACCGCCCAGCCCAGCATCTGCACCGGATAGGCCTGCACATAGGCGAAACTGGTGATCATTGCGGTAACAAAATCGATCTCCCGATCCAGCAGCAGCGGCAGCCCCAGCACCGTGATCATGTAGATCAACAGCGCAAACAAGGCACCGATCGCGGTTCCCGCCGCCAGCATGCTCAGCCCCTGAAACGTCAGGAACACCTCCATCGAAGTGGAGACATTGACCATCGGCATATGGCCGAGGAACAGCGCAAAGATCATGTGCCCCAGAAAGAACCAGAACATGAAGACCACCACGATTATGGCACAGATCGAGGGCAGCTGCCGCCCGCTCTGCGCCAGAATGACGCCAAAGATACCCCGCGCATCCAGCGCCTGCCCCTGCTCCAGACGGTGCGAGACCTCGTAAAGGCCCACCGCCGCAAAGGGCCCGATCAGAGGAAAGCCGATCGCCGCCAGCACCAGCCAGTAGCTGGTTTCGGTCTGCAGCGTGATCCAGGCCATGACCCAGCCGGCAAGCACATAGACCCCTGCAAACATCAGCCCGTACCGGGGGCAGTTGCGGAAATCCGTCCAGCCGCTGACCAGGGCCTGGCGCAGGGTTGCTTTGGTCACCGGCCCAAGCGCCGGCACCCCCGCTGGCCGCGGGTCGGTCTGAACTGCTCCGGTTGTCTCTGTCATCCTTGCCTCCGCCCGTTGCTGATGCCGCACGCTTAGCCCTCGGTCCCTGTCAGGATGCCGCGGCATGATAGGCCGCAGCAAGTCCCAATAGTTGCGCGTCGCTGTTGTGCGCGCCGATGATCTGCATCCCCATGGGCAGGCCCGCCGCCCCCCGGCCTGCGGGCACAGCCAGGGCCGGCAGGCCGATCAGGCTTGCCGGCACCACAACCTCCATCCAGCGATGGTAGCTGTCCATCTCCACCCCGGCAATCTGCTGCGGATGGGTCCAGTCGACGGGAAACGGCCAGCACTGGGCCGTGGGCAGCAGCACCGCGTCATATTGCGCGAACATCCGGGCCGCGGCGCGCATCCATGCCGCACGCAGATCCGACGCCGCCTGGATCTCCGCTGCCGCAAAGGACATCCCGCGCTCCAGCTCCCAGCAGGCGGCCGCTTTCAACTGGTCGCGCTGCGCCAGAAGCGGTCGCAGCCCGGCCGCCACCGCAAAGGAGCGCAGCGTGGTCCAGCTCTGCCAGAGCTTCTCGGCCGGAAACGGCGATGCAACCCGCGTGACGCTGTGCCCCAGCGCTTCGAACCGCGCCAGCGCCGCCTCGCAGGTCTCCAGCACCCCGGGCTCCATCGGGTAGGCCCCGCCCCAGTCTCCCAGCCACCCCAGTCGCAGCGGCGCATCACTGCGCAGAGGCTGCACGGGCCGCGCCCCCCTGTGCAGCGGCAATCTGGCGTCCCCGCCCGCCATCACATCCAGCAACAGCGCCAGATCCGCCGGGGTGCGCGCCATCGGACCGTTGGTGGACAGCGGATGCAGGAACATGTCTCCCGCGGGCTCCGACGGCACCCAGCCCCAGGTCGGACGCAGGCCGTAGACCGCGTTCCAACCGGCCGGATTGCGCAGCGACCCCATCATGTCGGAGCCATCCGCCAGCGGCACCATGCCCGCTGCCAGCGCCACCGCCGCCCCGCCCGAGGACCCGCCTGCCGACCGCGTCGGATCGATCACGTTGCCGGTCGGGCCATAGACCGGATTGTAGGTATGCGACCCGAGGCCAAACTCCGGAGTGTTGGTCTTGCCGATGACGATCACCCCGGCCGCCCGCAGCCGCGCGACAAAGATGTCGTCCGTCTCCGCCACCTGCCCGGCCAGGATCGGCGATCCCTGAGAGGTAACCAGCCCCCGTGCGTTGGCCAGATCCTTGATCGCCATCGGGATGCCGTGCAGCGCGCCGCGCTCTGCCACCGGCACCGCGTCCGCCGCCCGGGCCTCTGCCATCAGATCCTCGGCCGGGCGCAGCGCGACAATGGCGTTCAGCTCCGGATTGCGTTCGGAAATCCGCGCAAGCGTCGCCTCCATGAGTGTCTCGGCCCGCAGCGCCCCGTTTTGCAAGTCCTGCACAAGCGCGGTGGCCGTCCTGTCGCAAAGCATGATCGCACTCTCCTCCTGATCCTGGCCTCCTGATCCTGGCCTCCTGATCCTGCCGAAACCAAGCCTAGGGTGCGGATAACCATCTGGAAAGCCCCGAAACTCTCCGGGCCCACCCCGGGTCCTGTCGGATGTCCGATCTCCCCGCGCGCCCGCAGCCCGCCCGTAGGGCGGGCTGCCACGCCCAACGCCGGAAGGGCATCTGTGATGCCTGCACCGGGGGCGGGAGCCCTGCGCGCCAGCAAGGGGCGTTGGCCGTCAGGCCAACGTAGCGCCAATGGCCGGAAACACCCGACGGACCGCGCTGCCTAGAGACGGCACAACGGCGGACGCGGCCTGCCTTTTTCAGTTGCTGACGCGCCTTCGAACCATCCGGCGCCAAGAGCGATCAAAAACACCTCAAATCCGATCCAGGCATTTTCAGGTTCGCGACCTGCCAACTGCGACCAAAGCAGATGCGCCTCTCTGCCCATCAGAGCGTCAGATACCTCATTCGTCGTATCGCAAGAGGTTGCCGCGCCGCGCGCCCTGACGAACCTGCCAAAATGCTGCTCCAGCATGGCATGGCTGCGGGTGATCGCAGCCTGCTCCTCCGGCGTCCAGCATGCGGGCACTGTCAGCATGAAACCGGGTGGGGTTGCGAGTAAGCTGTCAGAGAAAAACGTGAGTTTCCCCTCACTTAGACCTGCTGCGAAGAACTCCATCGCCATACGAAAGCTCTGGTCTTGCGACAAACCACGGCTTTCTACCAATTCTTCGATCAAAGCAAGTACGCCCCCGGAAACGCAAAGAGGGCGTGTCTTATGCTCGGCGAGGTCATCCGGGTCTATGCCAACCTCGCGCAGCTCGTCAGAAGATATTCCTTCTTCCTGAAAATCACCCAACGACAAGCCCTGCTCACGAAGCGTTGCTGTCGTCTCAGGAGAATCTTGAAGGTACGCCAGCGAAGGCACCCACACGTCTCTACGAAAGGTGGCTTGAACCTCGGGACTGTTCAGCGTCAGCTGTGGAGTGACATCAGGAATGCGGATCGTGCAGACCTCCGGGCCGAGCACAATCCAGTCGCCTTGTTTTTCTGCAGATCCGTCTGCCAGAAGCCGCGCGCCGAGGGCCGTCAGTGCGTCCCCGTCAAACCCCGCCGCCGTCGCAGCGCCCGCGCTATGCGGGCCGATCACGCAGCCATCCCCCCCGAGGTGGGTCAACAGTGCCGCGTCTTCTGTCTCCGGACGGGGGGCACGATCCTGTGCCACTGCCGGAAGACCCGCTGCCAGAAGCAAGCATGTGAGTGTGGCCAGCTTCCGAGCAGATCTCCGCATGGCGTCAGTCTTCGCCCTGGGCGTCGGCGCGGCTCTTGCCGGCCACCTTCATCGCGAGCGTTGCCGCCATGAACCCGTCGAGGTCGCCATCCAGCACCCCTTTGGTGTCGGCGGTCTCATGGTTGGTGCGCAGGTCTTTGACCATCTGATAAGGCTGCATCACGTAGGAGCGGATCTGGTTGCCCCAGCCCGCGTCGCCCTTGGCTTCGTGCAGGGCGTTCACCTCGGCGTTGCGACGGTCGAGCTCCAGCTGATAGAGCCGCGATTTCAGCGCCTTCATGGCGATGTCGCGGTTCTGGTGCTGCGATTTCTCGGATGAGGTCACCACGATGCCCGTCGGTTCGTGGGTGATCCGCACCGCAGAGTCGGTGGTGTTGACGTGCTGACCACCTGCACCGGACGACCGATACGTGTCGATGCGGATGTCGGCCGGGTTCACCTCGATCTCGATATTGTCGTCGATCACCGGATAGGCGCCCACGGCGGCAAAGGATGTTTCGCGCGTGCCTTTACCAAAGGGCGAAATCCGCACCAAGCGGTGGGTGCCGCTTTCGGATTTCAGCCAGCCATAGGCGTTGTGGCCCTTGATCTGGTAGGTGGCGGATTTGATACCCGCCTCGGCACCGGCCTGCTCTTCCTGCAAGTCGACGGTAAAGCCCCGGCTCTCGGCCCAGCGCACATACATCCGCGCCAGCATCGACGCCCAGTCGCAGGCCTCGGTGCCGCCGGCGCCAGCCTTGATCTCCAGAAAGGCGTCATTGGGGTCGGTCTCGCCATCCAGAAGCGCTTCCAGCTCCTTCTTGGCGGCTTTTTCCTTCAGCGCCTTCAGGGTCTCCTCGGCGTCGGCGACGACTTCCTCGTCCTCTTCCATCTCGCCGAGTTCGATCAGTTCGACGCTGTCGTCGAGATCCTGTTTGATCGCCTTGTAGGTGTCGATCGCATCAACCAGAGACTGGCGATCCCGCATCAGTTTCTGCGCCGCTGCCGGATCATCCCAGAGGTTGGGATCCTCGACCCGCGCGTTGAATTCCTCCAGCCGGAATTCCGCCGTCTCCCAGTTCATCCGCTGGGCAAGCAGGTCGAGCGATTTTTCGATATCGGCCACGATGGTCTGGATCTCGGCGCGCATGGACATTCCTTGAAATCTTGTTTGAGAGTGGGTGATACCGCACGTCCGGGACCACTACAAGAGCGCGAGCAAGCGGGAATGCCCCCGCCCGCCCGATGCGCAAACCGGTTGTGTCAGTAAAGCCCGCCGGAGGAAACATCCCCAAAGGTGGCCTTGGGTCCAAGCACCGCCGTGCCACCGCTGGAGGTGGTGACTTGGCGACCGGACTCGGTGACTTCTTCGATCAGCGGCAGGTTCGATCCCATGCCAAAGCCGCCGTCATAGGTCAGACCAAAGATCGGCTCCTCGCCATCGCGGAAATACTCCGCCACCACATAGGCGCCGCTGGCATCATTCGGCAGCCGACCACCGGTGTAGCGGTCGATCTTGATGAAGTGGCCGCCGGGGGGCACGTCAAAGGGACCGCCGCCGTATTTTTCGGTCGCCTTGGTCATGAACTGCTGGAACACCGGCCCGCAGAGGGTGCCGCCGTAGCCCCGCCCGCCCTTCATCGGACGCGGGTTGTCATAGCCGATGTAGCAACCCGCCACGATATTGGAGGTGAAGCCCACGAACCAGGCATCGCGCGCGTCATTGGTGGTGCCGGTCTTGCCCGCGGCGGGCACCGGCAGGTTGATGACACTCGACGCGGTGCCGCGATCCACCACCCCTTTCAGCATCGAGGTCAGCTGATAGGCGGTGATCGGATCCATCACCTGTTCGCGATTGGTCACGATCTTGGGCGCACGTCCGGGTTCAAGTTCCGTATAGCTGCAATCGACGCAGTCGCGATCGTCATGACGGTAGATGGTCTGGCCGAGCCGATCCTGAATCCGGTCCACCAGCGTCGGCTCCACCCGCTCGCCCCCGTTGGCGAACATCGCATAGGCCGCCACCATCTTGTAGAGCGTGGTTTCCTCCGACCCCAGCGAGTTCGCGAGGAAGGTGCCCATGTTGTCATAGACGCCAAACCGTTCCGCATAGCCCGCCACAACCGGCATGCCGACCTCCTGTGCCAGGCGGATGGTCATCAGGTTCCGGCTCATCTCGATGCCGGTGCGCAGCGGCGTCGGGCCATAGAACTTGTGGGTGGAGTTCTTCGGCCGCCAGACGCCCTGCGGCGTGTTGATCTCGATCGGCGCGTCGATCACGATGGTCGCCGGGCTGTAGCCGCTGTCCAGCGCCGCGGCATAGACGAAGGGTTTGAAACTCGACCCCGGCTGGCGCTGCGCCTGGGTGGCCCGGTTGAACACCGAAT
Organism: Epibacterium sp. MM17-32; assembly: GCF_022348205.1. Classification (NCBI taxonomy): domain Bacteria; kingdom Pseudomonadati; phylum Pseudomonadota; class Alphaproteobacteria; order Rhodobacterales; family Roseobacteraceae; genus Epibacterium; species Epibacterium sp. MM17-32. Next base: position 19,346 of record NZ_JAKRFC010000001.1, on the reverse strand, counting down.
GCTGATAGGAAAAGCCCCCCTGCATCGCCAGCACCCGGCCCGAGTTCACGTCCATGGCGACAAAACCGCCCTGCACCTCGGGCACCTGTCGCACCGACCAATGCGACACCGCATCGCCATCGCGCACCGCCATGGCATGAATGACGTCGCCGACCTCGAAGTTGTCGAAGAAATTGCCCTTCAGCCATTTGATGTCGGCGCGCGGCACGGTGCCCGTGCCTTCGACGCTCTCGATCCCGAGGGTCAGGGCATTGTCTGCCACTTCCAGCACCACGGCGGGCAGCCAGGCGCCCTCTTCGGTCAGGATGTCACGGGCCACATCGCTTTCGCTCAGGGCCGCGCGCCAGCTGGCCTCATCCGCCAGCGCTTCTTGCGGCAGGGTCACATCGGTGCCGCGCCAGATGCCGGTGGAGCGGTCGAATTTCTCCAGCCCCTTGCGCATGGCCCGGGCGGCTTCCTCCTGCATCTCTGCGTCGATGGTGGCGCGGATGGTGAAGCCACCGGTAAAGAACTCACCCTCGCCAAAATCGACCGACAGCTGGCGGCGGATCTCGTCGGTGAAGTAATCCCGCGGCGGCAGCGCCGTGCGGAAGGCGTCGAAATCGCCGTTCTGCACCGAGCGCAGCGGCTGGTCGCGCTCCACCTCATAGACCGCCTGCGAGATATAGCCGTTCTCTTTCATCTCGCGCAGCACGTAGTTGCGACGATCAAGCAGCCGTTCGCGTTCCCGCACCGGGTGATAGTCGGAGGGCGCCTTGGGCATCGCGGCCAGGGTCGCCGCCTCATGCGGTTCCAGCTCGCCCAGGGTCTTGTTGAAATAGGTCTGCGCCGCGGCCGTCACCCCGTAGGAGTTCTGCCCGAGGAAGATCTCGTTCAGATAGAGCTCCAGGATCTTGTCCTTGGTGAGCGTCTCCTCCAGCCTTGTGGCGAGGATGATCTCCTTGATCTTGCGCTCGGCGCGGCGGTCGCCGGACAAGAGGAAGTTCTTCATCACCTGCTGGGTGATGGTAGAGGCACCGCGCACGTTCTGCCCGCGCGATCTCACCGCCTCGATCCCCGCCGCAAGGATGCCGCGCGCGTCATAGCCCGCGTGGGAGTAGAAGTTCTTGTCCTCTGCCGAGATGAACGCCTGTTTCACCAGCGCCGGGATCTCGTTCGAGGGTGTGAACAGCCGGCGTTCCTTGGCAAATTCGTCGATCAGCTGCCCCTCGCCGGAATAGATCCGGCTGATGGTCGGCGGCTGGTACTGTGCCAGCGACTCATGGCTGGGCAGATCGCGCCCGTAGACCCAGAAGATCGCCCCGATCGACAGCGCCATGACCCCGATTCCAAGGGTAATGGTACTGAAAATCGCTCCAAGGATGGACAGTATGAATCTAAGCACAGTGTGGGCCTCTCTCGCACGGTGCGCCCTATATAGGCGCCAACATGACAAGGGTCAAAACGTGATCGCAGGCGCGCAGAGACGCACCGGCGGATGGGGTGGCGGACAGCATAGCAGACCCGCGCGGGGCTGTATGCTCACAATCCGATGTGTGTCCGCGACCGGCAAAAACCAGCGGGCGCGGTGGTTGGCAAGGGGAGAGACCGGCGGCCCGGCTCATTCCTGATGCCGCCCCGCCTCATTGACGCACCAAGGCCCGGCGGGCGGCATCCGCGTCGCGCCAGGCCAGCAAGGCATTGAGGATGCCCTGCGCGGTCCGGGCCTGCCAGTCGGGATCGGTGAGCAGTTCCAGATCCCGCGGGCTCGACATGAAGCCCAGCTCGATCAGCACCGAGGGGATGTCGGCGGACTTCAGCACCGAGAACCCGGCGGTGCGCAGCGGGCGGCGGTTGACCGGGCCGCCCTGCTCCATCAGCGACTCGATCACGGCGCGCGCCAACGCGGTGCTGCGCGGATGGGTTTCCTGCCGCGCCAGGTCCAGCATGACGTCGGTCACCACGTCATCGGCGGCGCTCAGATCGCTGCCGGACAGGAGATCGGCGCGGTCATGACGCTCGGCCAGTTTGGCGGACGCCACATCGGAGGCGGAATCGGACAGGGTGTAGACCACCGTGCCATGGGCCATGCCCTCGGTCACCGCATCGGCATGCAGCGAGATGAACACATCCGCCCCCTGCTGATGCGCCATCGCGATGCGGCGTTCGAGCGAGACGAAATAGTCGCCCTCACGCGTCAGCAGCACCTCGAAGGCGCCGGAGCGCACCAGACGCTCGCCCAGATCATAGGCAAAGGCCAGCATCAGGTCCTTTTCCGCGATGCCGCCGTCGGCCTCGGCACCGGGATCAAGGCCGCCATGGCCCGGGTCCAGCATCACCACCAGCGGTGCGTCCGCGTCGCGGGGGGTGGCGGGTTCGAATTTCTTCGGCGGGGGCAGGTCCAGACGCGGATCATAAGGAGCGCCAGCCGTCGCGGCAAAGGTCTCCGCATCCGTGGGCGCCAGGGTCGCCGAAAGGGTGGCGGCGCTGGTCTCGGGGTCGATTTCCATCGCGGCGGTGCGCAGCTGCATGGGGCCGGTCAGCTCCAGCACCATCCGCGACCAGCCGGGCACATAGCCGCCGAACCGGGCGCGCGTGATCGCCTCTGACCGGTCGAAGGTCTCCGCCTGCAACCCGGTCCAGTCCACCTCCTGAAAATCCAGCACCAGCCGATAGGGATCATCCAGCGCAAAGATCCGGTAGGGCACGCCCTGGCTGAGGCCCAGTTGCAGCGCCACCCCGGCGCCGGAGTCCTCCAGACGACTCTGCTCCGGCAGGACACGCGCCAGGGCGGAAAACCCCTGCGCCTGCGCAGCCCCGGGCAACAGCGCCACACAGGACAGGATCAGGCAGGTCAGGACCCGGGCCGCAATCAGTCGCATCAACCTCGCGCCTCCATAAAGGTCTTCAGCCGCGCCAGCCCTTCCTCGATGTCCGCGGTCGAGCGGGCATAGGAGAACCGCAGCGTGGTGGCGCCGCGCACCGGGTCGAAATCCAGCCCCGGCGTCACCGCAACCCCTGCGTTTTCAAGTATTTCCGCGGCAAAGCTGCGGCTGTCGTTGGTGAGGTCCGAAACATCCGCATAGACATAGAATGCCCCGTCCGGCGGAGCGATCTTGGTGAACCCCGCCTTGGGCAGCCCCTCCAGCATCAGGGCGCGATTCCTGGCATAGACCGCAAGGTTGGCCTCCAGCTCTTCGCCGCAATCCATCGCGGCGAGGGCCGCGACCTGACTGGCGTGCGGGGCGCAGATGAACATGTTCTGCGCGATCCGTTCCACCGTGCGGATATGATCCTCGGGCACCACCATCCAGCCGACGCGCCAGCCGGTCATGGAGAAATACTTGGAAAAGGAATTGATGACATAGGCCTCGTCCGAGATTTCCAGCGCCGTCACTGCCTTCGCCTCATATTCCAGCCCGTGATAGATCTCGTCAGAGATAAAGCTGGCGCCCTCGGCCTGTGCCGCCTCCATCAGCGCCGCCAGCGCCGGTTTGTCGAGCATGGTGCCGGTGGGGTTGGCGGGGCTGGCCACCATCAGACCGGCCAGGTTCTGGTTGCGAATATCCTCCGCCACCGGTTGCAGGCGATGCTCCGGCGCGGTCTGGATGTCGACGGGCTGCATCCCAAGGGCGCTCAGAATCTGGCGATAGGACGGATAGCCCGGCGCGCCGATGCCGACCCGGTCGCCACTGTCAAAGAGGGACGTGAAACTCAGGATGAACGCCCCCGAGGAGCCAGGGGTGATCACCACCCGGTCGGGGTTCAGATCGACATTGTACCACTCGCCATAAAGCTGCGCGATACGACGGCGCAGCGCCGGCAAGCCAAGCGCCACGGTATAGCCCATCGCGTCTGCATCAAGCGCCTCGGCAAGCGCCCGCCGCGCGGCTTCTGGCGCGCCAGTAGAGGGCTGGCCCACTTCCATGTGAATGATATGACGGCCCTGCTCCTCCGCTTTGCGGGCGGCTTCCATCACATCCATCACAATGAAGGGATCGACCTTGGACCGGCTTGAGTTTCGCATGTTGATCTCCCATGGTGCGGCCATGAGTTTTGACCGCGTATTCTCTCTGGCGTCAATCCCGTGCGCACGCCTGTTTCGACTTCTGTCCCGCGCGGTTAGGAGCCCTCGCGGCCTTGTGCAGGTGCAGGGCCTGGTGCTGGTGGCCGCGCTGACCCTTGCGCCGATCACCGCGCAGGCCCGATCCATCCGACTGCTGCGCGATGCCGATATTGAACACGGGCTGTCGGAACTGGCGCGCCCGATCCTCGCCGCGGCGGGGCTGAGCCCGAAACGGGTGCGCATTCTTGTTGTTGATGACAGCAGTTTCAACGCCTTCGTGATCGATCACCGCGCGATCTTCGTCAACTACGGGCTGATCCTCAAAGCGGAAACGCCGGAGATGCTGCAGGCGGTACTGGCGCATGAGGCCGCCCATATCGCCAATGGCCATATCGGGCGCCGCATCCAGAACATGCGGTCCGCCAGCACGGCGGCGGGGTTCGGGACGGCGCTTGGCATGCTTGCGGCGGCGGCAGGTGGCGGGCGCGCGGGCGCGGGCGTGGCGATTGGCGCGCAATCCTCCGCCCTGCGCAGCTTCCTGTCACACACCCGCGCCGAGGAAGCCTCTGCCGACCGGTCCGCCATCGGCTTTCTGACGGCCGCCGGGATCAACCCCAGGGGCATGGTCGAGCTGCACCGGATCTTTGCCGGGCAAGAGGTGCTGAGCCGCGCCTCGCAGGACCCCTACATGCGATCACATCCGCTGTCCCGTGACCGGATGCGCGCCGCCGAAGCCTTTGTCGCGAGCGCCGGAGAAGGCCCCGCAACCCGCCCCGAGGCCGCCTATTGGCTGGCGCGGGTGCAGGGCAAACTCTCCGCCTTTACTCGCGCCCCCAGCTGGACCAAACGGCGGGCCACGTCCGAGGCGTTTACCGATGTAAAGCGGATGCGCCTGGCGGTTGCACAACACCGCCAGCACGCGTTTTCCGGCGCGCAGAAGACCATGCAGGCGCTGCTGGCCGCGCGCCCGCAGGATGCCTATTATCACGAACTCTGGGGCCAGATGCTTTATGAAAACCGCCGTTGGGGCGCCGCCGTTGCCGCCTATCGCACCGCCGCGCAATTGGCGCCGAACGAACCGCTGATCCTGGCCAGTCTCGGACGGGCGCAATTGGCGGCCGGAGATGCCAAGGCAGCACTTGCCACGATGGAAAAGGCCCGTGGTCTCGATTTTCGCAATGCAACCTTGCTTCGCGATATGTCCCTGGCCTATGCCCAGACCAAACAAACCGGCATGGCCGCCCTGGTCACGGCCGAACGCTATGCCCTGAGCGGGCGCCTGAAAGACGCCGGCCCACATGCAAAACGTGCGGTGGCCATTCTGCCCAAAGGGTCGCCCGCGTGGCGACGGGCCGAGGATGTGCTGATCGCATTTGAACAAGACGAGAAAAGGAAACGAAAATGATTGCCCCGTCCCGCATGGCCATGATTGCGGCCTGTGCGCTCTCTCTCACCGCTCCGGCGGCCCGGGCGCTTGACCTCGACAATATGAGCCCCGCCGAGCAGGAGGCCTTTGGCGCCGCCGTGCGCAGCTATCTGCTGGAAAACCCCGAGGTGATCCTCGAAGCGGTGGATGTGCTGGAACAGCAGCAGGCCCAGGCCGATGCCGCCCGCGACGACGCGCTTGTGGCCGCAAACCTGCAGGAATTGCAGAACGACGGCTATTCCTGGGTCGGCGGCAACCCCGAGGGGGACATCACCCTGGTGGAATTCATGGACTACCGGTGTGGTTATTGCCGCAAGGCCGCGCCCGAGATCGAGGCGCTGCTGGCGGCGGATGACAATATTCGCTTTGTCATCAAGGAATTCCCCATTCTGGGCGAAGCCTCGGTGCTGTCCTCGCGCTTTGCCATCGCCACCCGGCTGGTGGCCGGGGACGACGCCTACAAGGACATCCATGATACGCTGATCGCCTTTCAGGGCGAGCCCAACGAGGTGGCGATGCGGCGGATGGCCGAGGGGCTGTCGCTGGATGCGGATGCGATCTTTGCCAAGATGGACGCGCCGGAGGTGACAGAACAGCTGCAACGCACCCGGCGTCTGGCGCAGACCCTGTCGATTTCGGGCACCCCGACCTTTGTGCTGGAACAGGACATGCTGCGGGGCTATCTGCCCGCCGATCAGATCCAGATCATGATCGAGGAGATCCGCGCCGGGCGCAGCTGAGGGATGTGACCGTCGACGCGCCCGACCGCTGTGACCTCTGCGGCGGCGCGTCCCGGCAATTTCCCGAGAACATGGGGGCTCTGCCCCCAAACCCCCGAGATATTTATGAAAAGATGAAGGGCGGCTATTACTCTGCCGCCTGCTCCACCGCCGCCGCCTCAGCATCGAGTGCGGCGGCTTTCTTTTCGACCTCTTCGACAATGTGGTCGATCATCTGGTCGTTGGACATCTTGTGGCTGGCCTTGCCGGCCAGATAGACCATGCCGGAGCCTGCGCCACCGCCGGTGAAGCCGACATCAGTCATCAGCGCCTCGCCGGGGCCGTTCACGACGCAGCCGATGATCGACAGGCTCATCGGGGTCTTGATGTGTTCGAGCCGTTCTTCCAGCGTTTCGACCGTCTTGATGACGTCAAAGCCCTGCCGCGCGCAGCTCGGGCAGGAGATGATATTGACACCCCGGTGCCGCAGCCCGAGGGATTTGAGGATTTCAAAGCCGACCTTGACCTCTTCGACCGGGTCCGCCGAGAGGCTGACACGCAGGGTGTCGCCGATGCCCATCCACAACAGTTGGCCAAGGCCGATGGCGGATTTGATGGTGCCGGACATCAGCCCGCCGGCCTCGGTGATGCCGAGGTGAATGGGCGCATCGGTGGCCTCCGCCAGCATCTGATAGGCGGCGGCGGACATGAAGACGTCGGACGCCTTTACCGAGATCTTGAACTCGTGGAAATCGTGATCTTGCAGGATCTTGATGTGATCCATGCCGCTTTCGACCATCGCATCGGGACAGGGCTCGCCGTATTTTTCCAGCAGGTGTTTTTCCAGGCTGCCCGCATTCACCCCGATGCGGATCGAGCAATTGTGGTCGCGGGCGGCGCGGATGACCTCGGCCACACGCTTTTCATCGCCGATATTGCCGGGGTTGATGCGCAGGCAGGCAGCGCCCGCCTCGGCGGCCTCGATGCCACGTTTGTAGTGGAAATGAATGTCGGCAACGATCGGAACCGGACTTTCCTTGACGATTTCCCTGAGCGCCCGGGCCGAGGGTTCATCCGGCACCGACACGCGCACGATATCCGCGCCCGCCTCTGCGGCGGCCTGCACCTGGGCGATGGTGCCTTTGATATCGGTGGTCAATGTGTTGGTCATCGTCTGCACCGCAATGGGCGCATCGCCCCCGATGGGCACATTGCCCACGTGGATCTGGCGGCTCTTGCGGCGTTCGATGTTCCGCCAGGGGCGGATGTGGTTCATGGACATGGGCTGCCTCGTCCTGCGTGTCGCTTGCGCCTTAAATAGGCCGAGGCCCCGGGGCCTGCAATGGCTGTCCGGGGCCTCGGTCAAAGAGTTGATCGGTGCGCGCGCAACAAACGGCGCGGGTCAATCGGTGCCGGGCACCGGCTGGGTGGCGGCGCGCAACTGGGCGACCATGGTGGCCAGGGCCTGGTTCTGCTCGGCGTCCAGATCTGCAACCTGGAAGCGTTCGCTCAGCGCATCCGGCGACAGAACCACATTCTTGGTCACCTGCCCGCGGCCGCCAACGGGGCCGTAGTGCTGGCCATTGACCGCGAAGTAGATGGCGCTGCTCTCGCCGGTGCGCAGGCGTGGCGCATCCTCGGTCAGCGGCACCGAGAAGGTCTGTCCCGGCTCCATGATGGTTTCATAGATCACGCTGCCGTCGGCGGCCTTGACCTGGACCCAGGAAGGGCGCACCGCCAGCATCTCGACCGAGGGAGTCTCCGGTTCAAGCACCTGTGGCACCTGCGTTTCGGACGCCGCATCTGCGGGCAATCTCGCCTCGGCCAGCACAACACCCGGCTGCTCTGGCGCGGCAAAGTTGCCCTGGGCGCGCGGATCGAGGGTGGAAATCGGCGCATCGCGCGCCACCAGCACCGGTACATCCAGCGCCTGCGGGCGATAGAGACGGTCCAGCGCCTCTGCGGCGGGGTCTTCTGTGGTTGTCCCCGCTGTGGTGAGCGCCGCGGAGGCCAGCGGATCCAGCTCCGCCAGCACCTCCGGTGTCTGGTCGACCGGCGCAAAGGTCACCTGCTGCACCTCGCGCAGCACCAGCCAGCCGCCGTAGCCCAGGCATCCGATCACCATGAACAGCACCAGCAACGACCCGATCGCCCGGGGTTCGATCTGCGACCAGATCCCGTCGGACACAGGCACAAAGGGGGTCGTGGAGGTTGCAAAGGCATCGCCACCCAACCCTTTGGGACTTGCGGCGGGCAGATCCTGGCGCTTGCGCACGGAGGCCTCGGACGACATGCCATGGGCCACGGAGAAGCCGCTTTCGGCGCAGAAGGCCTCAAACGCGCGTTCGGAATCCATGCCCAGATAGCGGGCATAGGACCGGACATAGCCGGCGATGAAGCCCGGCGTGTCAAAGACGGAAGGGTCGCAATTCTCGATGGCGTCGATGTAGGAGGCCTTGATCCGCAACTCGCGCTGCACGTCCAGGAGCGATTTGCCCATGGTGGCGCGCTCGCCGCGCATCATGTCACCAAGTCGCAACTCGAAATCGTCAAAACCGCGGGGGGCTTCTGACGTGTCTTCACGACGTTTGGATGTGCGCTGCGTAAGGCGCCCGATCATGCCTGCTGTCCCATCGATACCTGCCGTTTTGCGACATTCCCCGCTGTATCAACCGATTCCCGATTCGTCAGCGAGGTTTCATTGATGAAACGATAACACGATTCCGTTTACAGAACACTTCGCTGTGGATTAACCGGCCAATTCGGCGCGATTTAGCGCACAATGCGACCACAGACTGTCCATTGCACGTACAAGGTGATCCATTTCCCCGCCCCCATGCACCGGAGAGGGCGTGAAACGCAGCCGTTCAGTGCCGCGCGGCACGGTGGGGAAATTGATCGGCTGCACGTAGATCCCGTAATCCGCCAGCAGCATGTCCGACAGTTTCTTGGTGTGCACCGGGTTGCCGACCATCACCGGCACGATGTGGCTGCCATGGTCGATGATCGGAAGCCCCATCATCTTGAGCCGGGTTTTCAGGATGCGCGCCTGTTCCTGATGTTTGTCGCGCAGCTCCTGCGCGGTCTTCAGATAGCGCACGGAGGCCGCAGCCCCGGCCGCCAGCGACGGCGCCAGCGAGGTGGTGAAGATGAACCCCGGCGCATAGGAGCGGATCGCGTCGCACATCTTTTCCGACGCCGCGATATAGCCACCCATGACGCCATAGGCCTTGGCGAGGGTGCCGTTGATGATGTCGATGCGATGCGCGAGGTTGTCGCGTTCGGTCACGCCACCGCCGCGCGGGCCATACATCCCCACCGCATGCACCTCGTCGATATAGGTCAGCGCGTTGAACTCATCGGCGAGATCGCAGATTTCCTCGATCGGGCCAAAATCGCCGTCCATGGAATAGATGCTCTCAAAGGCGATGAGCTTGGGCGCGGCGGGATCGTCGGCCTCCAGCAACTCGCGCAGATGGGCGACGTCATTGTGGCGGAAGACCCGCTTGGCGCCGCCGTTGCGGCGCACGCCCTCGATCATCGAGGCATGGTTCAGCGCGTCGGAATAGATGATGAGCCCCGGCAGCAGCTTGGGCAGCGTCGACAGGGTCGCGTCATTGGCAATATAAGCGGAGGTGAACAGAAGCGCTGCCTCCTTGCCATGCAGATCGGCCAGCTCGTGTTCCAGTTCCTTGTGGTAGACCGTGGTGCCGGAGATATTGCGCGTCCCGCCGGAGCCCGCACCGGTGGCGTCGATCGCCTCGCGCATCGCCTTCAGCACAACCGGGTGCTGGCCCATGCCAAGATAGTCATTGCCGCACCAGACGGTGATGTCCTGCTCGCTGCCATCGGGGCGGGTCCAGACCGCATGCGGGAACTGACCGCGACGGCGTTCGATATCAATGAACGTCCGATAGCGGCCTTCCTCGTGAAGGCGTTCAATCGCTGCGTCGAGTTGTGCGGTATAGTCCACCGTCATCTCCATAGCTGTCTGCCGGTGCCACTCCGGCCTGGCTGCGTCTTGATCCCGACCTGCCCCCTGGGGCAGCAACCGCCGCAATCCTTGTCGCGGTATCTAACCGGCACCCTTGTCCTCATCAACGTGATAGAGTGTCACGGCCCCCACCATCCTTGATACAGGTCAAATAAACCTTTCAGGGGTTTTAGAACCATTCTGGATTTCGGGCAAGCATGCCGACCATCAAAGCCGCCATGCACCCGGCGCGCAAAACGCCGCAGGGGGTGGGCGATGTCGCGGATCGGAAACCTTTGTTCTGCAACGGGTTTTGCGTGCACGGGGTGTTTGAAAAGCCCCGCACCCGCCGGAAACCGCCCGCGATGTTCTGATACAATCGTGCGACTGGCCCTTGTCAGAGTGCACTGCTAGGCTCCGCCCCGAGACCCGCCCGGCCCTGTCGATGTGTGATCGCGCCCGGTGCGGGCAGGCACTATTTTCAGGAGCGACCCATGTCCCTTACCCCGGTTCTCGATAAGATCGATTCCGATATTTCCGCCGCCACCGACCGGCTGCTGGAGCTTTTGCGTATTCCCTCCATTTCCACCGACCCCGCCTACAAGGCCGACTGCGACGCCGCCGCTGACTGGCTGGTGAAGGATCTGAATTCCATCGGCATCAAGGCCGAAAAGCGCGAAACACCGGGCCACCCCATGGTGGTGGGCCATGTGGGCGAAGAAAACACCGACGGCCCGCATCTGCTGTTTTACGGCCATTACGACGTGCAACCGGTAGATCCGCTGGACCTGTGGAACACGCCGCCCTTTGAGCCGAAGCTCGAAGAAACCGCCAATGGCACGGTGATCCGGGGCCGTGGTGCATCGGATGACAAGGGCCAGCTGATGACCTTTGTGGAGGCCTGCCGCGCCTGGCAGGCGGTGCATGGCACCCTGCCCTGCCGCATCACCTTCTTCTTTGAGGGCGAAGAGGAATCCGGCTCGCCCTCACTGATCCCCTTCCTCAATGCGGCCAAGGAAGAGCTGTCGGCGGATATTGCGCTGATCTGCGACACGTCGATGGTGGCGCGCGGGGTGCCGTCGGTGGCGTCGCAACTGCGCGGCATGATGAAGGATGAGTTCACCCTGATCGGCCCCAAGATCGACCTGCATTCCGGTCATTACGGCGGCCCCGGCCTCAACCCGCTGCGCGAGATCTCCCACATCATCGCCTCTTTCCACGACCCCGAAACCGGTGCCGTCGCCGTGGACGGGTTTTATGAGGGCGTGCATGAGGTGCCCGCCGATATCCTGCGCCAGTGGGAAGGCTGCGGCTTTGACGAAAAAGACTACCTGTCCAATGCCGGCTACACCGAAGCGCATGGCGAGAAGAAATATTCCGTGCTGGAACAGCAATGGGCCCGCCCGACGCTGGAGATCAACGGTCTCTGGGGCGGCTATCAGGGTGCGGGCACCAAGACAGTGATTCCGTCCGAGGCGCATTGCAAAATCACCTGCCGTCTGGTGGGTGACATGGACCCGACAGACCTGCGCAAGAAGATCCGCAAGCATGTCGAGGATCGCCTGCCCACGGATTGCACCGTGAAATGGGATCTCGATCTGGATGGGGCGCCTGCCTATGTGATCGACACCACCCGCCCCGAGTTTGAAGCCGCCCGTGGCGCGCTGACCGAGGAATGGAACCGCGAGGCGGTTTTCTCCGGCATGGGCGGGTCTATCCCGGTGGCCGGCTATTTCAAGTCGATCCTCGGAATGGACGCAATGCTGATCGGCTTTGCCAATGAGGATGACGCGATCCACTCTCCGAACGAGAAATACGACCTGGAGAGCTTTCATAAAGGCATCCGCTCCTGGGCGCGGGTGCTGGACGCGCTGAGTCAGGCATAAAGCGTTCCGGGGGCACTCAGCGCCCCCGTCTAAGCCATAAGGACAGCCGCCAACCTAGGGAGGGGGCTGTCCAACCTAATGATCGGACGATACGATCGTTAAAATAAGCGCGGATCTTATTCCTCTGCGCGCAGCACCGGCCTTGGGCGCGCGTGGTCATCCAGCGCCACAAAGGTAAAGATCGCTTCGGTCACCTGCTGGGTCTCTTCCTGATGACGGGCCCGCCGCCACGCACGGACCCGTATTCGCATCGAGGTCCGCCCGATCTTTAGCATCTCCGCATAAAGCGAGACCTCATCGCCGACCAGAACCGGGCGGTGAAACTGGATCTCTTCGACCGATACGGTCGAGGCCCGTCCCTTTGACACCCGCGCAGCGATTGTGCCTGCGGCAAGGTCCATCTGGCTCATCAACCAGCCGCCAAAGATATCGCCCGCCGGGTTGGTGTCGGTCGGCATCGCAATCACGCGGATCGTGGGTTGGGTTTCAGGGGGGCTTTCTGGCAAAGACATGGGCTGGCTCTCATCTGTGAACGGATGGCTGAGGTGATCCCCACTGTGTCGCCAGCGCCCGCACAGGAAAAGGCAAAACCGCAGTGATCGCGCCTTGAGGCATCAAATGCCTGTGTTTTGAGAGCTTTAGGGAAAAAAGGGTGAAAGTGGCGCGGTTGACGGGGCTCGAACCCGCGACCTCCGGCGTGACAGGCCGGCACTCTAACCAACTGAGCTACAACCGCGCATTTTCAGTGCTGGCCTCGGCCAGCGGGCTCCCTCCGGGACGGTCCTGATGCCTTGTGACAGGCCCCCACAGGCGGGGTGAAAGTGGCGCGGTTGACGGGGCTCGAACCCGCGACCCCCGGCGTGACAGGCCGGTACTCTAACCAACTGAGCTACAACCGCACTTTCATTGCTGACCTCGGTCAGCGTGTTCCCTCCGGGACGGTCCTGATCCTCCTAAGAGGCCCTTCAGGCAGGGCAACAGTGGCGCGGTTGACGGGGCTCGAACCCGCGACCTCCGGCGTGACAGGCCGGCACTCTAACCAACTGAGCTACAACCGCTTGCTGTTGCGTCCAGCACCGTGGCTGAACGTTGGGGTGTAATATTCGCAGGTCGCGGGGGGCGTCAAGCGCAGAAATGCCATTTTCCGGGCTTTCCACTGAAAAAAATGGCTATTTTGAATAAGAGCCTGAAAATCCTCGAGAATACCCCGCGATCAGGTCTTTGCGAGCTGGAACAGTGCCAGAAACTCCTGCGCCGCCGCCATGTCGCCGCTGACGGTGACCATATTGGCCGCCACAAGGTCCGGCAGCGGCCTTGCACCGTAGACCGCAGCCGCCATTGTGTTCCCCGTCCCCGTGATCACAAACGGGGCCTGCGGCGGGATCACAAAGCGGGTTTCAAGAGCCGCGCCGTCCAGACGCATCTCAAACGCCTCATCGGTGAAATCAAAGCCTGCAGTCAGGCGGCGCCCCGTGGCGCGTTCCCGGATCAGATTCACCCCCATGGAGATCATCAGGGCAGACGGGCTGATGAATCGCGAAGGGTCATGTCCCGGCATCATCAGCGCCCAGCAGCACAGGGATTCCAGCACCGGCAGTAGGCCCCGCCCCTGCCCGCTCAGGGAATAGACCCCAAGCCGGGTGTCATGCAGCACCACGCCGATCTCCGCCAGTTGCGTCAAACGCCCGGTGAGCACGCTCGCGGTGATCCCCGGCAGACCGGCGCGGATCATCTGGAACCGTTTGGGCGTGAACATCAATTCGCGCACCACAAGCAACGCCCAGCGGTCGCCAATCAGGTTCAGCGCATGCGCCGCAAGGCAGCCTTCGTCGTAGCGCGGTCGTTTGGGTTTTGCCTGCTTAGTCACCTTTTGGTACTTTCAGTTGTTTTTTCATACTACCGCTGGCACGCTGATGCTGCAAGCAGGGATGCGCCTGCCCGTTCTTTTTTGCGAGGTGATACATCATGAGTTATTTCACAGGTGCCGTGGCAGCCGTTCCAACCGCCAACAAGGACAAGTACCTGCACCATGCCAAGGCCGCCTGGCCGCTGTTTCGCTCCTATGGTGCCTTGCGCATGGTGGAGACCTGGGGCAGCGATGTGCCAACTGGAAAAGTCACCGATTTCTATCAGGCCGTGGCCGCACAAGACGATGAAACGGTGGTGTTTTCCTGGATGGAATGGCCCGACAAGGCGACCGCGGATGCCTCCTGGCAGAAGATGGAAAACGACCCCGCCATGAAAGATCTGCTGGAGATGCCCTTTGATGGCTCTCGCATGATATTTGGCGGCTTCTCCCCGCTCTTTTCTGCCGGCGACACGCCCGACACCGGCTATTATCAGGGTTTCCTGCTCGCCGTGCCCGAAGACAACAAATCGCAGTATGAGGCCATGATCGAACCGATCTGGCAGATGTTCCAAAGCGGCGGTGCCAGCAGCATCACCGAAGCCTGGGGCACCGATATCCCCAAGGGCAAACAGACCGATTTCTTCCGTGCGACCAAGGCACAAGACGGTGAGGTTCCGGTCATCGGCTGGACCACCTGGCCCGACCGGGAGACCTATTTGCAGGCCATCAAGCTGATGGACGAAAAACAGGATGCCCCCGACATTCCCGACATGCCCTTTGACGGCATGCGCATGATGTGGGGCGGGTTTGAGCCCCTGCTCGATTGCAGCGCGCGCAGTTGACGCCCCTGCCCCGCGCGCCCGCTTTGACAGCGCACCATGCCAGACCCTCACAACAGGAGGTCCCACCTTGCCACTTGCAAAGAACACCATCTGTCTCTGGTATGAGACCGAGGCTGAAGCCGCCGCACGGTTCTATGCCGAGACCTTTCCCGACAGCGCGGTGCACGCGGTCAAGCGCGCGCCCGCCGATTATCCGGGGGGTACGGCGGGCACGGTGCTGACCGTGTCCTTCACCGTCTTGGGCCTCCCCTGCCTTGGCTTGAACGGTGGCACCCGCTTTTCCCATAGCGAGGCGTTTTCCTTTCAGGTCTCGACCGAAGATCAGGCGGAAACCGACCGTTACTGGGACGCCATTGTCACCAATGGCGGCGAAGAGAGCGCCTGCGGTTGGTGCCGTGATCGCTGGGGCATTTCCTGGCAAATCACCCCACGGGTGCTGATGGAGGCGATGGAGACCGGAGGCGCCCCCGCGCAACGGGCCTTTGAGGCCATGATGCAGATGTCACGGATCGACGTGGCCACTATTGAACGCGCCATTGCACCTGCCTGATTGCGCAACACGCCCCCCGCCTGCGCGGCTGAAGCCCGAGAGGGGCGCGCGCTGTCGTGTTTCGGAGGAACGGTGATACCCCCGATCACCGCCCGCGAACGCGGCGACGGTGATCAGGGGTCCCTGCTCCCATGTCCGTGAGGGGAGCGGCAGCCGGCTAGGTTCTGGACCTTGACGCAACGGTCAAGGGGATGACATCGGGACAGCCTCCGTCGGGTCCGTCGCAGTCTTCATCCTCGTCCAGAATGGCACGGCGCATATCGTCGAGGTCGCCGCTGTGCCAATGCGGCGACGTCGTGTGGGCGAGAGGGATCATCAGAAACATCGGCGGCTCCCTATATCCATTCTCGCTGGGCCAAGGTGGTATGCCCCAGAGAGTGCAGCCGTTTGGCGCAGCTGACGATCTCGTCCTTGATCCGCAAGCGCTGACGTTTCAGCATCTGCAGGCTCGCACTGCAGGGGGACGGGCGTTTCATTTCACGCGCGATCCTCGCTTTGAGCGTTTGGTGCTTCAGGCGCAGTTTCGTCAACCGAACCTCCAAGGAAAACGCTTTGACCTTGGGGCTGTCTTTCATCTCGAACCTCCTATTTACCGAACAATCCTGCGTGCTTGTTGTGCAGGTACGGGTCATGTGGGGAGGGCATTGACCACAAGCAATACAATTCTAATATGGATTAGCATAGGAATTACCTATTCTAATGGCCCCACATTCAGGAGGGCGGAATGCCTGAACTCAGCTTGCGCCACCTGCGCTATTTTGTGGTCCTGAGCCGCGCCCTACAGTATCGCCGCGCCGCGCGACAGCTGGGCATCAGCCAACCCTCGCTCAGCCTGCAGATCGCAGCGCTGGAGGAGATCGTCGGAACATCGCTGGTCGAACGGCGGCGCAACGGGCTGATCCTGACCGCAGCCGGCCGCGACATCGCCGCCAAGGCGGAACGCATTCTTGCGGATTGCGACCTGCTGGTGAATGCCTCGGCAACACGGCATGACACCCTGACCGGCACCCTGCGACTGGGGTCGTCGCCGACCATCGGCCCCTATATCCTGCCGCTGGTTCTGAAGCGCCTGCATGAAACCTATCCGGAGTTCAAACTGATCATCCGGGACGGCCCTTCGCGCGACCTGCTGGACGACCTTGCCGCAGGCAAACATGACCTGATCCTCACCCAGGCGCCAATCCTGCGGGATGACATCTGCTTTCACCCCATGTTCCGGGAACCATTGCATCTGGTGGTGCCGCGCGACCACCCGCTGGCTGACGCTGGCACGGTGCACAGGCGCGAGCTGGAGCAGGAGCAGCTTCTGAGCCTGAACCCGGCCTATTCGCTGCGCCAACAGGTCGAGACCTTGGCGCAATCAGTCGGCGCCCGAATGCGGGATGACATCGACGGGACCAGCTTGGACGCGATCCGGCAGATGGTTGCGCTCGGCATGGGGGTGACGTTGATGCCGCGATCCTACACGCAATCGGAAATCGACAACCGCAAAGGGGATGTCAGCGTCGTCGCCCTGAAACCCGGCCTCGACCGGCAGGTCGGCCTGGCCTGGCGCGTGTCGAGCGGCAACCCGGCAAGTTTCCTGCATCTGGCCGAAGCCATTTCTGCCGAGGAACGACGCACCCGCGCGACGCAATAGCGCGTGCAACCTGCCACATGCGACGCGGCGCAACCCCCGCAGTTTTCTGTGAAATGTGATAGCGCTGGATGGGCGTTACAGCGGGTAAATCATGCCGGGCGGCTATTCAGCGGCTCCACAAGGGCTTGCGGCCATTTTACTCCGGGCAGGCTTTCAAAACCTGGCTTGGCGAACAGCCAGCCCTGCATCAAGTCGATGCCCAGGTCGTAGAGACAGGAGAACTCTCCCTCTGTCTCGATACCTTCAGCGACGACGATGATACCAAGCTGCTCCAACATCCTGACCACGTGCCGAACAATGGTTTGTTTGACGCTTGAGTCGTCAATGTCTCTGATCAGACCGGCATCGAGCTTCACCACATCGGGCTGGAAGCGCGACAGCAGGTCGAGGCCGGCATAGCCTGACCCAAAATCGTCAATTGCTGTCAGGAAACCGAGGCGGCGATACGTGCTGAGAATATTGAGAAGATGCGGTACGGAAATCCGTTCGACTTCGGTGAACTCAAACATGATCTGAGTAAGCGGAAAGCCTGTCTTTTTAGCTGTTTCCAACGTCAGTCGAATGCAAGCATTTGGATCGTAGACCGCGTTGGGCAGGAAATTGATCGAAAGAAGCGCCCCGCTGTCCCCGAGGTCCAGGCGGCTGGCATGTTCGATCGCGGTTTTTCGACATGTCTGATCGAAGGCATAGAGGTTGTCTTCGTTTACCTGTTCGAACACTTGCCCGGCGCCGGACCCGTCTTGTCCCCGCACAAGAGCCTCATAGGCAAAAACCTTGCCAGCCCCGAGCGAAACGATCGGCTGAAACGCCATCGAAATGGGGATCTCAAACCCCTTACCGTTGCGACAAGCCTTACACTTTTCTAAATCAGTCAATGTCGTCACCCTCTGCTTGCTACCGTTACTCCTACGTCAAAGAGGTGAAGAAACGATTGTCGCGCAGCAACGCCCGTACGCGGACGTGGTCGCCCGTTCGGCGCCCGGAGATATGCGGGGCTGTCGTGCGCCGCGCGTGGCAGACACCGCGGCAGGCACAAGGAGGCTGCCAGCACGTTCCGGACCTTCGGTCGCTGTCTCCCAAAGACCAGCTCCGACGCGGCGATTGTGCTGCACGTCATGCCCCCTAAGGCACACCGATCGACTCACAGCCCCAACAGGACCTTTGGCATTCCAGTGGAGAGATTCATGAAATCTCTGACACAAACGGTGTCCCGATCCGATTTCACCGTAGCCTCAGCGCGTCATATAACTGGGGGCTAACCTGGTAAGCGTGCAGGCTATCCTCTTGGAGCAACCCAAGCTTTGCCGCACGCTGAATAGTTTCCATGTCGTTGCGTGTACCCAAAGCCTTGCGGATGCGTTGCATGTGATTATCAACAGTTTTGGGATTGTCCCGCTTGATTTCATATAGGATTTCCTTCACCCGCAAGCCTTGCGCTTTTAGGCGCAGCACCTTCAGGTTCATTTCACTCAAGCCCATCTGGACTATTATGTCGTCCGACCAATCACTGCACATGTGAAGATGAGTTGCGAGCGTTTGGATGATCGTCCTGTCCCTTTCAAAACGCGCGTCATGGTTGGCAATTTTTCCTGAGGTATCATAAAGTCCCACGACTGCTCTGACACCATTGGCCTCAAGTGGGATTACCACTCCAGAGGACACGAAATCGCGTACCCCGCCCACCACACGGGCTAAATTTGGGGGCAGCTTCTCCTCCTGCAATAGACGGTAAAAGCTCGATTGGAGTATGGGTTGATGGGCCAAAGCACCCATCCGCATGCCAAGGTCGTCCCGAGCATAGTTGTTTCGCTGATAGATCTCACGCCATTCATCGGGGAGACCCGACCGTTTTGAGACATGGTTGCTGTGAATGCCCTGTAGCGACCGCGTATCTGTGAAAAGGACGTAGTTGACACCGATGTAGCCATACTCCGCCTCGATGAAGCTCGAAAAAATTTCATACTTTGCATCAAGAGAAGGCGCTTCGGTGATATCCACCATCAGGTCGAAGGGGGCGTGCATGGTTCGATCTCACAGTTTTTGAAGTACCACAAGGTTAAATTCAAAATCCGAGATATCAATCTTTATTAAGGAGTTAAGGGGAATTTTCTAGCCGTGAGAGCAACACGCTGCCGCCACTGCACTGTTTCTTCGCAGGGCATATCCTTCTACGGTTTGGGCGCTGGTCAATTTGGCTGCGCTCTGAAAGAGCATGACCCACAAGAGGATTGTCATGAAAGGTTCAACGGCGAACGGAACCTTTCATGGCCAGTGACCTTTTGTTTGCTACACAATGCTATTTGTCCGAAGTAGGAACGCTGGGGTGCCCCCACTGAAGTGGTCCACCTTTTGGGATAGGAATATCCCGTTTTCAGGAGGACGACGAGATGGCAGGCAAACGAGAGAAGCCCGAGGAC